>NZ_CAMCBS010000015.1 GCF_945873075.1 uncultured Moraxella sp. | reverse complement strand
AACTGGTTCAACTGGTTCAACTGGTTCAACTGGTTCAACTGGTTCAACTGGTTCAACTGGTTCAGTTTGCATTTTGGGTATCAGCGTGTCAAGTCCTTTTTCGCTCACTTTTTTGTCAGCAAGCGTCACCTGATGCGCTTCATTGACCACACCATCAAGCTGACGAGCCGTTTGGATATTGGCAAGTAAGGCATCCAGCCCACGATTTGACCCCAGTCCGCGTTTTTTGCTCATGGTATTCCCTTAGCGAGCCTTAGTCTGTGCCAGTACTTCATCCATGAGCTTATGATAAGCAATCGCCCCTTTGGATGATTTTTCGTAACCAAAAATCGACTGCCCAAAGCTTGGCGCTTCGGCCAATCGCACATTGCGTGGGATGCTCGTTTGATACACAAGCTCGCCAAAATGACGCACCAATTCATCGGATACATCCTGCGCCAATGTATTACGATGGTCAAACAAAGTACGCACCACGCCACGGATATGCAGCTTATCATTGATGGTTTTTAGCTTATCAATGGTCGCAATCAAATCCGCCACCCCTTCGAGCGCATAGTATTCACACTGCATCGGGATGATGACGCCATCAGTCGCTGCAAAGGCATTGACCGTAATCATGCTAAGGCTTGGTGCACAGTCCATGATGATGTAGTCATAGTCAAGCTTGCCAGCTTTTTTGGCATCTTCAATCGCTTGCTTTAGCAAAAACGGCGCATCAGACACCCCTGCCAATGACACATCAATCCCCGCCAAATCACGGTTTGCACCAATAGCATCTAGCCCAATCGGTGATGGCGTAATCGCATCAGACAACGCAACGCCATCAAGTAGCACATCCGCCATCGTATATTGTAGCGAATTTTTATCAAGTCCCACGCTTGTGGTCGCATTGCCTTGAGAATCTAGGTCAATCAAGAGTACTTTTTTCTTGGCAATCAAATTCAGTGCTGCTGCCAGATTGACTGTCGTTGTGGTTTTGCCCACGCCGCCTTTTTGGTTGGCGATTGCGATGATTTCCATGATACAACCTTTATAAAATAATCTATAAATACTTTGTCAAATAATTTATTTTTCAAAAAATTTATTTTTTCAGATAAACCACACAGCGGTCATCAAACAGCTTTGGCACTTGAATTTTTTTGATGTCAATTTGCCAATTTTCTAAGCCTGCTTGCTCATCAACGGTTGGCACTTTGCCTTTCATGGCATATAGCACGCCTGTATCAGCAAGGCATGGCGTCGCCAAATTGACAAAATCCACCAACGATGCGAACGCTCGAGAAGTAATTACATCATACGCCTTTGGCTCATTGGCATGATGATGCTCAATGCGACTGGCTATCGGTGTGATGTTAGTCAGTCCAATTTCGCTCGCTATCTGACGGATAAAGCGGATTTTCTTGGAATTACTATCGAGCGCATCCACCTGCCAATCAGGACGCAAAATCGCCAAAATCACCGACGGCAGACCTGCGCCCGTGCCAATATCCAGCACTCGAATATCACGGCGGTCAGCAAATGGCACATCTGGCACAATCGCCATGCAGTCAAAAATATGCTTAATCAGCGCTTCATCAGGGTCGGTGATGGCGGTCAAATTGTACGCCTTGCCCCAAAGTAGCAATCCATCCAAATAGCGCAAAATCTGCACAATCTGCGCATCACTCACTGTGATGGCAAGCGTATCGGCAGCTTGGCGAATCTGCTCGGCAAAGCCATCTGCTTTGTGGCTGATTTTTGAAAATTTTGGTAAAACGACAGCGGTCATCGGCTTAATTCTTGGCTAAAACAAAGATAACTATTTTATCATGCTTTAATCTGCTAAAATACCCTTTTTTAAGTATTCTCATTGAGATTTTTTTGAAAACTTGCGGTCATCAACGCCCAAAACCGCCACCAAATTCAACATCACTCATTAAAGCGATAGCCATTGCCTGATTTGCCACTACTATGAAACCCGAAGATTATCAAGATTTACTAAGCAAACACAAACTCGATGTCAGCGAGCTAAAACGCTATACCGACCCCGATAGCCTACCCAAAAATAGCCGTGCTCGCCTGCCAAAACCTGATATCAGCTTTGGGCAATCTCGCGCCATCAAAGCCATCAATACCGCGCTTGATATCCGTGCCAATGGCTATCATGTGTTCGCCGTCGGTGAAAATGGTCTAGGCAAACGCACGCTTATCACTCGCCTACTTGCCGAGCGAGCGAGCACCATGCCTACGCCAAATGACTGGGTTTATGTGCATAATTTTGAAGATTCTCGCCGTCCGATTGCTATTGATTTTCCGGCAGGGCTTGCCAAAAGTTTCCAACAAAAAACGCACAAGCTTTGGCAACTTGCCAAGAAAAAACTGGCTGCCAAACTGCTTGGCGATACCCACCAAAGCCACATTGATGCCATCAAAGCCGTCATCACCACCGCCCAAAATGACCACTTCGCCACCATCAATGCCAATGCAGTGAATTTTAATCTTATCTTAAAATCATCTGCCGATGGTCGCACGCAGTTTGTCGCCATCGATGACCAAAAACCCATTGATACCGATGCGCTTGCCAAGCTACAAAAACAGCTTGCCAATGCACAGCTTGAGCTAGAAGATCTAGAAGACAGCACGCATGATGAGCTTGATAAGCTACACCAAAGCACAGCGCTCAAGGTGCTTGAGCCGATGTTTCGCCCTGTGCTGACGGCGTTTAAGGATTACCCCAAAGCCATCCGCCATCTGCACGCCATGCAAGATGACATGGTCAAAAATGTCGCTCGCATCATCAACGAAGACGACGAAGACTTTGTAGCGGCGGTGCTTAGCGATGTGCCAAGCCGTTATGCGGTCAATGTGCTGGTCAGCCACAAGGCAGGTAGCGGCGCACCGATTATTTTTGAAGATTTGCCTACGCATTTAAACTTACTTGGGCATATCGAATACACCACCGAACTTGGCTCGGTGCTCACCGATGTCAGCATGATTCGAGCAGGCGCACTGCACAAAGCCAATGGCGGGTATCTGCTACTCGAAGCCCAAAGCCTGCTTGAGCATCCTTATGCATGGCAAGGGCTAAAGCGTGCCTTGCAGTCCAAACAAATCAAAATCTCAAGCCTTGAGCAGATGCTGACTTTGACAGGCAGTCTGTCGCTTGAGCCTGATAGCGTTGGGCTAGATGTAAAAGTGATTTTGCTTGGCGAAGCGGATTTGTATTATGAACTTCTTGAATTTGAACCTGAATTTAATTCTGTATTCAAAATCCGAGCTGATTTTCATGATGATATCAAACGCACGCACGACAGCGAACTTGGCATGGTCTATAAGATGGCAGATATGATTAAAGGCTATGAGTTGCCTGTGTTTGACAATACTGCCTTTGCCGTGATTATTGATAAATTATCCGAGCTTGCCGATGACAAAAACAAGCTTGATTTGCACGCCGACCGCCTATCAGGATTGCTCATCGAGTCCGCTCGCATCGCCAAGCAAGCAGGCGATAAGACGGTCAGTCAGCATCATGTCAAAACTGCCCTAGCCGACATTCACGAACGCACAAGCTATCTACAAGAGCTGTACTGGCAAGAAATTCAAAACGGTCAGCAAATCATCACCACCAAAGGGCAAGCCATAGGTCAAATCAATGCACTCACCGTCATCAGCTATGCCGATAGCGAGTTTGGGCTGCCTGCTAGACTCACCGCACTGATTCAGCCGAATTTTGGTCATGGCGACATCCTAGACATCGAGCGAGATGTCGAGCTTGGTGGCAGTCTGCACGCCAAAGGGATGCTGATTATGTCCAGTTTTTTGCGTTCATTGTTTAGCGAATTTCACGAATTGAACTTCAGTGCATCCCTAGCATTTGAACAAAGCTATGCACACATCGATGGCGATAGCGCAACTTTGGCAGAAGCCTGTGCCCTACTGTCTGCACTCGGCAATGTGCCAATTCACCAAAATCTTGCCATCACAGGCTCGATGAATCAGCTGGGCGAAGCGCAGGCGGTCGGCGGTGTCAATGCCAAAATTGCAGGGTTTTTTGATGCGTGTCTTGACAAGGGACTTGACGGCACACAAGGCGTCATCTTGCCCCGCACCAACATCGACCAGCTGATGCTCAGAGATGATATCGTACAAGCAGTCGCTGATGGGCAATTTGGCATCTATGCCATTGACAACATCCGTCAAGCACTCGCCCTACTCACCGGCATGGCAGTCGATGACAAGAACCGCAACGGCGAATACAAAAAAACCACACTCTTTGGCAAAATCGCCAAACGCCTAGAAAGCTGGGAAGATGACGAAGACGACAAAGACAGCAAAGGCAATAAAGTTAAGAAAAAATAATCAATCAGCGTATCAGCTATCGTTCAACTTATGACTTAGGCAATCGTATGACCACCAAATCCAAAGCCATCAGCGCCGTCAAAGATGGCAAGACAGCCAAGCTTGCCACCGCCAAGACCGCCGACACGCCCGCATCTCGCCCGATGAATGATGCCAAGCGTTTATCATTTTTCCAAAAACTCAGCGAGCACATCAAAGAGCCAGTCACCGAGCTCAATTATAGCAGTGACTTTGAGCTACTCATCGCTGTCATGCTCTCAGCCCAAGCGACGGATAAGAGCGTGAATATCGCCACCGATAAGCTATTTAAGGTGGCAAACACCCCACAAGCGATACTGGATTTGGGATTAGATGGGCTAAAATCTTATATTAACTCAATCGGGCTATATAATTCAAAAGCCGCCAATGTGATAAAAACCTGCCAAGATTTGCTGGATAAGCACGGCAGACAAGTACCACGCACTCGAGCCGAGCTTGAAGCCCTAGCAGGCGTAGGTCGCAAGACCGCCAATGTCGTGCTCAACACCGCTTTTGGCGAGCCTGTGATGGCAGTTGATACGCATATTTTTCGTGTGGGCAACCGCACAGGACTTGCTACAGGCAAAACTGTCCTAGCGGTCGAAAAAGCACTGATGAAACGCATTCCTAGCGAATTTCTCGTCGATGCGCACCACTATCTTATCCTACATGGTCGCTACACCTGCATGGCTCGCAGTCCCAAATGTGGTGCTTGCGTGGTTTTTGATGAATGTATGTTTAAAGATAAAGAAAAATGGGCAGAACAAGGCAGCTAACTTTATTCACTTGCCTAGCAGCGCATCAAAACGCCAGTAATAACGCCAGCAATCTTGCCAAAACCCAAGATTTTTTTGTAAAAATTTGCTATGATAAGCCGTTTTTAGTCGGCGATTTTTATACAATTAACAATCAATTTGAATATAACGGTCAATTATGAATATTCAACAGCTTTTAAATGACAAAATCAAACAAGCCATGATAAATGCAGGTGCAGACAGTGATGTCCAAGCGCTCGTGCGTCAGTCAGGCAAGCCACAATTTGGCGATTATCAAGCCAATGGCATCATGGGCGCTGCCAAAAAACTGGGCAAAAATCCCCGTGAATTTGCCCAAAATGTTATCGATGTGCTTGATATCAGCGATATCGCCAGTAAAGTTGAAATCGCTGGCGCAGGTTTTATCAATATTTTCTTAAATAATCAATGGCTAGAAAATAGTGTCAGCACTGCCAATAGCGATGCTAAATTGGGCGTGAATGCCGACCAAGCTCAGCGTGTGGTGGTCGATTATTCATCCCCGAATGTCGCCAAAGAAATGCATGTTGGGCATCTGCGTTCCACCATCATCGGTGATAGTGTCGTGCGTACGCTTGAGTTTCTAGGTAATACCGTCATCCGTGCCAACCATGTCGGCGACTGGGGTACGCAGTTTGGTATGCTGATTGCCTATCTTGAAAAGATGCAAAACGAAAACGCCACCGATATGGATTTATCCGACATCGAAGAGTTTTATCGTCAAGCTAAATTAAATTATGATAATGATGAAGCTTTTGCCGAGAAATCTCGCAATTATGTCGTCAAACTCCAAAGCGGTGATGAGTATTGCCTTGAGATGTGGCGCAAGCTTGTCGATATCACCATGACGCAGTGCCAAGCCACTTATGAGCGCATGAATGTCACCTTGACCCCTGATGATGTCATGGGCGAGAGTCTATATAACCCAATGCTACCTGTCGTGGTACAAGCACTCAAAGACAAAGGGCTTGCGGTCGAAGATGATGGCGCAGTCGTGGTATTTTTGGATGAATTTAAAAACAAAGAAGGCGAGCCGATGGGCGTCATTATCCAAAAAAAGGACGGCGGCTACCTATACACCACCACCGATATCGCCGCTGCCAAATACCGCTATGAGACCCTGCACGGCGACCGTGCGTTGGTATTTACCGATGCTCGCCAAGCTCAGCACATGGCACAGGCTTGGACGATTACCCGCAAGGCAGGCTTTGTGCCCGAGACATTTAGCCTTGAGCATTTCACCTTTGGGATGATGCTGGGCAAAGATGGTAAGCCATTCAAGACTCGTACAGGCGGTACGGTCAAGCTCAACGACCTATTGGACGAAGCCATCGAGCGTGCCACTGTACTCATCAATGACAAAAACCCCGATTTGACCGATGCCGAAAAACAAGCAGTCATCGATGCGGTCGCCATCGGTGCGGTCAAATATGCCGATTTGTCAAAAAATCGCAACACCGATTATGTCTTTGATTGGGATAATATGCTGTCGTTCGAAGGCAATACCGCTCCGTATATGCAATATGCCTACACCCGTATTCGCTCGATTTTTGCCAAAGCAGGTGTCGATGGTGATACGCTGACAGGTCAAATCAGCATCAGCGATGACAAAGAGCGTGCTTTGGCGGTGAAACTATTGCAGTTTGAAGAAGTGCTACTCACCGTCGCCAAAGACGGTCTGCCACATCTACTTTGCCAATATCTGTTTGAATTGGCAGGGGCGTTCTCAGGCTTTTATGAAGCCTGTCCAATCCTGTCGGCAGATGAGCCGACCAAGACCAGTCGTCTATTGCTTGCCAATCTCACCGCCAAGACACTTAAGCAAGGTCTTGATTTGCTTGGCATTAAGACCGTTGAGAAGATGTAAATGCAGATTTGTTAATATGACTATCCCCAGTCTTGTACTGGGGATTTTTTTGATTACTGGCTTGCTACCCGATGATACACCCGCCCAAAATACGCCAAGCCCGCTTCGGTATCATGATTATCCTTGATGGCGATGATTTGGCAGATAAAAATACTGTGCGTACCCACCGTTTCAATCTTATCAATCCGACAATCAAAGCTCACCAGTGACGATGTCAAGACAGGCGCACCTGTGGTCAGCGTCGTCCACTCGGTCTGTGCAAAGCGTTCTTCTGATGTCATCGGCGATGCAAAGACATTGGATAAATTATCCTGCTCTGCCGCCAATGTATTGACACACAAGACTTGATTTTCCACAAAATGCTCATACGAGCGAGCATTGCCATTCATACACACAAGCAAGGTCGGTGGCGCATCCGTCACACTACACACCGCCGATGCGGTAAAGCCATGTTGCCCCGATACGCCATCGGTCGTGACGATATGCACCGCACTCACAAGCTTGGACATGGCGTTTTTAAATTCTGTATTAGTTACCATTTTTTTCACTTATCATTATAAAATAGTCAAGCAAAAGTCAGGAATTATCCCAACTTTTGCAATGATTCATTATTCAGCAATACCGACTAAGGCTGATTAAGACAGCTCAGCACGCACAATCGCCGCACCTGCTGCGAGCGCTTCAAGCTTGCCACGAGCCACAGCGCGAGACAATGGCGCCATGCCACAGTTGGTGCAAGGATAAAGCTTGTCCGCATCAACGAACTGCAATGCCTTACGCAAGGTATCCGCCACCGCATCAGGCGTCTCAATGGCATTGGTCGCCACATCGATAGCGCCCACCATCACTTTTTTGCCACGAATCAGCTCAATCAAATCCATCGGCACATGAGAATTTTGACACTCTAGCGAGATGATGTCAATGTTTGATGCTTGTAGTTTTGGGAAGCTTTCTTCGTATTGACGCCACTCATTGCCGAGTGTCTTTTTCCAGTTGTTATTCGCTTCAATGCCATAGCCATAGCAAATATGCACCGCCGTTTCGCATTTGAGCCCTTCGATGGCGCGCTCAAGGGTCGCCACACCCCAATCATTGACTTCATCAAAAAACACATTAAAGGCAGGCTCATCAAACTGAATGATATCCACGCCGGCAGCTTCTAGTTCTTTGGCTTCTTCGTTAAGAATTTTTGCAAATTCCCAAGCCAATTTCTCACGGCTCTTGTAGTGCGCATCATACAGCGTATCAATCATCGTCATCGGCCCTGGTAGTGCCCATTTGATTGGCTTGTCGGTATGCGCACGCAAAAATTTGGCATCATCGATGAACACCGACTTTGGACGAGATACCGCACCGACGACCGTTGGCACGCTCGCATCATAGCGGTTACGGATACGCACGGTTTCACGCTGATTAAAATCCACACCGTCTAAATGCTCGATAAATGTCGTCACAAAGTGCTGGCGTGTCTGCTCGCCATCGCTGACGATGTCAATGCCTGCACTGAGTTGCTCTTGGAGCGAGACCAATAGCGCATCTTGCTTAGCTTCGATCAGTGCATCGCCCGACAGTTTCCACGGCGACCATAGTTTTTCAGGTTCGGCAAGCCACACAGGTTTTGGCAGGCTGCCTGCGGTTGAAGTTGGTAATAATAATTTGCTCATGATATTGCCTTTGTTAATTTTTAATGAATGATTAAATCGCTATCGTTTTGCCATCAAGCGGCTTGATTTTGGTTTTTGCTTTGGCTTTGGTTGTGTAGCCAAGCATCCAAGATAGTTTGATAAGGCTTGATAAAATTGACTTCTGTATATTTGCCTTGCTTGATGGCAAGCTCGGTACGCTCGACACGGTCATAGTCAACTTTGGTTAAAGAATAGTCATCATAAGTCAAGCTTGGTTGATAGATTTCACCCGCCACCGAATTGGCATTATAAATCTCTGGGCGGTAGATTTTTTGGAAAGCTTCCATCGTCGCAATCGTGCTGATGAGTTCAAGATTGCTAAAGTCATTTAGCAAATCCCCTGCAAAATAAAACGCAAATGGCGCAACTGATTTTGGCGGCATAAAATAACGCACCGACAGACCCATCTTGGCAAAATACTCATCGGTCAATGAATAGGCATCTTGCTGATATTCCACGCCCAAAATCGGATGCACATTGGTGGTGCGATGATAAGTGCGAGTCGTGGCGACAGACAAGCAAATCACTGGTGCTTTTTGGGAAACGCTGCGAAACTCATCAGAGTTTAACAAAAATTTAAACAATTCACCATGCAAATCACCATAATTATCAGGCACGCTGAATGTCGGCTTGTCTTGGTTGTAGTCACGCAGCAGCACGCTAAAATCATAATCACGCACATATGATGAGAAGCTGTTACCGATGATGCCATCGATTTTTTGACCGGTTTTGTGGTCGATGACATAGGTTTTTAGCATTTCAATCGCTGGGAAAAACTCGCCTGCGCCCGTCACATCCAAATCGGTTGAGATAATCTCAAGTTCCACCGAATAGCGGTCGGCAGTCGGGTTATCCCAATTTGCCAAATCATTAAAACGCTTATTAATCATGCGGATACAGTTTTGTAGATTTTCTTGGCGGTTGTCACCACGAGCCAAATTAGCAAAATTCGTCGTCAAACGAGTACTCTCGGCAGGGGTGTAATTCTCATCAAATGCAATGGTTTTGACTTGGCATTGAAATTGTGTGGTCATGTGGACACCTGTTATCTGGTCAATCTATTCAAAAAAAATGGTTAAAATTTCGACAGGTGCTATTAAACCACAAAGCTAACATGAATAAAAATGATATATTTTTGAAAAATCATGAATTAAATTCATCTTATGATAAAACATTAATAATTTCAATGAGTTATAGCTACGATAACTAACGCTTGCCAATTTATCAAACTTCGTTATAATGGTGATTTTTATCATCATTAGCACATCATGAGCCAGTCTAATCACCAAGCCCTACTTCAAGGCTGTCAAGCCGCCCTACCTATCGCACTGGGCTATATCCCTGTGGCGATTGCTTTTGGTATGGCGACGACAGCGGCAGGATTTCCCACTTGGGTGATTGTGGCGATGAGCCTGTTTATTTATGCGGGGGCAAGTCAGTTCCTACTATTTGCATCCATCATGAGTGGCGCAAGTGTCACGGCGGTCGTCGGTCTGTGCGCCCTGCTCGACTCACGGCATCTACTGTATGCGCCACTGATGAAACGCCATCTTAAATCCAGTGATGGCATGATTTGGGTCGCGCCACTCATCACCGATGAAGTGTTCGCCACCGCAATGGCAAAACTCAAAGACATTGACAATCAAAAGCCATGGCTGATTGGGTTGGCTGTCGTCTCATGGGTGTCATGGTGGGGCGGCACGATAGTGGGGATTGTCGGCGGTCAGGCGCTTGCTGATTATCCGACGATGAGTGCGGTGATGAATTTTGCGTTTGTGGCGTTGTTTGTGTCGCTCTCGACGCACGCTTTTATCAGTGAGCCACGCTTTCGGATTGCCCTTATCGTCGCAGCCGTGATTGCCATCATCTGCACACGCTATGGACATGGCGAAATCGCCCTATTGGTGGCAGGCTTTATGGGTGTGCTTGTGCAATTAGTCATCAATCGCATCAGACGATAAGGGGTAGCCATGTTTAGCCAAGCTAATTTTTCGACATTGGTGATTGCGGTGGTGGCGATGGCGATTTTGACCGCTTTGTCTCGTGCGTTGCCGTTTTTGTTACCTGATAATTCGCCCATCATTCGATTTTTTACCGCCGAAAATTCACCACTCGCCCCTTTAGGTGGTGCGATTATCGTTGCAATGACGATGGTCTTGATGTTGCCGTTTTTTGAGGCGCCGACCGAGCACAGCCCAATGATAGCCACCATTTGCGGTATTATTGCCACCGTACTTGCCACCGCCAAGAAAATCAATACCGGCATGAGCGTGATTATCGGCATGGCAGGATTTTTGATTGGCAGCCTGATTGATAAGTTATTCTACTGAAACAAAATGATGATACGCTCAATCCTATACGGGATTTGATGTATGCCATTCGCCTTGCGTTTGCCGACACAAAGGTCAAAATCTTGATGAGCCTAAGCTTTTCACAAATTGGGCTTGCGACTGTGTTTTATCATTTTATTGAAAAATGGTCTTGGGTGGATGCGTTTTATTTTTCGGTGATTACTGTGGCGACGGTGGGTTATGGTGATTTTTCGCCACAGACCACACTTGGCAAGCTATTTACCGTAGGCTATATCTTGGTGAGGATTGGCTTATTCGTGACTGCGACGGCGACTTTGGCAAGTCAGATGCTCTTTGTCATGCAAAAAACAAAAATCTAAGCATAGCAAAAATCCGCCAACCAAATAAGCTAGTCAAGCCCAGTTAATTCAACTTTTCTTAAAAAACACCATCGCCATCATCGCACAAATCGCCTACGCCACATCATCGCCACGCCTGCAAGCATAAGCGCCATCGCACATTCAATCCATCGACGCTGATTGGTCATCTGATACATTCCTAAAAAACATTGCAAAATATCTTGCAAATCCGCCTTTTACCATCACACGATACCGTAGTGTGATGGCTTGAGATTGGGTTATGATGATAACTTACTGGATAAATGCCGTGCGGTCTTTGACCTTGCCCGCTGTGACATCAAACAGCTTAAGCAGTGTTGGCGTAATCGCATCATGGGTCAATGCAGTATCGCTGGCAGTTGGCTTAAATGTTGTATTATTTGACCAAAAAAACGCAGGTACGGCACGCTGTTCTTTTGGTGCAAAGGCATTTGGCATACCATGCAAATAGACACCATTTTCGCCCAAGCTCTCGCCGTGGTCGCTGACATAGAGCATGGCGACATCGTAGTTTGCTTCATGTGTTTTTAGCCAATCGATACTTTTGGCGATAAAATCATCGGTGGCAAGCAGTGCATTATCATAGGCATTGATGAGCGATTGATGTTCGCATTTGGCAAGCTCGTTGCCTTCGCACACAGGGGTGAATTTGGCAAATTGCTCATCATAACGCTTAAAGTACGCCGGCCCATGATTGCCCATTTGGTGTAGCATGATGAGCATATCTTTGCCATTATTGGCGCTGACATAGTCATCTAGCCCAACAAGCATACCGACATCACGACATTCATTATAAGGGTTGGTGTTACAGATGGTGTTGTTAGTCGCTGATTTATAATCAAAATACTGCGTGGCAGGTAGCTTATCCATCACGCCTTTTGAGTCTGAATTATTATCACGCCACAAGATACCCACGCCCAAGCGGTCAAGCGTATCTAGCACATTTTCTTGGTATTTGGCGGTATCGACATCATAGTCATCTTGACCCAAATAGCTGAACATACACGGCACAGAATACGCCGTCGATGTGCCACACGATGTCACTTGGCTAAAATTCGCCAAGCTATCAACCTTGGCAAGCTGTGGGAAAGTCTCACGGTCATAGCCATTGAACTGCACATGGTCAGCACGAGCCGTCTCACCGACGACGAACACCACTAGGCGTGGCTTACGCTCGCTCGGCTTGGTGGTCTGCACGGCATCTTTGGCATGATAGATGGTGTCTTTTGGCGCAGTGGCTTTTTTGTACTCGATACTGGCAAGCTTGCCCACCGAATAAATCGGCGTAATCGGGTTAATATAAAAACGCACTGGCTTATGCACCCGAAAGAAACTCGCGTACTGACTGCTAAATAACCCAATCGGCACAAGCAACAGCACAAGGCTGACACCCCACGTCATCGCACGCTGAATCAGGCTTTTGCCCCATGTTGGATAATTGACTTTGGCAACTGCGACCAACACACTTGGCAACACACCAAGCCCGATAATCCGCACAAAAAACGCCAAATTCATCAAGTCCTTAGACTCGGCTTGGTCGGTTTGCATGGCATTTTGGAGCATGGTGGTATCATAGACCGTGCCATAAGTATCGGTAAAATAGCTCGTCACCGCACCCATGATAAGTAATAAAATCAGCACAGGCTTGAGCACATAACGATAGGAAAACAGAACGACAATCAATAGCATAGCACCCATCAGTGCAACCGCCATTGAGATGATAAAGCCTAAGTTATCCGATACAGGATAGACCGCCATCGCTTTTTCAAAAAATGTCAGGTTCGCTGTTGCCGCCAAAAATAACGCCACCAAACCCATCAGTACAAAAGGATTGATGGAGTAGCGATACCAAGAGTGATGTGATGTCATAAAGATTACCCACAAATGCCATATACAATACAAGTTGGCGATTATACTTCAATGTCGTTGGAGAATCTAGATATATTGTGCAGATAAATAAAATAGTACAAATTTGCAATCTTGGCGTAACAAGTCTGATAAACCTAATAAAAATCAAGCATAGCACTTATTTATTAATTGATTAATACTCTTATTTATTAGCAATTTTCATTTGCGTGTATATTTTTGTTATTAACATTATCTGCACGATACACGATGATGGCTAGCAATGCAAACACTGTATCCAAGCCATGCTTTATGCATTGATACCATCAATCAATCCCAACCTATCAACATCGGTAACTTGATTAGTCCTGACAAGTTTGCGACGCCATCGGCTTGTTTGGCTCGCTCAAATACTCTGCAACTGCACTATCCACGCATTGGCTTAGCCCTTGTAGTGCAAGTGTATGTCCATTGGCATTGCGAGTGATGAGCGGTGCGCCAAAGACTTGCGCCATCTTGACAGCATTGTCATAAGGGGTGGCTGGGTCACGGGTCTGTGCCACGAATAATAGCTGTGGTGTGCCTGCGCCTTTATTTGGCATCGCATAGCTATCTGTGCCATCATAAGGCCAATAAAAGCACAAATCAGCAAAATGCGATTGTGAATTTGACGGATAATCATCAAAGCTCGTCAAGGCATCGATTTGCGCCCGCTCGTCGCTTTGGGCTGACTTGTTGCGTTCATGCCAAGGTGTCGCAGAATCGGCGCAGTTGATTGCCACTAGGCGTGCATTTTCTTCAAAAGCTTGCTGTTTTGGCTTGGCAAATTCATTATAAAATGCGGTTTTGCCTTGACTAAGTCCATCTAGCATCCACCTTGCATCTTTCCAAGTTTCTTGATAATACAACAGTTCGCTAAACACAGACAGCACCGAATCGGCGGTGATGACTTGCTCGTAGCGGTCGGTGAGTTTTTTGTTGTCGATATGCTTGAGTATTTGGTGAAATTGCTCAGCAAAACTTGGTACAGGCTCAAGCATTGCCCCTGTCTGATAATTGATGCTGTCTTTGTCCGGTGTCAAGCTTTCAAACACACAATCATAATGCATTAAGCAGTCTGCCACAAATCGCTCAAAGGCATCTTGCATCCCAAGCTCTTGCTTGGCTCGCCACTGCGCTGATGTCTGCGTC
Organism: uncultured Moraxella sp.; assembly: GCF_945873075.1. Classification (GTDB taxonomy): domain Bacteria; phylum Pseudomonadota; class Gammaproteobacteria; order Pseudomonadales; family Moraxellaceae; genus Moraxella. The sequence continues at coordinate 44,807 of NZ_CAMCBS010000015.1, read as the reverse complement.
ACATCCACCACGCCATCAAGCACACCCGCACGCAGATGAGTGGGGAATTGTTCAGCATAAGCAATCAGCACCTTTGTCCCATACGAATAGGCAATGGCATTGAGCTGATTGCCACCTAATGCCACTCGTATCCGCTCAAGGTCAAGCACCGCATCACGACTACTGATGTGTGCAAGCACGGCTTTGCCTGTATGTTTTTCGCACAAATCCATCACATCTTTTGGCTCGGTGTCGCTTGGCAATTCATCAATTGGCGTATCGCCACAGCTGATGGCAGGTGTCGATGGTGCAACGCCACGCGGTGCATAGCCGATAATGTTGTATTGCTTGCGTAGTTGTTGAAGTTGTGGCGCGTTGGCATCTAGCCATTCAAGCGACATATCAAGGCTATGTTCACCCGGCCCGCCTGCGATGATGATGAGATTGCCAATGGCTTTTTGGGTGGCAGGCAGCACACTTAGTGCCAATGACACACGCTCAGCGGACGGTGCGTATTGGTTTAGCGGTACGGATAAGGTAGTGCAGTACAGCTTATTATCAGGCTTATCAGCGAACCAATCAGGATAATCGGTTTTGCATTTTTGCCACACCATCGCTGTTGTGTCTTGTAGGTGCTGAATGTTTTGTTTTTCTTCATTGGTCATACAGCCTGATAACAGCATAGACAGCACGGACACCCCAAGCACGCTACTTAGGGATTTTGTTAAAAATAGCTTTGCAAACGGCAAGCCCATTCAATCATTCCTTAATTGATGACAATACACAAAGGGCGGATATTAAGTATCGCTATCAGCATGATTTGGTACAAAAAAACAGGGTGAATTATTATCCACCCTGCCACATCAACAGTCAATCACCCCAATGCTAATTTGCCAAAATTTTTATTCATTTGGCAAATCATTTGGGCGGATTATTTAGACTAGTTATTTAGGCAGTTTTGGCTTATTATCAGGCTTTGGCAGGGATGAATGTTGCTCTTCGCCATTATCTGCCTGTGCCAAATATTCATCACTCACCGGCTCAAAAGTCGCTTCGCTGATGTCTTGCGAGATTTCCTTAGCATCTTTTGGCTTAAAGCCCAGACGACGGACGATGGCATCAGAGAAAAAGCGAGTTTCTTTGTCTTTGACTTCATCATGAATCATCTCGCCATCACTGTTAATCTGTGCATATTTGACCGCTTCTTTGCGTGGCCATACAAAGTCCAAAGGACGGCTTTTGAAATGGTCAAACACTAGGCTGTTTAGGCGTTTCCATTCAAAGAATTTCACCCCTTTTGAACGCAGTGCCACCATCAATGCCAAAGAAAAACTCACCATCAAGTTGACCATACCAATCAGTAGCACACCCACAAATGATAAGCTAATCACCTGCCAAGTCAAATCCTGTGGCGATAGATGGAAAATACCATGAATAAAGTTCGCTGATGCAAAGGCAATGTGGCGGATATCCAGCGGCAAGCCAAGCATATAACCGACCGTCGCCGTGCTGCCAAGAAAGCAACCAAAGATAAAGTTACCCATGATAGCGCCAAGGTTCGCTTCTACAAATGTGCCTAGCTTATTTTGCCAATCAGGGGATAAGAATTTTTTGAGCAATGGATGGCGACGGATACGCTCACCGATTTTATTATAAGCAGCCAAATTGTCATAATAGCCCGAAATCAGCCCCGACACGAACAAGAACACCCCAGCAATGGCAGCGTGTGGCAATGATAGCGAGCGGATTGGGTCTAGGTCATGCAGTAGATGTGCTGCCATCTTACCATCAATCATCGGCGCGCCATTTAAGTATTTCCAACTGACGGCAATCAAAAACGCCACCGGCATCGCCACCGAAATATTCCCCAAAATCGCCACAAACTGCGTCCGCAAAATATCCACAATCAGCTCGGCAAGCTTGGTCATTTGTTGGGTTTTTTTGCCCGATGATTCTGAAATCGTCGATGCAATCGCCGCCGCTGTCATCGCAGGCTGTTTGGTCGCCACCGTACCTTTGGCGATATGAATGAACACAAAGCCCAAGCCATAAATCATGCTATTAATAAACGCCTTGCCAATCGGCGCAAGCACAAGATATGAGCCCAAAATCTTGAGCGTCGCCATAAAGCCGATAAATAAGCCACCGATGGCAGCTTTGCGGTACATTTTTTTGTAGCCGCTTGGGTCGGTACTGATGTAGTTCTCACCGACACGGCTGGCATTCTCAGTGACTTTGCGTGATAATAGCTTGGTATTACTCTCAATCAATGAGCCAAAGCGATAGCGAGTATTGGCAGTACGCACCACAGATGATGCCAGCTCCACGATGGATTTGTCACGGTTGGCATCTTTGTCCGTCACCAAATCCACCAGCACCTGCATCCGATGCAAACTTTGCTCCAGACGTACAAGCAGGTTCGTCATGCGAATCGAAATGCCCGTCTTATACACCCGCTTACGCACGCTAGTCACGATGTCTTGGCACTGTTCCACCATCACCAATAATGGTGCAGGGTCAATGTCCACTTCGGGCATCTCATCGGTCATCTCATCCAGCTTATGTGCTTGGCGGTACTGATTGACGAACAAGATGGCTTCTTGGTTTTGGGCAACAAAGGCAGCCGAGTGATTGAGTAGCTCTGGATAAAACTCCATTAACTCTGCGTGCAGACCCATGCCACTGACACGATAAGATAGGATAACAATCGCATTTAGAATATTATTCTTAATCTGCGCAACCAAGCTTAAATCATCAGCACTAACTTGCACCAAATCAACGAGCGTATCCCATTTGTCCGCATCGATATTGGCAATCCATTTGTAGTCATTTTTTTGGTCAAATAGATAATTGGCAAGCTCGACCACCAGCTCTTCGTTGGGCAATAATGGCAAAAAGCGATGCCCAATCAGCTTGGTCACACTACCAAAAAAAGTCTCATCCGACGCAATCCCTGCATCGGTATATAAAGGAATTTGGCGATATTTGGTAATTAGTCTTAGGATAAATGCCGCCAGCGCCTGACCGTATTCGGGATTGGCTTGCAATAACTCAATGAGCTCATCAATCTTGGCGTTCGCCCCATCCACATCATCACTATCCACACGCAATGCATCAATCAATCGCTTGAGCGACTCAGGCTCAGGCAATTCCCGTAGCATGGCGATATGTTGCAGGATATGTTGTAAATCTTGGCTGGTTGATAAAGTCACAAAGGGCTCCGTACTCAACTGATGGCTTTGAAAAATGCGGTGCAATCTTGGGACGATTGACACCCATCATTGCAGGCGTTATTGCTAAGTTTTGCCAATAAAATCACGCATTTTTCTGATAAAACTTGCCACACTGTAACACACTTCACCCATTTTGCCAAATTCCAAAAGTGAATTTATTGGACAAAATTTGTATCAAAATCTTGTATTTTTTGAATTTTTATTATGTAAATTGATAATATCGGTTAAATAATTGCATTGATGAAAATTGATACAGTTGATAAAAAAGCAAACCACACGGAGTGATTTGCTTTGGATAATGACAAATAGTGTCAATACATCTTTAGGCAAAAAACGCTTGGTCAAATGCCATCAATGTCGCAGAGCCTGCCTGTGCCATCTGAGCATGAGTCTGTAAATCAGGCAAACTGCGTGCCACAAAATAATCAGCAAGCTTGTGGCGTGATTCATAAAACTCGCCTGCCTTGCCATCAGCTGCATTGACAATCAACAGATACATATAAGCATAGCACAAATAGCCAACAGCGTGCAGATAATCCACCGCAGAAGCATTGATGGCGTGCGGGTCGGATTTGGCAGTCTCAATCAGTGACTCGGTCAAGGCTCGCACTGTGCTTACAGACTCCGCTGTCGCTGTAACGATGGCATGATTTGCTGTGCTTGCTTGGCAAGCAGCTGCAATCTCATCCAAGAACGCAAACATCGCCTTGCCGCCATCTTTGATGACCTTGCGACCAAGCAAATCCAGCGACTGAATACCGTTCGTCCCTTCATAAATCTGCGAGATACGCGTATCACGGACGATTTGCTCCATACCCCATTCTTTGATATAGCCATGCCCACCAAAGACCTGCTGACAGTCGATGGTCGCATCAAATGATTTGTCAGTGACAAATGCTTTGGCAATCGGTGTCAGTAGCGCAACCTTCGCTTGGGCTGCCTGTACTGCATCGGCATCATCGCTGAATTTGGCGATATCGAGATTTTTGGCGACATACATCGCAAAGGTGCGAGCGGCGACGCTGTTGGTCTTGGCATTCAATAGCATACGGCGCACATCAGCAAAATGAATGATGGCATCAGCAGGCTTATCGGCATTGACAACACCTGTATCAGCTCGACCTTGCAAGCGGTCTTGGGCATAGGCAGCGGCGTTTTGATAAGCCAGCACACTTGCGCCCAAGCCTTGTAGCCCCATCGTGACACGCTCATAGTTCATCATCACAAACATCGCTGCAAGCCCTGTATTTTCAGCACCCACAAGATAACCTGTCGCCCCATCAAAGTTCATCACGCAAGTGGCGGATGCCTTAATACCCATCTTATGCTCAATAGAGCCTGCCTTGACATTGTTACGCTCGCCTAGACTGCCATCATCATTGACCATGAATTTTGGTACGATAAACAGCGAAATACCCTTTGAGCCAGCAGGCGCATCTGGTGTCTTGGCAAGCACCAAGTGAATAATATTCTCCGCCAAATCATGCTCACCACCAGTGATAAAAATCTTGGTGCCCGTGATGGCATAGCTACCGTCGCCATTTGGCACAGCACGGGTTTTGATAATGCCCAAATCTGTACCTGCGTGTGCTTCGGTCAAGCACATCGTACCCGCCCACTGCCCTGCGTATAGCTTCTCAAGATACATCGCTTTTTGCGCTTCGCTCGCTGCTGCAAGCAGACAGATGCTTGCGCCTACGGTGAGATTTGGATACAGGGCAAATGCTTGGTTGGTGGCGAACATCATCTCTTCGGTCAGCATCGTGACCATCTTTGGCATACCTTGACCGCCATAGTTTGGGTCACCGCCAAGCCCAATCCAGCCCGCTTCAGCATATTGGCTAAAGGCATCTTTATAGCCCGTTGGCGTAGCAACTTTGCCATCACCCAGATACTTCGCCCCTTCATCATCACCTGATTGATTGAGCGGTAATAGCACTTCGGTGGCAAACTTTGCCATCTCATCCAAAATCATATCCACCGTGTCTTCATCGACATGGCTAAGCTTGTCATGAGTCTGCCAAAAACTTGGCGCATCAAACACTTCTTTGAGCGTAAAACGCATCTCATCAAGCGGTGCAGTATAAGTCAGTGTCATAAAATTTCCTTATTTTTAACCCAAGCTGATTGTATGGCGACAATCAGCTGTTTGTACTTTTTTAGATGAGTGATTAATAAGCAAACTGCTCAATATCCATCGCCATCAAGCACTCTTCGCCACTATTAATGCGTGCGACATGAACCGCCGTGCGTGGCAATAGTTTGGTGAAATAAAACTGCGCAGTCTTAACTTTGGCATCATAAAATCCATAATCGCCGTGCAGTGATTTATCACTATCAAGGTCGGCATCAAAGTCGCTTAATTTTGACTTAGCAACGACAGCCATGCGTGCCCATAGATAAGCCAGCGTCACATAGCCTGAGAAGTACAGATAATCCACCGCCGCTGCACCGATGGCATCAGGGTTTTGCGTGCCTTGTAGTCCGATGCGAGCGGTGATATCACCCCATTGTTTATTGAGCTTGGCAAGTGGTCGGATAAATTGACCCAGCTCGTCGTTTTCTTCATGTTCTTTGCAGAATTTATGGATAATCTTGGTAAAGTTGGCAAGCATACGCCCTTGTGAGCCCAGCACCTTACGACCAAGCAAATCCAGAGATTGAATCTCTGTCGTGCCTTCGTACAAGCAAGCAATGCGGGTATCACGGACATTTTGCTCCATGCTCCATTCGCTGATAAAGCCATGTCCGCCATAGACTTGTACGCCGTGATTGGCTGACTCGTAGCCTGTTTCGGTCAAGAACGCCTTAGCAATTGGCGTCAAGAGCGACAGCATATCATCGGCAAATTTGACATCCACACCATCAGCATCACCACCTTTGGCGACGATATCAGCATATTGTGATAGATAGTACACGAGCGCACGACCACCTTCGGCAAAGGCTTTGCTTGTTAGCACCATATTACGCACGGCAGGGTGGTGGATGATGCGGTCAGCAGGCTTGTCTTTGTCCTTAATGCCTGAGATTGAACGCATGGCGGTGCGGTCTTTGGCATAGGCAAGTGAGCCTTGAAATGCAAATTCCGCCGCACTCAAGCCCTGAATTGCCGTGCCGATACGAGCGACATTCATAAAGGTGAACATACAGTTTAGGCCACGATTTTTTGGGCCAATCAGATAGCCCGTCGCCCCATCAAAGTTCATCACGCAGGTGGCGGATGCCTTGATACCCATCTTGTGCTCTATAGAGCCACACACCACGCCATTGCGAGCGCCGATTGAGCCATCAGCATTCACCAAAAACTTCGGCACGATAAATAGCGAAATCCCCTTCGTGCCCGCAGGCGCATCAGGCAGGCGAGCTAGGACGATATGGATGATGTTTTCGGTCAAATCATGCTCACCGGCTGAGATAAAGATTTTTTGCCCAGTAATGGCATAGCTACCATCATCGTTTGGCACGGCACGGGTTTTGATAATACCCAAATCTGAGCCTGCGTGCGCTTCGGTCAAGCACATCGTCCCCGACCAGATGCCTGTGTTGAGTTTCTCAAGATAAGTGGCTTTTTGTTCATCCGTGCCATGATGCTCAATGGTGGCAATCGCCCCATGCGACAAACCTGGATACATGGCAAAAGACCAGTTTGCCGTACCCATCATCTCGCTCACCGCACTTGATAATGATGTCGGCAAGCCCATACCGCCGTATTCAGGCTCGGCGGCAATCGCAGGAAATCCAAGCTCGCAATAAGTCTCATAAGCCTCTTTAAATCCCGATGGCGTATAGACATTGCCATTATCAAAAGTACAACCTTCGATGTCGCCTGTGCGATTAAGTGGTGCAATCACTGACTGCGCATAATCAGCCGCCGCTTCTAGATAGCTATTGACCGTATCTGTATCAAGCTCGGCATACGCAGGCAGGCGTGCATAATGTGCTTGGCTATCAAGTAGCTCATGCATGACAAATTTCATATCACGAAGGGGTGCTGTGTATTGCATATATTATTCCTTTTTTGACAAATAAAGATGTCTATAAAATAAGCCAAAGGCAACAATCATGCAATATTTGGAAAGCGACTGACAAGTCATGATTTGGGTTTGATTTGTGTTGATAATAAAAAAATCGCCCATCATTGAGCGGTTTTTATGCTAATTCTAGCTTAATCAAACACCACCGTCTTAGCACCATCGATGATAATACGGTCTTCAAGATGCCATTTGACCGCACGGGCAAGCACATCACGCTCGATATCACGCCCCAATTCTCGCAAATCGCTCACGCTAAAGCCATGACTGACTCGCTCCACACCCTGCTCAATGATTGGGCCTTGATCAAGCTCGCTCGTCACATAATGCGCCGTCGCACCGATCAGCTTGACACCCTTGTCAAACGCCTGCTTATAAGGGTTCGCCCCAACAAACGCCGGCAAAAACGAATGATGGATATTGATAATACGACCCTGCCACTGATCGACAAATGACGGACTCAAAATCTGCATATAGCGAGCGAGCACCAACAGATCATTATCTTTCATCACTTCATGAATCTGATCATACGCCGCTTGCTTATTATCTTTATCCACAGGAATATGCACAAACTCAATGCCAAACGACTCCACCGACGCACGCAAATCATCATGATTGGACACCACTTGAGTGATTTGGCAGGGCAATGCACCACGACTGTATCGCCATAGTAGCTCAAGCAAGGCATGATCTTCTTTAGATACCAAAATGCCAACTTTTTTCAGATCTTTATTGCAATTTAGCTGCCATGTCATGTGATATTTGGCGGCAACATTGGTAGCAAAGGTCTGCATTAGGGCGTCTTTTTTGATAGCGAGCCCATCCAAATGAAACTCAACTCGCATAAAATACTTACCGCCATAAGCTTCGGTGGTATGCTGGTCAAGCGAAATGATGTTCGCCCCTTGATGGTACAAAAATCCCGATACCGCTTGCACGATGCCTGATTGGTCTTCACAAGTGACTAATAGGCGAGCCACTTCGCTTTCACAACCTTCACAATTACTCATAATCTTACTCTTTATATTTTATAAAATAAAAGGACATCTGATAGCCAATGTCCTTTTCATTACTTCCCAAGATATGCTTATTTGGCAAATTATCCAAGAATCAGACTGTCGTCTTCGACCTTTTCGCCACGAGTTTTTTCAAACATATTCAACAAATCCTGCACTGTCATACCACGACGCTCATCGCCAGAGACATCAAGCACTACTTGACCTTGATGTAGCATCACTGTGCGCGTGCCGTGTGTCAACGCTTGTTGCATTGAGTGCGTGACCATCATGGTGGTAAGCTTACCATCGCCGACGATTTTATCAGTCAGCTCAAGCACAAAGGCAGCGGTCTTTGGGTCGAGTGCGGCGGTATGCTCATCCAGTAGTAAAATCTTGGATGGTTGTAAGCTTGCCATCAGCAGGCTCACCGCTTGACGCTGACCGCCCGAGAGCAAGCCCATGCGATCGGTTAGACGATTTTCTAGACCGAGCTTTAGAATGGAGAGCTTTTCACGAAATAGCTCACGGTTTTTGGCATTGAGTGCACCGCCTAGCCCACGACTGCCACCACGCTTATACGCCAGTGCCATATTCTCTTCGATGGTCAAAGCTTCACAAGTACCTGCCATCGGGTCTTGGAATACACGCGCGACTTGCTTGGCACGCTTATGCGTATCTTGGCGAGTGACATCTTGACCATTAATCAAAATCGAGCCACTATCGACACGCACCGCCCCACTGATGGCGTTCAAAAAAGTTGATTTGCCTGCGCCGTTTGTACCAATCACCGTGACAAACTCACCATCAGCAATCGAGAGAGACAGCCCACGTAGGGCAGGATTTTCAATCGGGGTGCCCGCATTAAATGTCAGGCGTAAATCAGTTGCTTGTAACATATCTATCCCCTAGGCTTTTTTAGCAAGTAGCTTGGACTTGATTTTTGGTAGCATCAGTACAATCACCACCAGTAGCGATGTGACTAAGTTCAAATCTTGTGATTTGAAGCCAATACCACGCAGCAAATCGCTTGATAGTGCAATTTGGACAAATAGACGATACAAAATCGCACCAATCACCACCGCCAGAGTCATCCAAAAAATACGCTTGGCAGAAATGACCGCTTCCCCAATAATCACCGCAGCCAAACCAATAACAATCGTACCGATACCCATCGACACATCAGCAAAGCCTTGAGTTTGTACAAATAAAGCACCCGACAAAGCAATCAAGCCATTGGAGATTGCCATACCTAGGATAATCACCCACGGCGTATTAATGCCTTGAGCTTGTGCCATGCGTAGGTTTGAGCCTGTGGCACGCATCGCAAGACCTGTCTCGGTGCTAAAGAACCAATCTAGGGCAAGCTTGACCAACACCACCACGCCTGCAACCACTGCCACACGCACCCAAAAACCATTACCGCCATCCACAAACGGCGTAAATACGGTCGGCTGCCCAAGCAATGGTAAGTTTGGTGCATCCATGATACGCAGGTTCACTGAGTATAGCGCAGTCATCATCAAGATACCTGCCAATAGGTGCAAAATACCCAATTTGACATGCAGCCAAGCAGTCATCATCCCTGCCATCATCCCTGCCATCATGCCAAAAGCACACGCCAGCCACGGATTTAGACCTGCAACAATCGCCACGCCTGCCACTGCGCCACCCAAAGGAAAGCTACCATCAGCAGTCAAATCTGGAAAATCCAAAATACGAAACGAAATCAGCACACCCAGTGCCATCAGGGCATAAATCAGACCACTTTCTAGTGCTCCGAACAACGCAATCAAAGTCATAGGCAATACTCGCCACTAAAAATACAAAACGCCTATTATAACAAAATCCTTGTCATGATAGAAACAAAATTAATAAATCGTTATTAAAACGCAAAACAACCCAAGCCAATCGTTGCACTTGGGTTTGAGCAAATCGCCCAATTCACATTCATATCATAGTCATTGGGCGATATAGTATAGCAGTAGATTACTCAACCACTTTGGCAGCACGATCCAAGACAGCTTGTGGTAAGGTTACACCTTGCTCTTCGGCGTGTTTTTTGCTGACATATAGGTCAAGATTTTGTGAAATATACACAGGGATAGTATCTGGTTTTTCACCTTTTAGTACTTTTGCGATAATCTTACCAGATTCTTTACCAAGATCAGTATAATTCACGCCCAGCGCTGCCACCGCACCACGCTCAACCGTACTGGTATCTGCTGAGATTAGTGGGATTTTGGCTTGTTTTGCCACTTGGTAGAGTGCTTCGTACGCATTGATGACATTGTTGTCAGTTGATGTATAAATCACATCGACTTTACCCACCAAAGCACTCGCCGCTTGGCTGATGTCGCTTGATTTTTGGGCAGGTGATTCGATGACATTAATGCCAAGTGGTGCTAGTTTTTCTTTTAGATTTTTTAGCACGACAGTTGAGTTTACTTCACCTGGGCTATAGACATAGCCGACATTTTTGACATTTGGAATCAGCTCACGAATCAGCTCAATCTGTGGCTCATACGGTAGCACATCTGATGCACCGGTGACATTGTTGCCTGATTTTTCAAGGCTTGCGACAAGCTTAGCTTCAACTGGGTCAGTCACCGCTGAGAACACCACAGGAATCTCAGTGGTCGCCGCCGCTACCGCTTGTGCTGATGGTGTTGCGATAGCAAAAATCGCATCTGGCTTATCTGCCACAAACTGCTTAGCAATCTGACCTGCTGTAGCCATGTTGCCTTGAGCGGATTGGAAAGTGACTTTTAGGTTCTCACCTTCTTTAAAGCCTTCGGCGGCAAGCTGTTCAATCGCACCGGTGCGAGCTGCATCGAGTGCAGGATGCTCGACGATGGCAGTGATTGCCAAAGTCTTAGTTTCGGTAGCAGGTGCAGCGGCGGCTGCATTGTCAGCTGGCTTATCGCCACCACAGGCGGTCAATGCCAAGGCGGTGATGCTTGCCCAAAGGGTAGTTTTTAAAAATTTCATGGCGGACTCCTTGTCAAGGGAAATAAAGTAAAAAGCTTTGGCAAAATTGCCATTTAACGCTGAGTTTAGCATACAGTTAATGGGTGAACAAGTGATTTTGTGTGAATTATTTCAAAATTGTGACGGTTTTGGCTAATAATCTTGCCACTTGTGGTTGAATGGGTGCTTTTGATGGTTATTAATTGGTTATTATCGGCAAAATCAATGATGATAAATGATGCCTAAAACAAAAAAAGACTCACAGTCAAACTGCAAGTCTTTGATGTTATTACATAAATTTGGTAGGCCCAGCAGGGCTCGAACCTGCGACCAAAGGATTATGAGTCCTCTGCTCTAACCGACTGAGCTATAGGCCCAAATAAAGTATGCGACATTATACACAAAGCCAATCGCTTAGTAAAGCATCAACAATCAACCACGCTTGATACGCATGGCGTTCGCCACCACAGCTAAGCTTGATAAGCTCATGCCAATAGCAGCCAGCCAAGGCGGTACATAGCCAAAGGCAGCAGGCAACAGTACCGATGTATTATAAATCAATGCCCAGCGTAGGTTTTGGCGGATGATGGCTTGGCTCTTAACAGACAGTCCAATGGCACGGTCAATGGCGATGAGCTTACCACCAAGTAGCACACTATCGCTTGAGACTTGGGCAAGGTCGGCAGCGCCTGCGATGGATGTAGAGACATTGGCAGCAGCGAGCACGGGCGCATCATTGATACCATCGCCGACCATCAGCACCGTCTCGCCATTTGCCTGCAAGCGTTTGATATGATTGACTTTATCTTCAGGACTTAGTCCATAATAGGCTTCTGTGATACCCAAATCAGCAGCGACTTGTAGTGCATTGGGATTGGGGTCGCCTGTGAGCATCAGCGGTGTGATACCACGAGCTTTTAGCCCATCAATCATCGCTTTGGCATCAGCTCGCAGTGAGTCATTAAAATAAAAGCGAGCGACAATTTGCCAAGCATCATCCTGCCATCTTGACATCAGCACTGACATATTGGCTTGATAGTCGCTTAAGTTTTCGGCAAATTGACCCAGTGACGGACTATCGCCATCTATGGCAGCATCAGCGACAAAGCGTAGATGACCAATGCGATAACGCACGCCATCAATCACCCCTTCGATACCGCCTGCGGTATGATGCACGACATCCACGACCTTAGGCAGGTGCAAGCCATGCGCCGCTGTCAACAGCGCCTTTGCCACCGGATGACGACTGCCAATCTCAAGCGCCGCTGCCTTAGCAAGGAGTTCTGACTTATCATCACCGCCAATCACTGCAAGCAAATTCGCTTGTCCTGTCGTCAGCGTCCCCGTCTTATCAAATGCCACTTTTGTCACCGTCGAGAGTGTCTGCACCGTATGCCCCCGTGTGGTCAAAAAGCCAAAGCTTGCCAAGCGATTGGTCGCCACTGTCAGCGCAATCGGTGTCGCCAAAGAGAGTGCACACGGACAAGTCGCCACCAGTACCGCCACCGTCGCCCACAGCGCTTCATGCTTATCAATAAACCACCAAACAGCGAACACCAGTAGTGACAGCACCAGTACCCGAGCCACGAACCAGCGAGCCATACGGTCGGCATCTTGGGCGATTTTTGGTTTTTCGCTCATGGCACGGTTCATCAAGCGGTCGATGAGCGCAATTTGGCTATTATCCACATCCGCAGTGACGAGCATCACAAAAGGCTGAGAGTCATTTTGAGCGCCGCCCACCATCACATCGCCACGAGTTTTGACAATCAAATCACTCTCGCCGGTCAATAGACTCTGTGACACCGTCGCCGTCTCGGACAACAAAATTCCATCAGCGACAATCTGGCTGCCCGCATCGATGGCGATGATATCACCGACTTTGACACTTTGGGCTAGGATTTTGTCCGTGCCATCGAGTGCCGATTTGGATAAATGCCGTCCGACATCCTGCCACCATGTATCAATGATGGACGCATCCAAAGTCCCTGCTTGTACTTGGGTGATGAGCGAACTGTTTTCGTCCAATCGCTTGACCAAAGTCGGCTCAATCACCACCAAATCCGATGCCATGTTTGATGCTTTTAGGCGAGCATTTTGTTCGATAAATCGCCCAGCAAGCAAAAAGAAAATAAACATCGCCACCGAATCAAAATAAGTCTCACCGCCACCGATGATGGTCGCATATAAACTTGCGGCAAAGGTGGTAATCAGCGCAATCGATACCGGCACATCCATATTGACTTGGCGTGCCCGAATCGCATAAAACGCCGAGCTAAAAAACGGCAACGCCGAATAAAAAAACACCGGAATACTCACAAATAGCGACACATACCGCAAAAAATCCCGATGCTCAATCAACATCCCGCTGTATTCACCAAAATACATCCCGATAGAAAACATCATCGCCTGCATCGCCCCAAGCGCAGCGATACCTAGACGGATGAGCATTTTTTTGTTTTGACGCTTGAGCATCGCTTCGTGCGTATCTTGGCGATATGGCTTGGCATCATAGCCCACCGAATGTACCGCCTTTAGAATCTCGCTAATCGGCAAAACATCATCATCCCAATTGACCCGCATCCGCTGTTGGGTGAGATTGACTTGACAAGATTTCACGCCTGCCATCGACCGCAGACGCGTCTCAATCAGCCAAGTACACGCCGAGCATTTGAGATTAGCGACCGATAATTCAGCGGTGCTACCGCCATTTTCGGCATAGACGAATTGTCCTTTGATATCGGCATGGTCATAGGCGCTAAAATTGATGGCATCAGGCAGGCTGGCTGTTGGGCTGATTTCACGGCGGTCAAGATAATATTGACTAAGATTGGCTTCGACGATGCTTTGGCTCGCCAGCTGACAGCCCAGACAGCACATCGCTCGCGGCTTATCAAAAATCACGGTAAAAAACGGCTCTTTTGGCAACACTTCACCACAGTGAAAGCAGCTGCCATCAGGGGGCAAAATCAAGCTTTGTTCTAGGGTGTCGGTATCGGTGTGATAATCAGTCGAGCTCTTTGCGGTCATGATGGTCATCAAATGGTGGGAAATAAGGTATTATAGCATAAAATGACCTACATGAACTCAATGGCAAAGCCATCAAAAGTGTTTACAAATATAAACACCTTAGCTATAATAACTTATCAGCCTATTAATCAAATACCAATGAAACACCATCCCAACAAAGAAATTAGTGATGCGATCGCTTATGCCATTGCCAATGGTTGGCATATCGTGGCAAGTGGCAAATCATCGCACGCCTATTGTCGATTGCGATGCAATTTTGGGCACAGCACACACCAAATGAGCGTTTGGAGCACACCCAAAAACCCACAAAATCATGCCAAACAAATCATCCGCAAAGTAGATGAATGTCAGGGAGAATAATATGAATACTTACCATTTTACCATCGTTGTTCGAGATGCCATTTTTGATGATAATCTTGAAGATCTACTTTATCAATCAGGGTGTGATGATGCACTAATCTGCACCTTGGATGATACCGTTTATCTTGAGTTTGACCGCATGGCAAATAGTGCAAAAGACGCCATCGCTTCAGCGTTTGACAATCTACATACCGCAGGATTTCATGATTTAATCCTACAAGAAAAAGGTGTATCTTCATTGGCAGAGATGGCGAAACGCTTGGGATTGTCTCGTATGGCACTCAGCCACTACGCCAAAGCAACCCGTGGCGATGGCAATTTTCCTAAGCCTGTTTATGGCGTGCAATCAGGTTCGGCTTTGTATGCTTGGCATGAAGTCGCCAACTGGCTATATCACCAAAACAAGCTACCAAAGACGGATTATGATGTCGCCATGTGTGCCAATCATTTCTGAAAAATTGATTAATTTTATTAAATAATTATCACCGCAGACATCAAAAACCCTTAACACATCCAACAAAAATCCTACAATCAAGCAAATCTTAGCCAATTTTCTACGCTGATTTTGCTTGAAAATTGAACGAATTTGGGCGATAGTATGATTTTTGATTTTGTGGGTGGATTGTATAATGCCAAAAACTCGCCGTACGCAGTCGGGCTTTATTGGGTTATTGTTGGTGCTATTGATACTGATGGCGATAGTCGCTGTGGCGTTGTACGCCATGTACCTAAATGCGACCGTCGTCTCAAAGTTTGAAAGTCGTCGTTGGGACATCCCTGCGACGCTCTACTCTCGTCCGCTCATGCTGTATCAAGGCGCAAGCCTATCCCCTGCCGAGCTTGAATCTTGGCTCAAGCTCTTGCGATACAGCCAAGCCAAACCCACCAAAACAGGCAGTTACCAAAAATCGGGCAACACCTACACCATCTACACACGGGGCTTTAGCTATGGCGATAACGACACCGACGCCAAACAGCTGATTGAAATCACCTTTAAAGACAATCAAATCAGCGGACTCAAAAGCACCGTGCCAAGCCGTACGGGGATTGTGCGCCTTGAGCCGGTGAATATCGGTGGCATCTATCCTGAGAGCAACGAAGACCGTCAGCTCATCACCAAAGAACAAATGCCAAAACAACTCATTGATGCACTGATTGCCACCGAAGACCGCAGTTTTTATGAGCATCACGGTGTATCCTTGCGTGGTATCAGCCGTGCCATCGTCGCCAATACCACAGGTCAGCCGATGCAAGGTGGTTCAACGATTACTCAACAGCTTGTCAAGAATTTCTACCTAAATTCTGAACGCACGCTCAAGCGTAAGGTCAATGAAGCCATCATGGCGCTACTGCTCGAAGCTCGCTATGGTAAGCAAGAAATTTTGTTAGCTTATCTAAACGAAATCAATCTTGGGCAAAATGGCAATCGCTCGGTGAATGGCTTTGGGATTGCATCGCAGTTTTATTTTGACAAGCCACTCAATGAACTTAGCCTTGACCAATACGCCCTATTGGTTGGCTTGGCTCGTGGCCCAAGTCATTATAACCCACGCAAAAACCCCGAACGAGCGCTTGAGCGACGCAACACCGTACTGAATAATATGCTCGTTACCGGCAAAATTGACAACGCCACTTACCAAAAAGCCATCAAAAAACCGCTTGGCGTGGTCAAGACCCCTGCTATCGCCAAATCCAGATTTCCTGATTTCTTGGATGCTGTACAGCGAGAGCTACAAGCCTATTATCGTAAAGAAGATTTACAAAATAAAGGGCTAAAAATCATCTCAACACTCGACCCAATCGCTCAGCAAGCTGCTGATTCGGCGATGGCATCACAGCTAGCTAGCCTACGCAAAAAAGGCAGTGCCGCCAAAGACTTACAAGGTGCTCTCGTCAGTGCACACCCTGCCACAGGCGAGCTTGTGGCGCTGGTTGGCTCAGGTAGTGAATTTACCGGCTTTAACCGAGCCATCGACGCCAAACGCCAAGTTGGTTCGCTACTTAAGCCCGTGATTTATCTCACCGCCTTACAATCAGGTCGCTACAATCTGACCACACCTGTCAATGACAGCCAAGTCACTTATAAAGTCAATGGCAGCAACTGGACACCCAAAAACTACGGTGGCGCATCACATGGTAGCACACCACTGCTGAACGCTTTGGCAAATTCATACAACCAAGCAGCGGTGAATGTCGGTCTAGAATTTGGGATGCCTGCATTTAAGGCACAGATGGCGAATCTATCCATCACCACCGAAATCCCACCTTATCCATCGGTGATGCTTGGGGCGATTGATTTAACACCGATGCAGATGCTTGGGATGTATCAGATTTTTGCCAATGGTGGTGCTTATACGCCGATTCACACCATCCGCACCGTGATTGACGAAAAAGGTCGTGTGCTACAACGCAGTCAACGACAACAGCAGTTCCGTGCGCCACCACAGGCAGTGTATCTACTAAATCGTGGCTTACAAGAAGTCATCCGCTCAGGCACTGCAAAGGCTGCCAATGACATCAATAAAGATTTGGGACTTGCCGGTAAAACAGGCACAACCAATGACCATCGTGATGCGTGGTTTGCCGGCTACAGTGGCAACTATGTCAGTGTGGTGTGGGTCGGTCGTGATGATAACAAGCCAATTGGCTTATCAGGCGGTACAGGTGCATTGCCGATTTGGACGGATTATATGCGTAGGCTCACCCTAAGCCCTGTCAATCTACCTGTTCCATCAGGGGTGACTTGGCAATGGATGGATGGCTACAGTGGCACACTATCCGCTCAAGGGTGCGCAGGTGCACTATGGCTACCGGTCATTGATGCGTATCGCCCATCACAGATGAGCTCATGCGCCGCCGATATGGTGTATCAACAACAGCTCCAAGCACAAATTCAGTCGCTCGGCGACAATCTTGTGGATATGGGCGGCTACTATATCGAAGGCGAGCCATTATACACGCCCGAGCCCGAAATTCCACCGCAGGATAACTATATCGTTGATGAATATGTTGAGCAAACGATGCCTACGCCAAGCACCCAAGAAGGCTATTAATGATGGCTTTCTTGGGCATACGCTTGACTGTGCTAATTAATTGGATGCCCTGCTTTTAATATACTGATCCAAAAACTGCTGTAGCACTGGCTTTTTATCATAGATATGATCGGTATTAATCCCAAAGGTTTGGGTTAATAATTCAAACAAATCATCCACCGAACTGATCTCTTGGCTTAGGCTTGCCCGTCCGATCTCATGGCGACGATAGCGAGTATTCAGTAGGCTATGTCGCACACCCTGTGGCTCGATGCGTGATGCCATCAGCCGTGTGCGAAATGGCGATGACGGATGCGTCGAGACGAACCAATTGCCCATCTCAAGCAGTGGCCGATCAGCAGGCACCAAATCAAACGCATACAGCATCTGCCATTGACCCTTGATCTGTACCGACAGCACCCACTTCTCCCCAAATGCGCTGAGCCGATATTCGCCATGCGGTGTCGTCTGTATGATGTCAAGCTCCAGCTTTAAAGGCGCTGTTGGCACTTGCCCACCAAAGCCCACATCCGCAAGATAAGACACCCCATCCACCATCACTTTTAATAAAGTATGCGTGCGTGCTTTTGGGGTGGCAGGATTATTCTCATGCACGATATAGCCTGTTAATGTCACTGCATCAAAGTCAAGTGCCACAAGGGCTTGACGAAGTAGCTCATTATGCTCATAACAATAGCCACCACGACGCTCGATGACAAGTTTTTGATAAATGGCATCTGGGTCGATGTCCACTATTTCATGCAGTACGGTCGATAAGCTCTGAAACGGATAATGGCTCAGATGCAGCAGCTGTAAGCGTGACAGCGTCGCTAAGGCCTGATCGGACTTCACAGCCGATGACTCACATCCAAGCGTCTGTAAATAATGATTAATTTTTTCTGTACTTAGCATCATATCTGTCATCTTATTTTGCATCTTAATCTCCGTGATGGTGTTTTGATAGTTATCTTAATCAGTCACCGCTCATCAGCCATGATGGCCACATGCCGATGGCTTTGGCTTATTATAACGAGTCTATCATGCATCGCTCAAGCACCGATTGGTCACGCTTTTGGTCATTGATGGTTCACCATGATGCGATATCAGTGTGTTTTGATGTCAATTTCTGTATCGTTGATTAACTTTTTGCTATTTACCATCAGATATTTGTTATAATAAGCGCAGTCATTTATTTTTAGGATCTGATATGTCTTGGCAACAACTTCATCTACAATGCCCAAAATCCGCCGTTGAGCTTGCCGAAGCTTTATTTTATGAAGTCGGCGCCGTCTCTATCTTGCTCGAAGATGCAGGCGATGAGCCACTGTTTGAGCCACTACCGGGCGAAGAGCCACTGTGGAGCGATGTGGTCATTACGGCGATTTTTGATACCAATAGCGATGATAGCTTTGCCGGTACGGATTTTGAAAGTCTTGCTAGCGAGATTGCCACCGAAGTGGATGCCACTCGTTTTTGGCTCACCCGCCTAGACGATAAGGACTGGACACGAGAGTGGATGACCTATTATAAGCCTATCAAGTGCGCAGGCAATCTGTGGATTGTCCCTGAATGGCTAGATGCGCCTGAGCCTGATGCGACCAATCTTATCCTAGACCCCGGTCTTGCCTTTGGTACAGGCTATCACGCCACCACCCGCCTGTGCTTAGATTGGCTATCTGAGCAGGATTTGACTGATAAGCTTGTCATCGATTATGGCTGTGGCTCGGGCATCTTAGGTGTGGCGGCACTACTACTGGGTGCACGACAAGTACTTGCGGTGGACATCGACCCACAGGCAGTACTTGCCACCAACCAAAATGCCGCCCTAAATGGCGTGGCAGATAAGCTGATTGCCTTTTTGCCCGAAGACTTTGTCGCCTATCGCAAAGACAATCCTGAGCTGTGCGACACCATCACCGCCAATATTCTTGCCAAACCATTGATTCACTTTGCCCCAACCTTTAGCGAGCTACTCAAAGACGATGGCAGTATCGTGCTAGCAGGTCTTATCCAAAACCAAACCCAAGATGTCATCGATGCTTACACGCCATACTTTGACATCGATGCGCCGTATGCCTATGATAATGCTGAAGATGGTCATTGGAATCGTCTAAGCGGTCGCAAAAAATAACCCCACCGCTTATACAGATTGCTCAAATTTTTTACAAACTTGCTACACGCTATAACACAACAATCATAGGCAGTTATGGCGTGTTTTGCTACTATTTGCACACTAATTAGATCAAATGAATTGAGCAACTTTTGGGCGAATAAGATGATGACAGCAAAAAATTATACAGAAAAGACGCCACTTCATGTTCATGTTGAGCAGGCAGTACAGCAGTATTTTGACAGCCTAGACGGTGAAGATGCCGACAATCTTTATGAAATTTTTCTTGCCGAACTTGAGCGACCTTTATTGACTGCGACGCTCAAATACGCTCGTGGCAATCAGTCAAAGACCGCGCAGCTACTTGGGCTCAATCGTGGTACGCTACGCACCAAGCTCAAAGCACACGGTCTGCTTTAATCGCTTATCATATCTCGCTTAGTCATATCGCCCAAAGCTGTTTGCTTTGGGTTTTTTGTTTTGTACGTCTAATGGCTGATATGGTGGCTGATATATTGAGAAAATTTTTGGATAAATGCCCAAATTAGCTTTATAAAATTTGTAATCAATGGTATCATTTTGTTTTTGGATTGTAAATTGATGCTTTGGCTATCAATTGCAGTGTAATCACAATTTTTTGGGGTAAGTTATGAGTTCAAAGCGTTTTGCTTTATTGTCTGTTTCTGACAAAGCAGGCATCGTTGAGTTTGCCAAAGGTCTTGTGGATGCAGGATTTGGCATTTTGTCAACTGGTGGTACTTTTAAGCTATTGACCGACAGCGGTATCGATGCCATCGAAGTATCGGCACACACTGGCTTTAGCGAAATGATGGACGGCCGTGTCAAGACCTTGCACCCAAAAATTCACGGCGGTATCCTAGGTCGTCGTGGTGTGGATGATGCTATCATGGCAGAGCACGGTATTGACCGCATTGACATCGTAGCGGTGAACCTATATCCATTTGCTGCCACCGTCGCCAAGCCTGATGTGACTATGGGCGATGCCATCGAAAACATCGACATCGGCGGCCCTGCAATGGTACGCTCTGCTGCCAAAAACCATGCCCATGTCGGCATCATCACAAACCCAGCTGACTATGAGCGTGTGCTTGCCGAGCTTGGCACAGCAGGTAGCCTAAGCTTTGCCACTCGTTTTGATTTGGCGGTCAAAGCCTTTGAACACACTGCGGCTTATGATGGCATGATTGCAAGCTGGCTTGGCGCTCGCCTACCTACTGACAGCGATGCACAGCCTAGTGATGATGCCACAGCAAACACCCAATTCCCACGCACATTCAACAGCCAATTCATCAAAGCCCAAGATTTGCGTTATGGCGAAAACCCGCACCAATCAGCGGCGTTTTATGTTGAGAGCAATGCCCGTGAAGCATCTGTCTCAACTGCCAAACAGCTACAAGGCAAAGAGCTATCATATAACAACATCGCCGATACTGATGCTGCACTTGAGTGCGTCAAATCATTTGCCAAGCCTGCTTGTGTCATCGTCAAGCACGCCAACCCATGCGGTGTCGCTGTCTCATTAGATGGCATCTTAGATGCGTATAATTTGGCTTATGCCACCGACCCCGAATCAGCCTTTGGCGGTATCATCGCATTCAACCGTGAGCTAGATGTTGAGACTGCCAAAGCCATCGTCGAGCGTCAATTCGTTGAAGTCATCATCGCCCCAAGCGTGGCTGATGGCGTGCTAGAAGTCACCGGCGCTAAGAAAAATGTCCGTGTGCTCGTCTGCGGTGAGCTACCTGCGATTGATGAGCGTGCTAGCCAGTTTGACTTCAAGCGTGTCAATGGCGGTCTGCTTGTCCAAGACCAAGACCTTGGCATGATTACCAAAGACGACCTAAAAGTAGTCACCGACAAAGCGCCAACAGAAGCTGAGCTTGATGATTTGATCTTTGCTTGGAAAGTCGCCAAATACGTCAAATCAAACGCCATCGTCTATGCCAAAAACCGCCAAACTATCGGTGTGGGCGCAGGCCAGATGAGCCGAGTCAACTCTGCACGTATCGCCGCCATCAAGGCTGAACACGCAGGTCTGGTGGTCGAAGGTGCTGTGATGGCATCGGATGCGTTCTTCCCATTCCGTGACGGTATCGACAATGCCGCTGCCGCTGGCATCAAGTGCATCATCCAGCCAGGTGGCTCAATGCGTGATGACGAAGTCATCGCTGCTGCCAATGAGCATGGTATTGCGATGGTATTTACTGGTATGCGTCATTTCCGTCATTGATTGGATGATCTTTATGATAAGCACAGCCTTAGGGTTGTGCTTATTTTTTTACATTGGATAACCCGATAAATTAAACCAAATTTTATATAAATAATAATTATAATAACAAAAAGTTAATAATTAACCCATAAGGCGAACGATTTTTCATTTGACGAAACTCGTTGATTTTTCTACCATTGTGGCATAATCATCACAATCAGGGATTTGATATGAGTACCGCTTACCAAGCACACACGCCAGATGCGTCAGGATTTATTGCTTATCACGATGATGAGCACGCCATTTGGCATGACCTATTTGTCCGTCAGCAGTCTAGTATCGTCGGCAAGGCTTGCCAAGATTATCTTGATGGACTTGATAAGCTTGCACTGTCAAGCACACACATTCCACAGCTTGCCGATATTGACCGTGTGCTACAGCAGACGACTGGCTTTGCTACCGCTGCTGTGCCTGCGCTGATTTCGTTTTCCAAATTCTTTGACTTATTGGCTAACCAAAAATTCCCCGTTGCGACCTTTATCCGCACTCGTGATGACTTTGATTATATCCAAGAGCCTGATATTTTTCATGAAATTGTCGGGCATTGTCCGCTATTGACCCACCCTGCCTTTGCCAAATTTACCCACACCTATGGCAAGCTTGGGCTAAAATCAGACAAGGCGACACGGGTTTTTTTGGCACGGCTGTATTGGTTCACGATGGAATTTGGGCTGATTGATACCGCTGATGGATTGCGTATTTATGGCGGTGGCATCCTAAGCTCGCCAGCTGAGACCGAATACGCACTGTCGGGCAAGCCTGAATATCGCCCGTTTAATCTCAATGATATTTTGCGTACACCCTATCGCATTGACAAGATTCAGCCGATTTATTATGTCATCGACTCGCCCGATGCGCTGTTTGGGCTCGATGAAAACACCCTACTGACTGCCATCAGCCAAGCACAAAGCGATGGACTGTATGAGATACACCCAAGCCTATTAACCAACTAACTGATTGATAAATAAGGAGATAATCATGACCACCCCACTCAAAGACCAAGCCTGTGAAGTCTGTCACCTAGATGCGCCACTGTTATGCGATGACCAGCTGCCTGTGCTACTTGAGCAAATCCCCACTTGGCAGATGGTTGAAATCGATGGCATCAAACGCCTAACCAAAGTGTTTAAGTTTAAAAATTACAAGCAGGCACTTGCGTTCACCAATCAAGTCAGTGACATCGCCGAATCGGCAGGTCACCACCCTGCCATCTTATTAGAATGGGGCAAGGCGACCGTGTCTTGGTGGTCGCATGAAGCCGGCGGACTGCACAAGAATGACTTTATTTTGGCAGCTCGGACGGATGAGCTGGTTAATAGCTAATTTGCCCATCAAAAAAATCACCCCAAAGAGCAGACTTTGGGGTGATTTTTTATGGCTTGAATCAACGCTGTGCTTTTAGGGCGTCTTCGTTGATGATGATTTCATTGGTATCTTTGAGATACTGAAGGTAGTCTTTTAGCTGATCTTCACCGACATTCTCACGCAGTAGCTGTGCCGTCTTGCGACGATCTGCATCACTGAGCTGTGATTCGGCTACAGACTCAACCGGCGCACCGACGATGATACTAGCACCATCTGTGGTCTGCACTGCCCATACATCATTGCCTGTAGCTGCACGATGCAAGAATAAGCTTGCAGATTCTTGTGGATTGAGCGTCGGCGTCAGTCGAGTCACCTTGCCTAGATTTGCACTTGCAGTCATCAGACCCTTAGCGCCATCTGTCTTGGCTTGCTCGGCACGCTTTTGAGCATCAGCCAGCGCAAGCTCAGTGGCTTTTTGTTTGGCTAAAGTTTGCTTGATTTGCTCACTCGCTTCTTGTAGATTTAGCGCTCGAGAGGCTTGATAATTGCTTGGCTGCACCCAAATATTTTTGTCGCCGACAGCGATGTTGGCACTCACGCCTTGATCTTGGATGGTAAATTCATCAAACGCCGCCGCAATTACCGCAGGCTGTGATAGCGCTGTCTTATTATCCGTCTGCGGATAGGCACTGATCGTATGTGCTGTCAGACCAAGCTCTTTGGCAATATCCGCCACGCCCACGCCATCTGTCGCCATCGTATTAATCTTCGCGGACAAATCAGCAAATGCCGCATGACGCTTATAGGTGGCTGCCTTGTCAATCAGCTCATCACGCAAGCTGTCGATACTTGGCGCATCAGAGCTTACTTGTGTCACCTTAAAAATCTGCACACCAAAGCCCGTCTTGACAGGCTGACTGACTTGACCTACACCCAAGCCACTTAATGCTTGCTCAACTTTCGCTGCATCTTGACCAAATACCGATGGGTTGAAGCTACCGATATTCCCGCCTGTTGCACCGCTTGGATCTTGTGAGTATTGCTTGGCGAGTGACTCAAAAGATGCGCCAGTATCCAGCTGTTTTTTGATGTCGGCAGCTTGTTTTTCGGCATCAGCACCTGTCAGCAAAATCTGCGCAAGCTGTCTGCCATCACTTAGGCCTTTTTCTTTGAGGTAGCTAGAATACTGCGCACGAATCTCATCTTCGCTTGGCGTATCGATTTTTAGGGTCTGTGGGTCAAGCTCAATATAAGCCAAATCCACCGTCGCAGGGCTGATCAGCTTATCCTTATTGGCATTATAATATTCTTCGATTTGCGCTTTAGTGATCTCAACTTGATCGACATAATCCTGCCAATTTAGGCGATGCACCCACACTTCACGGCTCTCACGCTGCAGATCCAGCAGACGAGAAACTTGGCTATTTGGATAAATCGCTGTACCCAAAATGCTAGCATTAAGCTGTCTTAGACTCAGCTGTAAGCGAAAAGTTTGAAACAGCACATCTTTGGTCATGCCACGCTGCTGCAAAAACTGCGCAAACAAATCATTAGAAAACTGACCATTAGCATCTTGGAAAGTCGGATCTTGTTGCAAGAGTCGAGTGATGGTCTCATCAGACACCGTCATGCCAAGTGCAATCGATTGATTTTCCAATAATGCACGATTCACCATATTGTCCAAGACTTGCTTGGCGAGCGCATCTTCATTGATTAGGCTTGCGTCAATTTGCTTCATCAACTCATTACGCAGCGCATTGACTTCAGCTTGATAAGTGGTCACATCCACCACTTGATCACCCACTTTAATCAGCTGGTTCGGCTGAATCTCAGGGCCGCCGAATGTACCCTGCACGCCCAAAAATGCCATCGGAATCAATGTACCTACCAAAATCAGCTTACCCGGCCAACTTTGTAAAAAATTACGCATTTTATCCATAGAAAATCGCTACTTTATCAATCGTATCAAATTAAGACTAAAAACCTTACTATAATACGCTAATTTGTCCATTTTCTCAAAGCACTTTTTGTATCTAGGCACAACAAATTGTATCAGACAAGTAAAAAACCGCCCAATCACACGATTGAGCGGTTTGCCAAGTCAGCTGTGATTAGTTTACAGCATCTTTTAGACCTTTACCAGCTTTGAAGCTTGGTACTTTGCTTGCAGCGATTTCTAGTGTTTCGCCAGTTTTTGGGTTGCGGCCAGTGCGAGCTGCACGCTCTTTGACGCTAAAAGTACCGAAACCAACCAACACAACATCATCCCCGCGTTGTAGTGCGCCTTGTACGCTCTCAGTGAATGCTTGCACAGCTTTAGCTGCTTGCTCTTTAGTTAGACCAGCGCTTTCGGCAATGCTGTTTACTAGTTCTGACTTATTCATAAGATTTCCTCACGGTATTACAAAAATCGATATAAAACGGTGGCAACAGCCATAATATGTGCATTGTAAGGCGATAGCTAAGCTTTTACAAGTAAAAAAATCACTTTTTTGCAAGATTTTTGCAAAAAAGTGAAATTTAGAGCTCATAAAGATACTTTTGCGTAAAAATATTACACTTTTGTTGCAATCGACTAAACAATTACTGCAATTTATAGCAAGCTTAGCACCAATAAGCAAGTAAAATTATCATTTTTAACGAAAAAACATAAAAAATCGCTGAATTTTCTTCAAAATTACAGTATCATGGCAACTAATGTGATTTTTTGGCGGTGATTGATGACTTTTTTATACAAAACAAGTGATACAAAAACAAATCGCACCGCCCAACGACTAGGATTATTATGACGACACAGAACTCACCCGACGCCGTTTCATCAAGCGAGCCAAACGGTGTCATCTCTCGTGGTATCTTAAATGTATTATTGGTATTTATTGAATCTGCCATCACGCTGATGCTCAGATTTGACCCAAAATTACGCCAGCTTGCCTATCCACTTGCCGAATCGGGCAAGGTGGTATGTATCCGCACCTACCTACCGCATACCAAGATTTATGCCACTTTTGGTTATCGTGGCGTACTGCTTGATGACACATTGCCTGCCAATAAGCAAGCGCCTGATGTCATCATCAATGCTTATAGCTTTCAGCTTATCAATGCCTTGATGAATCACAGAGAATCCACCATCGATGCACTACAAATCCGTGGCGAGACCCAAGATGTCGCTGATGTCAAAGCATTCTTGGTGCGTGTCGGCGTCGGTGGCGCTATCCAAAATCTCATCAACAAACTGCGTGGCAATCCCGAAAATAAGCCCACACCCGAACAAAAAGCCGAAAAGCTCTCAGAGCTTCGTGCCAAAATTAACGAACAAAATCAGCGTATCGATGAGCAAGCCAAAGACATCGCTCGGCTAAAGACGCAGCTTGCCGAATCGCAAAACAAACAAAAAGCCACCGTTGCCGGTCTGATTGTGGCGTCCGTCATTGCACTTGTCGCCATCGTGTCGCACTTTTTTATCTGATACCTATCAAGCAAGCGTGGCATGATGCTTTATCAAGCACCCAAGCCAAGATAAGCCGAATCAAATCCATCAATCAGTTTTGTTGATGGATTTTTTGTGCAAATAATCTTGACCTATTTACTCGGAATTATTATAATAAGCCACATCATAACAAGCCAAGACATTGGCAATTGTAAGTTTACCTAGGTTTGAGCGATTCAAACTCGGCAATTTTTTTGGAAGATTAGACAATGCGTTTAACCACTCGTGGACGGTATGCCGTTACTGCCTTGCTTGATTTGGCTGTCCAAGAGAACCGCCATCAAGGTGCTGTGTCTTTGTCCGACATTGCAAAACGCCAATCCATCTCCATATCCTATCTCGAACAGCTATTTTCAAAGCTACGCAAAAAAGGGCTGGTCAATAGCACACGGGGCGCATCTGGCGGTTATCATCTTGCCAAGCCACTTAGTGAAATTGACATCATGAGCATCATCACCGCTGTTGATGAGAGCATCAACGCCACTCAGTGCGGTGGCAAAGGCGATTGCCATGATGGTTCGATGTGCTTGACGCATGATTTATGGCATAATTTGTCCGCACACATCGAATCATACCTAAAGAATGTCACCCTAGCGCAGTTATTAGAAACCAAAAACACACAAGCCATCGCTGACCGCCAAGAAAGTCGGGTCTGCGGGGCAAAAAAAGACTCACAAATCACAACAATCAATTTAATCGGAAATCTAGCATGAGCCAGACATCACTTATTTATCTTGACTACGCTGCCACCACACCAGTTGCCAAAGAAGTGGCTGACAAGATGGTACAATACCTAACTTTTGACGGTATCTTTGGTAACCCTGCTTCTCGCTCGCATGGCTTTGGCTGGCAAGCAGAAGAAGCGGTTGAGCACGCTCGTGACCAAATCGCCCAAACCGTCGGCGCTGACCCACGCGAAATCGTCTTTACCAGCGGCGCAACCGAGTCAGATAACCTTGCTATCAAAGGTGTGGCACATTTTTATCACACAAAAGGCAAGCACATCATCACGAGCAAAATCGAACACAAAGCTGTGCTAGATACCTGCCGTCAGCTAGAGCAAGAAGGCTTTGAGATTACTTATCTTGAGCCAGAACAAGGTACAGGTCTGATTACCCCTGCCCAAGTCGAAGCCGCACTGCGTGATGATACCATTTTGGTCAGCCTAATGGCGGTCAATAACGAGCTTGGCACGGTTACAGACATCGCTGCTATTGGTGAAATCACTCGTGCCAAAGGCGTATTATTCCATGTCGATGCTGCCCAAGCCGTTGGCAAAATCAAAATCAACCTAGGCGAGCTAAAAGTTGATTTGATGAGCTTCTCAGCGCACAAAATCTATGGCCCAAAAGGTATCGGCGCACTGTATGTCGGTCGCAAGCCACGCGTACGCATCAAAGCAGAGCAGCACGGCGGCGGTCATGAGCGTGGTATGCGTTCAGGCACACTAGCGACACACCAAATCGTCGGTATGGGCGAAGCGTTTGCCCTATCGGTACAGCGTTTTGATGAAGACCATGCACACATCAAAGCCCTGCGTGATAAGCTATGGAACGGACTACAAGACATCGAAGAAGTCTATCTCAACGGTAGCCTTGAGCATGGCATCCCAAATGTGCTCAATGTCAGCTTTAACTTCGTCGAAGGTGAGAGTCTAATGATGAGCCTAAAAGATTTGGCAGTATCATCAGGTTCGGCGTGTACATCAGCCACCCTTGAGCCATCGTATGTCCTGCGTGCCATCGGTCGCCCTGATGAGCTAGCACATTCATCGATTCGCTTTAGTATCGGTCGCTATACCACCGAAGCAGATATTGACCGTGTCCTTGCCCAAATCCATGAAGCGGTTGAGAAACTGCGTGAACTGTCGCCACTGTGGGATATGTTCAAAGAAGGGATTGATTTGTCAACCGTTGAATGGCAAGAACACTGATTGTCTGTGTGGTTATGCCCTACTGCGTCGTTAGGCTCACTTGATGTACTAGATGTACACCATCGTTCGCCTGCCTAGCACTAGGCAATAACCACTTCAACAATGGCTATTTATAGAACTGATGCTCGATGTACATAAGTACACCATCGCTCACCCGCCTAGCACCAGCCGCCTATAAATAAGCGATTTGACACAGCGGTTGCCTGCCTAGCACTAGGCGATAACCACTTCGACAATGGCTATTTATAGAACCAAAACTTGATAAATAGCCAATTACAACACAGATTCAAATTTAGTAGAAAATTTGGCAAACCCAGCCATCGCACGATTTGCCAATTCACCAAACTTATAAGAGATACAGTTATGGCATATTCAGATAAAGTCATTGACCATTATGAAAATCCACGCAATGTGGGCAACCTAGACAAAAACGCCAAAAATGTCGGCACTGGCATGGTCGGTGCACCAGCCTGTGGTGATGTGATGCGCCTACAAATCCAAGTCAGCGATGACGGTATCATCGAAGATGCCAAATTCAAGACTTATGGCTGTGGCTCAGCGATTGCATCAAGCTCGCTAGTCACCGAATGGCTAAAAGGCAAAACCTTAGACCAAGCCGCCGCGATTAAAAACAAAGACATCGCCGAAGAGCTTGCTTTGCCACCAGTTAAAGTACACTGCTCGGTACTTGCCGAAGATGCCATCAAAGCTGCGATTGAAGATTATCAAGCCAAAGCACAAGCATAATTTACCAAATACTTGCTTAACGCTCGCTTGATTATCCTGTTCAACACTTAGACATCCTGCCGATATACATCGGCAGTCATCGCCAATTTAGTGAAGGAAATTGTCATGATTACCCTAACCGCTCGTGCTGCACAGCATGTCAAAGACTTCTTAGAAAACCGTGGTAGCGGCGAAGGCATCCGTGTCGGCGTGCGTACGGCTGGCTGTTCGGGATTGGCTTATGTGCTTGAGTTCGTCGATGAACCAAATGATACCGATGAGAAATTCTCAAGCGGTGGTGTGAATGTCTTTGTTGACCCAAAAAGCTTGGTATATCTCAACGGTCTTGAGATGGATTATGTCACCGAAGGGCTAAACTCTGGCTTTAAATTCACCAATCCCAACCAAAAAGGTGAATGCGGCTGTGGTGAGTCATTCACTGTCTAAGGCACGCTATGAATAACCATTTTTTTGCGCTGTTTGACTTGCCTATCAGCTTTCGGATTGATGAAACACTGCTCAAGGCTCGCTTGCTTGAGCTACAAAAAACTCATCACCCTGACCGCCAAGACGGTGACAGCATCGCCATCACCCAAAACGCATCATTGATTAATCATGCTTATGACACCCTAAAGCGTGATGATAGCCGTGCTGCGTATTTACTTAGCTTAAATGGTGAAGATATCGATTTGGACAAATCCATCAGCGATTGGGATTTTTTGGGCGAGATGATGGAAATTCGCATTGCGCTTGATGATACCGATGACAAAGCAAGTCTTGATAAGATGGCAAATGAAGTTGCCCAGACTAGCCAAGCGTTGGCAGATGGCTTTGATGATGCTTATCAAGCCCAAAACTGGACGGCTGCTCGTGACCTTGCCCAAAAATTACAATTCGTCGGCAAACTGCACGATGACATCATTGCCAAGCTCAGCGAAAGCCTGCACCAAAATAACGATGATGACGATTTGTATGTCTAATCGCTTGATTTTAGGGAAATTTTAGGAAAATCACACGCCAAATTGATGCCCTTTGGCGTGTTTTTGTGATGAAGCGCTTTGGATAACGCATCAAAATTTAGTATAATTAGCCACTGAAAACTTGCTTTTCACTAGCCACCTTTTATTTTATTTATTTTAAAGAATTTGCCATGTCATTATTACAAATCAGCGAACCCAATCAAAGCAAAAATCCCCACCAACATCGTTTTGCACTCGGTATTGACCTTGGCACGACACATTCATTGGTAGGCGTGGTTCGCTCGGGCAAGGCGCAGGTTTTGCCGTTTGATGACACGCCATTACTGCCATCTGTCGTCTATTATGGCGAGCAAAGCGATACGCCACTGACTGGCAAGCAGGCGCTGGCTTTTGCCGATGATACTGCCAATACCATCATCTCAGCCAAGCGTTTTATGGGGCGAGCTCGCAGTGATATCAAATTCTCACATCCTTATACACTCTCTGGCGATGATGCCACCATGCCTGCCTTTGTCACTGCACAAGGTGAAAAATCCCCTGTCGAGACATCGGCGCACATCCTAAATCGCCTATATCGTCACGCCGCCGCAGCCCTACCTGATGACAGCATCCAAGGGGCGGTGATTACCGTGCCTGCGTATTTTGATGATGCACAGCGTACCGCCACCAAAGATGCCGCCACCGCAGCGGGCTTGACCGTACTTCGCTTGCTCAATGAACCGACCGCTGCTGCCATTGCTTATGGTTTGGACAAAGCGACCAATCACGGGACTTATTTGGTTTATGACTTGGGCGGTGGTACTTTTGATGTGTCTATCCTACGACTCAGTGATGGCGTGTTTGAAGTGCTTGCCACAGGGGGCAATTCAGCCTTAGGCGGTGATGATATTGACCGCCTACTTGCCAATTGGCTGATTAAGCAGGCGAATCTTGACCCAGCACAGATTGATAATAGCGAAAAATCTCGCCTTGCCAAGCTTGCCAAAAACTACAAGCAAGCACTGACCGATACCGACAGTATCACAGTTGATACCACCATCGCAGGTACACCACTGTCGCTACAGCTTGATAATCAGACACTTAGCCAAATCATTGAGCCCGTCATCCGTCGCACACTACAAGCCTGTGAGCAGGTGCTACTTGATGCCAAGCTTGACAAATCAGTGCTCAATGATGTCATCCTAGTCGGTGGCTCAACTCGTATGCCGGTGATTATCCGTGCTGTCGAAGCGCATTTTAATCGTGCGCCACTGTGTAGCATCAACCCTGATGAAGTCGTCGCACTTGGCGCAAGTATCGCCGCCGACCAGCTGATTAATAAAAAAGGCGATGGCTTATTGCTACTTGATGTCACACCGCTATCGCTTGGACTTGAGACGATGGGCGGACTGGTCGAAGTCATCATCCCACGCAACACACCAATCCCTGTCGCTCGTCGTCAGACCTTTACCACGCACCAAGATGGTCAGACAGGCATGATTGTCCATGTCGTCCAAGGCGAGCGTGATACCGTCGCAGATTGTCGCAGTTTGGCACGCTTTGAGCTATATGGCATCCCGCCGATGAAAGCAGGTTTGGCTCGTATCGAAGTGACCTTTAGCATCGATGCCAATGGCCAGCTGACCGTCTCTGCCGAAGAAACCACCACCGGTGTCAAAAGCCACATCGAAGTCAGCCCAAGCTATGGACTGACCGAAGCACAGCAAGAACAGCTACTGATGGCAGGCTTTACGCACGCCAATGAAGATAAAAAAGCCCGTATGCTCATCGAAGCCAAAGTCGAAGCCGACCGTGAACTGATTGCACTGACTTCAGCATTGGCAGAGTTTGGCGCACTACTTGGCGATGACGAACAAGCTGCCTTGCAAGCACTGATGAATGGGGTGCGTGATGCCATTGATAGCAATGATAAGGCCGTGCTTGATGATGCTGTCGCCAAGCTTAAGCCTGCCAGCGACCACTTTGCTAGCGTCATCATGGACAAAAATGTCAAAGATGCACTTGCAGGCACACGCACCAGTGATTGGTAATATTGATTTATTAAAATTTGAACGCAAAAGAGATACTTATGACCACTGTAACCCTACTACCCCACCACGAAATCTGCCCAGAAGGCGCGACCGTTGAGATTCATTCAGGTGAAAATCTGTGTGAAGCTCTGCTTGAGCGTGGCATCAAGATTGAACACGCCTGCGATATGTCAAAAGCCTGCACCACTTGCCATGTCATCGTCCGTCAAGGCTTTGACAGCCTAGAAGAGATGGATGATATCGAAGGTGATTTGCTTGACCGTGCATGGGGTCTTGAGCCTGATTCTCGCCTAGCTTGTCAGTGTATCGTCGCTGATGAAGATTTGGTGATTGAGATTCCAAAATACACGCTAAACCACGCCAAAGAAAATCATTAATCCGATTTCTTATACCAACCCAATAAAATAAGGCTATCCATATCGATAGCCTTATTTATTTTATCAAATCACAGCTTAATCAAGCCACAGTCGATATGGCAAAGATACAAAGCCATCGATTTGACCTGCCTTGACGGCATCCAAATCAAGCACGCCTTTGGCAATCAGCTCTAGCGTATGTGGCACAAGCTGATGCTCAAGCTTTTGCACTCGCTTGCCAAGCGACTCAGCGGTATCATGCTCATCGACTGACAGCCATGCCTGGGTCAATACCTGCCCTGCATCAAGTTCAGGCGTCACCAGATGTACGCTACAGCCATGGTGCTTATCGCCCGAGCGAATCACTCGTGCATGAGTATCGAGCCCCTTATAAGCAGTCAGTAGCGACGGATGTAGATTAATCATCGCACACGGCACAGCATGGATAAATTCAGCAGACAGCACACGCATAAAGCCTGCAAGCACCACCAAATCAGGCGACCACGCTTCAAGCTGAGCCAATGCGCGCTTTTCAAAAGTGGCAATACTCATCCGCTTGCCACTTGGTGCGTGTGATAGCACCGCCACAGGGATACTGGCAGTCGTGGCTCGTGTGATGGCATAAGCATCTTCACGATTGCTAATCACGCCGATGATGTCAATGGGCAAAGTGTCTGCCTGCATGGCATCAATCATCACTTGCAGGTTTGAGCCGCTACCTGAGACCAGTACAGCGACTTTGAGACGACGATTGCTCATCAGATATACACCACAGCTTTGTCGGTACGCTCGACGATTTCACCGATTTTCCAGACAGTTTCGCCACTGGCAGCAAGCTCACTCATCGCCTGCTCAGCTTTATCTGCAGGGATAGCTAGGATAAAGCCTACGCCACAGTTAAAGGTGCGATACATCTCAAGCGTCTCGATATTGCCGCCTTTTTGTAGCCATTGGAACACTTCGGGCAGCTGCCAGCTGTTGGTATCGATTTGCGCCGCCAAGTTCTCAGGCAATACGCGTGGTAGGTTCTCAGTCAGACCACCACCAGTGATGTGTGCCATCGCATGGATATTGGCATTGCCCAGTGATTTTTGTAGCGCATTGACCGATTTGACATAGATACGAGTTGGTGCCATCAGTGCATCAGCCAATGAACGCTCGCCCAATTTTTCGCTAGCGACATCCGTGCCGGTCACTTCGATGACTTTACGAATCAGTGAATAGCCATTTGAGTGTGCACCACTTGATGCTAGTGCAATCAGCACATCGCCTTGTTGGACATTGTCGCCTGTGATGACTTCAGATTCTTCGACCACGCCAACACAAAAGCCTGCCAAGTCATAATCTTCATCTTGATACATTCCCGGCATCTCAGCAGTCTCACCGCCAATGAGCGCACAGTTGGCAAGCTGACAGCCGTCGCCAATCCCTGCAATCACCGTCGCCGCTGTATCAACATCCAGCTTACCAGTCGCATAATAATCTAGGAAAAATAGCGGTTCTGCGCCACAAACCAATAGGTCATTGACACACATCGCCACCAAATCTTGACCGATGGTCTCATGGCGATTGAGCTGTAGTGCAAGCTTAAGCTTTGTGCCCACGCCGTCCGTGCCCGAGACCAATAGCGGTGATTTATACCCTGTTGGGATACGGCAAAGCGCACCAAAACCACCCAAGCCGCCCATCACTTCAGGGCGAGAAGTGGCTTTTGCCACTGATTTGATACGAGAAACCAACGCTTCGCCTGCGTCAATATCCACGCCTGCGTCTTTATAACTGAGTGAAGTTTGCTGTGTCATAGCTACCCTTGTAAAAAAGCAATGCCATTTGGCGGAAAAATATTGCCGTTTATTATAGCAAATTTTTCGGTTAAGTTTTATTCTGTTGTCAAAATTATTGAGTTTTTTTAAGTTTTGTCAAAAAAATCTTGAGCCTTATATATCTAAAAAACGCAAAATCGCTTAGAATAGTCCACAGTGATTCACCGATTGGAAAGTTTTATTAATGTATCGCACTGGCATTGACCCATTTTTTCGCAGATTACTGATTTTGGCTGGCATTGGCATCTTGTTGTACGCCCTATTTTTGATGAAATCAGTCATCACGCCTTTTGTTGCGGCGTTTATTTTGGCGTATTTTTTGAATCCATTGGTCAGTGCCGTCAGCCGTATTATGCCCCGCATTTTGGCGATTAGCCTAGTGTATCTCAGTAGTGCCGTGCTTGCGGTGGCGTTTTTTGTATGGCTTGTACCGCTACTGTGGGCACAGCTTGAGATTCTGTGGGAATCACTGCCCGCTGCGGTGCTTTGGTACAATGATGTCGTGCGTCCTTGGATTTCGATGCATACCAATGCCGATTTATTGCCACTTGATGCCAATGTACTATCCAATGCCGCTTTAGAATTTTTGCAAAAAAACTATCAATTTGCTGATGCGCAAGGATTTATCAAAAAAGCCCTAAGCTCAGGGATGAACTTTGCCAACAGCTTTGGGCTTGTGGTGATGGTGCCTGTGCTTGCGTTTTATTTTTTGCTTGGTTGGGATAAGCGTCTTGCCACTTGGCAATCAGCCATTCCCAAGCCCTACACTGCCAAAGTCACACAAATCGCCCAAGACTGTAACGATGCCTTGATGAGCTTTGCTAAGGGTCAGCTACTGGTTATGCTACTACTTGGCACGATTTATGCAGTACAGCTTGAGCTGATTGGCTTACAGCTTGGTCTGATTATCGGGATTATGGCAGGTATCGCAAGCTTTGTGCCTTATCTTGGCTTTGGCGTCGGTATCATTGCTGCGCTGATTGCTGGCGTGTTTCAATTTGGCTTTGACTGGCTACAGCTTGGACTGATTGTCGGTGCGTTTATGGTGGGGCAAGTACTCGAAGGCTATGTGCTACAGCCCCTATTGCTTGGCAATAAGATTGGGCTGTCGCCATTATGGGTAATTTTCTCGGTGCTTGCTGGTGCTGCGATGTTAGGCTTTGTGGGCATGCTGATTGCGCTACCTGTTTCAGCGGTGATTAATGTGCTATTTTATCATGCTTATCAAGCCTATCTTGATAGCGACTGGCATCAAGGTCGCAGACAGTATCGCCTGTTTGATGAATAAATTTTACTTGCTTGAAATTATATAAATATGCTATATATAGGCAACATCATTTTATCCTATGTGGCATAAGCAACGCTAAAAACTGATATCATATTTATAAAAAAAGAGTTTTTTTCATGACCGATCTAGTGCAGGACTCACTTAATGTTGAAATTCGCCAAGATGCTCGCATCGAAGATTTCGCTTCAGAAGGCTTTCGTCCAATTATAGAAGCGATTGAGCGATTGGCGGACGGGCAGTTGCGTGAGCTATTTATCACAGGTGGACATGGGTTTGGCAAGACGCACTTAGCTCAGGCTGTGTATGATTATTTTAAGCGACAAACTGATAAATCCGCCATCAGCTTACAGCTTGAAGAGCTGATCGAACAAGACCCCCAAGCTGATACCTTAGTGGGCTTAGAGATGTTTGATTTGATTATCTTCGATGATCTACAAACCGTCAAAAAAAGCTATGAATGGCAAGAAGGATTGTTTCATCTTATCAATCGTCTGTACAAACACCGTAAACAAATTCTATATCTGGCAGACTGCCCTGCTCGTGAAATCCATCTAAATCTCAATGACTTACAAACTCGGCTTAGTCTAGCACCGATGCTGGCACTGCCCGATCATAGCGATGAACAAGACCGTCGGATTTTGATTGATACCATCATCAAAAAGAAAAGCTGGCGTCTGCCTGATGAAATCACTGCTTATCTACTTGCTGAAGGCCCAAGAAACGCAGGTGGCATCAATACTGTATTGGACCACATTCGCCCCTTATTGAGCTTACAGACACGCAGTCAATTATCAAAAAAAGCCATCACTGAAGTTAAAAACATCATTTTACGAGAATCATTCTTGTTAGAAATCAGCGCTAGCGAAAATACTGAACTTTAGATGCTAAGGCTTTTTGTTTTTGGACTAGTAAATCCATTAAAAAAATGTTATGTTATGCAACATCCACTTTTAAGTAAAGGACATTAATCATGAAAATAAAGACACTTGCCATGCTGTGTGCAGCCTTGATTGTACTGCCTGCTTCTGCCAAAGTACAGCTCAATGTCGATGACAATATCAAAGTCACCGCCATCAATGGTCAAGAAGTTCGTCACGGACTGCTACAGCCACTACAGCAACAATTCACCCTAGAGCCAGGTCGTCATGTCATCACCGCTCGCTATGATCGTCTTTTTGATCTTAATAGCAACAATCATGACTACTTAAAATCTGGCAATATTACCGTATCAGCAGACTTGGCAGACAACCAAACTTATCAGCTGATCATGCCAAATCAACCAAATACTTACTCTGCTGCCAAAGAGTATGCCAAGGCACCTAGCCTTGCCATCGCCCAAAATGGTCAAATTCTAGCTCAAGAAAACACGAGCGAGAACCGTACTGGTATCTTCTCAGGCATCACAGGTGCTATCGGTGGTATGTTTGGTGGTGAGTCAGCTGTGACATCTAACCAAAAAGCCATCGCCGCTATTAATAATCAAAACCCTGCACCGGTCAGCACTCCTGCACCGCAAGCCAAAAATAACCTTGATGGCTTTATGCAGCTATGGCTCAACTCTAGCGAAGAAGAGCGTGAAAAAATCCGTCAATGGGTAGAAAAATAATCATCGCTTTCAATAAAAATGGCTTGATACTCAATCAAGCCATTTTTATTGAAATACACCCACCTAGCTAGACGGCACTAAATAATGCCAAACTAATCGCAATCAAGCCCATACCGCCGACCAAGCCATACACCGTCTCATGACCGTCTGAATATCGCTTGGCAGCAGGCAGCAACTCATCCATCGCCAAAAACACCATCGCTCCTGCGATGATACCAAATACCCAGCCAAAAATCTCAGGTGATAAAAACGGCTTGAGCACAAAATACCCCATCACCGCCCCAAGTGGCTCAGCCAAGCCTGATATCAAGCACGCCAAGACCGTCATGCGCTTACTTTGTGTCGCAAAATAAATCGGGGCAGCGATTGAGATGCCTTCAGGGATATTATGAACTGCAATGGCAAATGCCAATGGTGCGCCCAATGTCGGACTCTCAAGGGTGGCAAAAAATGTCGCCAAGCCTTCAGGGAAGTTGTGCGCAGTGATAGCAAAAGCTGACATCAGTCCAATGCGTCTTAGATAGCTTTGGTTTTTATCCAAAAACTTTGGGTCATTGACATCAAGCGTCTCATGCGGATTGGGAATCAATCGATCAAGGCTCAAGATCGCAAGCAATCCTACCAAAAACGACGCCGTCGCCCAACTAAAGCCTACACTACTAACTTCGCCAAAGCTATCGACTGATTTGCCAAAAATCTCAGTCAAAGACACAAAAACCATCGCACCGGCAGCGAATGCTAAGCCAAATGCCAACACTCTCGGGCTTGGGGTTTTTTGAAAAAAGACCAAAGCACTGCCTAATACTGTTGCAAGTCCTGCCGCTAAGGTGATGCCAAACGCCATCAAGACATGATCGATCATGAGCTACTCATTCTTGGATGATTGATTGTATTGATAAATCAGATTTGAAAAAATTATCAAACCCTATAAACAAAACAGACTCATCATGACAAATCATGATGAGTCTTGGCTTTGAATCAAATTAGCTAAGAATTATTTAGCCAATACAGAAACATAGCGACGGCCAAATTGACCTTTGGTTTCGAACTTAACCACACCTTCGGTCAAAGCGAATAGAGTGTGGTCACGACCCATACCAACGCCTTCACCTGCGTGGAACTCAGTACCACGTTGGCGAACGATGATGTTACCAGCAACGACATCTTGACCGCCAAATACTTTTACGCCAAGCATTTTTGGGTTAGAATCACGACCGTTACGAGTAGAACCTGCGGCTTTTTTATGTGCCATGAGAATATCTCCTGTTGGGATACCGTTGAGTGCGCTCTAGGTATCAAATACTAATGTGGTGAATTAAGCGTTGATGGCTTTGATTTTTAGCTCAGTGAACCATTGACGGTGACCTTGCTCTTTGTGGTAGTGCTTGCGACGACGGTGCTTAACGATACGCACTTTCTTGCCACGACCATGATCAACCACTTCAGCTTCTACACTCGCACCAGCAACTAGCGGTTCACCGATTTTGATATCAGCGCCATTGACAACCATTAGCACTTCTTCGATTTTTAGCGTTTCGCCTTTTTCAGCTTTTAGTAGCTCAACTTTCAAAGTTTCACCAACGCTAACACGGTGTTGCTTACCGCCACTTTTGATTACTGCGTACATCTTGAGTTCTCCAGATAAACCTGTGTGCCGTGGCTATCCCTTGATAGCACTTGATAACGAACACGACAAGGATGCAAAATAAAGCGACATTCTACTAAAACTTTTATCCAAAAGCAAGAATTATTTTATCTATCAGCTACCCGCATTAATATGCGCACGGATTTTGGTCAATACTGCACTGACATCCGCCGCCACAAAGTCAGGTGTCAGATTGACAATCAGCACATCATCAAGCCACCGCTCTGCCATCACTGCCTGTGCATCGATGGTGATGATGGCTTTTTTCACGCCTGATTTGGCAATGATGATGCGAGTCGCTTTTGGTTCAAGCGTACAATCTTTTAGGCTTGGCGATAGCATATTGTACAGTTTTTGGATTGTTGGCGGTAACGCTATTGATGGCATGGATGACTGTTTTGGCTTATTCAACATCGGCTTTAGGCTTGCCACCAAAAATAGCACCAATAACAACAAACTTAAGCCAATCAGCCAAATCACTGCACTGTACGACATGGTATTATTTTATTCTCTTTTAAATTATTTTAGGTATTTTACACGGTTGGGTAATTCATTACCCACCACATCATCGCTTGGCTGATGTGTTCGCAATAGCTCGCCGGTTGCCAAAATCAGCTCACAAATGCCCTGCGCCATTTGCTGTTGTCTAAATCGCTCAAGGGTTTGTGTACACAGTGATTGCCAAGTGCCATCCGCCACCCGCCGATCAATGCCGCGATCCGCCACAATCTGCAAATCATGCTCGCACAGATTGACATAAATCAGCACACCTGTATTGTGCTCGGTGTCCCACACATGATGCTCGACAAATAGCTCAATGGCTCTATCACGGCAAGTCTGATGATAGGCACTGCCAATCGGTAGATGATTTTCGATAATCACACAAATCTCGCCACTATGACCAATCTCAGCTTGCGTGATGGCATTGCCAAGCGCCTGCTTGACTGAGCCAGTCAGCCAGCGACTGTGAATCATCGGCACATACATCAGCTGTCTAAATAGCCTTGTGATACTTGTCTGTCTCATTACCACGATCCCCCTGCACCGCCACCGCCAAAACTGCCACCGCCACCACGATAGCCACCACCACCAAATCCGCCACTTGAACCGCCAAAACCACCGCTTGAGCGACCAGATCGACCACCATTACGGTGATTTTGTGAAGATATACGATCTAAACGTAGTGCAGTTCTAAGATCAATCACGGTTTGCAATATTGCCAAATACGCACAAATGAAAACTGCCAAACAAAAAGCGGTCCAAGGATTTGTGCCTGACATGATTGCCAATGCCCCAAAACCAATTGCCGCCACCGCCGAACCTAGTAGCCTACCC
Organism: uncultured Moraxella sp.; assembly: GCF_945873075.1. Classification (GTDB taxonomy): domain Bacteria; phylum Pseudomonadota; class Gammaproteobacteria; order Pseudomonadales; family Moraxellaceae; genus Moraxella. The sequence continues at coordinate 4,263 of NZ_CAMCBS010000015.1, read as the reverse complement.
AAAAGTTGTGCTAAAATTTTTCCAAAAACAAAAGCAATTATCAGCAATACAATCGTATCGATACCTATACCAGAATCGCCTGTCAGCTCGGCATCATTCATTCGAGCAAGCGTCTCGGGATCTGCTTGTAGCCTACTATCAATGGCATCAACTGCTTGCATCAAGCCATCAGCATAGCGACCATCTTTAAAGGCAGGGGTCATTTCTTCACGGATGATACGCTTGGCAATGGCATCAGGGATAATGCCTTCAAGTCCATGACCTGTCAAAATCTGCATCTTGCGGTCATTGACAGCGACGACGATCAGCAGTCCATTATCCGTATCTTTATTGCCCAAGCCCCAACGATCCGCCACCTGCATTGCATAATCAAAGATAGGCTCGCCATCGGTGCTAGGCACAATCACAATGGCGATTTGCGCTTTGCCCTGCTGATGGATTTGACGCAGTCGCTCTGATAAGGCTTGATTTTGCTGTGTGCTTAATAGCCCTACTTCATCAATGACAGGCGTATCCAAAATCAGCTGATTGGCAGGAGTGCTACTTTGGGCAGCTTGCGTGATACCATCGGCACGCTCTGCCGTCTGTATTTCTTGTGATGACAGTGTCGCTGTCGCTAATTGGCTATTCGCTTGACTGGCAAGCGTATTAACAGGTAGACACAGCATGGCGAGCGACAAGATAGCCGCTACCACTTTGGATGATTGCTTTGGGTTTTTTAAAATAGCCATCAACACCGCCACATTAATATAAATACATGAATATCAATTAAGCCAAATTAGCGCCATATATCAGCACCAAGTATCAGCACAATATCAATTGCTATTTTTATTATCACCACCAAATTCAACCTTTGGTGCGGTTGAAATGGCTTGTTCGTTTTCGACACCAAAATTTGGCTTGGTGTTCATACCAAACACTTTGGCAGTGATGTTAGTTGGGAATTGTCGCACGGTGGTATTATAGGTTTTGACATTTTCGATATAGCGGTTACGAGCCACTGTGATGCGATTTTCGGTGCCTTCTAGCTGAGCTTGCAAGTCTTGGAATGCCGCATCTGCTTTGAGCTCCGGATAATTTTCAGAGACCATCATCAAGCGAGACAAGGCAGAAGTCATCTGACTTTGGGCGGCTTGATAATTCGCCATCGCTTGTGGATCATTGAGCGCCTCAGGTGTCAGCTGTACACTGCCGACCTTCGCACGCGCTTCAGCCACTTCGGTGAAAACTTGCTGTTCGTGTTTGGCATATCGCTCAACAGTCGCCACCAAGTTTGGCACTAAGTCCGCTCGGCGCTGATATTGATTCACCACTTCTGACCAAGATGCGTTAATTTGTTCATCTTGGGATTGTAGCGCATTATAGCCACAGCCAGATAGGCTTAGCGATGATGCTAGAATTAGCGATGCTAATAAATTTTTTTTCATAACAACTCCATTGAAATTATGGTAAACCATCTGCGACAATTACAGTACAAATAGAAGCAAGCAACCAATTTAGCACTATAAATTAGTACTATAAAATTGCACAAAAAAACAAGGTAATGCAATAAAGTATAAGTTTCTTATTAAAATACAGCCTTTGTACAGCTTTTTCAATAAAACTTACCAAAAATAACAAAAAGTATGGATTTGTTGTATTAATTGGTCTACCCCCCCCTCGCAAATTTTGGTATAATCAAATTGTTACACTTAAGTAAATCAATGTGTAATATCTGGTATTTAGTTTGCCAATTTGCATCAATTCATGCAACGGCACCCATATTTTAAGGATATTTATGAACCGTACTTATCGAGTAATTTTTAACCACGCGACAGGCGTGTGGCAATGCGTGAGTGAATTGGCTCGCAGTAAAGGAAAAAGCAAGTCGTTTAAAGCACTGTCTGTTGCTGTTATGATGGCGATGGGTGGTGAAGCGGTGGCGGCTATTGGATATAGCACCGACCAAACTGTGACACAACCAGTAAGCTTTGATCAATCTATTTATTTTGCTCCAAATGCTGCAGATAACATGATTGTTAAAATTGAGCCCAATACTGCACTCAGCATGACTAAGACCGGAGATGTCAACGGTGCATATATGATCGGTGTGGGTCATAGCGGTCAAGCCAAAGTAGATGTGAACCAAGGAACCATTGACTCCAAGGACAGTGTTTCAGTTGGTATCTTTGAAACAGGCATTGGTAAAATTCATTTAGACAATCAATCCACGCTAAATGCCGCTAATATTCTACATGTAGGTAGCGAAGGTAAAGGAACCTTAAACATCAATAATGGTTCAAATGCGGCGATCGGCTCAAATATCACTGTGGCAAAATCAGCCACTGCCACTGGTCAAATCAATGTAAATAATGGATCAAAACTTAGCACGTATGAAATCTTTATTGGTGATAAAGGCCAAGGCGATGTTTCAGTTTTGCAAAACAGTGATCTAAATGTTCAATTTCGTACCATACTCGGTGCCCAACAAGGCAGTCATGGTGTACTAAATATCACCAACAGTGGAGCAGCCATCAACACCAATGAATTGATCGCAGCCAATCATGGTACAGCTGAAGTTAATATTGATGGCGGCACCGCAAATACTCGCTTTGCTGCTTTGGGCTATGGTACTAATGGCGTAGGCACCGTGACTGTAGATAATGCTGGCAAACTTTTGGTAAACAGTCTTGACACGCAGTTAAATTCAGGTAATTTAGGCGTAGGTGTAAAAGGTATAGGCCATCTCAATATCCGCAATGCTTCTTCAGTCCAAGCCAAAGATATTGTTGCTGGATATGATACCAGTAGTAAAGGTAACACCATTACAGTGAGCGGCAATGGTTCGCAATTACAATCCGATGAACAGATTCAGATTGGCTATGAAGGTCAAGCCGTACTTACCATTGAAAATGGTGCGCATGTACACAGCAAACAGGATATTTTAACCGCCACCAAAAATCGCAGTGCCAATGGAGAAATTATTGTCAATAATGCTTCATTGACAGCTGATAAAGGGTTGGCAATAGGTGATGTGGGTATTGGCCACCTAGAGCTGAAAAAAGCTCAAGTCACTGCAAATGAGCGCATCATCATTGGTGATGACCCAACAGCAAAAGGCAGTGTATATAGTGACAGATCCACCATTACAACAGATTTACTGGATATTGGCACCTATGGCGAAGGTTCAATACATACAACAGAAAGCACTCTAAAAAGCTCAAAAGTAAATATTGCTAATTTTGGTAAAAGCAAAGGCTTGCTTGTGCTCGACTATAGTCGATTAACTGCGGATGAATTGGTGATCGGCGCTGCAGGCAATGGCCTTGCTATGGCAGGTAATGACAGCAGAATTAATGCAACAAAACTTGTACACATCGGCGGTCAAGGCGCAGAGGGTTCTAATGCCGATGGTCAGTTATTGTTAGATAACGATACCACACTGACCACAGATGCCCTAGTGATTGGCGGCACAGGAAAAGGTGTGTTAAAAGCATCAAATAATGTATTGCTTACTGTCGGTGAAATCGGCCGATTCCCACAATCAATCAAAAGTTCAGCTTATTTTGATGATGCCACCATTAAGCCGACTGGTAAAGACCCACTTTTATTTCAAAACTTTAGAGCTGAAGATACCATCCAAATCGATCAAGGCGGCTTAACCATCGATACTCAGGCCAATAATTTTTTACTTGACGATTCTCAAGGTGCTCGTATCACGGGTGTGGGCAGCCTAACTAAAGCAGGGACTGGCACACTAAGCATGGCATCATCAGCCAAAGCCTGGGGTGGAAACACTCAGATCGATCAAGGCACTTTGCGCTTGGTGGGCGATTACAGTATGAAAGATGGAGAGGTGTTACAAGTAGCGTTAAACAGCCTATCTGATTATGGCAAATTGACTGTAACAGGCGCTGCCGATATCAGCAGCGGCACACTTGAAGTAAAAGCTTCTGAAGCTGTAGAAAAATTAAGTGACGGAAAATGGAATGATGTTGTTACCGCTGGCACATTGGCTGGTAAGTTTAAGCAGGTGAGCGACAACAACCCACTGGTTGATTTTGAAGCAGATTATTCTGATGCCAATAAAGTTCATCTAAGAATGGTTCAAGAGACCGTCGCACCAACACCTGAACCAACTCCAAAACCTGAACCAAAACCTGAACCAAAACCTGAACCAAAACCTGAACCAAAACCTGAACCAAAACCTGAACCAACTCCAGAGCCTACGCCTACGCCTACGCCTACGCCTACGCCTACGCCTACGCCTACGCCTACGCCTAC
>NZ_CAMCBS010000014.1 GCF_945873075.1 uncultured Moraxella sp. | reverse complement strand
GCGGTATCTTTGGCAATGATATTACCATTGTTATCCAAATTGCCAGTCAGCTGTATATCCATGCTTTTGCTAGACATGGCAGCATATCTACCATCAGGAGTAAGCGCACCTGTAGCGATATTGGCAGAACGTAGATATAGCTTGGGTACTAAAGCGTCTTGGGTTTTGGTGATGCTATTACCATCTTTGTCTTTGGTGGTATAGGTAATGGACTGTTTAACCAGCCAAACGATGTCGGTGGTTAAGTTTGCCATCTGCTCGGCGGTGAGTGCAGTGCCAAGCGTGTAGCCGAAGGCTTTGGCTGCTGTGATGCCATTATCCATCAAGGCTTTATAGGCTTCTTCGTTACTGCGGTAATCGGTGTTGATGTTTCTGCCTGTTAAGTGATAATACTGATCTTTAATGCGCTGTTGCTCACCATAGCCATCAGATAGGCGCTTGTGGATGTGATTTGGGTCTGATTGTAGGGCTTTTAGCATATAATCAGACGATAGCCACTGTTTGTAATCGGTGAACGCAGGGTCAGTTTGAATCAGTGGCAGATTGGGGTCGTCGGCATTGATGATGTACAAAGCTGAGCTAGGGATGGTCAGCTGTGAGAAGTCGGCACTGATCACAGAGACCTGTTTAGCATCAACGCTTTGGGACAATGCTTTGGTCAACTCTGATAAGATTGCTTCATCAACAGCTTGCCCTTGCTCTTTGGCAGCAAGTAGCTTTGATAGCTGTTGCTGAGCATCAAGGGATAAGGCAGCTTGATTGGCTTTTAAAGCAGCAAGCACTGTCTCCACATCACCACTGGCTAGGGCTGATTGGTCAATTGTTATGACCGATGGGGTTTTGTTGATGGTGGCGTTTAAGATGGGGAGCTCATATGTTGCTAGTGGCGCAAAGGATTGTGTAAAGCTGCCACCACCAATTGCTCTGCGCTTGTGGCGGTTAATTCCCGAGGGAAATACGCTATATCGGGTAAAGCGACCATTTTCGGTGACTTTGGTTTTTTCACCATACAAGCCATTGTCAGGTGTTTGAATGACAGTATCGCCAATCACTGCAAAGCCTGCACCTGCATTCATTTGGCTTTTATCATTAATCAGAGTGTCGCCATGTATGGCAAGATTTTGTCCTGCTACCATACGAGCTGGGTCAGAAGCTAGGGTTTTATCTTCATAGACGACAAAGTCAGTAGTAATGACATCTACCTCTTCGGTAACAAAGTGGAAATTACCATTGGCGTCTTTGACATACAAAGCACCATCTGGCGCACCTTTTTTGCTGGTTGGTCCAAGTTTTGCTTCATCGGTGGTGTAGATATTTAGGGCTAAATCAACATCGCTTTTATTTGTGGTAAATTGGCGATTATATTCCCTGATAGCCAGTTCTAACGCTTCAATGGCAGCGGCATTGTCCTCTTCCCATTTTAATAAAGGACCCATGACCTTGGTATAATTGGCCAATGCTTCATTGTACTGTGTACAAGCTTGGTTGCTTGCCTCTGCTAACGCACAACTTTCAGCGGTTTCATTCTTTGGTAGCTCAGGCTCATCCAAGCGGTTTTCGACAGCAATGACTGGTGCAGGCTCAGCTGGTGCTGTAATGTTAAAGTATGACCAAATCGTAGAGTCATAATCATAATTGACAATACACTCACTACCTTCAGGGCAGTCAAATAAACCCGCCATTGGCTTGTTGCCCAAATCAGCAACATCAGTGCTTTTTTGGGCGGCGGGGATGGTGTCCGCTTGTTTGTGAGCACGGTAAAGCGTTTGTTCATAAACAGATTCTGCCACCACTTCAACCGTATGCTTTTTAAAGTCAGCATTGGTGTTTAGCAAGGTTTTGGCACCAATCACCATCTGCCCACCAGACTGGATGGTCGCACCTTTATTGACCACCGTCTGTGCTTTGCCTGTGGCATGATGATTGTCGTCTAGACTGCCGCCAATGTGCAGACTGCCAAGACTTGTGATTAACGCTTGATTGTCGAAATCTTCGTTGAATTTGCCCGCTCTGTCAGGGTTGGGGTTGTTGTTTAGGGTGTTAACACCAATGTCCAGACGCTCTCTTGCAGCAATCACAGGGGCGGTGTGATGGTCGTTTTCTTGATTGGTTTGCTGGTTGGCAGCTTTTGCTGGCGCATTATTCAGCGTATCAGCCTGTATCGCAAGTTGTGTGCCATAGATACGACCACCAGCCAAGTTGTTGATGGTGTTTGCGGCTTTAACGATAGTCGTATCACCATTAATTAAGCCTTGGTTGGTGATGTTTGTTTGGCTATGTAGCGTGGTATTGCTACTTGTAATGGTGGCATCTTGGTGGTTGTGGATACTGGCTGCTGTAAGCGTTAGGCTATCTGTTGCCCCAAAGCTGTGCTGATTGCTAAAGTTGCCTTGAGTGGTGAATGTCAGCGTATCCGCAGTTAAGGTATCATTACTGGTGTGTGTATAATCCTTAGTTTGGCTAATCGTCATTTCTTTAGCGGTGATCACCCCACCATTTTGTAAAGATTCAGTATGGATATCTACGGTTTTAGCCGTCAGATTGCCCGCTTGATTGCTCAAAACGCCTTGGGTATTGTCGATGCGGATGTTTTGTGCAGCCAAACTTGTGGCATTATGATGGATGATATCGCCTTGAGAGTCATAGCTGATGCTGTCTGCTTCATTGTGTGAGTCGGTCAAATCAAGCGTGGCAGCGGTGGCACTAAAACGATTGCCCACCAAGGCTTTACCATGATGGCTGAGGTGTCCTTGGCTGTTTAGTGTCAAATCTGTACCTGCATACAGACTGCCTGTCGCACGGTTGTTAAGCGCATCCTTAGCTTGAATGCTGGTTGCTTCTTGACTGCTGATGCTACCGCTATTGTTGATGGTATTGGCATCTACAGTTAAGGCTTTGGTGCTGATTTGTCCTGTATTATCCAACGTGTTGGCACTGATGGCCAAAGCGCCTAGTGTGGCAATGGTGGCGGTTTGTGTATCGGCATTGGCATCAACATTGCTATTGCCATTGCTATTACTTAAATTGCCAGTTAATGTAATACGGCTTTGTGCTGTTTCATCAGTGGCAAATACGCTGCCTTGATGGTTGTTAAACGCTTTGGCATCAATAGTAAAGCCACTTGCTTGAATGATGCCTTGGTGGTTATTGATATCCTCTTGGGTGCTTAAAGACTGATTGGCGGTGCTAAGTAGCTTGCCTTGATGGTTATTGATACTTTGAGCACTGATTGCTAAAGCATCTGCTTGAATGACACCTTCAGAGTTATTGATATCTGTAGCCACCGTAAGACTTTGATTGCCAGTGCTAAGTAGTTTACCTTGATGGTTGCCTAGATGCTGCGTACTCACAGTCAGCGTACTGCCTGTATGAGTAATACTGCCTTGCTGGTTGTTTAAAGCGGCGGCACCTGTATTAATGCTCAGTACTTGGCTGTTACTGCTGATATTGCCTTGGCGGTTGTCCAGACCTTGATTGAAGTTTAATGTCAGTGCCTGCGTACCGCTATGGCTGATATTGCCTTGATGGTTGATGAGTTTGCTGCCATCAATCATCAGGTGTTTGGCGGACAATTGCCCTTGGGTGTTATTAAGCTGACCAGGTGTGCTGATGTGTAGTGTATCAGCAGCAATGGCGGTAGCATTGGTGGTGTTGACATCAGTTTGGCTATTTAGATTGATATTAACCGCTTCACTATGACTATCGCTTAAGTCAAGCATGTTGCCTGTCATCACCATCGCTTGGGTGGCAATGTGTGTGCCTGTGCTGACCAGATTGCCCGTACTTTGGATGCTAAGATTGGCAGGCTGCCCTAATTTGCCTTCACGGTCCATGCCAGCAATGATGCTGCCGGCATGAGTGATGGTATGAGTGCTGATGGTGGTATCACCACCGCTGGCAATCAGTCCTGTTTGACTGTTGCTTAGGGTCTGTGAAGTAGTCAGGGTAGTGCTTTTACCCCCATAAACCTGACCGCTGTTTGTCAAATCTTGGCTATAGATGGTTAGGTGTTGATTGCCAAAGATATTGCCATCATGATTGCTCAATGCTGTCCCAACGCTCAATGTGGTATTAGCTTGTGCAGAGATGACGCCTTTATCATTCGTTAACTTATCTTTGCTGGCAATAGATACATTGCCAGTACTCATGATCGTACCAGCCTGATTATTCACACCATCAGTGCTGATAGCAGTATCACCACCACTTACAATCACCCCTTGGGTATTATCAAGCGCGCCAACAGCAGATAACGCCACAGTACCAGTGGCAGATAATTGACCGCCTGTATTAATCATATCAGAACCACTGTCAATCACCATGCCATTTCTAGCAGTGATACTACCTTTGCTGTTGTCAAAGCGGCTTAATTGCCAATTGATATCATCTAAGGCGATTTTACTGTCAGTATTGACAAGAGTGTTGGTATTTAGGCTTTGTACATCAATCGATGCTTGCTTGGTATTACTGGTTTGATTGGCACTGATACCAATATCACCTGTGGCGGTGATGAGTGCTTGACTACCTGTGTTGTGAATACTGCTCGTGGCAGTGATATGACCACGAGCAGTTGGGACGGGTTTGGTTTGAGTGTTTGCACCAGAGTCACTTAAAGCAGGCGGCTGTGGGTCCGTCCCCAAATGACCCGTACTGCCTGCTGTATTATCTGCCAGCTCATTGCTGATACTACCAGCACTTTGATCACTACTTGGGGTAGAAGGTGCGGGGATACTGGTTTGTCCATACAGACTTTGACCGATAACCGCTTTATCAGTGTTGATGAATGTATCGGTGGTGATATCAAGCTTACCTGTGCCAGTTTGGATAAGCTGACCGGTGTTATTAAGCTTATCCGTATGAACTTGTAAAACACCGCCATAGACACTGCCCCGGTTTTCAATCGCTTGTTTGGCTGCAATCTTGGCGGTTTGGGTGCTGTGAATGATGCCTGTGTTATTAAGACTTGCGGTATTAATGGCAATATCAGCTTGTTCGCTTAACAAGGTGCCGTCGTTTTGAGCAGTGTTATCATGGGTGTTGATGGTGACAGCATCTTTGGCTAGGATTTTACCGGTATTAACAAGATTGCCTTGGCTGTCCAAGGTGAGTGTACCTGTGCCAAGCGGTTGTCCCTTGCCAGTTGCTGTGATAACCCCTTGGTTATTCACCCCAAAGCCTTTATCTGTACCAATCAGATGGATTTTACCTGCGTACATTCCGCCAAGATTTGAGATGTCTAATGCCAGTGTTGGGGCGGTGCCTTGTTGCTCTTTATTGGTGGTTTGATTGGCAGATGGCGTGCTTGTTTGCTTATTGATGGCGGTTAGTTGTGTTAAATCGCCATCTTGTAGGCTAACACTGTTTTCACCTAGAATAACATCAAGTTGTTTGCCTGCATAAATCTCATCATTGATTTGGGCGGTCTTGGCAATGAGCGCAGCATAATCGGTGCCTTGTAGGTTTAATTTACCATGAGCAGCAATATGACCTGTGCCAACTTCATAACCTGTTACTTGCCCTTGATTAACTTGGCTATTTGCTGCCGCCAGATGGACATTGCCAGCATTAATAAACCCAGCACCATTGACAACCAAGCCTGATGGGTTTGCGATAATCACATCCGCCTTTTTACCTGCCACTTCAATAAAGCCATTCAAATGACTTGGGTTGTTGGAATTGACTTGATTTAAGATGGTAGAAGCTTCCCCACGAGCCATATAGGGGTTAGCTGCCACAAAGCCTGCGATTTGGGTATCAACAGCTTTACGGTTGTTATTTAATACAGCGCCTGTACTACCCACATCAAACTGGCTGTAATGGTTATTGGATAAGCCACGAGCATTGGGGGTTGCGATATTAACAGACACAACACCACTTGCGGTATTTAATACAATCGGCTGTAAGGCTTTATCGGCGGATTTATCTGCAATGATGGTGGTGGGGGTGTTGGCATGGGCTGACTGCAAAGCCATAAGTACTGCAAAGGATAAAAAAGTAATAGAACCAACTACGCCTCGTGTCACAGATTTGCTGCCACCACTTGCACTGCCACAACCAACACTACGAGCATATTCACAAACCGCCATCCAAGTCTGTGTGGATTTGTTAAAGACGGTTTTGTATACATGGTTCATAAAAATTTCCTTTTAAAATAAATAGCAATAATATTGTAACAAATATGTATAAATGTAGCAATGGTAATTTAGATGAGCTTGCAAGATTGTATTTATATAGTTACAATATGTAATATTCTTGAATACGATGCTGGAATGCACCTATGATTAGACCAACAATCCTTGCCACCACAATTACTGCAATTTTGGTTCATAACACCGTCTCTGCCAACACCACCAACCAAACCCTAATCCAAGCTCAAGATTCTCGCAATCAGGCACTGCTAGAGCAATTGGTGCCAAATCCAAGTGTGGTGGTGGATGGCATTGATACTAGTGTTGGTATTGCTGATACCGCCACCCAAATCCAAGAACAACCAACAGCAGATAACGCCATTTGCTTTGATATTCATAAGATTGGTTATTCAGTGTTATCCCAAGATGATATTGTCTTTGCAGACAAGCTTGGCTTTGCACTCATGCCTGAAATCATGGGCAACAGCAGTGTATTAGGCAAGTGCATGACAGTTGCTGACATCAATGCTATTGCCACTCGTGTGCAAAACCGCTTGATTGAACAAGGCTATGTCACCAGTCGTATTATGGTAGGTAATCAGAATTTGGCGGATGGGGAGCTAAGATTAACTCTAATCCCAGGTAAAATCGCTCAGGTGGTGGTGAATACAGCGGATAGTAAAGTGCCTGTCTATGTTAAAAACACAGTCAAAGACACAGCCAATCAGTCTTATCCTGCCATCACTCAGCCTGCTATCTTGGACACAGCACTCACCACACAACCAGGCAAGCTATTAAACATCCGTGATTTAGAAACCACGCTTGAGAATTTTAAACGTGTGCCAAGTGCTGATGCTACTTTTAAGATTGCACCGTCTGATGAGTTACAAGCAATTGGCAACAATAAAAACAATAAACCTACTGGTAACGGCATTGGCATTAGCGATATTTTAATTGATTATACCCAACACCGCCGTATTCGTGGCAGTCTAAGCATTGATGATTCAGGCTCTAAATCCACAGGGAAATATCAAGGCGTGGCGACACTTAGTGTGGATAATTTGGCAAATTTAAACGATTTATTCTATCTTAGCTTTGGGCGAGATTTGGGTAATCAAATCAATGATGACAAAGATTACCCCTCTGATAAGAGCAAAGGCTCTAAGAATTATGGGGCGGGCTTCATACTGCCGATTAAAAACAGCGTGCTGCAATTAGGTGCTAATCGCTACACCTATCATCAAACCGTAGCAGGTAGTACCCAAGATTATATCTATGGCGGTAAATCCAGTGGATACAACGCTAAGCTGTCTCATCTGGTACACAGAGATGCTCATAGCAAAAGCTATGTGTATGCTGGTGGTTATGTCAAATCCCAAGAAAGTGATATTGATGGTACAATCATTGATGTACAAACCCGTAAAACCGCAGGGTATTTATTTGGCATTAGCCATGAGACCACTTTTGGTAAACAAGCTAATCATAGCCTAAGCACCGATATTTCTTATAAGCGTGGTACCGCCGCTTTTAATGCCTTACCCTCACCAGAAGAGCTGTTTGATGAAGGCTCAGCTCGTGTTGGCATTTATCAATTAAACGCCAATCTAACAAGTAAATACAACCCAAGCATTAACAACAAACCACTGCCCATCATCCACAGCACCACACTCAAAGCCCAATACGCTACAGACAGTCTAACACCAGATTTAAAAATGGCTATTGGTGGCAGATACACCGTCAGAGGCTTTGATGGGGAGCGTTCATTATCTGCGGATAATGGTATCCTAATCAGACAAGATATCAGCTTTTATCCAAACTGGCTTAATCAACAACAAGCAAATAATCAGAGCACTACAAATAATACGCAGGCAAACAAAACAAACAGCCAATCAAACCATGCCATCTATCTAGGACTGGACGCAGGCTATATCACTAACCACGACAAAAGCCAAAATGAGCTATTGCTTGGACAACATCTAGCAGGTGCTGCCATAGGCATTAAAGGACAATACACACCAAATACAAATAACCCCTACCTAAGTTTTAACTATGACATCTTTACTTCAAAAGCAATCAGCGAGCCCACGGGTTTTTCCAACAAAGATTGGGTCAGTGGTGTGAGCTTGGGGATGAGTTTTTAAAAGCAAGTTGACATCAAAACCATCAGTTGAGCAAATTGGCTTGGCTGGTGGTTTTTTATGGGTGGTTAAATAAGAGTGGAATAAGTGGTCACGTGAAGAGTGGAATGTGCATATCTGATGTGGCATACTATTCGCACTAATCTGCTTTCTGATAGAAAATCATATATCTAGCGATTTTCTAGTAGATTTTTTTGTAAGAATACTATATATTGTAAAAAAAACAATAGGAAATCCAAATGATAAGTTTTAATATTTATTGTGATGAATCGTGCCATCTACCTAATGATGGTATGAGTGTAATGGTTTTAGGAGCAACAAGCTGCCCTGTTGATAAAACCAAAGAGATCGCCAAAAGATTGCGAGAGATAAAAATCAAACATGGGCTGCATCCAAATTTTGAAATAAAATGGGGCAAGGTATCCAATTCCAAAGCTCAGTTTTATTTGGATATTGTTGATTATTTCTTTGATGATGACGACTTTGCTTTCCGTTGTGTAATTATTGATAAAAAATCTATAAATCACGATAAATATCGTCAGATTCACGATGACTGGTATTATAAAATGATGTTTTTATTGTTAAAAAATATCATTAAGCCAAACGCAACATCTTTTATTTATTTAGACAAAAAAGACACTCAGAGCGGAGAAAAGGTTAGAAAATTGCATGATGTTCTTTGTAATAGTCAGTATGATTTTAAACAAGAAAAAATCAAGCGTGTTCAGATTGTTGAATCACATCATGTAGAGCAAATGCAAGTTGCTGATTTATTGCTTGGTTCGTTGTGTTATCTTAATCGAAAATTGCAAGGCAATAAGGCTAAACAAGCTATCATTAATAGAGTAAAAGAACGTTCAGGTTATCAACTGCATGCTAGCACCCTGCCAAGTGAACAAAAATTCAATATTTTTTATTGGCAAGGAGGTTATTATGGTGGATAACCCAGGTTGGTTGCCTCCCTTAATATTGTTACAAGACTATTCCGCTAATGAATATCTGGAAGTGGTGTATAAAGTTTTTGAAAAGGATTTTGAGTATTCGAAGCCTAAGTTTGGCAATTATGTTGTTAAATTAAAAAGACATCCTTTGTGCGACAACAAAAGCGCTACTTTTTGGCATATGATATCAGAAGGTGAAGTTGAATCCGAAAGAATACCTGACATAAGACGCTGTGAAAGAATTGGCTGGATAAAGCCAATCATGGAAAAGTTCGACCCTGCTCAATCGAGCAATGACATCGCTTGGTGGATAGAAAAGAAAAAAGGTGAAGAAAGATTCCATCTTGCCTTAATGGATTTTAGCTACCTTGTGGTGGTTGCTATTCGTAAGGATTTTGTGTTGCCATGGACGGCCTTCTTGGTAGAATATGAACACCAAAGACGGAAACTTAAAAAGAGATATGAGAATTACTGGCGCGTCAAAAAAAGCTGAAACCGTCTTAAAAAGACGGTTTCGTAACTCCTTCAGCCATAGGTTGATGAGCTAATTATTATATTACTATACAAAATTTAATTGTCAAGGAAAAAGTGTAACTCTTTTATAAAACATGCCATTCGGGGTTTTGGTTTCGCATACGTTTATGCGTAAAAACTGTCAGATTGGGTCTGTACCGGTCAATCATTTTTCAAACAACCTCAAGAGGTGTTTTAAATCCTAGCACTTTTCTTGGTCTGTTGTTCAAATTAGACTCAATTTGCTTAATTTGTTCCTCATCAAGATTGTCCAATCTAATCGACTTGGGTAAAAACTGACGAATTAGTCTATTGGTGTTTTCATTGGTTCCTCTCTCCCATGAGTGGTACGGTCTGGCAAAGTAAACTTGGGTGTTTAGTGCTTGCTCTATATGTTCATGCAATGCAAACTCTTTACCATTATCAAAGGTGATGCTTTGCACTTGTTCATCTTTGAGTAAATCAATACAAGTGTGTGCCACCAGTATTGCTTTGCGGTTTGGCAGTGCTTTTATTTTGACTTCTCGTGTGGTTCTATCCACCAAAGTCACTAATACCCCTTGATGTCTTTTGCCAACCACGGTATCTCCTTCATAATCACCCAATCGTTGTCGTTGTTCAATGATGTGCGGTCTATCACCAATGTCTTTACGATTGGTAATTTGCCCACGTCTGTCATGGGCTTTGTAGCCGCGTTTACGATAGGTTTTTTGACAGCGTAGATGGGTATGCAGGTCACCGCTTTTGGCTGTATCACCATAGATTGCACTGATACAAACCATCAGTTGAGCAAATTGACTTGGCTGGTGGTTTTTTATGGGGCGGTCAAATAAGAGTGGAATAAGTGGTCACGTGAAGAGTGGAATGGATGATCATTTGGAGTGGAATATGCAACTGACCAACTGACCACACTATCAGCCATTTATCATGATTTATCTGCTACTTTGTATCATCATCTGGGCAAGCTCATTCATTGTTGGCAAAAGTGCCACCAGTGAACTTGACCCTGTGCTACTGGTGCAGATTCGGCTTATGATTGGTGCGCTGATTGTCCTGCCTATATTTTTGCCTGCATATCGCCGTATCCCAACGGGCAAACAGCCGATGGTATGGCTATTGTCATTTTTGACATTGCCTGTTTGCTTTGTGTTGCAGTTTATGGGTCTATCGATGACTTCGGCATCGAGTGCGATTGCTATTTTGGGGCTCAATCCTTTGCTATCCGTGCTTGTGGGACATTTTTGTTTTGGACTGCGGGCACGCATGATGGATTTTGTGCTGAGCATTGTGGCATTTGTGGGGATTTTTATGATGATTTTTGCCGCCAAAGGCAGTGGACAAATCAGTCTATTGGGATGTCTGCTGGTGATGCTTGGTTGTCTTAGCTTTATCCTTTGTATGTTTGTCAGCAAATCCATCATCGCACAGATGCCATCACAAGCTTATACGACGGTCAGCATTGTGTTTGGGGCGATTAGCTGTCTGCCTTTGACCGTGATTTTTGCCAAACAATGGCAACTACCCACCACCACAACAGCACTCTCATCGGTGCTCTATCTGGGCGTGGTGTGTAGCTATTTGGCAATGGTGTTTTGGAATAAAGGATTGGCAAAATCCAATGCCGTCATCGCAGGATTTTTGTTAGCATTAGAGCCTGTGATTGGACTTGTGATGGCGATGATTGCATTTGGCGATAGCCTGCCTTGGCTGTCGTGGCTTGGTATTGCATTGGTGATTGGTTCGGCGCTGTGTTCGGTGGGCATACCAGCGTCAAATTCCGCCAAGCCCTAAATCCAAAATCAACGCCATTCAAGCACAAGTGCACCATGATACATCACCCATCATTAGCACTCAATGCTTAAATTGCCCAAAGCCTTGTAATTTAACGCTTTTTTGCCCATATCAAGTGATCAATCAAATCGCTTATCTTATCAGTCTTATCGGTATAATTGGCTATATGGGCAAAATTTTGGCAATAAAAAAGACCAGCTTTCGCCAGTCTCTTTTGGAATTTGGTGGGGTCGGAGAGACTCGAACTCTCACACCTCGCGGCGCTGGAACCTAAATCCAGTGCGTCTACCAATTCCGCCACGACCCCAAGTTTTGATTATCAAGTTATTCGCATCACTGCGTCGTCTTGATGGTGCGTATTATATAGAGTTTTGAAATTTTGGCAAGCATTTTTTTTGACAAATTTGTCATAAATCAAAAAATAGTTTATAACTTATTGATTTTACACGGTTTAATATTGATGATTTTTAAGCATTTTATATCACTTATCCGCCTTGTCCGCTTTTTGTTTTGTCAATGCTTGACGGCTCAATGTCTGACGATTTGGCAAATCCGCTCGAATCAGTCGTGAAAATTCAGCCGATGACAAAGTTGCCGTTGTCGCCAGCTGCTCAGGCGTACTTGATACTTTGGTATTAATCAAGGCAAGCTGCCGCCACTCATCAAAAGGCAAGCGATTATCAATCGCACCAAGCTCGTACAGATATTCAGGCAGTCGCCCCGACAATAGCACTCGATAATCCATCGGCACAGGGTCAATCTGGCGAACGAGCTCAAATAACGCTGTGGTGCAGTTGGCAGTCAGCGTATTGTACCATTCGGGCTCAAGTCTAAGCGCATCTGCTTGTTCAAGCAGTGCCACAAACAGCTGACGGATTTTTTGCTTGGGATAGCGAAGCGGATACAGATATACTCGCTCATCACGGGCATTACTGCGGGTATAGATGATGTCTTTTTCGTCAGCGGCGATGACAGTCATCTCGTACTGCCGCACAAAGCCACCCACTGATGAGAAAGATTCGCCGATTTCTTTGCGAATTTCCACCGAAAAAGTCAGATACTGCCCATCATCAAAGCCAAACGACAATAGCGTATGGGCAATATTATCATTATCCCAAATCGAGATAATCAAATCGAGTGTCGCAAGCTTAGATAAATCATACTGACGAGTCTCCCAGCGTGGCTGATAATTAAATTCGCTCACCCACTCAAAATTACGCACATTATGAATGGTAATCATATCACCTGCTTTGTCATAGCTTAGCTGGCGTGCGACATCATCTTGCCACGCTCTATCATTGCTCGGTGTCGATAATAATAGCCACACACTAATTGCACCAAGCCCCACCGCCAATGCCACTCTCGCATGACGATATCTAGGGTGCAGACTTAGCCCATATGCAGATGCCATCAGCGCTATCGTAGGATAGGTCGCCATGCCAAAGGGCTTATGCACCCACAATACAAGACCGCCCCATGCCGTCCACAGCCCAAATGCACAATGCGTCGCCACACTTGTCAGTCGATGGCGAGTCGATTTTGGCTTGGTGTCAGCTGTCTGATGATAGGATTTTTGTAGGAATTTTGGTAAGCTTGGCATCGCAATCACGCAGTGTTATAAAATCCATTTTTACCATCATATCATATATGCTACAGTCCCAAACTCAATAACCATCGATTACCCTAAGCCAACCTAGGTCATTGGTTACTGGTTTGGTTTGCCTAATTCTATTGGCAGGGGGCACTGCAAAGACCCCCGACTCATTCCAGATGAAGCCATCTGGAAATTGTCTCGACACACCGTTGACAATCGGCTTTAAGTTAGCCAAATGGTTCAAGGACGCATTAACATCAGCATCATTGCGATAACCGCAACTTTGACAATGAAATGATTTGCCTAAACGATTCTTGGTGTGGACAAATCCGCATTGTGAGCACCGCTGTGAGCGATAGGCTGACGATTGTAAGACTAGACGGACACCGTGCATCTCACAATGACTACGCAGACTTGTAGTGATGGCCTTTGAAGCAAAGAACATCACTTTTCTAAAAGGATTGTTATGACGAAACACGCCACGCTTATTTCGCTTAATATCAAATAAATGTTCTAGACGCACTTCCTGTATATCAGTTAAATCTAGGTGTTTTAAAACGCTGTTGACATAATTATCTCGCTGTTTGATTAAGCGGCGATATTTAGGCGTTCCTTGTGGCGTTGTTGCCAGTTGCTGTAATAGCTTATTGTAATAATATTCACCTGTAATATCTTGCTCATCAAAGCTTGTGACCTTGTCATCAATTCTCTGCGAGGCGGTCAACAGACTTCTAACCCCTTGGTCAATCGCCAAAATGCCTTTGCCAGTCACCTCTGCTTTAGGTAGTACAAAACGGCAATCTAGCCCTTGTACACCAAGCAGATAGGAATTTAATTTTTCGCCGTCGGAGGCTAGTTTGTTATATTGACGGTGTAGCTTAAACGGTAGGTGAAATTTGGTTTTATCCAAGCCGTTTTCTTTGATATAACTGCGTTTGAACAAGGATTTTAGCGTCATCAGCACATCAAACTGCGTGTTGTTCTCTGATGCTTGCTCAATCACCAAGCTATTTATCTCAATTTTGATATTGGTTGGTACAGATGGTTGCGTATGTAGCTTAGCAAAGCGTCTTTGCATGGTTTTAATGGCTTTGCACAGGTTATTTAAGTGTTTTACTTCTTGTTCTGTGCGTACCGTAACCACATCTGATCTTAGTATCTCTTGAAGTTCGGCTTGCTTTTCACCCAATGCAAATAATCTTTTTTTATTCTTAGCGGTTGCAGCATTAATCATGCCCTGTGCTTGAGTGCATAAGCATTTGATAAAGCGTGCTGACAGGCAAGTCTCAATGTCGCTGGTGTCAAATTCATAGAATTTAGGGGTATTGTGATTGGCTTTGGTATTACATTTATCTAAGCCATAGCCAATCCAAGCTTGTTCAATAAGGATACTTAGTATCCTTTTACTTTCTTTTAAAAGTAGTTGAATCAACTGCTTTTTACCGGTATTAAGATGGTCAAAGCTTAGGCGAGCGGTTCTAACAATATCGCCTTTTTGACGCTTTTTAGCGACCTTTTTGGACAAGCCTTTGCGCACGCCTTTAGGTCTTTTGGCAATTACTGGATTGTCACTCATAGATAATCGACATGACCTGTTTAACTTTGTTGGCGGCTTTGCGTTTGGTATACAGCTTGGCGCAGAATGAGTAGATAACAGATGATAGGTCAGCAACCAAATCTTGCTCATCGGTTTGGGTGGCATTTACCACAATGATTTGACAGTTAAGCTCAGTAAATAGGCGTTCTAGGTAGTTGTAACCAAAGCGGGTGAGTCTGTCTTTATGCTCAATAACCAAGATAGAATTAGGTTGCTTTTTTACCTTATCTATCAAACGAAACAACTCACGGCGATTATCGTTTAAACCTGATGCGACTTCACTGTAGCTATGAGATACAGATAGACCTTTGTTAAAACAAAACTCGTTTAATCGTTGTTTTTGTCGGTCTAAATCTGCTTTTTGTTTTGCGGAGGATACACGGCTGTAAATGAATACTGTTGGTGAGGCATTGCCACTATCACGAATTTCAGTATTATCCGCAACTGGGACAAGCACAGCACCCCGCTCGCCCTGTTGAAAAGCACCTGCAATACGACCAGCACGGTATGCTTTATAAGCACCCATGTAGCTGTATCCATGTTGGATAGCCCAGTCTTTTAGCTTGATGTATTGCATGGCTTGTGGTAATATATGGTTATTTAGTTATATTTATAATAACATTATTGGCGTTGGTTTGCAATACTAAAGCCTTGATTTTTTTGATGCTAACCAATTTGACAAGCAAGGAGTTTTTTATGATTCAGACATTAGAAATTAGCCAATTCACCCCAACTGCTGATAAGGTCATTTGGGATGTGCGTGATGCGGACAAATACCGTGAAGGTCATATCGAACACGCCAAGTCGCAGCCGCTTGATACACTCAATCAAGCCCTGCTTGACGCTACCGAAGGCGACATCTATGTGCTGTGCGGCGGCGGCACTAAGGCGGTCAAAGCGGTGGAGCTATTGAACGAGCTTGACCCGACACGCACCATCATCCATCTGACAGGCGGTACTCGTGGTGCAGCAGCGTGTGGCATGACCATTGTCGCAGAACCACAAGGCTAAATTGGTAATAAAAACCAAAAATCTCGCAATCTTTATAAAGAGTGAAATATGAGCCATGTTGCCATCATGCGCGCCATGACACATCCATATATGCATGACAAACATGATGGCAATATCTCAAGCATTGAGTAATTATCAAATTAAATATATAAAAATCAACAAGTTATAAACTTTATGCAAAATTTTAGAAATTTGTTGTTGACACCATAGGCACTTCACTGTATCATACGCACCACAACGACGAGCTACTGAACAAAATGCTCGAAGTTAAAGAAAAATTCGGAGTGTAGCGCAGCTTGGTAGCGCATCTGGTTTGGGACCAGAGGGTCGGGGGTTCGAATCCCTCCACTCCGACCAGTTTTAAAGCCGAACAGGCTTTTTTTGTTGGTAAAGACACCAACATCCTAAGCCACTAGAGCGCCTGTAGCTCAGTTGGATAGAGCATCTGCCTTCTAAGCAGGTGGTCGCAGGTTCGAATCCTGCCAGGCGCGCCATTTGCCTGCTACATAAAATTATGGCGGCTGTAGCTCAGTTGGTAGAGCCCCGGGTTGTGATCTCGGTTGTCGTGGGTTCGAGTCCCATCAGTCGCCCCATTTATCAAAGCTCATCGATATTCGGTGGGCTTTTTGCTTATCTGTTTACCCATTCCCACCCCTTTATTCCCATACCCATCATTTTGCCAAAAATCCTTTACCATCGCATCGAGAGCCGTTATACTGTACAATATTTGAGCATAATTTGAGCATATCAGCTGATTCATACAATAAGGATTATCCATGAGCGCAGACTTACTCACCATCGGCTCTCGCACCCTTGGCTCTCGCCTGCTGGTCGGCACAGGCAAATATAAAGACTTAAACGAAACCGCTGCCGCCATCGATGCCAGCGGTGCTGAGATCGTCACCGTCGCCATTCGTCGCACCAATATCGGTCAAAACAAAGATGAGCCAAATCTACTTGATGTCATCTCGCCTGAGCGTTATACCATTTTGCCAAATACCGCAGGCTGTTTTGATGCTGATAGTGCGGTGCGTACCTGTATGCTGGCTCGTGAACTGCTTGATGGGCACAATCTAGTCAAGCTAGAAGTGCTTGGCGATGACAAAAATCTCTATCCCAATGTCATCGAAACTGTCAAGGCCGCCCAAGTGCTGATTGACGATGGCTTTGAAGTGATGGTCTATACCTCAGATGACCCCATCGTCGCCAAAGAGCTTGAGAGCATGGGCTGTGTCGCCATCATGCCATTGGGCAGTCTGATTGGCTCAGGACTTGGACTACTCAACCACCACACACTGAGCCTTATCATCGAACAAACCCAAGTGCCTGTACTGGTCGATGCTGGCGTCGGCACGGCATCAGATGCTACCATTGCGATGGAGCTTGGCTGTGATGGTGTACTGATGAACACCGCCATCGCCCATGCCAAAAATCCTGTACTGATGGCATCTGCCATGAAACACGCCGTCATCGCAGGTCGTGAAGCTTATCTGGCAGGTCGTATGCCTGCTCGCTATATGGCACAGGCAAGCAGTCCGCAGACGGGGTATTTTTTCACCAAATAACAAAAACTTGCGCCAATACGCTTATCAAAGTGGTGAAATTTTGTTATCATGGCTCAATTTAGCCACAGGTGAGACAAGATTGTGCGTGCCTTAAGCATCGTTGATTTGCTTTTTTTGATTTTGGAAAATGCCAAGCAGCCCATGCACGTGGCAGGCCTTTGTACATTTGAAATCCCAGCCGATGGCGATGATGGCTTTGTCGCCAAGCTGATTAGCGAAATCAACACCGACGCACTGCCGAATTTCCCGTTTAATCAAGTGCTGTATCGCCGATTGTTTTGGCGTACTTCAGATGATTTTCAGCTGTATCATCATTGCCATTATCACAAGCTTGAGACGGGCAGCGATGATGAGCTGATGACGCTGATTTCGCACATTCATGAAAGACGGCTTGAGCGTACTCGCCCGCTATGGTCGCTACATTTGATTGACAATCTACTGCCCGAGACACTGGGTGCGCCCAAGCGATTTGCTTTATTTATGAAAGTGCATCACGCCTTGACCGATGGTGTCGCTGCCATGCGCCTATTTCAGCGTTCACTTTCCCAAAATCCACAGGATAAAAACATCCTGCCTGTGTGGGCACACAATCTAAAACGCCAAAAAAATCTTGTACAAACACCCAAAACCATCAAGCAAACCGCCCGTGAACAGCTTGATAGCATCCGTCCTGTGTGCCGTGAGATTATGCAAGATTTTGCCAAAAAATACGCACAAAACACGCCGTTTATCAGTAGCTTTGATGCGCCAAAATCCATTCTCAATCAGCGTATTGGCACGGCTCGCCGTCTGGGATTTCGCCCATTTGATAAAGAGCGATTTGTCCTGATTGCCAAAGCCTTCGATGTCAGCACCAATGATGTTATCCTAGCGGTGTGCGCTCATGCACTGCGTCAGTATTTGCTTGGCGAAAATCAGCTACCAAGCCAACCACTGATTGCCTTTGTGCCGATTTCACTGCGCAAAAATGACAGCGCTTTTGGCAATCAAATCTCATTTGTGCCAACCAATCTTAGCACCCACCAAGATGACGCTCTCACTCGGCTGATGGACATTCACCAAAGCATCCAAGATGGCAAAAATCGCTTTAATCGGCTGTCATTTGCCGGTGTGATTAATTATACGGCGCTCAGCTACGGCTGGGCGGGACTAAACCTTGCCACAGGTGCACTACCCACCAAGCAAGCCTTTAATCTGATTATCTCCAATGTTCCCGGGGATGACACGCCGCTGTATCTCAATGGCGCACGGCTCACGGGCATCTATCCTGCGTCCGTGCTGTTTGACGGTCAGGCGCTCAACATCAGCTTTACCAATTATCAAAATCGTATTGATTTTGGTATCACTGCCTGCCCAAGCGCCCTGCCACATAGTGATAAGCTGATTGGGCTGATTGAAGAAGGTTTGCAGATTTACGAAAATTTATTACCTAAAGATAAGCCAATCAATTAGCCAAATAAGCTTGGCAACTGTCGCAGTACAGGCTTTGCCAAGTTTAATAATCAACAGCACTGCCAAACATCCAATCTACCAAAAAAAGCAATACCTCACAAACAAAAAAGCCGCCAAAAGCGACTTTTTTATAAACCCAATTTATGAAACTTATTAGCTAAGCTAAATACTGCTTAGGCAGTCATCGCCAGTGGCTTTGGATTGCCTTGTGCCAATTTCTTTAGTACGGCAACAATCATCTCGCTGGTGATTGGCTGTTCTTTACCTTTTGATAGCACATTCATTTCGGTAATATTGGTCGCTGTTGCCATTGTGATTTCCTCATCTTATGGTCGATGGCGCGATGCTTTCGACACTGTATTTATTTGATGGATGTAGTATAACCTAAGTTTACGAATGTACACAACGACTTATTGCGATTTTAACCCGATAAAGTGTAAACACTTGTTTCATTTTTGACACAGTTTGTCATATTTGACGAAAAACAGTTGTTTAACGCCTGTTTAATAATAATGAGTCTTGTTACGCATTGATTTGATTAATGTTGTCAACAAAAAAGCACCCGATTGCTCGAGTGCTTGATAAGCGTGGCTCAATACGCCAAATCAGCCAACCAGTGCATTTTCCCAGCGTGGGACAACCAGCTGCATCAATGGCTTAAGTAGCTTCATATTACACGCAAAGACTGAGCCTGTGGTCATGGCGTTTGGCGCGCCTTTATGATCGACGACGACACCACGCGCTTCGGTGACGATCAGCTCGCCTGCCGCCACATCCCAAGGCTTGAGTGACATTTCAAAATAGCCATCAAAGCGACCCGCTGCCACATAGCACAAATCCAGTGCCGCCGAACCAAAACGGCGCACTTGACCGCCATTTTCACAGATGGCTTGTAGGCTAGCAAAATGCTGACGAGCAAAGCTCACACGCTCTTCGCCCACCATACGCTCGTATGGATGACCAGTGGTGAATAGACCGCCTTCGATGGTTTTGCGTTCGCTCACCTGTAGGCGACGCTGGTTCATCAGTGCGCCACGGCCACGACTGGCAGAGAACAGCTCATCACGCACAGGGTCATAGACCACGCCATGCTCGGTGACGCCATTTTTTTGGACAGCGATCGAAACACAAAAATGCGGTACACCATGCACGAAGTTTTGCGTGCCATCAAGCGGATCAATCACCCAGCACCAGTCGGCATCGTTGCCTTTGCCTTCTTGTAGCCCAAATTCTTCGCCCAAATAAGAATGATTTGGGTAGCTTTCTTTGAGCGTGGCGATGGTCAGCTCTTCAGCATAACGATCGATTTGCGTCACCAAACCATCAAGCCCTTTGGACTCAACCGCCAAATCTAGGCGGTGGCGATTTTGATGCGCACGCAAAATTTCATGACCCACTTTTTTGGCAGCATTTGCCGCCATGACAACCATCGGTTCCATAACTCACCTTTACAAGTAAATGACTAAAGTTAAAAATCAAAGTTAAAATCAAAGTTAAATAATACATCATCATTCGTCATGATGATGGGCAATTTGTTTATAGCCAATCTGCCAAAGACTGATAAATCCCATCTGCATCCAGACCGCAAGCAGCCAGTTGCTGTTCGTGGCTGGCGTGCTCAATAAAACGATCAGTAATGCCAAGATTTTTGAGCTTGACTGGATAGCCCTGTGCAATCATATATTCATTGACCGCACTGCCTGCGCCGCCTGCGATTTGATGCTCTTCGACTGTCGCAAAGTGCGTCACGCCTTCGGCAATCAGTATATCAATCAGCGCAGTATCCAGTGGCTTAACCCAGCGCATATCAACCACAACGACCGCCACGCCCTTATCAGCC
Source organism: uncultured Moraxella sp. (assembly GCF_945873075.1). Classification (GTDB taxonomy): domain Bacteria; phylum Pseudomonadota; class Gammaproteobacteria; order Pseudomonadales; family Moraxellaceae; genus Moraxella. The sequence continues at coordinate 38,996 of NZ_CAMCBS010000014.1, read as the reverse complement.
AAACGCATGGCAGCACGCTTAGCATCAGCTAGGCGTGTCCCAAAGGCAAGCACGGCAAGCTTTTGCGCTTGTTCTGACTCAGCATTATCCGAGCGCCACACGATATTGGCTTTACCAATCTGAATTGGCGTATCTGCCACATCCACCGCACGCCCAATGCCTGCGCCCCGTGGATAGCGTACCGCCGCCGTGCCTTGATACTGATAGCACGCATTCAGGAGCTGATGGCACTCATGCTCATCACTTGGTGCTGCGATGATGATATTTGGCACACAGCGTAAATACGCCAAATCAAACACACCGGCGTGTGTCGCCCCATCTTCACCCACGAGCCCCGCTCGGTCGATGGCAAAGGTGACATCAAGATTTTGTAATGCCACATCATGAATCAGCTGATCATAGCCACGCTGCAAAAATGTCGAATAAATCGCCACCACAGGCTTGAGCACGCTCGTCGCCATACCTGCTGCCAAAGTCACAGCGTGCTGTTCGGCAATCGCCACATCAAAAAACCGCTCAGGGAATGCTTTGGTATACTCAACCATGCCCGAGCCTTCTGCCATCGCAGGGGTGATGGCGACAAGCTTATCATCGGCTTTGGCGGTGTGCATGAGCCATTCGCCAAAGATTTGTGAATATTTTTTGGCAGGTGGCGTACTTGGCTTGCTTGCATGAGCGACATCAGTTGTTTTTGGTAATTTACCAATGGCGTGATAACCAATCGGATCAGCTTCAGCCGGCAAAAAGCCCTTGCCCTTGACCGTATGCACATGGACAAGCACCGCGCCTTTGAGCTTACTTGCTCGCTCAAGCACACTGACAAGCTTTGGCAAATCATGCCCATCAAACGGCCCAAGATAAGTAAAGCCAATCGCCTTAAACAGGTTATCTGCAAATAATTTATCGCCAATTTTCTCGGCAATCTTATCAGGCAGTGGCGACGATGGCGTACCACTAAACAGTCCGCTGATTTTCTCACCAATCTTGCTTGGCAGACGGCTTGAGACATCTTCAAACGCTTCATTTGCCATGTGTAGATAATGGCGAATACGGCGGTCATCGGATGAAATATCACGCTTGACCATCAAGATATTGCCATGCTTATCGATATCCATCGCAAGCCCACGCTGCCATAGGCGTGCCAAATGGCGTGAAAATCCGCCAATCGCCGCCGAGATGGACATATCATTATCATTGAGCACGACGAGCAAATCGGCATTTTGTTGTACAGCGTCATTCATCGCTTCAAACGCCATACCGCCTGTCATCGCCCCATCGCCAATCACGGCAGCGACTTTGCGATTTTCGCCAAGCAATCGGGCAGCTAGACTCATACCAAGCGCTGCTGAAATCGATGTCGATGAATGACCGACGCCAAAGGTATCGTATTCGCTTTCGTTACGCTCGGGAAATGCCGTCAAGCCATCTTTTGAGCGAATGCTTGGCAGACGCTCACGGCGACCTGTCAGTACCTTGTGGGCATAGGCCTGATGACCGACATCCCACACGAGCTTATCATAAGGTGTATTTAGCACAGTATGTAGCGCAATCGTCAGCTCAACCACGCCAAGATTGGCACCAAAATGCCCACCGCTCACGCCTGTCGAGTACAGCAGATACGCACGCAATTCATCAGCAAGCCCAATCAGTTCATCACTGGATAAATGCTTTAAATCGGCAGGCGATGCCACCCGATCCAAAATCGGCGTATTAGGACGCACCGTCAAAATCTCATCAAAGACTTGAGCGGAATACGATTTTTGGTGAGCTGGTGCAAAATCTGACATGACTGGCTAACTTCCAACAAAATAAGTTTATTTCATCATCGAAAATAGTGTGGCATAATAGCATTTTTGATGATGTAAGGCGAATGATTTTATCATGAGCGATGCCCAAACTTCATTTGCCATTAAGCGACTATTTTACAAGATAGCCTTTGTTTTTGCTAGAAAAACCCCATTTATTCCTAGAATTTTCATCAAAAATTACTAAATATCGACTTTTGCTGTGTGATTTTTGACAATTATGCCTGATTTTGGGCAAAATCATCACAGCCAATCCCACAACAAGGGGCAAATTTTGTATCAATTTATCACCCAAGCCAAATTGCCAACCATTCATGGCGAATTTGACATTCATGTATTCGAAAACGAAAACGGACAAGAGCACATCGCCCTAAGCTTTGGGCTGCCAAGCACTGACCCTACCACCTTACCACTGGTGCGTATTCATTCAGAGTGCCTGACAGGCGATGCTTTTGGTTCGCTCAAATGCGACTGCGGCCCACAGCTCAATGCCGCCATGCAAGCCATCCAAGCACATGGCTGCGGCGTGATTTTGTACCTACGCCAAGAAGGTCGTGGCATTGGCTTGACCAATAAAATCCGTGCCTACGCCCTACAAGACCAAGGTCATGACACGCTGGACGCCAACCTGCTACTAGGTCTGCCTGCCGATGCGCGCACCTATGAGATGTGTCAAGTGATGCTCACGCATTTAGGCGTTACACGACTGGCATTGATGACCAATAATCCCAATAAAGTCAATGACTTGGTGGAACAAGGCTTTGAAGTCGTTGAGCGTCGTCCGCTGATTGTCGGTGTCAATGAGCACAATCAAGACTACTTAACCACCAAAGGCGTGAAGATGAATCACTTTATTAATGCCGATGATTTGGATACGCATTAATAAGTGATTAACCAAAAACTATCAAGAATATTTTAAACATATTTTAAAATCTACGGAAAAAAACCAATGGAAAAGCAAATTGCCGCTGTGCGAGAATTTTTATTAAGCCTACAAGATAACATCATCAAAGCGCTTGAAAATCAAGAACATACAGGCGGTGTTGATGGTCGTAGCGATACCAAATTTATTGCTGATGTGTGGGAGCGTCCCGAAGGCGGTGGTGGTCGCTCATGCGTGTTCGCAGGCGGTCAAGTCATCGAAAAAGCCGGCGTGATGTTCAGCCATATTCACATCAATCAGATGCCTGCATCTGCTACCACTCGCCATCCACAGCTTGCTGGCGCAAAAGCGCAGGCGCTTGGCGTTTCGCTTGTTATCCACCCAAAAAATCCGTATGTACCAACGAGCCATGCCAATGTGCGTTTATTTGTTGCCACCCCAACCGATGGCGGTGCGCCGATTTGGTGGTTTGGCGGTGGTTTTGATTTGACGCCGTTTTATCCTGCATTGGATGATGTTAAGCATTGGCACAAGGTGGCGCATGACTTATGTCAGCCCTTTGGCGATGGTGTCTATAACAAATACAAAGCATGGTGCGATGAGTATTTTTATCTCAAGCACCGTGGCGAATGTCGTGGCGTGGGCGGACTGTTTTATGATGATGTCAACACAGACAGCACGGGCTGGGATTTTGACACTTGCTTTAAATTCATGCAGGCGGTGGGTCAAGGCTATATCGATGGCATTGTACCGATTTTTGAAAATAACAAACACCGTGCCTATGGCGAGCGTGAACGCAATTTTCAGCTGTATCGTCGTGGTCGCTATGTTGAGTACAATTTGGTGTATGACCGTGGCACGCTGTTTGGCTTACAGTCCAATGGTCGCACCGAGTCGATTTTGGTATCGATGCCACCACTGGCTGCGTGGGAATATCGCTATGAGCCGACGGCAGGCACGCCTGAATTTGAACTGACGGATTTTTATCTTAAGCCAAAAGACTGGCTGGCACTTTGATGTCTTGATTTGATGTCTTAGTTTGATAAAATCACTATTTATTGTTATTTTGTGCTTTTTTGGTTAAAAATACAGCTTTTTATTGATTTTTTGGGTACAATGGGAACAATTTATCATCGCTCGTTGGTGATAAATTGTTATGCCACCGATATTGAGCAAATTGTGTATTCAATTCACCAAATAAGGAAGCCCCATGTTTAACAAAAAACTTGTACTTACTGCACTACTTGCATCAGCACTAGCCATCAGCGCTTGTAGCAAAACAGAAACCGCTGCCGCACCTGCGACAAACACCGCCGAAGCAGGCGCAAACCCTGTAGAAGCTCGTGAAAATCTAATGAAAGATTGGCGTCGTGCCAACGAAACCATGAAAGGCATGCTAGAAAACCCATCAAGCTTTGATGCAGCCACTTTTAAACAAAATGCTGACACCATCGCAAACAGCACCGCAGATATGTGGAAGCACTTTGAAGGTGATGCAGCCAAGGGCGGCGAAGCCAAAGACGCCATCTGGACTGATGCAGCAGCATTCAAAGCCGAAACCGAGAAATTCAACGCTGCTGCGACCGCACTAGCAACCGCTGCTGCGACCGCTCAATCAGCTGCCGATGTCGAAAAACAATTTGGCGAAATGGCAAGCACCTGTGGCTCATGCCATAAAGCATTCCGCAACGACTAATCACTCGATTGTCGTACCACACAGTTCCCATCGTGCTTGCACTTTGGGAATTTTTTTATACAGTAGTAAGTAGTAGCTAAAAAAACACCAAACTAAAACCCCTAAGCGCAAACTTGGGGGTTTTGAAAATTAAGCAAGTCGCAAGATTACTGTGCTTCTTTACGCGCGCCCAATTTTTCTTTGATACGAGCAGACTTACCTGAACGCTCACGCAGGTAGTAAAGCTTCGCACGGCGTACATCACCACGGCGTTTCACTTCGATGCTTGCGATTAGTGGTGAGTGTAGTTGGAATGCACGCTCAACGCCAACGCCGCTTGAGATTTTACGCACGGTGAATGCTGAGTTTAGACCACGGTTACGCTTAGCGATCACCACGCCTTCAAACGCTTGCAGACGCTCACGGTCACCTTCACGAACTTTTACTTGAACGACAACAGTGTCACCTGGGCCGAATGAAGGATGGTCTTTAAGTTGTGCATTTTCAACAACTTGTACTAGTGGATGTTTGTTGCTCATGGAAATTCTCCAATTATCATGGCATAGGCTAAAAAGTCTTTTTTATCAATCTTATGATTAATCATGGTTAAAAGACCGCATACCATCGTTACATAAAGCGTCTATTGACGCAGCACCTGAACCACACAGGCAAAATCAATCTTTCAAGTCTTTGAGCCACTTGAGTTGCTGTTTGGTGGGGCTAAATTTTGCCCACAAGTCAGGTCGGCGTGCTTGGGTGCGTTTGACCTGCTCCAAAAATCGCCATTTGGCAATATTGGCATGATGACCTGATAGCAGTACTTCTGGCACAGCGTCGCCATGAAAATCAAGCGGTTTGGTATAGTGCGGACAATCCAGCAAGCCATCAACAAAGGAATCTTGCAGAGCGGACAAGTCATCGCCCATCACCTGTGGCAGTCTGCGTATCACACTATCCATGACCACCATCGCAGGTAGCTCACCACCTGTCAGCACATAATCACCGATGGATATTTCGGCATCGACATAGTGCTTAAGCAGTCGCTCATCAATCCCTTCATAACGACCGCATAACAAAATCATGCCATCCAATGACGCCATCTGTACCACGCTCGGTTCATCGAGCTGTTTGCCTTGTGGGGATAAATATACCACAGGGCACGCACCGTCATCAACTCGGCATCCAGCTTGTCTTGCCAAGTCTTTGGCGTGCAAAATCGCCTTTTCAAGCGGTTCTGCCATCATCACCATACCCGGTCCGCCACCAAAGGGACGCTCATCAATACGGCGATAATTATCTGTTGTAAAATCCCTAGGATTAATCAGCACAACGCTTGCCTGCTGTCGTTTGATGGCTCGCCCCACGACCCCAAAGTCGGTCATCGCAGTGAACATCTCAGGCAAAATACTGATGACAGCAAAAAACACGGCAGTTGGCTTATCCTAAATTTGGTTAATTGGTGAGTCTTGACGGCTGTCTTAATCAGCTTTTGACAATCACACTTTAGTAATCAGCGCCCCATGCCACGAGCATGGTTTTGGCTGACAAATCCACCGACAGCACCACATCACGATGCCACGGGATTAGGCGCTCTTCGGCATCAATACTGTCAGTAGTTGGCTTGACAGAAATGATCTCATGCGCACCTGTTTCAAACATCTCTTTGATTACGCCAAGATTTTCACCTTGTTCGTTAATCACAGTCAGTCCAATCAAATCTGACCAATAATACTCATCGTCGCCAAGCTCAGGGAAGCTATCTTTGGACACCCAAATGGTTGTACCATTCATGGTTTCAGCGACATTGCGATCAGCAATCTCTTCAAAGCAGGCAACCAAGCCTTGACCTTGAGTACGCCAGTCTTTGACGGTTAATGGCTTAAATCCTGTGGCTGTTTTCATCCACCATGGCGACATCTCAAAAATACCCGAGCGTTCGTCGGTTTCGCTAAACACCCAAAGCCAGCCTTTGATGCCGTAGGGTTTTTTTAGCGTAGCAATCTTGACCAATGTCGATGCATCTGGTGCGCTACTTTGACGAGATAAATTCGGTTTTGAAACAGTCACGATTTGGCTTATTTTAAAAAACAATAGGATTTGATAGCACAAAACGGCTTACACCCTGCATACAAGCTCATGCCTGTGATGGTGCAAACCGTTGGGACAAAATTGCAAATTAAGCAGCTTTGTTCAATGCTTTAACCAATGAAGCAACGCGGTCAGTTGGCTGTGCGCCTTTTGCAATCCACGCATTGTAAGCTTCTAGGTCGATACGAGTTTCAACTTCTTGACCACGAGCTAGTGGGTTGAAGAAACCGATTTTTTCGATAAAGCGACCGTCACGAGCTGCACGCTTGTCAGCAACTACGACTTGATAAAATGGACGCTTTTTTGAACCGCCACGGGCTAGACGAATAACTACCATGATAACTCTCTTTAAAAGTTTAAAAACAAAAAAATAATTTGTGCAAGAATTAGAGCATGATACAGATTCGATGAAGTTGAGGATGAGCCGTTTACGAACCTGAACCACTAAAAGGCGTTAATTATAGCAAGGATTTTGTCATCTTTAAAGTAAAATTTTTATCTTTTGATCATATTATACAAATCCACCACAAAAGCTGTGGTACAATGAGCATTCTTGCACCACTTTTGTCAAAATCCTATGAGCACCAAGACACGCCATTTTTTTTCACGACTTCGTTATCGACTTCATTCAAACACCATGCAGACGGTTGCTATGGTATTTTTCATTGTCTTTGTGAGCGTGACGCTGTCTTTGTGGCTGTTTTGGCGAAGTCTATACCAGCCTGAAATTCAAAACCATGCAAGTTATCTAGCGAGCGAAATCAAGCTTTTAACATCCGCCAAAGAAGAGTGGCGTAATAATCCAGAATTTTTGCGATGGCTACAGGATAACACGCACATTGAAATCATCAGCGACCCGACGCAGTTTCCTGATGTCACTGACAAGGTGCTGATTACCAGTATTACACAAGTATTTGCTGATGAGCTTGAACGCAGTCTTGGGCGTGAAGTCAAGGTGTATTTTAAATTCAAGCCGGTGCCAAAGCTGTGGATTCAAGACAGTGCTCATCCCAACATTTGGATTCGTGAGCCGATGATGCACTACTCTCAGTACAGCACGGGGGTACTGGCTGGATTTATTTTTGGCATTCCATTTTTGACGATATTGACGATTTGGGTGCTGATTCGTGGCTTGAACCGTCCATTGAAGCGTCTTGAGCGTGCAGCAGGCGATTATATCAGCCAAGGTCATGCCACCACACTGCCAACCCAAACAGGCCCAAGCGAGATCCGCCAAGTGAATACTGCTTTTAACCGACTCTTTACTACACTTAGCCAAGCCCAAAAAGAGCGCACCATCATGCTAGCAGGCATCAGTCATGACCTGCGTACGCCATTGACACGGATGCGCCTGACTGCCGAGATGCTACCGGATGAGTTTTTCCGTGAAGGCTTAGTCTATGACATCGAAGATATGGATGCGATTTTGGATCAGTTCATTTCATTTATGAAAGATGGTTCGGATGAGCCTGTCAAATTAACCAATCTCGATACGATTTTTAAGGAAATCATGATTCAGTTTGATGGCACTCGTTTTATTTATGAGAGTGATATTGAGCAGTCTGTGCCAGTCAGACCGTTGTCCATCAAGAGACTAATTATTAATTTGGTCAATAATGCCATCCGCTACGGCAGCGAGCCCATTCACCTATCAGCGACGATTTTGGCTGCTGATGGTGAGATTGAAGGCAGTTTTCCGACATTGGTGCTATGCGTCAAAGACGAAGGTGATGGCGTCGCTGAAGATCAGCTGGAGCGCATCATGCAGCCCTTTGAGCGGGGAGAGTCGGCACGCACCACACAAGGCAGCGGACTTGGGCTTGCCATCGTCAGTCGTATCGCCCACTTACATCAAGGCAGTGTCAATGCACGCAACCATCCTGATGGTGGACTTGAAGTCAGTGTTAGCATTCCTTTGATGACTGAAATTGTGAGCGAAAAAATCGCCCAATCAGAGATCTGATGGGCAGCTTGTGTCAATTATCTAAGACCGATTAATTGTCAATTCGACGCGCTCTTGGGTCAGCTCATCTGCTGCAATAGTCACACCTACCTGTCTAATTGGCCATCGCATAATAAAGCGCGCACCCTTAAGTGATGGACTTTCATCGACAGATAAATTGGCATTGAACCAAAATGCAATGCGGCTCACAATTGACAAGCCTAAACCATAGCCCCCAGAAGTGCGGGTACGACTATCATCAAGTCTTGCAAACGGCACAAAAATCTTCTCACGATCTACTTCAGCAATACCATGACCATCGTCTTCAACGCAGATATAAGCCATACCTTTTTCGATACCACCACTGACTTGTACCGTCGATGATGCATAGCGCATCGCATTGCCGACCAAATTTTGTACCACACGATGCAGATAGCGACGATCTGCCATCGCTTCCATTTTTGGTGATGGTAAGATGCAACGAATATTGATTGGCTTACCGAGTGCATTGGTCTCTCGTTCGATTTGCTCGAGCAGTTGTGACAAATTGACCATTTCCCAATCCAGTTTTGGCGAGCCTTCTTCAAGCTTGGCATAAGTCAAAATCTCATCAATCAAATCATTTAACGATTCAATATCTTCATCGATAAAGTTCTTTTGCAATTGACGAGAATCAGCATCATCGGTATCAGCAAGCATATCCACCGCAAAGCGAATACGAGCCACCGGCGTACGCAGTTCATGCGATACTGCACGAGTCAGCTCTCGCTGCGACTCGATAAGTCGCTTAATATGCCCAGTCATCGCATTAAAAGTCATCGACAGGCGTGCAATATCATCATGACCTACCACTTGCACCTTGGTGTCAAGATTCCCTTTGGAAACTTGATCAACACCTGCTTGTAACAATCTTAAGCGACGCTCTAATGGGAAAATCAAGCCGTACACGCCCAAGGCGATGAGCAACATGCAAATGAGCACCACGCTAGCAAGCAGGTTAAATGGAAACCAATTAAACAAAGAAATCGGACCGATGACAATCATCCGCCCTTCGACATCTGATGGGGCAACTACACTGATGTATGAACTAATACCATTGCCATCATTAAAAATAATCACTGGCTCATCACGACGCAATCTAGCAATTTGATCTTGATCAAGGCTCAGTTTTTCGAGCTCAGATAAGCGAATCGGAAAAGAAAATTTCTCGCTTAAAAAATGCAACCGAGCTTCTTTGGCTTCTTGTGTAGGATAATACGACAAATCATCCAACAAAAAAATAGCCAAAGCTCGTACCTGACGCTCGCCGACTTGTGACACACGAACGGTAAGCAAATTATTCTCACCGCTGATGCGATGATAGACCAAGTATTCATTGACACTACTGTCATAGCGTACTACCGTCTGCTCTTGCTCCAATCGACGCAATTCTCGAGCCTTAAGCTTAACATCATCTATCTGAACAATCTCAAACTTGCTACCAAATAAACGACTGGCATCATCAAGCCAATAAGTACGAGCAGCGGGCGTGCTTTGGTTAGTCACCCCCTGCCCAATCAAATAAAAAACGCCAGTTGCAACAGTTTCACGATAATTTTGCACCCGTTCTTGATTGAGCGTATCCACCAATAAATATGCAAAAAAAGCAACCGAAATACAAACTAGCAAGAGTCCAGCATAGATTCTAAAAAAAATGCTTCGTTCGGTTAAGGTAAGTCGAGCCATATGTCACCGATGAGTTGAAATAACAAAAGCCAGCCATTAAGCCAGCTTTTGTGTTAACATGATAAAGATCAGTTGCCTTCTTTGACAAACAGGTAGCCTTTGCTTCGTACTGTCTTGATGCGCTTTGGATTCTCAGGATCATCACCAATCTTTGGACGAATACGAGAGATACGCACATCGATTGAGCGATCTTGACCATCATATTCGATGCCACGCAAACGCTCAAAAATATCTTCGCGAGACAGAATACGACCAGCATTTGAAGCCAATAGCCACAACAAGTCATATTCAGCGCTGGTGAAGTCAACCAATTCATCATTAAGTGTGACCGAACGACCGCCGTTATCAATCACCAAATCACCAAACTCAAGGCGCTGTGGTGAATCATCACTTGGTGCAGAATCAGAACGACGAAGTAAGGCACGAATACGAGCCAAAAGGACACGGGGCTGAACAGGCTTGGCTACATAGTCATCAGCACCCATCTCAAGACCAAGCACTTGATCCATATCGTCAGTACGAGCTGTCAGCATCAAAATCGGCTGTTGATAATGCGCTCGCACTTCTCGGCAGACTGTCAATCCATCACTACCAGGCAGCATCACATCAAGCACTACTAAGTCTGGCTGTTCTGTAATGATACGACGGATAGCACGAGTGCCATCAGTCTCAATCGCAACATCTAAATCATTGCGACGCAGATAATCTTGGGTGAGCATTGCCAAACGTTCATCATCTTCAACGATGAGAATTCTTGGCATACCTTCTTTTTCTGGAGTTGCAGTCATGATTGATCCTTAAAGCGGATTACTTAACTCATAAACCGATTAGGCACGGTTTTTGTACTTTTGGATAGTTTGTAGCTGAGCCACAGATTCTGCTAATGCAGCTAATGCAGCGTTTGTTTGCAATGTATCAGTCTGATTGACAAGCATTTGCTCTGCTGCACGGCGAGCTTCAGCGATCTTAGCTTCATCAAGATCTTTGGCACGATCAGCACTATCGGCTAGGACAGTTACCACATTTGGTTGAACTTCTAGCACGCCACCTGAAACATAGATGACTTCTTCAGATGTGCCATCAGCTGATTTTAGACGCATTGCACCTGGTTTTAAAAGCGTGATTAATGGCGTATGACCTGCCAAAATACCGATTTCACCACCATGACCCGATGCGATTAGCATGCTAACATCGCCAGAATACAACTCTTCGCGAGCACTTACAACTCGGCATTTAAAAGTTGCCATGATAATCTCCCATAATAACTAGGAACGGTTCTAAGTTGAATCAGATGACTGCACACTGGCAATCATCTGATTTGGCACAATTATGCAGCTTTAAGTTTTTCAGCTTTTGCAACTGCTTCTTCGATGCCACCAACCATGTAGAACGCTTGTTCTGGCATATGGTCGTATTCACCTTCGATAATCGCTTTAAAGCCAGCGATGGTATCACGAAGTGCAACATACTTACCAGGTGCACCAGTAAATACTTCGGCAACGTGGAATGGCTGTGACAAGAAACGCTGAATCTTACGAGCACGATAAACAACCAGTTTATCTTCTTCAGACAGCTCATCCATACCCAAGATGGCGATGATGTCTTTTAGCTCTTTATAGCGTTGTAGAACTTCTTGCACACCACGAGCGACGTTGTAGTGCTCTTCACCGATGACTTGTGGGTCAAGCTGACGAGAAGTAGAGTCTAGTGGGTCAACCGCAGGGTAGATACCTTGTGAAGCGATGTCACGGCTAAGTACGACTGTTGCATCCAAGTGAGCGAACGTCGTCGCTGGTGATGGGTCAGTCAAGTCGTCCGCAGGAACGTAAACCGCTTGTACAGAAGTAATAGAGCCTGATTGAGTAGAAGTGATACGCTCTTGTAGCGCACCCATCTCTTCAGCCAATGTTGGCTGATAACCTACCGCTGATGGCATACGGCCTAGAAGTGCTGATACTTCAGTACCTGCTAGGGTGTAACGATAGATGTTGTCAACGAACAACAGAACGTCACGGCCTTTACCAGTCGCTTCGTCTTTTTCGTCACGGAAGTATTCTGCCATAGTCAGACCAGTCAAAGCAACACGCAGACGGTTTCCTGGCGGCTCGTTCATCTGACCATAAACCATTGCTACTTTAGACTTAGTGAAGTCTTCGGTATTAACAACGCCAGCTTCTTGCATTTCGTGGTAGAAATCGTTACCTTCACGGGTACGCTCACCAACACCAGCAAATACAGATAGACCAGAATGTTTCAAGGCGATGTTGTTAATCAGCTCCATCATGTTAACGGTCTTACCAACACCAGCACCGCCGAACAGACCAACTTTACCACCTTTAGCGAATGGGCACAGTAGATCAATAACTTTAATACCAGTTTCTAGTAGCTCAGTTGAGTTTGATTGCTCATCATAGCTTGGTGCTTCACGGTGGATAGACCATTTTTCAGCTGCATTCACAGGACCAGCTTCGTCAATTGGGCGACCCAAGACATCCATAATACGACCTAGTGTCGCTTGACCTACTGGTACAGAAATCGGTGCACCAGAGTTAGATACCGAAAGACCACGCTTAAGACCTTCAGTTGAGCCCATTGCGATGGTACGAACAACGCCATCACCAAGCTGTTGTTGCACTTCTAGTGTAGTTTCTGTGCCATCTACACTTAGTGCATCGTAAATTTGTGGTACTTGACCACGGTCAAATGCAACGTCAATAACCGCGCCAATAATCTGTACAATACGACCGCTCATTGCGTTCTCCTATTTTTCTATAATTTAGTCAATTAAGAAACAGCGGCAGCACCGCCAACGATTTCCGAAATCTCTCGGGTAATCGCCGCTTGACGCAGCTTGTTATAAACCAACTGTAGTTCTTTAATTAAGTTACCAGCATTATCTGTTGCTGCCTTCATTGCTACCATACGCGCTGATTGTTCTGATGCAATGTTTTCACGCACTGATTGATAAACAATCGATTCAATGTAGCGCAATAGCAGGCTATCAATTAGCGTCTTGGTATCAGGCTCGTAGATATAATCCCAGCTATGTGCTTGTAGCTTAGCATCATCAAATTCTGCTTCTGCCAAAGGTACAATTTGCTCAGTTACTGGCTTTTGAGCCATTGCATTGATAAATTGGTTGTACACCAAATAAATGCGATCCAACTTACCATTTAGGTAGTCATCAAGCATCGCTTGAACTGGCGTGTTAATTTGCTCAAGTGATGGATTGTCACCGTAATCGGTTACGGCAGAAGTTACTTTGCCACCAAAGTTTTTAAAAAATCCAACGCCTTTTGCACCAATAACAGCAAACTCAATCTCAACAGATTGCTCTTGATAACTTTTGACTTTTTTAAGCAAGTTTTTGAACAAGTTAATGTTCAAGCCACCTGCCAAGCCACGGTCAGAAGTAACCACCACAAAGCCAACACGATTGACAGGACGGCTTACCATATATGGGTGCTTGTAGTCCGATTGTGCCTGCACTAAATGCGAGATAACGCGACGCATACCGTCAGCATAAGGACGACCTGCTTCCATTCGCTCTTGAGCACGACGCATTTTACTGGCAGCCACCATTTGCATTGCACGAGTAATCTTCTGCGTGCTTTTAATGCTGGTTACTTTTGCACGAATTTCTTTTAAGCTTGCCATAGTTATTCCAATACTGGACTTATCTTAGAATGGGTTTATGGTGCGTTAAAACAACGCTTAACACACCATATTGCTTGAATACAGCTTAGAAGCTGTGTGATGCTTTGAACGCTTCAACTGCAGCTTTTAGACGACCTTCGATGTCATCGTTATAGTTAGCAGTTTCGTCGATTTCAGTCATCAATGCAGCGTGTTCGGTACGTAGATAACGTAGGAACGACTCTTCGAACGCGCCAATTTTTTCTACAGCAACATCAGCCAAATAGCCTTCGTTTGAAGCATAGATGACAGCTGCTTGGTCAGCGATAGACATTGGTGCGTATTGCTTTTGCTTCATTAGCTCAGTAACACGAACACCATGCTCTAGCTGTTGCTTGGTTGCATCATCAAGGTCAGAAGCAAACTGAGCAAACGCTGCGAGTTCACGATACTGAGCTAGCGCAGTACGGATACCGCCTGATAGCTTTTTGATGATTTTGGTTTGTGCAGCACCACCAACACGAGATACCGAAATACCAGCGTTCACCGCAGGACGGATACCTGAGTTAAATAGGTTTGACTCAAGGAAAATCTGACCGTCAGTAATCGAAATTACGTTTGTTGGTACGAATGCAGAAACGTCACCAGCTTGGGTTTCAATGATAGGCAATGCGGTCAAAGAACCAGTTTTGCCTTTTACTTCGCCATTGGTGAATGCTTCAACATAGTCAGCATTGACACGTGACGCACGCTCTAGTAGGCGTGAGTGTAGATAGAATACGTCACCTGGATATGCTTCACGTCCTGGTGGACGACGTAGTAGCAATGAAATTTGACGATAAGCAACCGCTTGTTTTGACAGATCATCATAAACAATCAGTGCATCTTCACCGCGATCACGGAAGTATTCGCCCATTGTACAGCCTGAATAAGGCGCGATGTACTGTAGTGCAGCAGGCTCAGAAGCAGATGCAACAACAACGGTCGTATATGCCAATGCGCCAGTCTCTTCTAGCTTACGCACAACGTTTGCGATGGTTGAACGCTTTTGACCAACGGCAACATACACACACTTGATGCCAGAATCTTTTTGAGCGATGATCGCATCGATTGCTAGTGCAGTTTTACCAGTTTGGCGGTCGCCAATGATTAGCTCACGCTGACCACGACCGATTGGAATCATGGTATCTACTGCTTTATAGCCAGTCATTACAGGCTCATCGACTGATTGACGAGCAATAACGCCTGGTGCGATTTTTTCAACTTTATCAGTGAGTTTCGCATTGATTGGGCCTTTACCATCGATTGGGTTGCCCAAAGCGTCAACGACACGACCTAGAAGTTCTGGTCCAACTGGAACTTCCAAAATACGGCCTGTGCAATAAGCTTTTTGACCTTCTTGTAGGCTTAGATATTCACCCAGTACAACTGCACCGACTGAATCTTGTTCAAGGTTAAGTGCCATACCATAGACACCGCCTTCAAACTCGATCATCTCGCCATACATTGCCTCTTCTAGGCCATGAATCTGCACAATACCATCAGAGACACTGACGATAACGCCTTCAGTTTTTACAGTTGCGCCTACGTCAAGGTCTTGAATACGCTGCTTAATCAGATTGCTGATTTCGGCTGGATTCAATTGTTGCATTGCCTTGTTTCCTTTAAATTAGACAGCCGACCGCTTACGCAGTTAGCTGAGTCTTTAATTGTTTTAACTTGCCACGCACTGAGCCATCAGTAAACTTGTCGCCCACTTTAATCGTCGCCCCACCAAGTAGCTCTGGATCAACTTCTTCATGCAAGATAACGATAGAGCCTGTCGAAATAGCAAGGCGCTCTTGCAGGTTTTTACGCTGGGCTTCTGTTAGCGGATAGGCTGAAGTAACGTAAGCGTCAACCTGTTTTAGCTCTTGTGATTTTAGCTTACTGTAAAGCGCATGAATTTCTGGCAATAGCGCCAAACGGTCATGCTCTGCTAGCTGTTTGGTAAAATTACCCAACGCTTGAGAAGCTTCTTCTGCTGATAGTTTATTGCAGGCATCAATCAAAATATCTGCCTTTTGATCTGCAGAAATGGCTGGATTGCTTAGTAGTGAAGCAAAGTCTTCATTACGCACAATACTGCTTGCAACTGACAAATAGGTCTCCCAGTTGTTAATTGCATTTTGCTCTTTAGCGTAGTCAAATGCTGCTTTGGCATATGGTCTTGCTAAGGTAGATAGTTCAGCCATGTTATCCTCTAATTACAGCTTAGCCGCCAACTGGTCAAGCATGCTGGCGTGTTCTTGTTCATTGACTTTGTCTTGCAAAATCTTTTCTGCACCTAACACAGCCAATTGAGCGACTTGCTTACGAAGCTGATCACGAGACTGAGCAACTTCTTGCTCGATAGTTGCGTGTGCTTGTGCAATGATGCGCTCGCCTTCTAGGCGTGCTTGAGCTTTTGCATCTTCGATCATTTGGTTGGCAGTTTTGTTTGCACGCTCAATGATAGAAGCTGCTTCGGTTTTTGCTGCGGCAAATTCTTGTTCGATTTGCTTATCAGCAGAAGCTAGGTCTGCTTTCGCTTTTTCTGCGGCAGTTAAGCCGTCTTGGATTTTTCTTTGACGCTCATTAATCGCGCCGATCAGTGGCGGCCATACGAATTTCATGCAAAATAGCACAAAAATCGCAAACGCAATCATCTGACCGATAATGGTAGAATTGATCATCCAATCACCTCGTTGTTAGTGAAAGTCAGGTGATACCCACCTTTGCTTGAGTTATCAACACAAAGGTGGTCGTTAAACTGACGGTTTCAGCTTATGCGAATGGGTTGGCGAACAATAGTAGCATTGCGATACCAACACCGATCATTGGTACGGCGTCAAGTAGACCAGCTACGATAAACATTTTGGTTTGTAGTTGTGAACCTAGTTCAGGCTGACGAGCGGTGCTTTCTAGGAATTTACCGCCTAGGATAGCGAAACCGATACCTGTTGCTAGTGCACCTAGACCGATTAGTAGAGCTACTGCAAGTAGTGTGTACTGTGCGATTACTGGATCCATGATGTCTCCTTAATGACCTAAAATAAAAGGGTTAGTGAAAAAGTTTTCAAATTAATGTTCGGATTGTGCTGAGATCAACGATAGATATACAATCGTCAACATCATAAATACGAACGCCTGAAGAGTAATAACCAAAATATGGAAGATTGCCCAAGGCACACTCAATGCCCACTGAATCCAGAATGGCATCAATGCGATCAAGATAAAGATCAGCTCACCTGCGTACATGTTACCAAATAGACGCAGACCCAATGAGATTGGTTTTGCCAATAGAGTAACGATTTCTAGTACTAGGTTCACTGGGATTAGTACGGCTTGCAAAATTGGGTTTTTTGCACTAAATGGGTGCAGGGTAAATTCTGCAATAAAGCCGCCAATGCCTTTATACTTGATACCAAAACCGATGATTAGGAACAATACGCCAATCGCCATGCCCAAAGTGATGTTTGGATCGGTTGTTGGTACAATCTTAAAGTAAACATGATGCGGATCATGACCCATAGCCGCACCGATTTGTTGTGCTAGTGATGGGATGAAGTCGATTGGCACTAGGTCCATCAAGTTCATCAAGAAAATCCACACAAAAATCGTAAGAGCCAATGGTGCGATCAGCTTTGATGGCCCATTGTATGATTCACGGACACTGTTATCCACAAAATCTACAATCAGCTCAACAAACGCTTGCAACTTGCTTGGGACGCCTGAAGTCGCTTTGCGACCAACCGCCCAAAACAGTGCGCAAAAAAAGATACCCAAGCCAACTGACCATAGCATAGAATCCAGATGAATGGCACTAAAACCCATCTCAGCGGCTTCTTTTGCATCTGCTGCAACTTTCCAACCGTGCTCTGGGTGATTGCCATATGTCCAGTTGGTCAAATGGTGAGCAATATATTGTGATGATGTCTGTTCGGCTGCCATAATAAGCTTCTTATTTTAACTCAAACAAAAGAAAGATTGGAGAAAATACGCCAAATCAAAAACGAAGTTACCATATCAACACATTCAATCCATTGTCACCAAAAAAAACTATTTTTTGGAAATCCCATCTCGTAGATAAATCACCAAGCGATGTGTCTGACTTAGTGTGATACGATGATTAATGAGAGACTTGCCCAAACTGCGGCGAAGCTAAACAATAAATTGCATTTGTAACTAAATGAGTATATTACTTTAGTGTAGGCGATATGTAAAGAGCTAATGTGGTTTTTATTACCGAAATTTTGCAAATTTATGATGCTTTTTGATAAAAACAGTGTTTTTTATTGGGTTTTTCTGATTTGGTAACATTTTGATGCAATTTTGGCTTGTTAGGCTTTGATTTAATCAGGTTTTTGTAAAAAACATTGTCACACTATGTGCGATCATCATCAACAAATAACCAATAATAACAGCAATCTCATTCGCCGTCGGCAAATATATAAAGGTGAGCGCAAGCCCCACCAAAGTGATAAGCCACTTGGTCATCTGCCCTAGATACATATTAAGCATAATCTGCCGAGCATGCCGAGCGCCTGTCGTATGATATGCAATATAGGTAAAAGCACTTTGGGCGATGTAAGCCACGATACTACCCATCGCCATCCCTTTGGCGATGGTATGCTGAGTATCACCCATCACAAGGCTTATAATGATACCAATCACAATCACACCAAGTACGGCATAGCTTTGGCGTCTTTGGCGCTGAAAAATAAGTGTCTGATGAGTGCGCTTGGCAGGTTGGGTCATGACAAATGCCTTTAGAACCGATGGATTGGCCAATAAAAAAAGACTTGGCAATTTACCAAGTCGTTGTATTATAAATAGCACCATTTGCTTGGGCAAGTGTTATTTTGCATTCACACACTGCTGGATACTTGTCACAAGCGTCTGCCATGCCCCGACAAAATCCGCTTCACCGCCGCTCATATCTTCTTGTTGGATAGTGACAGTCACATTGCCAAGCTTGTTTTTGATACCATCTGACACAGGGCCTTGTGATACTAGGCACATATGCGGCGTTGGTCGTGTGCTATTCAGTAGCTTGAACTGACTAGCTTTTGGGTTCAGATGATGGTCAGGTGTGAGCGCACCGGCAAATTTCAGCCCTGCTGATGGCTCAAGATATTGATAAGCATCATGATACGCCCAATACGCAACTGGCGTTGGTGCAGCGACTTTGGCGCTGATTTCATCCATCTTCGCAATAAATGCTTGTGCATTTTTTTGGTATTCTTCTTTGGCATCAGGATTGGCATGGCCATGAATGACGGCTAGTGCCATGACAATGGCTTTGGCGTTGGTTGGGTCTAGCCAAATATGCGGGTCTAGCGTATCAGGCTTGGCAGTACCGTCGATGTTACGCTGTGGATAGCGGGTAAAGGCATTGAACTGCAATAACGAGATGGCATTTGGTGCTTTATCAAGTGTCTTGACCAAATTTTGTTCCAAATCCGCTCCAAACCACACCACAAAATCACTGTCTTCGACAAGCTTGACTTTGCTTGGTGCAAGTGAGCCATGATGACCCACATCACCCGCACCGAGCAGTACTTGTGCGTCGTGATTACCCTGTGTGACGGCTTTTGACAGCAGTGCCAACGGATAATTACTCACCGTCACCGTACCTGCCAGTGCGACATTTGTCGCTACGATACCACCGATTGCCATCGCAGCCAGGCTAAGTTTCAAACTTGATTTTAAGCTAGATTTTATTGTATTCTTCATAACTGTACCACCTTATAGTAAGTCAATCATCATACTGTAAATTGGTAAAATTGCAAGTGCGGATACAGTATAGCACAAATCAAATTTTTATGTTATACTGTATCTGTATTTTGGATTTGAATAATTGGTTATATATTAATCAAATTATTTACAAGAATGCTACATTGTTTTCATAAAGATACAAAAAGTTGTATAGGCATACTGCGATAAGTAGCATATAATATAACGCAGTTTGGACGCCTTGGGACACTTGTTCTTGGGCGTTATTTTTTGTTTTACTGATGGATGACCAAGCTGTAACGAGTCAAAGTTGTACCATCATCTGGGGTTTATTATGCCAGCCACTCACTCTACTGATCTTTCCTGTCAATTTCACCAACATGATGTCTATCATGGACATCACAACGATCCAATCAAGCGCATGCAAGAAGCCAAAGATCACTGTCTGGAGCGTGGCGTACGATTTACCCCTTTGCGTGAAGAAGTTTATGCACTGATCTTGGCTGCTGACAAGCCAATGGGTGCTTATGATTTGATCAGCGCACTACAATTTAGCCGCCAAAAAAGCAAAACCATCGGTGATAAAAACAAAAACATCGCCCCGCCGACGATTTATCGCTCGCTTGAGTTTTTGTTGAACGAAGGCTTGATCCATCAGCTAAGCTCAATGAACGCCTATGTCCCATGCTGTCATCCACGCTCAAACCACGCTGCGGCATTTTTGATTTGCCGTGTGTGTGAAAAAGTCGAAGAATGCAGCAACCTACCTGTCAATGCCATGATGGACTTCGCCACCGATGATGCCAAATTCACCATCGAACGCAGTGTCATCGAGCTAAAAGGCATCTGCCGTGACTGCCGACCTGCCGAATAACGCATCGGTCGTGCTTGGCATTGACCAAGTCGGCTATCAGACTTCTGACGGTAGCCACTTGGTGCATGACATCACATTTGATATCAAAGCCGGTGAGATGATTAGTCTTATCGGCCCAAATGGTGCAGGCAAATCCACCCTTGTCAAGCTTATCTTGGGGCTGCTTAAGCCCACCACAGGGCGTATCAATAAGCAAACCAATCGTATCAGCTATGTGCCACAGCGATTTAGCGTGCCGACAATTTTGCCACTGCGGGCGGTTGATTTACTTGCTCAGGCCAATCGCAAACGCCTAAACGCTGACCAAAAAGCCTATATCTATGATAAGCTGTCCATTGAGCCGCTGCTTGAGCGTCAGATGCATCACCTATCAGGCGGTGAAACTCAGCGTGTGCTATTGGCTCGTGCTTTGCTTGATAAACCTGATTTACTTATCCTGGACGAACCCATGCAGGGGCTAGACCCCGAAAGCGAAGCTTGGCTGTATCAGTTTTTGGATACTTTGCCGGATTTTTTACAGTGTGCCATGCTTGTCGTGTCGCATGATTTGCACTGGGTGATGAAAGGCTCTCGGCGTGTGATTTGCCTGAACAAACACATCTGCTGTCAAGGCGTGCCAAGCCAAATCGCCATCTCGCCTGAGTTTGTACAATTATTCGGTTATCAAGCACCGTACATCCACCAACACACCCACTGTGAACATCATCTAGATCATGATGAGCACCATCACACGCACTGACGATTTATGACTGATTGGCTACCCATCATTGCTCCTGCTTGGATTGCAGGTACGCTCATCGCTCTACTCTCCGCACCACTTGGCTGTCTGGTGCTGTGGCGTCGTATGGCGTTTTTTTCGGATACCTTGGCGCATGGCGCATTACTCGGGGTAGCTTTGGCATCAGCGCTGAGCCTACCTGCCGACATCGGCATCGGGGTGATCAGTGTGGTGGTGATACTTATCCTGACATTCATCAAAGACACTCGCCTGCCTAATGATGCCACACTTGCGGTATTAGCATCGACGTTACTTTGCCTTGGGTTGTTAACCCTGACTCAGCTGACTCAGCAACAGGCCAATGTGTTAGGCTTTTTATTTGGCAGTCTCTTGGATATCGATTGGGCAGATTTGTCACGACTTGCCCTACTCATTGTGCTTGGTCTTGTGATTTTGGCATTGATTTGGCAGGCGCAGGTCAAACTGGCTACCTCAGAAGCACTTGCCCAAATCCAAGGCATCAACCCTGCACATCAACATCTGTTTTTTATGGGGCTTTTAGCAGGATTTTGTGCAGTGGCGTTGCAGGCTGTTGGCAGTCTATTGATTAGCGGGTTGTTGATTTTGCCTGCGCTGATTGCTCGATTGTATGCCAAATCCCCTGCCATGATGGTACTATTTGCCATGATATTCGCCCAAATCGCCGTCACTGGTGGTGTTTGGGGCAGTATCTGGCTAGATATTCAGACAGGTCTTGCCATCGTGCTGATGCTGGCCGTTGGGTTTTTTGTATCTTTTACCATACTCAAGCTGAGCGGTCGCATGATTCAGCGCGGCTGATTGACCACCCATCTTGATTACGCTACACTGTTGCATTGTTTGATTTTCATCCTGATTTAAATGATTCAATCAATTCGCAGAGTATCATGACAACAGATTGTCCAAAGCCAATGACCTATTTGACCTATCCACCCACCCATCTTGCGACAAGCAAGCTCAGCTTTGACATTGCTCAAATTTCAGATTTGCATCTGACGGGTCAGGTGGGTAGCGCACCAAGCTATCAACGATTTTTGCAAGTGCTAAGCCTTGCTATTGATGATGCACCTGATTTGCTACTATTGACAGGAGATTTGGTCAATGATGGTAATAGCAGTGCGTATGATTGGCTATTTGAGCAGTTGCGTGCCACACGCTTGCCCTTTGTCTGTATCGCTGGCAATCATGATGTGACGCACGAAATTGGGACAGGATTGCCCTTTGCCGAGCGACAGCACATTCCCATCACGCCCGATAGTAGGCTGTGTGATTGTCATAGCATGGATATCCGTGTCGGTGACTGCCTGTGGCGAGTGCTATTATTAAATAGCACAGTCAATGGCGAGACACACGGCTCATTGCCACACACATCACTGGATTGGCTAGATGATGAGCTACACCATCATCCACACCCGACACTCATCGCTCTGCATCATCATCCTGTGCTAATGCGCTCAGCATGGATGGATGCGTATATTCTTGGTAATAAAGAAGAATTTTGGCAAGTGTTACTCAAACACCCCCACGCACACACCGTACTGTGCGGTCATGTGCACCAAGTGCATGACATCCGCCCTTTTACCCACCACCCTGTACAGCTACTCACTTGCCCATCAACCGATCGGCAGTTTACGCCATTTTGTGATGAATTTACCCTAGATAATGCCCCCGCAGGGTTTCGCATGATACAGTTGAGCAACACAGCACACCTATCAAGTTACATAAAAAATGTGCAAAATAGGCAACCAATTTTCCCCATTTGACAAAAAAGTATTGGCATTTGGACGATATTTTTGTTAAATTAGGGCATTTTTATTTGAAAGATTATCAATACGACTGATAATGTCATGCAAATTTTGCATTGATCAGCGTAACTTTTTCAACTCAACTCACCCATAAGGACTCACAGGGCATGAGCAACGCAACTACTTTTGCACCATACCAACCTGCCAAAGACGAAGACTATATGTCTGATGCGCAATTGGCACATTTTCGCACCATTTTGACCAATTGGCGTGAAGAATTGGTGACCGAAGCCGAGCGTACCAAACAACACATTCATGAAGAAACCAACACCATGCCGGACATCAATGACCGTGCTACCCAAGAAGAAGAATTTGCACTCGCTTTGCGTACTCGTGACCGTGAACGCAAACTGATTCGCAAAATCGAAAAATCTTTGGCAGAAATCGAAACCGGCGATTATGGCTACTGTGAGACTTGCGGCACCGAAATCGGTCTACGTCGCCTAGAAGCACGACCAACCGCCACTCAGTGTATCGATTGCAAGACTCTGTCCGAAATCAAAGAAAAACAAAATCACGGTCAATAATCGACCACTCATCAAGATATCGTGATGATGCCAAGCACTGCGATTGGGCGGTTTGCCCCATCACCGACACATCATCTACACTTAGGCTCGCTGACGACTGCCGTGGCGAGCTTTTGTCATATCAAGTCTTTGGGTGGCAAATGGCTGCTGCGTATCGAAGATGTTGATTTTGAACGCTGTAAATCTGAGTATGCTGACAGTATTTTGTATGACTTGGATGCGCTTGGGCTGCACTGGGATGATGCGGTCATCTATCAGTCGGATCGTGTGGCGATTTATGATGAATTTTTGCATGAGCGGTTAGCCCATGTCAGCTATGCTTGTCACTGCTCTCGCAAACAGCTCGATGCCCATCGTCTAGCCAACCCTGTACCGCATGGACTCAACACCCCCATTGTCTATCCTCGCCTATGTCTGCACAAGCATCTTGATTGGCATCATCCTGATAGCAAAATCCGTCTGCAACTGCCTGATGTCACCACTGCATTTGTCGATGGGCTACAAGGTCTAATTTGGGACAATCCTGCCACAAGTCTAGGCGATGTCGTGGTCAAACGCCAAAATCAGATGATTAACTACATCCTAGCCTGCGCCATCGATGATGGACTACAAGGCATCACCCACATCATGCGCGGGCTTGATATCATGCCGATGACGGTGGCGCAGATTGATATTCTAAAGCTATGCCACCTGCCTGTGCCGAGCCATTTTTATCATCTGCCCCTATTGTACAATCAAGATGGTCAAAAGCTCTCCAAGCAAAATCTTGCCACACCGATTGATACCACACAGCCTGCCAAGCTACTGTATCAGGCACTCACCCTGCTGGGTCAAGACACCACGCCCGAGATGCTATCAGCCACGCCAAGCGAAATTTTGGCGTACGCCGTCGCTCATTGGGACAATGCCCCACTTCGCCATCGCACCCGATTGGCAGTGGTATAAGTGGTATAAACCCACCCATACATCCATCAAATTAATCATCATCAATTGATAATTCCATCATTGATTTTATCAATCTGTATCCACTTTAACTTCAGTAAATAAATCCCCATAAACCTAGCCAACCACCAATCATTCATGATAAGATAAGGTGGCAATAAATAAAAATGAAGGACATAACAATGCTTATCGAATTTACCAAAATGCATGGACTTGGCAATGACTTTATGGTCATCGACCTAGTCACTCAGCGCATGACACTCACCCCCGAACTGGTACGACTGCTTGCCGATCGCCGTATCGGTGTTGGCTTTGATCAGCTGTTGATCGTCGAGCCGCCGAGCCGTCCTGATGTGGATTTTAAATACCGTATTTTTAATGCTGATGGCTCAGAAGTCTCACAATGCGGCAATGGCGCACGCTGTTTTGCATCCTTTGTACAAGCACGCAAGCTGTCATTCAAACAGCGTCTGCGTGTCGAGACTGCTAGCGGTATTATCGTGCTGACTACTGACCGCTATGGCTGGGTGCAGGTAGATATGGGTAAGCCAAAGTTTGAGCCTGATGAAATTCCTTTTGCCCCAAAAGCCATCACCAAAATCGGCAATGCCTATCGCCTAGATGTCGATGGCACGCCTGTACAGCTGTATGTGGCAAATATGGGCAATCCGCACGCCGTCATCAAGGTCGATGATGTACTGTCTGCCGATGTTGAGCGACTTGGTGCACTGATTGAGTCGCATGAAGCCTTCCCTGAGCGTGTCAATGTCGGCTTTATGCAGGTGGTCAATCAGCGTCATATCCGCCTAAGAGTCTTTGAGCGCGGCGTCGGCGAAACCCAAGCCTGTGGTACAGGGGCGTGTGCTGCGGTCGCAACCGGTATCCGTGAAGGCTGGCTTGATGAAGGCGTGGATATCCGTGCACAGCTGTATGGTGGCAGTCTTGCAATCCGTTGGCAAGATGGCTATTCGCTGATGATGACAGGCCCGACAGCCTTTGTCTATGAAGGGGTGTTTAGCCCAGATGGACTGGCAGCATCAGCAGGGATTAAGCTTGATCCTGATGCGGATAATGTCTATTAATGCGACTTGCCAATATCCTAACCCAACTCAATCAAAGCCCCAAGCCATCAACAGACAACCTGTCGGCAAATCCGTCGGGGAGTTCTGTGGCTTGGGGTTATTTGTCCGATTGGCTTGGTGAATTAACTCGCCAAAATTATTCGGCTCGCACCATTGATACTTATCAGCTGGCATTGATGCAGTTTTTAAACTTCGTTGATCAAGACAAAAAACTTCATGGCGATATCTTTGGCTGTACTCGGCAGGATTTGACACGGTTTTTTGGCACTCGGCTCGAAGAAGACGCCATCAAGCCCATCAGCGCCAAGCTTGCCTTGACTGCGGTGCGACGCTTTTATCAGTACTTGATCGAAAGGCAGCTCACCACCATTGATCCCACCACAGGCTATCGCCTAAAGTCCGCCCCACGAAAATTACCCACCGTCGCCGATGAAGATCTGATGCGTCAACTACTTGACCAGCCCATGCCAGAAGAGAGCAACAAGGCTCGGCTATGGGTGCGTGACAAAGCCATGTTTGAGCTGATGTACAGCAGCGGTCTGCGTGTCTCTGAGCTTGTCGGTCTAGATGTGGGCGATGTCGATTTGCATGAGCGAGTCGTGCGTGTCATCGGTAAAGGCAACAAGGCTCGCCAAGTCCCTGTCGGTCAGCGTGCCTGCCAAGCCATCATCGACTATCTGCCCCATCGTGATCTATGGCAAGAGCAAAACTCGCCCGCACTATTCATCAGCGAACGGCACGGCACTCGGCTGTCGGTGCGAGCAGTACAGCTACGGCTCAAGGTCTGTGCGACGATGGCAGGCATTGATCTCAACCTACATCCACATCTACTACGCCACTGCTTTGCATCACATCTACTATCCGCTAGTGGCGATCTGCGAGCCATCCAAGATATGCTTGGCCACCAAAATATCAGCACCACCCAGATCTACACCCAAGTGGATTTTGGTGCGCTTAGCCGTGTCTATGACAATGCCCACCCCAGAGCATCTATCAAATCCAAAAATCCCGCTAAATAAACCATCCAAAAAAACAAAGACCAAAAGGTAAATGCTTTTTGGTCTTTTTTTTATTGATCTTGGCTTAAGTTTATAGCCGTGTGCAGTCATTATATAAAGGATCGGACTCATCGGTATCATCGACCGTATCAAAATGCTTATCATCCAATCGGATAATTTTTTCGGACACAGTTATCAGCTCATTCATCAACTCACCAAAACCAACCAGCTCTAAGCGGTCTGAGTAGTCCAGCTGTAATATCTTGGTCGTTTCCCAATGATATCGGTTACCATCAATCCGCCAATTACCTTCAGCCTTAAAACGATAAACACCATCAACATTATCTTTACGCACTTGCCCAACTGCATCTGCTATAAAGCGACCATTATTGGATAGCTTGATGTACGAATAAGACTTTTCAAATTGAAAATTGTCAGCACCTGATGACCGATATTCAAAGCGGCACAACCAATCACCCACCGCCAATTTGGGATAATGTGCTGTATTGGCATAGGCTGTAGGAATTGTCATGATTAACGCCAATCCTACCAAAAACTGTCTCATCAGATACTCCAATTAATCATCAGTAAAATAAACTTATCATAACCAAAACGCATCACGAAAGCAATTTTGCTCAATCATTTAGCCAATAAAAATCCCCAAAACTATCAAGATTTTGGGGATTTTGGTTTGGTGCTTAAAAGCGGATTTTACGATGCTTAGTGTCAGGTTAGTGCTAGGCGGACGAGCGACGGTGTACATCTAGTACATCGAGCGAGTCCAACGAAGCAATAATCCATAATAGACAAGCAAAAATCGTTTGAGTGCGCGACTGATGCTAGGCAGGCGAATGCAGGTGTACAACTAGTACATCAAGTGAGCCTAACGACGCAGCAGCCCGCAATCGGACGATTTTTTACATCATGCCGCCCATGCCACCCATACCACCTGCACCTGCCATACCTGCCAAGCCATTATCTTTCGCTGGTAGGTCGGTGATCATCACTTCGGTGGTCAGCATCAAACCTGCTACAGATGCAGCGTGCTCTAGCGCTGAGCGAGTCACTTTGGCTGGGTCAAGAATACCCATCTCTAGCATATCGCCATATTCGCCAGTGGCTGCGTTGTAGCCATAGTTACCTGAGCCGTTTTTGACTTGATTGATGATGACTGATGCTTCTTCGCCTGCGTTGGTGACGATTTGGCGAAGTGGTGCTTCCATCGCACGGCGTAGGATGTTGATACCTGCGTTTTGGTCGTCGTTGTCACCTTTTAGCTCACTCAAGGCTGCCAATGCACGCACCAGTGCCACACCACCACCCGGCACGACGCCTTCTTCGACAGCGGCACGAGTTGCGTGTAGCGCATCATCGACACGGTCTTTTTTCTCTTTCATTTCGGTTTCGGTAGCAGCACCGACTTTGATTACTGCCACACCACCTGATAGCTTGGCGACACGCTCTTGTAGTTTTTCACGGTCGTAGTCAGATGTTGATTCTTCTGCTTGGCGTTTGATAGATTCAACACGAGCTTCGATGTCAGCTTTGTTGCCTGCGCCATCGACGATGACGGTGTTTTCTTTGCCGACAGTGATTTTCTTAGCAGTACCTAGATGTGCGATTTCAGCAGTTTCTAGGCTTAGGCCCACTTCTTCTGAGATCACCACACCACCGGTCAAAATAGCGATGTCTTGTAGCATGGCTTTACGGCGATCGCCAAAGCCCGGTGCTTTGACCGCACAAGTTTTTAGACCGCCACGCAAGGTATTCACCACCAGCGTCGCCAATGCTTCGTTTTCGACATCTTCGGCGATGATTAGTAGTGGACGGCTGGTTTGCATCACCTTTTCAAGTAGTGGCACGATTTCACGGATGTTGTTGATTTTTTTATCAACCAATAGGATGAATGGATTGTCAAATTCACAAGTTAGGCTGTCTTGCTTATTGGCAAAGTATGGGCTGATATAGCCACGGTCAAACTGCATACCTTCGACCACTTCTAGCGCATCTTCAAAGCCTGAACCTTCTTCGACAGTGATGACGCCTTCTTTGCCGACAGTTTCCATCGCTTTGCTGATCAGCTCACCGATAGTAGTGTCTGAGTTGGCTGAGATTGAGCCGACTTGCGCGATGGCTTTGTGGTCGTTGGCAGGGGTTGATAGGTTTTTGATTTCGCTGACGGCAGCACGCACCGCTTTATCGATACCACGCTTTAGGTCCATTGGGTTCATGCCCGCAGCGACAGTTTTCATGCCTTCGACTAGGATGGCTTGGGCAAGTACGGTTGCGGTGGTTGTGCCGTCACCTGCGACATCATTGGTCTTTGACGCCACTTCACGCACCAGCTGTGCGCCCATGTTTTCAAACTTATCTTCAAGCTCAATTTCTTTGGCGACTGATACGCCATCTTTGGTGATGGTCGGTGCGCCAAATGACTTGTCAATCACGACATTGCGACCTTTTGGGCCTAGCGTGACTTTGACGGCATTTGCCAAAATGTTCACGCCATCAATCATTTTTTCACGAGCAGTTGTGCCAAAGCTTACATCTTTTGCCATGGTGATTTCTCCATTGATATTTTAATTTAGATAATTTATAAAGTTATAAAAACCGATAATTAGGCTTCTAGCACGCCCAATACATCCGCTTCTTTCATGATAAGTAGCTCTTCGCCATCGACCTTGACCGTCTGACCTGCGTATTGGCTAAATAGTACGGTATCGCCAACTTTGACATCAAGTGCACGCACACCTGCATCGGTGATTTGACCATTACCCACAGCGATGACTTCGCCTTGTTGTGGTTTTTCTTGGGCAGAGCCCGGTAGTAGGATACCGCCTGCAGTTTTTTGCTCTTCTTCGGTGCGACGAACAACGATACGGTCGTGTAGTGGACGAATTTTCATAAGAACTCCTTGGAATGATTATTTCAAAAATGCGCTATAAAACTTGCTATCTAAGTGCAATTGCTTGATAAAGTGGTGTTTATCCCTGCAATTTTCAAGCCAATTTGCCAAAAATTTCATGAAAATTATCGGCAAATCTATCAAGCACCATCCGCCAAACCGCCCTTCTTGATCCTTGCAGTGCTTAACCAAATTGATGCTTTTGATAGAAATTGCAAATTAACCATACACAAACACGACAATTTATTATCAATACGCACTTGAATTTGTAACAAAATTTGTCCATTATAAACACATGGTTTAATACCGCAAATTTTTGGAGTACGATAATGATTAATAAACTCAAAACCCTACTTGGCACAGCCGCACTTACCGCTACTGCCGTCACGCCGATTGTGGCACAAGCGGCTGATTTGCCTGCATTTTCGGCCACTTATAAAGTCAGTGCCGATGGCAAAACAGGCACTGCCACACGCACACTGATTAAGACGGGCAATAGCTACAAATATACCGTCAATGGTCGTGCGCTTGGCATTGCCAGCCTGAACCAAGAAGCGAATTTTAACCTGTCAAATGGTCGCATCGTGCCAAGCACTGCCACCATGTCTGCCAAAATTCTTGGCGTGGGCAATACGCACAATATCCGCTTTAATAATAGCTCAAAAACGGTGGTCAGCACCTACAAAGGCAACGCCACCACCATCGCTATGCCACGCCAAGCCTATGACGACCTAAGTATGGAAGCGCAAATCCGCCAAGAACTGATTAATGGTAAATTCAGCGGTTCATACCCATTGGTCAAGCGTACTGAGATTGAGACCACTAAATTCAAAAAAGCGGGCAACACCAAAATCACCGTGCCTGCAGGGACTTATGATGTGGTGCGTATCGACCGCATCCATGATGACCGTAACCGTGCGACAAGCTTTTGGCTTGCCCCAAGTCTCAACTACCTACCTATCAAGGTCAGCCAAACCGCTGATGGCAAGGTGATTTCGATGGAATTAACCAAAGTGAATTAATCCAATTTCACTACCTACATAAACAAAAGCCCTGATATATCGTCAGGGCTTTTGCATTGATTTGTCTTGCCATTAAGATTGGGATTGAGCATTTTGCTTATGCATCGCAGGCAGACGCTTGAGTAGTACGAATAATTGGCAATTGATGAGCAATAACAAAACCGCTTCAACGCATTGCACCGCCCACACCGCCACAGGTGCTGCTTCATAGATACGCAGTAGCGACATCACCCCTGCAAGCCCAAGATAAACCAGCGCCACCATACTCACCCACATAAGCGCATAAGGCGAATTCCCCCGCCAAATGGCAGGTGTGCATAGCAAAGCCGGTATCAAGCCAAGTAGCTGTACGCCCACGCCTGCCCACAAGGACGCCCCTGTCGAGAGCCACACCGCCACAGGATAAGCAATCAATACCATCACAAGCCATAGCCACCAAGTATGACGCAGTGCCGTCTGTACAGGTTTGGCAGGTTTGGCAGGTTTGTTGGATTTTTTCATACGCCACCTTGCTGTGCGTTTAGCTGTTTGACAAGACCTGCAAGTCTTGCACCTTGAGCGATGGCGAGCGTCTTTTCATCTTGAGTCAAGGGAAATTCTTGGCGAGCACCTGCCACATGGCTTGCCCCATAAGGCGTACCACCACGAGCCGTCGTCGATAGTTCAGGATGCGCATAAGGCAAGCCCATCAGTAGCATCCCATGATGCAGTAGTGGCATCATCATGGTAATAAGCGTCGTCTCTTGACCGCCATGCAGGCTACCAGTGCTCGTGAACACACACGCAGGCTTGCCCTGTAATGCGCCTGACAGCCAGCTACTCACCGTATTGTCCCAAAAATACTTCATGCTCGCTGACATATTGCCAAAATGCGTCGGGCTACCCAGTGCAAGCCCAGCACAATCCGCCAAGTCATCTTGGGTGCAATACAAATCGCCATCATCAGGGATGCTATCTGCCACTTGCTCGCACACGGCAGAGACTTTGGGCACTCGGCGAATTTTCACCGCAACACCACTATCCATCACCCCTTGAGCAATCAGATAAGCAAGTTCTTTGGTCGCCCCTTTATTGCTGTCATACAGCACCAACACATAGGCTTGTGTCATGAAAATTATCCATTCATCGTCCAAAAATGAGCCATCATTATACCAAAAAATCCACCAATGCCCACGCCTGACACATCATCTACCGCCAAATATTCACATATTTTCACAAATTAAGGGTTAGCAATCGCTGATGAGTTTGTTACACTAGTCTAAATACTGATGAAAAAATGACGACCCATGACCCAGTTTTTGAACAAATTACCCTTTGCACATCATGCATGGTTTATGTATCTTTGCTTGCTCATCCGACATTTTGATGAAGATGAGTGTATGCAAAAAGCTGCCAGCCTAACTTACACCACCTTACTTGCCATCGTGCCTGTCTTGACGGTGACTTTGGTGATTTTTTCGAGCGTGCCTGCACTCGAAGGCGTGCGTGAACAGCTACAGATGGCGATTTATAACAACTTTATCCCGTCATCAGGTGCGCAGATTAGCCAACATATCCAAAGCTTTATCGAAAAATCAAGCAATCTTGGTATCATCGGTGTGGTCGGCTTGTTCGTTACGGCGATTTTGACCTTGATTACCATTGAGCAGGCGTTCAATAAGATTTGGCGTGTCGATGACCGCTCAGGTGGCATGGCAAGCATCATCCGCTATTGGGTGATGATTACGCTTGGCCCGATTGTGCTTGGTGTGGTGTTTGGTGCATCGAGTGCGATTGCTAGTCTGAACTTTTTGAACCAAAAAATCGCAGGCTATGGCATTGACTGGGGCGTTTGGGCATACATTCTATCTTTTGGGCTGATGGTGCTTGGCTTTATTGGGATGTATTGGTTTATCCCAAAAGCGCAAGTCCCCATCAAAAATGCCGTCATCGCAGGGGTGGTGATTGCCGTATTATTTGAGCTACTCAAAAAAGTCTTTGGCGTTGCGATGAGCAACTTCACCAGTTATGAAGCCATCTATGGGGCGTTTGCTGCGTTGCCGATTTTTCTGCTGTGGATTTATTTGTCGTGGAATTTGATTTTGCTTGGCGTACAAATCAGCTACACCTTGACCATCTTTGACACCAAAGAAGTGCCCGTACGCCACCCACTGCTTAGCCTGCTTGATATGCTTAATTTTACTTATAAAAATTATCAAAAAGGCAACACAGTCAGCGAAGATGCTCTGCGTCAATTGCTCGGGCGTAAAGAACTACCAAAATGGCACACTTATCTCAACCTACTACTCGATAACAATCTGATTACCCCAACTAAGGATAATCACTATACCCTAAAGACTGATTTAAATACAGTTAATCTATGGCAATTTTATAAAAGCCTACCCTATCCACTGCCAATCCGCAGTGAACTGGATCAACTCAAGTCCGCCGACTATGATCCGTGGTTCGTTGAGCTGTATGACCACTTAATCAAAATCGAAAAAACCGCCAGTCACGAACTTCATCTACCGCTTGGCGTGCTATTTGACAGCACACCCCTGCGTGAAAAACAGCCCATCATCAGTATCGAGAGCCAAGACAGTATCGAGCGAAGCGACAACAACGGCTATGAGCCAAAAGCACGACGCACCATCGATGAGCACGGCAATGTGGTCACCATCCCTGATGGCGATGCCAAATTCACCGAAGGGCGATTGGCTAAGGCGATGCGTCTGATAAAATCCGCTCGGCATTTTTTTGGTCGCAACAAAAAACGCTTTGGCGACATCAAGCGTGCCGTCAGCGATACCGATTCGCAAGTTGGGGAATAGAATAAGGCATAGGATTAAGCCAATTACTTCTCTAATTTATCCATCCAATTTACTTAGCCAATTATGCTAATAATAGCCATAAAAAAATCACCGCATCGCTTGATACGGTGATTTTTTGTCAAATTGCGTTTTAGTCTGCCAATGGCACAGCAGGGATTAACTCTGCCAAAGCTCGCTGATAAACCGATTTTTTGAACGGTACAACGCCCGTCAATGGATACCAATAGCTCACCCACTGCCAATCATCAAACTCAGGCACACCCACATCAAAGCGGATATGGTCGGTATAAGCATCATCCAGATACAACAAAAACCATTTTTGTTTTTGTCCGATACACAATGGCTCTTGCCCTGCTCGTACATAGCGTTTTGGCAGTCGATAGCGTAGCCAATCGCGTGTCACAGCAAGCACTTTGACGTGCTCAGGCAACAAGCCAACTTCTTCGTACAGCTCACGATACATCGCTTCAAGCGGTGTCTCGCCACGGTTAATCCCCCCTTGGGGAAATTGCCAACTGTCATGTCCGATGCGTTTTGCCCACAGAACCTGCCCTTGTGCATTTACCAAGATGATGCCGACATTCGGTCGAAAACCGTCTGCATCAATCATAACTAAACTCTTAATTTATAAATCATTGAAATATCACCAGTTTTTTTACCGATGACTTTACTTAATGACTATTAAACCAAAAAAACGAGCAAATGTGTAATGTTTTTTAAAATAATTTGGCTTTTTCGCCAAAAACCGCTAGAAAAATCGCATTTCGCCCCAATTTAGCCATCATCGCTTTGGTGAATAGCATCCAAAATAAGCTCAACACAAGTTTGGATGCAAGTTGCCAAAGCCCATCAAAACCATTACAATGATTTGAATATTTTTTTATAAGGAATGTCTCATGGCAGAATTAAACGCAAGCTTGGTGTGGAAAGACGGTGTGCATTTTGAAGGCACTTCCCCATCAGGTCATATCGTACAGCTTGATGGCAACAAAGAACAAGGCGCAAGCCCAATGGAGCTGATTTTGCTCGGTTTGGGCGGCTGTGCCAGCTACGATGTGGTGACAATTTTGAAAAAATCTCGCCAAGATGTCCAAGATGTCCGCTGTGAGATGCGTGCGGTGCGTGCCGATAGTGTGCCTGCGGTGTTTACCGATATTCATCTGCATTTTGTGGTGACAGGCACCAACATCAAAGACACCCAAGTCGCCAAAGCCATTGAATTATCTGCCGAAAAATACTGCTCGGCATCTCGTATGCTGTCAGCAGGTGGCGTGAATATCACTCATGATTTTAAAATCATTCCTGCTTAATTATTAAGCTGTATTTTATGATTATTTCATTCTTTGCCCAAACTGGTATCAAACTTGCCATCATCTTGATGGTCATCGCAAGCTTGCTGCCGTGGCTGTGCTCGGTACTTGCCAAAGTCAGTGGCGGTTTTCGCTTTGGTAAGCACAACCAAGACCCCCGTGCTTTTTTGGCATTATCACAAGGCATCTCCGCTAGATTTAATCATGCGCAGGCCAATAGCTATGAGACTTTGCCGGTATTTTTGGCGGCGGTGCTGATTGCGATTTATACCTTTGTGCCGATGGCGGTGGTGAACTTATTGGCGGCAGGCTATGTGCTGTTTCGTATTGGCTATATCGCAAGCTATGCCGCCAATCTTGGTATGCTACGCTCGGTGAACTGGCTACTGTCGATGCTGTGCACGCTTGGGCTGTTTGCCTTTGCGTTTTGGTTCGGGGTGTAGCTAGGGTGTAGCTGATACGCCATCGCTTGGGTTTGAGATACAGGCGACACAGTTTGTCGCACCATCATGTTATAGTTGATAATAAACCAAGCAAACACTGGCAGATGATATGCATCCGATTAATGAATTTTATTTAGGCCTACGCAAGACGACGGCATTTGATTGCACCCTAGAAGATCTATGGGAATTGCCACCTAGCATGATTGGCGTGCAGTATTTTTATATTGAGTGGCTATTTCCTGTGGATCACGCATCCAAATGGAACAGAACCGTGCCGACCCTGCACGGTGATGACTTGCTGTTTTTTCAAAGCAATCCTGAAATTCAGCAAAAATTCTTAACATCCTTTGATAAAATCATGCACTACTTTGGGATTGAGCGAGTTGGCAATCAAGTCTTTGCCAACGATACGCTTAAGCTCCGGGATTATTGGCTCAAAGAAGTCGGTCATCAAGAAAAGAAAATCAGCCGAATCATGCGTTCACTGGCTTGGTGTGGACAGCTGGAGCTCGCCAAAAGCTTGCAGGCTTTAGCCCTTGAGCTGATTGTCCAAAAAGGTCATCTTAAGCCAAATACCTTATATATTTGGCAACATCTCTTGGATGACTTGCAAGAGGGCTTGGACAATCAAGCCCATCCCGTGCATCTGATGACACCCTAAAGATAGTTAAATTTTAGGCAAATTCACCATCACGACAACGCTCAAAATACCGCTGTAAGCCTGTCAAAATCAACCCTTCATCGACGATAGCACCGTGCAAGTGCGGTGCAAGCGTCATCGCCCCACCCCCTGTCAAAACAAGCTCAAAGTCAGGATAATTTGCCTGTATCGACTTGATCGCACCGACAATCCCAAACAAAATGCCGTGATGCACCGCATCATCCGTCGTACGCCCAAGCTCCAGACTGTCAAACCGCCCCTGCTTGACGCCAATCTGCTGTGTCCCTGCATACAGTGCGTGTCGCTGCATATAGGCATTGGGCAAGATATACCCGCCCAAATGCACACCGCCATCAATGATATCAATGGTCAATGCCGTACCACAGCCCACCACGCACTGCTTAGCGCCATTGACCGCGCCGAGCATCTGTAGCCAGCGATCGACACCCAGCTGCAGCGGATCATAATGACTGTGTAGCATTAGATGCTTGTCATTGACTTTGGCAAACTCAAACGGCACGCCAAGCTGTCTGAGCGTATCGGCGATTTTAGCGTTGATTTTTTCGCCAAGTACGCTTGAGATACCCACAAACTGTGGATGAAATTGCACAAAAGTCCCAAACAGACCCATCAGTAGCTCATTGGGTGCTTTTAGGTGTTCTTTGGCATCCGATGCGATGACTTCACCATCGTCGATCAGCCAGTATTTTAGTCGTGTATTGCCCAAGTCTAGCCACAGCGCAATCATAGTTGTCCTTTATAAATTTAGATTATCTACATTATGAAGACTGTATCATGCCTGCCAAGACACGCTGGATACTGCCCGCCTGCTCAAGCAATAACGCCCCATCATAATCAATGCCAATACATCGCCCCGACTGGCTCACCACCTGCATCTCATCTCTGGCATAGACATTGACCGCTTTGCCTGTCAAGACATGAGCACGGTTGAACGCATCGATGAATGCTGATTTGGCAGTATCATCAGACAGCTGATTGTGCTGATACACTGCCTGACAGATGGCTTGGCAAATCGGCTGATATAGTGCTTGATAGCTAGGTACGCACTCAAGATTTGCCATATCTGCTAGCTGTCTTAGGCAGGTGGCTTGATACAGTCCATCAGCGATGGCAGGACTCATCTCAACATTCATCCCCACGCCTGTGACCACGCCGACCAGACGAGTTTTGTCATCGACTTTGGCATAGACAGGCTCGATCAAAATGCCGCACAGCTTTTGGAATAGGTGCGCTGTATCGTCATAGTAGCCGACATCATTTGCCCATTTGACACCGATGATTGATAAGCCTTGCTTAATACGCTCGGCATTGATAGCTTGGACAATCTCAAGCTGTGCCAAATAATACCCCACCGCCAATGACAAAAAGCCATCCAAGCGGACAAGCCCAAAGCCATCATTGCTCATCGCCTGCATCGGCGTATAAAGCGACAAAAACACATTACCCTGAACACTCACCCACGATCTGCCATGCTGTCCACGCCCTGCACTTTGAGCATCACAAGTATGCAGATGATGATGACGATAATCAAGCCTTCCTGTACTCACCGCCTGTATCAGCTGTGTGTTGGTGCTATCAGTTAGCGCATCATGCCGATGATGGCGACAAATCTCTGCCCAAATCGGCGCAAAATCCCACGCCCCACCCAAATAATCCATCGAAAATGCATCCACAAAAATGATAAAATTGCGTTATAATAGCACAATTTACGCACAAATATGGGTTAAATATGATGATCTATCTATGGTTCACCCTAGCAGGGATAGTAGCAGGCCTGTGCGCAGGTCTGTTTGGTGTCGGTGGCGGTATGGTGATTGTACCTGCACTGATTTGGATTTTGGCGTATTATGGGATGCCAAGCGACATCGTGCCCCATGTGGCGGTCGGTACGGCGCTTGCGACCATCATTTTGACTTCGATCAGCTCCATGTCAGCACACCATAAGCGTGGTGGTGTCCGCTGGGAAATCTTTAAGAATATGGCAAAGGGTCTGGTGCTTGGTAGTCTGGTCGGTGCTTGGGTGGCGACACTCATTGATGGTGCGATGCTCCAAGCCATCCTAGGCGGTGGCGCAATCTTGATGGCGGTCAAGATGCTATTTTTCCCCAACCAAGAGCGACTGGACATCCCGCCCCCTGTGGCGTATAAGCAAGCCTTTGCCGGCGTCATCATCGGTGCATTATCCGCCATCTTTGGTATCGGTGGTGGCAGTCTGACTGTGCCTTACCTAAGCCAAAACGGCGTACCGATGAAACAAGCCGTCGGCACATCAGCCGCCTGCGGTCTGCCGATCGCCATCGCAGGTGCGCTTGGCTTTATTTGGTTCGGTCAAGCTGATATCGCCAATCTACAAGTCGATGGCACGCTTGGCTTTGTGCATATTGGTGCATTTGTCAGCATCAGTATCGCAAGCTTTATCATGGCAAAGGTCGGTGCACGCCTAGCACACGCCCTACCTGCACAGACGCTCAAGCGTGCCTTTGGCGTACTACTGATGGTCGTCGGCGTACAGCTGATGGTGAGTGGCTGGCTGTAAGTCAAGCAGTCCATCACACAACGCCAAATCAGCCCACTCAAGGGCTGATTTTTTATCTTATACCACCTGCATTACTCACATGACTCACACTACTCACATCATTCATGCATTGGATTGATACAATGATACGATGGTGAATGATTCGTTGATCACTTCTTATTTCTCACCCAACAAAAAACACCGCCACAGAGTGGCAGTGTTTCGTATTCTTTGGTGATGCGTATTACTTACGAATCACTGGTGCAGTTTCACCTGGGTTTAGGATACCTGAGCCATCTACATCGACAGTCACACGGCGGTTAGGCTGTAGACATTCGATCAGTTG
Organism: uncultured Moraxella sp.; assembly: GCF_945873075.1. Classification (GTDB taxonomy): domain Bacteria; phylum Pseudomonadota; class Gammaproteobacteria; order Pseudomonadales; family Moraxellaceae; genus Moraxella. The sequence goes on along the minus strand of NZ_CAMCBS010000014.1, from coordinate 467 downwards.
TGGGCGTGGTAGTTTCATATCACAGGCTTTGATTTGTTCAGTTTCACCAGCACCGTATGAACGGATTAGGTTGGCTGGGATGCCTTGATTGACTAGGTAATTAACTACAGTTTGTGCACGGTTTTGTGATAGGCGTTGGTTATAAGCATCAGTACCTAGTAGGTCAGTATGACCGGTGACGATCACTGCATTTAGTTGATCGAACGTTTTTAGGCGAGCTGCTAGCTCATCTAGGTCACGACGACCACCTGGTAGCATATCAGTTAGGGTGTGCTTGTCAAAGGCAAATAGTGCATCAGCGTTTAGGGTGTAGCGTTGTAGCTGTGGTGCAGCTGGTGCTGGTGCTACTGGTGCTGGTACTTCTTTGACGATGACTTCTGGTGCTGGTTGTGCTGGTGGGCAAGCACCATCAACAGGATCTACTGGGTTCCAGTAGAAGGTACGAGTGAACTTGTCTTTGTCAAATA
>NZ_CAMCBS010000013.1 GCF_945873075.1 uncultured Moraxella sp. | reverse complement strand
ATAGACCTGATGAGCCTTATTATATGGTCGTCGTTCATACTGTGATTGATTGTATCGACCGTGAGAAATCCGTTGGGACGGTCAATGAATTTGAGGGTGACGAACGACAGGGATATTTTGACTGCATTTATGAATGGGTTTTTCGAGAAGATGAAATTGGCGATAATTTAATGTTTGTCCTTCCTGATGAACCAGCAATTATTTATGTGACAGAACAATTTAAGCAACGAGTAGTTGATGCGGGATTAAGCGGCTTTGGCTTTGTAAAGCGTTTATTTGATGACAAAGCATTTATTAGTTAGTTTAGTGACAGGGCATACACCATGCACCACTAAAATAGATTAATAACGCGTCATGCTGCCCCCCATGACTTGATTTACATTTTAGCATGTCGCACAAAAAACCGCTGTATTTGATGGCATTGGTTCAGCCCAAGACAATTAACGAGCAACGCTTACTTATACTTTGGTAACAAAAAACACCAAAATAACTGTGAAAAAATTGACAATACAGGCGTATAATCATCAAAGGTAAGATCTATTTAACCATTTCAACCATGTTGATATTTTAAGGAAAAATAAATGTTAAAAGTATACAATTTTAATGAGTTGCAACAAGCGCTTTATGAAGGTGCAACCCATATTGGTATTGCACGCAGTTTTTGGCATTGACCCCAATTTTGTTACCCCAAGGGGTGGTTTTAGAAGGGCTTGCACAAGAAGATGGCAGTTTGCCATTGCTGTCATTTTTGGGTGATGGCGTGAGTGTTAGTAAAAATAATCGCATTGAGAATCTGAATATCAGTGCGCCAAGCAATCATAAAGCCATCTTTCATACTCAGATGGGTAATGAGATGGCGGATTTGGGCGAGTTCAAATTTGCCAATCTTAGCTTGACAGGGCAGTTTTCATTTATTATGCGTGCAGGTATTGAATCAGCAAGCGTTTGGGTGGAAAATTTAGACATCATCGCCTGCGATAGTCGCCATTATTTTGAACAGCCGCAAAAATACGGCGTCAATGTTTTGCAAGGCGCTTTCACCGTGTATAATTTTAACAGCGATGCCAAAAGCTTGCTGAAATTACACGCCACAGGCATTCGCATCGGTCGCAAAAACGCACCTGTAAGCGGCTCAGGCTTATTTGTTTCAGGATTTGGTGATGAAGGCGGTCGCTTACATGCTGATTTGATTGAAACCAAAGCCATCTATAGTAACGGCAAGCTACCTTTTGGTGTTGCCAATCTCATCACGGCTGCCGTGTTTGTGGTGTATGGTGCTCATGTGGAGCGTCTTGAGCATACTGATGAAATTGTGACTTATGGTGTCAATGACATGGTGCTTGACACTTGGGGGCAAGTGGATGACTGGTTATCGCACAGTGATGTGATTTCTTATGGTCCAAGCGGTGTTGGTTTTGTGAATTTTGGCTATGTCAAAAATTTTGTGGTCAAAGGTGCAGTCAAAACCTATGGACTTGGTGCGCGCGGCTATAATCAATATGATGGTACAGTGGACAATATTGAATTTAATGATATTGCTACTTATGGCGATGGCTCAGTTGGCGTGCAAATTTCCAAAAAAATCGGTACGCTCACCGTCAAAGGCAGTATCAGCACCCAAGGCGGTATTGGCAATTCACTAGTCAAAGGCAAAAATGTGATGTTGCCTGCCATCGCCTTGAGCATCAAAGAGGGTGGCGAAGTGGATAATATCACGGTTCAAGGCAATATCAGCACCGAAGGCAAAGATGTCGCTGCTTACCAAGTGGACGCAGGTGGTATTGTCCATGCAATGCATGTCGGTGGGCAGATTCATGCCAAGGCTGGCAGTGCCATCGTAGTTCATGAACAAGGCGTTTCACCCATTCGTTAAGTATCAAAGCGAAATGGACTGCGGATTGTATTACGCTTATACAAGGGGTGCATTCAATTTAGAATGTACCCGTTAATTTTTTTTAAAAAACCTTATAAGTTCGTAGCGTGCGTACCACACACCATCAAATTCCATTTAATCAATGGTGCATGATATACACCCTAAGCACTGCCTACATGGTAGGTGTGGAAGTTGTCTGTTTCTATGTTGTAGACGGTGTCGGTGTGGTTTGAGATAAAAATTAAGAAATTAATCTTCCAAACAATTATTCAATATCCAAGACCAGTAATTACCCCATCGTCTGTCTATACAAGCTGTGCATAATTTAAGTGGGCAAGTAGTATAGCCTCTTACTTTGATTACTGGAAGTAAATAAAATACATTATCCTCTTCTAACATCAACTCCCATTGATTTGGAATCCTATCCTGTAGAACATTCCTAAATGTTTCACCCACATAAACCGCATAACCATCTAAAATGTATGATGGTTCATTTTTAATTTGTTCAATGGTTTCATAATTATCCAAAAGATGTTTTTCAACTATATCTAATGATTGTATTGAAAAATCCAATTTATCTTGAATCTCTTTTGGCATTCTATTTTTAAAACGCTCTAAAGCATTTGGCATATCCCAAAGCCACGCTTCAAATAATTCCAGATGTTCAGTTCTTTGCTCTGGAGTTAATGGTTGGCGGTTTTTACGAAGTTTCATATATTTACCTATTTTTTAAATTTAACTTTAATACCTGCTTTTTTAAGGTCTTCAATTAGGAGTAGCGTGCGTACCACACACCATCAAATTCCACTCAATCAATGGTGCACGGTGTGCATCCTGCGTACTATTTCTTTTTCCTAAAAAATTCCATACAGAAATAATAATCATCACAATTGATATAGCAATCATCGTAAAATATTTTATGATTCAAACTGTATTCCCCTATCATTTTTAAATCTTCTTTAATATAAAATTCTAACATAGGCAGTATTTCTTCCAAAATTATATCCACATCTTCTTCTATTTCAGAAATTAAATAAAAATAAACAGTAATATTTTTATATTTATCAAAAGACCAATAAATTCTGGAAAAATTCTCACTAATTTCACCCAAGCAAGCCCTTGATAGGCAATATGTAACATAGTAAATATTTATTAATAATGACCTTTGGGATTGCAAGAAACAACACTTATTTTTTTTAGTGGTATGGCATAACGCACCATCAAAACCAATAAAAAAGCGTTTGCAGAGTTGCAGACGCTTTTTGGTGGGTTTATTTTTCGAGCACTGTCCAATAGGTTAGACCCAAATCCCCATGCAATGCCGGCAAATCAAGCAATACCAATGAGCCAAGCGGTGTTAAGTTCGCCTTGACACACAGCGAATGAGCGGCCTTGAGTGTGCCACCGGTGGCAAGCACATCATCAATGATCAGCACTTTGGCGGGCTCAAGCTCGGCGCTGATTTCTAGGGTGTCTTGCCCGTATTCTAGCCCATAGCTTTGGGCGTGCACAGGTGGCGGTAGTTTGCCTGCTTTACGCACTAGGATGAGTTTTTTGTTTAGGCGGACAGCGAGCAGGCTTGCCAGCACAAAGCCACGCGACTCGATACCGACGATGGCATCCGTATCAGCCATCACATCAGTAGGCACAGCGGCAATCATGGCATCGATGAGCTTGTCATGATGACCGTTCAGAAGTGGGGTGATGTCATAAAATTCGATGCCTGATTTTGGGAAATCGGGCGCAATGCGGATATGTTCCCATAGTGGATGTGTCATTGGATGAACTTCCTTTGATAACTTGGATGATAATTACAACAATACTCGCCAAATGACAAAGCCAATGGCAAGCACAAAAAACACAGGGGCAAGATACAAATGAATAGCAACTGCCGACCACCACGCCAACGCCATCATCAGCACAAAGCCACCACCTGCAATCCAGTCATGGCGTCGCTCATTGAGCATATCGGCACGCATGGCTTGTAGCTCACGGATGGTAGTGTCTTGGCTTGCGCCAAGTGTAGCTAGGCTTTGGATGCTTTGGCTAAGTAGCTTGGGCAAATCGGTGGTGGATAATAAAATCTCAGGCAGCTCGCCTTTGATGTCTTGTAAGTTTTTGACAGGGTCAAGCTGATCTTTGACCCAAGCGGTCAAAATCGGCTTGGCAAGCGACCAAATGTCGAGCTCAGGATACAGCTCACGCCCAAGCCCTTCGACATGAACCAAAGTCTTGAGCAGTAGCATCAGCTGTGGCGGGATACTCATGCGGTGGCGTCGTGCGATGGATAAAATCTCAAACAGCACACCGGCAAAGTCAATCTCATCAATGGGCTTGGTCACCATTGGGCTGACCGTACGGCTCATATCACGGATCAAGGCGTGCTTATCGGCAGATGGCGGTATCCAGCCAGCGGCAGCGATGATATCGACGAGTGCGGTATAATTGCCATTCATCACCGATAAGAGCAGGCGAGCGACAATCAGCTGATCTGCTTTGGACAGCTCACCCATGATGGCACAGTCAAGCCCGATATAGCGTGGCTCAGCGACTGCACTGCCATCAGGCATGGTCTCCACAAAGATATTGCCAGGGTGCATATCCGCGTGGAAAAAGTTATCTCGAAAGACTTGGGTAAAAAAGATGGTCAAGCCTTTTTCGGCAAGTGTCGCACGGTCATAATTGAGCTTGTCAAATACTTGGGTCTGCGAAATCGGCACGCCAAACACACGCTCAGCGACCATCACCTGCTTGGTGGCTGCATAGACCTGTGGCACATAGATGAGTCGTGAGCCGGTGAAATTGTTGCGCATCTTGGTGCTGTTGGCAGCTTCGAGTGTCAAATCCAGCTCATTGAGCATGATTTGGCGATAGTCTTCGACGATGTCAATCAGATGAATGGCACGAGCCGCTTCGATACGAGCCGATGCCCATGATGCCATTTGGCGTAGTAATTCAAAGTCATCAATGATGCCTGTGCGAATATCAGGGCGTACCACCTTGACCACCACTTCACGACCATCAAGCAAGGCAGCGGTGTGTACCTGTGCGATACTAGCAGCTGCCAGTGGCGTCTCATCAAAGCGAGCAAATAGCGTATCAATCGGCTGACCCAGACCGACTTTGGTATCTTCGATGATGGATTTGGCGATGGCGACATCAAAGGGCGCAACCTTATCTTGGAGCAAGGATAACTGAGCGATAATCGCAGGCGGGAGCAAGTCAGCACGGGTGGAGAGTAGCTGACCTAGCTTTAGAAATAGCGTGCCCATCTCTTCGAGTGCCAGCTTGACACCGAGTTCTTGGTGTGATTTGCCAAGCGCAGCAGGGTGCAGACGAATGAGCCGAGCAATGGGCGCAAGTTCGGGCACATCAGCAAAATGCGTATCCAAGCGATATTTGGCAGCGATACGATACAGTGTCAATAGGCGTTTGCGATGAGTGATGAGCATATTGGTCTGCTTGAGTTAGGCGTTGTGTTGGTCGTCAAGTGCGCTTTGTAGCTGTGCTAAGCGTGCCTGACTGCGTTCGATGTCGGCTTGTAGGCGTAGCAGTTCTTGCTTTTTGTCTTGGATTTGTAGGGCTAATAATTCATCATCGATGGCGTGCGCCGATGGACTGTGCGGTGTCAATAGCTGCGTGGCGGACTCTTTAAGCATCTGTGCAATCGGTGATAACACAGGGCCAAGCTCTTTGCCTAGTAGATACAGATGGCTTGTGGCATCGGTGCCGATGACTTGCTCAAGCTGATACCAAATATCAGGCTCAAAGCCTTCGAACAGGGCTTTGGCTTGTAGTAGCACCTGATGGTCGCCACGAATGGGCAGGTTACCCACAGGGTTTTGGATTAGGCTAAATAGATGTGCCGGATTATCCACGCTCAAGGTGCAGTCAGGTGTCGTGCTGATACCGCCTTGCGGCTCAAAAATCGCTTGGGGTACAGGCTCAAATCGCACACGCCCATCACCAAACAGCACATCGACGCTGATGGCAGGGGCGTGCATGACGATACGCAAGGTCTTGCCCGACAGTGCAGACAGCCCATCTTGGGTGAAGTTGTCCGTAGCGATGGCGCTATTGAGTAGTTTTTCGCACATCGCTAGGCTGAGTACACCAAGCATACTCATTAGCGTGCCTTAAATCCACGATGCACAGCGACGATACCGCCGGTTAGGTTGTGATAATCGCAGTTGACAAATCCTGCATTTTCCATCATGCCTTTGAGTGTGGCTTGGTCAGGGTGCATACGGATAGATTCGGCCAGATATTGATAGCTTTCGGCGTCATTGGCGACGATTTTACCCATGATTGGCAGGGCGGTGAATGAATATAGGTCATATGCTTTTGATAATGGTTCAAACACAGGCTTACTAAATTCAAGCACCAATAGGCGTCCGCCCGGCTTTAGCACACGGTGCATGGCGGCCAGTGCTTTGTCCTTGTCCGTGACATTACGCAGACCAAAGCTGATGGTCACTAGGTCAAACGAATTATCGGCAAATGGCTCAAGCGTCTCGGCATTGGCAAGCACAAAATCCACATTATTACAGCCAGCATTGATTAGTCGCGTACGACCCACTTCAAGCATCGCTTCGTTAATGTCAGACAGCACGACACGACCAGAGCGACCGACTTCACGGCTAAATACCTTTGCCAAATCACCCGTACCGCCTGCGATGTCAAGCACGTGCTGACCACTGCGTACACCAGTTAGGCTGATGGCATAGCGTTTCCACAGGCGATGGATACCAAAGCTCATCAAGTCGTTCATCACATCGTATTTGCGAGCCACAGAAGTGAATACTTCGGCGACTTTGGCTTGTTTTTCTGACTTGCGCACCGTCTGATAGCCAAAGTGCGTGGTTTCTTCAGAGATAGGCTCGCTACCTTGTGGGCGTTGCAGTTCGCTTTGACCTTGGGGTGTGCCCGTTGGCAAGATATTTGGGTTGGTGAATTGGGTGTCGGTGTTGTTTTCGCTTGTCATAATTAAAGCCTAATTTTGAATAAAATTTTCAACCTTTAATAATACACTATTTTGCCATCATTTTGGGAAAATTTGCCAAATTCTGTCATAAAATTGTCAATCAAAGCGTCAATCAAAGCCGCAAATAACACAGTCATCGCACGCCATCAGGTGGGTGTGTCATAAATCGGCTTGCCATCATAAATCCGCTCAATGATACCAAGCTCGGTCGCGACAAACGGTACGCTAAAGCTGTCAATCTTATCAATCGCAGCGATGGCCTGTAGCCCATCGTGGATGAAGTCATACAGCGGCTGATAGCCGTTACTATAGGCGGTGGATTTGGCAAGCTTAAAGGCTTTTTGTAATAAAAATGAATTAAACTGCTGATACGACGCATGGCAGACATCGCTGATATGGCGAATTTGGCGAATGCGTTCGGCCTTGTCATTGCCTGCTTGATATAGCCTTATCATCAGTGCATCATCAATCGGTGTGCCTTGATGATGCGCTGCATAGACTTTGGCAAGTGCCAAATCAAGCTCGATGGCATCGCAAGTGGCTTGGACGCCCATTAGCCCTGTGGCTAGGGTGTTTTTTGGGATAAGTTTTTCAAGCTTGCCTGAGCCTGCTTGGGCATTGTTGCCTGCGGTGAGTAGCTGCTCGGCTAGTACATCAAACGCTGTATCGCTATAAATGCGGTCAATGATATAGTGCGCCAGCGGTGCGGTTTTTGGATTGGCAAATAGTGCATGATTGGCACGGTGAATGCGGGTGCGTTGCCATGCTTGGATTTGGCGTAGGGCATCGGCAAGTGTTGGGTCTTGGTGGTGGGGCAGGGCAAAATACCGCTCGAGCATCTGCACCATATCAGTGATGAGTGACATGATGATTTCCATAGTGATGAATGGCTTATCATCTTAGCATAAAATTACCACACACGCCAAAAAGCTTACTGGGTTGGCTTGCGGTCTGTTTACATAACTTTACATTCAGTAATTTTGTAAAATAAATGATTACCTTTGGGTAAATGTGATAAAATTGTCATAAAACTGTCATATTTGGCACTTATAATATGACAATATTGAGTGACTGCCCAACAAGGATGCGATTGTGCCAGCCTTGGGCGGTTTTTTGTTATTATATTTTGGCTTAATTTATGGTAAATCCAGCAAAACAAACCACGCCAATGGCAGGTAACTTGCTATTTGGTTTGATGATGGCGGTGGTCAGTATCTATTTTATTTGGTGGGGTCTAGGCTACACCATGCACCAACAAGTGTTGCTATTTTTGATTGCAAGCTTTTTTGGTATCTTTATGGCGTTCAACATCGGTGGTAACGATGTCGCCAACTCATTTGGTACATCAGTCGGTGCCGGTACTTTGACCGTCACTCAAGCATTGGCGGTGGCGGCGATTTTTGAAGTGTCAGGTGCGGTGCTCGCTGGTGCTGCGGTGACAGACACCATCCGTAGTGGTATCGTTGATATCGGTAAGCTTGGCGTATCGCCTGATCAGTTCATTTATCTAATGCTATCAGCACTGATTGCGGCGGCGTTTTGGCTACTATTTGCCACCAAAAAAGGTCTACCAGTCTCAACCACGCACGCCATCATCGGTGGCATCGTCGGTAGTTCGATCGTGCTTGGTATCAGCCATGGCGGTACTGATTTGGCATTCTCAACCGTCAAATGGTCTAAGATTGGTGAAATCGCCATCTCATGGGTGGTGTCGCCAGTGCTGGGTGCTATCTTGTCATACATCATTTATAGCATCATCAAAAAGAACATCTTGGCATATAATGATCAAGCTGAAGCGCGTGTCAAAGTGATCAAAGTCAACAAAAAGACACTAAAACGTGAACAAAAAGAGCACTTTGATAGCCTAAGCGAAGAAGACAAGCTACCATACACCAACGCAATGTTGCGTGACCAAGAAGTCTATAAAGATGCAGACTGCGCGCGTGAAGATCTAGAAACGGATTATTATCGTTCGCTGTATGATCTTGAGCGTGAGCGTGACAGTATCGACACGCTAAAAGCACTGAAAACTTGGGTGCCATTGATTGCTGCTTTTGGTGCGGTCATCATGACAGCGATGGTTGTGTTCAAGGGTCTATCAAACACTGGTCTGAAGCTAAGCTCATTACAAGCGGTACTGATCATGGGTATGCTGGGTGCGATTGTATGGCTTGCGGCGTTCATCTACACCAAGACCATTCGTGGTAAGCACAAAGAAGACTTGGGCAAAGCGACATTTATCCTATTTAGCTGGATGCAGGTATTTACTGCGTGTGCGTTCGCCTTTAGTCATGGCTCAAACGACATCGCTAACGCTGTTGGCCCATTCGTCGCTATCATGGAAGTCATCAGAACTAATGCTATCGAAGCCAAAAGTATGGTACCGGGTCCTGTGATGGTGACCTTTGGTGTGGCATTGATCGTCGGTCTGTGGTTTATCGGCAAAGAAGTTATCCAAACTGTCGGTACTAACCTAACCGAAATGCATCCTGCATCAGGTTTCTCGGCGGAGCTTGCTGCCGCTGCGGTTGTGATGGGTGCATCAAGTCTAGGTATCCCTGTCTCAAGTACGCATATCCTAGTCGGTGCGGTATTGGGTATCGGTATCGTCAATAAGAGCACCAACTGGAAGCTAATGCGTCCGATTGGCTTGGCTTGGGTGGTGACACTACCTGCCGCCGCTGCTATCAGTGCGATTGCTTTTGTTACACTAAATGCAGTGCTATAATCATCTGCTATAGTAAGCAAAACCCCTTGGTGATATCATCAAGGGGTTTTGTATTGGGTGTTATCTTATTTGTATCAATAGTAGTGCTGGGCGGTATCACCATTGATGCTTGAATTTATTCAGCTCTCGGCGCTGTTTTTTGTCAGGTTTGGTGTCGGGACGGGCAAGGTTCATAAGCTTTCGCTGTTCGGCAAAAAACTCTCGCTGTACCACGCTCTCTTCGGTCTCATCATACAGTGTCGCTGCGATGGTGGCATTGCCACGATTTTCGGATAGGGCTTTGATGACCACAGTTTTTTCTTCTAGGCGGGTGGCGTGTCCTTGGCGGATGGTGAGCGTATCGCCGACTTGCAGTTCTTTACTTACCTTGATTTTAGCACCGTTCATATGGACTTTGCCAGACTCGATGGCTTCTTTGGCTAGACTACGAGTGCGGAAAAATCGTGCTGCCCATAGCCATTTATCGGCTCGTACTTTGGTGAGTTCGTTTGGGTTCATAAAACTTCAATCACTGTAAATTCTTCAAAAATTAGCCACATTTTATCATCAAATACGCCAAACTTTTCAAAAAATTCTTGATAAACTGTCCGCCAATATGCTAAGGATAAATCGCCTTCGCCTTCTTTTTTGGCAAGTGTTTCATCTACTTCATCAAAGCGGATGATGAATTGGGCGGTGTTTTTGGATAACGCAGGCAGGAACATTTTGTCCATCGGTGATAACCTGTAGGCTGCCCACAGGCGGGAGTGGCTCAGCCAAATGCCATGCCAAAGCCGTGCAAGTGGCTGTCTTTTTGCCACTTAGCACGAGCTGTACGAGTTCATCCGCCATTTGTGGATTATCGCCAAATGACCAATGGGGTAGGGTATGGATGTTCATTCCTTGCTTATGGATTGATTGTCGTTTGCTTGCTTGATTTTCTCTTGCAAGCGACTGATATAATCAAGAGTGGTTTGGTTTTTTATCCGAAAGATTTGTGATTCTTGATTGTAATTGCACGCATCTTCCTAGGTCACAAAAAAGATTCTATCGCCAAATTTATTAGGCTGTTTAAAATAAAATTCAACGATATAATTTTTGTTATCTATCAAATATCGGAATTTGTATTCAACTTTTTTAATATCACAAAAGCGAATTTCTTCATAATCATTGTTGATGATAATGATAAAGCTGTCAGGCGTTTCCCATACTTCATCGGCATGATGATTTCTAATTTGAAAATGCCAATATAAATTACCAATCATGACTATGATAAGAAAAACAATAAAGCCAATATCACCTTTATACCAACCAATCGCCAAGAAAATACAAAAAATAATTGGCATCAGATAGATGGATAAGGATTTTGACAAAGCAGTAGAATCCACGGCGATATTTTTGGCACCGCGTTGTCTTAACAGTTGGCGGTCTAACATCAGGGTTTGACCGCCAATTTAGCTTTGGTGATGATTATCATCTTACTTCAAAAACAGCTGATAGCCCACATTGTCCGTCAAATTATCACATTCATAACCAATCTCGGTGAGTGCGTCTAGGATTTGGCGGCTGCTGCCTTTGGATGCTTGTAAGCCAACCATGATACGACCTTCGGCGGCACCGTGATTGCGATAGTGAAATAGGGTGATGTTAAAATCTTGACCCAGTTTTTCAAGGAAATTAAGCAATGCCCCTGGGCGTTCTGGGAAAATCACACGGAACAACTGCTCATCGTCGAGATTGGCATGACCGCCAATCAGATAGCGGATATGGGTTTTTGATGTTTCATCATCGGTCAAGTCATGAGCGGTGTAGCCACCTTTGGCCAGGATATCGCTGATGATGGCACGCTCTTTTTGACCTTCTTTAAGCCCGATACCGACGAACACATGAGCGGGGGCGGTGGGGTTCAAAGCATCGACACGATAGTTAAACTCGGTGATGTTGCGACCTTGTAGCACACGACAAAAATCCAAAAACGCCCCTGTTTTTTCGGGTAATGCCACCGCAAAAATCGCTTCTTTTTGTTCGCCAATCTCGGTACGCTCGGCGATGTAGCGTAGGCGGTCAAAGTTCATGTTCGCCCCTGAGACGATGGCGACGCAGTTTTTGCCCGTGATGCCGTGCGTGCTTAGGTATTTTTTCATCCCTGCCACAGACAATGCCCCTGCGGTCTCGACGATGGCACGATTTTCTTCAAAGACATCTTTGATGGCGGCACAGATTTCGTCATTGGTACAGGTGATGATATCGGGCTCAACGACCGTGCCTGAGCCGTCTGATTTCATCATTTTGGCGACTTCAAAGGGCTTTTCGCCGATTTGAGCGACTGCCACGCCATCGGCAAAGAGTGAGACCTGTGGTAAGCGAACTCGTTCGCCTGCTTCTAGAGCGGCTTTTAGGCAGGCTGCGCCTTCAGGCTCGACGGCGACGACCTTGATGTGTGGGGCGACTTCACCCAAAAATGCCGCCACGCCTGCGACCAAACCACCACCACCGACAGCGACAAAGACATAATCAATCTCACGCCATTGTGAAGTCAGCTCAAGCCCAATCGTGCCTTGACCTGCGATAACCAGCTCATCATCATAAGGGGCGATGTAGGTTAGTCCGTCGGTTTGGGATTTGTTGATGGCAAAGCGGTTGGCTTCATCAAAGCTATCGCCATGCAGATGTACCGCACCACCAAGTGCCTTGACCGCTTGGACTTTGATATCAGGCGTGGTAGTTGGCATGACGATGAGATTATTAATCCCAAGTCGGGCGGCAGAATAGGCGACGCCTTGTGCGTGGTTACCTGCGGATGCACAGATGACGCCTTTGGCTTTTTCGTCGTCGGATAATTGGCTGATTTTGTTATACGCACCACGCAATTTAAAGCTAAATACAGGCTGTAAGTCTTCACGCTTGATACGAATATCGTTATGAAAGCGTTTGGAGAGCTTAACGGCAGGCTCTAGCGGTGTGCGGACAGCGACATCATAGACGGTGGCTTGTAGGATGGCACGAACATAAGGGGTGAGCATGGGGTTTTCCTAATCAATAATATTTCTTCAATTGTTCAATGGCGGGGTGTTTTTTTGCCGATTTCACCATAAAAATAGCGTTTGGCAATGTCTTCATCAGAATTTGACGAGCCCATGATTTAGCTTCTTTTTGATCTGATATGATTAAGCGCCAATTCTTTGAATGCTTGTTTGTCAATTTTTGGATCAATATTATCCATAAAAGACTTATCTTTTTCTGACAAAACAACACCTTCAATAGCGTTATTTGCTCGTGCAAATGCTCTTAAAAACTTAATATCAGTCAATTGATTGTGGGTTTTTGTCGCCATGATAATTCCTTTTTGAAACAATAATCGGCTATGACAAATCTATTCATCATAGCCGATTATTAATCATCTTAATACTATGACAAATCAAGCATCCAACTGTGCCATCACATCATCGCTAAAATTGACATTGGTATAAACTTCTTGGACATCGTCCAAATCTTCGAGCATATCAATCATCTTCAGCACTTTTTGGGCGTCATCGATGTTGTCAATATCCGCTGTGGTACTTGGTGACATGGTGACTTCCATGTTATCTGGCTTTAACTCTGCTGCTAGTAGTGCATCGACCACCGCACCAAAGGCAGTAGGGCTTGTGATGACAAGTAGGCTCTCGCCATCGTTTTCGATGTCGTCAGCACCTGCTTCTAGGGCGACTTCCATCACGCTGTCTTCTAGTGAGATATCATTGAACACAATCTCGCCACGCTTGCTAAATAGATAAGCGACCGAGCCTGATGTACCAAGGTTGCCACCGTGTTTGCTAAAGGCATGACGCACTTCACCGACCGTGCGATTGACATTATCCGTCATGGTCTCAACGATGACTGCCACACCGCCGACGCCATAGCCTTCGTAGGTGATTTCTTGGACATTGTCGCCTTCGCCGCCGCCTTGACCACGTTCAATGGCACGCTTGATGACATCTTTGGTCATGTTGGCGGCGTTGGCTTTTTCAAGTACCGCGCGCAGGCGTGGGTTGTTGGCAGGATCAGGGTCACCGCCTTTTGACGCTGAGACGATTTCACGGATGATTTTGGTGAAAATCTTGCCTTTTGCGGCGTCTTGTTTGGCTTTACGATGTTTGATGTTCGCCCATTTACTATGACCTGCCATAATGCACCTTTTAACAATAACCCAAGCATTTGGGATAAAAATTGAACAAAATTAAGAAAAATAACTGTGTATTATACGCAATCTTGGGCGTATTTTCTACTGCTTTGCTATTTTGAAGTTGGTTTTTCTGAATTTTGGGGCGTGGTATCGACTTTTGCGATGACCGACATTCCAGGCCGCAGCTGATCAAGCTTGGGCTGATTGGGCCTAATGTCGATGCGTACTGAGATGCGCTGGACGACTTTGGTAAAGTTGCCTGTGGCGTTGTCCGTCTTGATGACGCTAAACTCTGAGCCTGTAGCAGGTGAGATGCTATTCACCACGCCTGTAAAGGTTTCGCCGCCCAAAGCGTCCACGCTAAAGGTCGCAGGCTGACCGATGTGTATACGATTAAGTTGTGTTTCTTTAAAATTGGCGATCACCCAAGTGTCTTTTGGGATGATGTACATAAGCTGTGTGCCAGTGCTGACAAATTGCCCGCTGCGTACGCTAACTTGACCAAGCTGTCCTGAGATCGGCGCCACCACTTCACTATACTGACGATAGGTCTTGGCCTGTTGAGCGGATGCGGTAGCGCTTTTGACCTGTGCTTCAAGCCCAGTGCGAGCAACTTCGGCGGTTTTAAGCGCTTGCGTGGCGGCATCAGCAGATGCTTTGGCTTGATTGATGGCGGCTTCGCTGGACTTAAGATTGGCACGAGCGTTATCGATTTCAGCTTGTGAGACGGCGCCGATATCGACCAGTTTTAGCAAGCGATTTAGCTGCGATTTGGCAAGCTCGTACTGCGTTTGCGCTTGTTTTATCTGTGCATTGGCGACTTTGATGTCGGCTTTACGCTGCTCGATAACTTGTTGCTGATTGTTCAGATTGGTCTGTGCTTGGGTGATACCAGACTCGGCCTGTACAACCTGCTGGTCATAATTGGCGGTGTTGATACGCATCAGCACTTGACCGGCTTTGACAGTGTCAAAATCCTTGACAAGCACTTCATTGACATAGCCATTGATCTGAGATGATAAAATGGTGGAATTACCCCGCACATAGGCGTTATCCGTTTGCTCGCTGTTTGAGACGAAAGGTGGGATTTCCCATACCCATAAAATGACTGCCACACCCACCAAAAATACCAATGACATGATAAAAATCGTCGATTTTTTGGCGGCGATGAGCTTGGGTGTCTCGGCAGTAGGTTTTTGGATGGATGCTTCCTTACCTGTGGCATCGGTGGTAGTATCGGTATTTTGCTGATCTTGACTCATGTATTTCTCCGAAAATTATTGTTATTTTTGACCGATGGGTAGTGGATTTTTCTTTAAATATCGCTTGACAATGATCATCTGAGCAAAGCCCCAAATGATGCCTGCCAACGCCAAATAAAAATTAAAGCGAATTACATCACTAAAGGCGAGTACTGTCGCTTCACGGTTGATGACTTGATTGAGCGTCGTGGTGGCTTGCTGACTGGTCAAGTTGCTGTCGGTGAGTGTAGGGCGATAGCTGGCTTGATACTGAGCAAGTCTGAGCGTGGACTGTGGATCATTTGATGGCATATCATTTAGTATTGCTTGACGATGCACCTGAAATTGCTGCTGCTGATAAGTTGAATAAAACGATGAACCAAGCAAACCGCCGAAATTTTGGCTGGCGGTAAATAAGATAATTAGCATGGCAATATGATTGGGGCTTTTAAGCATCGCTTTGACGAAGCCGACCAATAGCATCGGACCGATAAACATACCGCCAGCACAGCCGATGAGAAATTGACTAAGATAAAAATTCTGCGGACGGACATCACTGGTCAAATTGGCATCAACATAACTGGCAATGGCAATGAGTGCACCTGCGCTCAGCAGCTGTATGAACACCGTCTTTGGCGAAAAAGTCATCGCACTGACCATGCCACCGACAAAAGTCCCAGCGACGATGATGGCGTATAAGCCGACAAACTGATCGCTACCCATGCCCATATTTCTAAGGAAGTTCACCGTCGCCCAAGACTGCTCCGCCATCAAAAATCGTAGCAGAATCGATGCCATCAAAAATCGCAATAAGCCAATCGTGGTCAGCCAGCGTGTATCCACCAGTGGTAGGCGGCGATGATGCTCAATAAAAAATGCCAACATCAACGCACCAAAGCCAAAGATGAGCCAATAAGCAAGCATTGGGTCATTTTGCCACCAGACGATAGGGCCTTGTACTAGCACACCTGCCAAAGCACCAAAACCTGCCGTCAGCAGGACAAAAGCCACGATGTCGCCTTGATTAAACACTTGTATGCGCACGCCGCGAGGCAGCTTTAGCATCATCACCATCGCAAAACAACACAGCGTCAATCCAAACTCAAAGCTATACAGCCGACCCCAGTTATCCGCTGACAGCAGATACGGTGAGATGACCCAAGCGAGCGGTACGCCAAGCTGACCTGCCGCCATCGCAAAGTACAATGAGTGTAGCTTATACTGCTTTTTGACGCCTTGCATGATATAAAACAGTCCAAGCGTCGAGAGCGTCCCACCGGCAAAGCCGCTCAAGCCACGCACCAGTAGTGCTAGCTCATAGCTGTGAGTGAGTAGATGCAGACCTGTCACCACCAAAAATGCAAACAACGACACTTCAGTAAACCAGCGAATACCTTGCTGCTGCCGTGCCTTGTACGCAAGAATGCTTGAGCTCATACTGCCGATGACATAGGCGGCAGGAAACCAAGCGGCTTGCGTCGTCGTCAGCCCGTATTCCCCTTGTATATAAGGCAAATTGGCGGTAGTAAAGCCATTGCCCATACCGCCTGCGATGGTCACGAACATCCCGATGATAAAATACAATATGGCGATCGGACGAGCGTGGGCGATGCTAGCAGGTGAGCCTGGCAGCGCAGGCCGCTCATCGGCGGTCCAGTTAGGCGGCTTTTCAAGATAATTTGGTGTTTGCATTGGTTGTTATTATTATTTGAGTATCGCCAAACTATACGACCGCCATCTTGGCTGGTCAAGTTGAATTGATGACTTGGGCGTGCAGCTATGATGTCTACCAGCAAGTTGAAGGATTTAATCAAACAACCCAGAATACCAATCAATAAAGCTGCGCACCGCAGGAATGGCGCCACGATTTTTGTAATAGAGCATCGAGACAGTTTTGCTTTCCATTTCCCAATCTTCAAGCACGTGCACCAGCTCTGGGTGGCGCTGTGCGCTTTCGATGGTCATCTTGCCGATGCCAAGTCCTTGAAAAATCAGTGGATCGACAGCGGTAAAGTCATTACAGCCGATGAACGGATGGGGGTTGATTTTAATTTCTTGATCGCCTTGATAAAATTGCCAAGGCAGGCTGAGCGTCTGAGCGATGACTCGATGATCGTATAGGTCATTTGGGGTTTTGGGCGCGCCAAATTTTTCGATATAACTGCGTGTAGCGAAGATGCCAAATCGCATCTTAAGCCAGCGTTTGGCGACGACATTGTCATTATCGATTGAGCCAACACGAATGGCGATGTCGATGCCATCTTGGATCATATTGACTTTTTGTTGGCTAAGATTGATGTCAATCATCACATCAGGGTACTCGGTCAGATAGTCATTGAGATACGGAATGACATAGCGATGGGCGATATCGACAGGGGCGGAGATGCGCAGCAGCCCGCTGGGTTTTTCAAGTCCATTTTGGATGCTTTGGATGGCGGCATCGGCTTCTTCGAGCATATTTTGGGCGTGGATAAAAAACTGATCACCAAGCTCATTGAGACTCACGCCTTTTTTGCCACGGTTGATCAGCTGTGTGCCAAGTGCGCTCTCAAGCTGCGTCAAGCGGCGACTGAGCCGAGAAACAGGCACACCCGTCAAATCAGAAGCGGCACTTAGGCTACCTGCTTGGACAACAGAAACAAACAGGCGGATATCATCAAGGCTAATATGGCTCATGGCGATGACTTCTTTTGATAAAAATTTGATAAAACTGTCATAAACTATTATATAAGATAGTAATAGTATGTACAATGCAAATAGTCATCTTTCTAAAATTGAAAAGATGACTTCTAAAAGTGTACCTTGTTCAATGATCAAAATCAATTAAAATAAAGCCAAAAGCAATTATCAAACCGCATTTGGTAATCTGCATTATCCATCAAAAGTTAAATTATTGTAGAGGTGATCATGAACAAGTCAGTACAACACAGCGCACATCCGATGCAGGATTTGGTCTTGTTATTCACTCGGGTGATTGTCGGTTATATGTTTTTGGTTCATGGTACCGTCAAATTATTCGCTTTTCCGCTGTCGATGACCAATGGCAAGCCTGCTGTTGAGTGGCTGTCTTTGATGGGGCTTGGTGGTGCGCTTGAGTTGATCGGTGGTGTGTTGCTAATTTTGGGGTTATTTACCCGTATCAATGCTTTTATTATGGCGGGCATGATGGCGGTGGCGTATTTTTATTTCCATTCAGGATTTGATTTGATCCTAAACCCCATTGTCAATAAAGGCGAAGCGGCGGCACTGTACTGCATGGTGTTTTTGATTTATTGGGTGATTGGTGCTGGTAAATATTCATTGGATGCCAAATTGTTTAAATAACGCTGAATCGCCGGTATTGACTGGCGATTTTTTTGACTCACCATTCTATATTTAATGTATGATTTGATGGCAGCATCACTTGCACTGATCCAAAAAGTTCATCATAATGAGTTCATGATAAAAATTATCCAACCATAATACAAACAGGGAGAAAGCTATGACAATCAAAAAAGTCACCATACTCGGCGCAGGCGTACTTGGTGCACAGATCGCTTTTCAGGCGGCGTATGCAGGCTTTGAAGTGGTCAGCTATGACATCAATGATGATGCGCTTGCCGCTGCTGCCAAGCGATTTGAGACCTTGCAAGGCGTGTACCAAGAGCAAGTCGGCGCAACCACCGATCAGCTGTCACAGACGATGGCACGCCTAAGCCAAAGTAGTGATCTGATTGACGCAGTCGGTGCTGCCGATCTGATCATCGAAGCGGTGCCTGAGAATCTCGATCTCAAAAAGCAAATCTGGGCGCAGGTGGGTGCGGCAGCGCCTGATCATACTATCTTTTTGACCAACACATCAACGCTGCTGCCAAGTAGCTTTGCGGACAGTACGGGTGCGCCTGAGCGATTTTTGGCACTGCATTTTGCCAATAATATCTGGGTGCAGAACATCGTGGAAGTCATGGGTACTACCCAAACTGATGCCAAGTATGTCAGCTTAACTGAGCAGTTTGCCAAAGATATGGGCATGGATCCTGTGGTGCTCAATAAAGAGCAGCCACGCTATATCATGAATAGCCTGCTGGTGCCATTGCTTGATGCAGCCAGCCGTCTGTATGCCAATGAAGTAGCGTCACCGCATCAAATTGACAAGGTTTGGAAAAAAGCGACTCGCTCGCCTAAGGGCCCGTTTGAGATCATGGACATCGTGGGTCTGCGTACCGTCTATGCCATCCACTCTGCCAATGCCGAACGCACCGGCGATGCACTTGAGCGACAATTCACCCAAAAACTCAAAGCCGAATACATCGATCAAGGCAAAACAGGCAAGGAGTCCGGTCAAGGCTTTTATGATTATGATGCCAATGGCAATGCCATCTTGGATGACTAAACCGAATGTTTATGCCGCTTTATAATTGGCATTTGGCGTCATCTAAGTAGGCGTGGCAAAAGCTGTGGCATTTGGCTATCATCGCAGTTGTTATTATTATCCTTGGCATAACCCTCACACAGTCATCGTAAAAACGGGATTGTGGTGATTTTTATGAAGCATCTGCCATGAGATGCTAAGCTAAATGGCATCGGCAAGCCGGGGACTGTCTTAGGCTATATTTGCAAATTTGCAAAATATCATTGTTAAATCCCATCTTGTTGCAAAAATGGTAATCATGGATAATATGCTCATCAACTTAATACAGTGAGTAAAATTATGAAAACCATTTATCATGCCTCCGATAGCCGTGGCATTGCCAATCATGGCTGGCTAAACAGTCGCCATACTTTTAGCTTTGCTGAGTATTATAATCCTGAGCGGATGCACTTTGGTGTACTTCGTGTGATTAATGATGACACGGTTGCAGGTGGTCAGGGCTTTGGCACGCATCCGCATAATGATATGGAGATTATCTCTATTCCGCTTGAAGGTGATTTGGCGCACCGTGATAGCATGGGCAATGGCGGTGTGATTCGTCAAGGCGACATTCAGGTGATGAGCGCAGGGACAGGCATTCGCCACAGTGAGATGAATGCCAATGCTGACCGTGCGGTGAAGTTTTTACAAATTTGGGTCTTAACTCGTAAAAATGGCGTAGAACCCCGTTATCAACAAATCCGCATCGCCGACAGTGCCATGCCAAATGACTTTCAACAAATCCTATCGCCAAATCCTGATGATGCAGGCGTGTGGATTCATCAAGATGCGTGGTTTAGCCTAGCAGAGTTTACCGATGGTACGGCTAAGCGTTATGATGTTAAGCGTGATGGTAATGGCGTGTATGTATTTGTCATCAAAGGCAGTGCCAAAATCGGTGAAATTGTACTCAATGAGCGAGACGGCTTGGGCGTGTGGGATACCGATGGCTTTGATGTGACTGCGATTGGCGATAGTCAGATTCTGCTGATGGATGTGCCGATGGATTTACACAGTGCCACCAATCAATAATTGAGCTGTGTAGCAAGCCATCTTTGCAAATTTGCAAAATTAAATTGTTTAAACTCGGCTTGTTGTGGCAGACAAATTCATGGATAATAAACCCATGACAAGGCAAGTATCGACAGATCAACGCCGATGAATCCAACCATGACAAATTCAAGTCAAAAAAGAAGGAAAATTCTTATGACCAAACAAGTTGCCGTATTGATTGGTAGTGCTAGCACAACATCATTCAACCACCTAGCGGTGAAACATCTACAACAAATCGCCCCTGCGTCAATTCAGCTAAATATCGTAGAAATTGGCGATTTGCCCCTATATGACCGTGACCTAGACAGCCAAGATGTGCCACAGTACACTCGTGTGCGTGAAGCGGTAAAAGCGGCTGATGCGGTGATTTGGGTGACACCTGAGCATAATGGTAGCTATTCTGCGATGCTAAAAAACGCCATCGATGTGGTATCACGCCCAGCAGGTCAAAGCCTATGGATTGGTAAGCCGCTAGGTCTGGTGAGTGTCAATGCAGGTGGTAGCAACCGTGCCGTAGATGCGCTGCGTACAGTGGCGGCGAGTGCTTATATCAGTATGCCTGTTGCGCCATTTGCAGCGGCGGTCGGTGGTATCTTTGCCGGTGCGTTCAATGAACAAGGCGAACTGGTTTCTGAACAAGCCAAAGGCACGCTACAAGGCTTTATCAATAGCTTTGCTGAATTTGTTGCAAAATTCTAATTGGCTCGATACAACGCAACACCAAAGTGTCTGACAGACCTAAACCATCCATGAATTATGGATGGTTTTTTTGCGCAACTGTTGCTATTCATTCGTGATGATTTAGGCTAAAATATAGCATCTTTTGTTACTTTGCTCGATTTATGCAACCAACTCACCACAAAACCCATTCGCTCAAAGAACGGATTCATGTCATCATCGAGGGCACAGACACGCCTGCGGGCAAGCTGTTTGATGTCTGTATTTTGGTGGCGATTATTACCAGTGTCTTTGTGGTGATGCTCGATAGCGTGCTTGAGCTACGCATTGCTTATGGTCGCTATTTTGCGGTGACAGAATGGCTATTTACCATTTTATTCACCATCGAATACGCCTTACGTCTGTATTCATCGCCCAATCGCCGCGCCTATGCGTTTAGCTTTTTTGGGGTGGTGGATTTGCTTGCGCTATTGCCGACTTATTTGAGCCTGTTTTTTGTGGGTACGCATTATCTGCTGGTGGTGCGTATTTTGCGGATTTTGCGGATTTTTCGGGTATTTCGCCTAAAATCGTATATGCAGCAGGCGGGGTTTTTGGCGGCGGCGTTCAAGACCAGTCAGCACAAGATTACCGTATTTTTCTTATCTTTATTGCTACTTGTCACCATCTTTGGGGCGGTGCTGTATGTGGTCGAAGGCCCAAAGCATGGCTTTACAAGTATCCCTAAGTCCATCTATTGGGCGGTCGTGACGCTCACCACTGTCGGCTATGGCGATATTTCGCCCAAGACACCGCTTGGTCAGGCGATTGCAAGTATGGTGATGATTACCGGTTATGCCATCATTGCCGTGCCGACGGGGATTTTTACCGCTGAGCTGACCCGCACCATGCGCCCACAGCTACAGCCAGTCTCTTGTCCCAACTGTGGTAAATTTGGCCATGCGACCAATGCCAAATACTGCGACCGCTGCGGTCATGATTTGCACGTATAAACACGTATAAATTAGTGATAGATAAAATTGCCCCAAGCGCACACTTGGGGCAATTTGTTTGGGTAAGCAGCAGACTTAGAACTGATAAGTCGCTGAGATACCAAAGTTGCGACCAGGGGCGGTATAGCGAGCAAAGCCATAACCATCAGCACCCACCATCTGATTGGTGTTGGTGGTATTGAACATTCTTAGGGTTTCCCATGGGATATATTTGGTGTTGGTTAGGTTATAGACACCAGCATTGACGATGAATTGTTTGTTTTGACCAAATTTTTTGGTGCCATAAATATCCACAACCATCGCACCTTTGCTCTTATCGGCGTATTTGTAGGTATCTACATACTCATCATAGCCTGTGATGGCGGTGGCGGTTTTGGTATAACTGCCTGTGGCGCTGTCATAACGATAACCATAATAGTCACAATAGCCATAAGCGGCAATATCACTTGGGCAAGTGGTTGTGGTGACGGTTTCGATAGGTGTAACTTCAATGGATTTGGTGTCTTTGGCTTTTTTGGCGGCGATACCACGCACACGAGCGTGCAGTGACCAGTCTTCATTGGGTGAAATATAATCAGCACCGACAATCAGCGTCGCAGGCACGGATGCCAATGTATTAATGGTCGCCACCGAGCCATCATCGAGCGTGACTTTGGCACTGTCACGAGCGGTATGATAATCTGCTGAGACGCTCAAGCGACCTTTGGTGTTGAGCCAATTAGACAGGTCGGCTTTTGCGCCTAAGCGTACGCCATAGATTTTGGCGGTGTCAAGATTGGTGGACTGTAGGCAAGTGCTGCGACTATCACAGCCGTTGGTATCACCTTGCCAAAAACGAGTATGGATAAAATCATCATACTGCGTCAAATAACCGGATGCGCTTAGGCTGACATCATCATTCACCGTCCATTTGAGTTCAAGCTCTTGGTTGAGTGATTTTTCGGGTTTGAGTGCATAGTTTGGCACTTGGCGAATGCCCATGCCTTCAAAGTTACTATAAATCTGCGATACCGTCGGCGCTAAAAATCCCGTGCCAATCTTATAACGAGCATCAAGCTTATCAGCGATGACTTCATAATCAAAGCCAGCATTCCAAGTCAGATGATGAAATTTGCTTTGTGCCAAGCCATTGCCTGAGCGATACAGTTGGCAGTAGATGGTGGTGTTTGAGCTGTTATTGCAGACGTCATTATTACGAGTGATTTCGCTAAGCCCATTGACATCATCTTGGAAATACGGTGAATAATTAAAATTATCATATCGAAGCCCCGCCAAAGCACGCAGGCGGTCATTTAGGCGTACACTGTCGGTCAGCGTGATGCTGTAGTTGGTCTTGTCGGCATCAGGGAAGGCATACGATAGATGGTCCTTGATGTATGAGCTATTAGATAGATAAGTCGCTGAGCTTGTGTAGTCGTGCTTGGCGTATTTGGCATCTAGGCTAAGCTTATGTTCACCAAATTTACCAAGGTCAAACGGCACGGATTTTAGGCTTAGGCTGACTTGGTCAGTCACTGTCTGAGTGGGGCGATATTCACGGTTGGATAGGGTGACATTGTCTTTGTTTAGGACAAGTTCTTTGCCATAATAATCACACAGATACTGCGAGACGCTCGGGTCAGAGCAAGTAAATTCACGACGATACACCCAAGTATCTGCAAGACCTAGCACATCACTGTGTGTATAATCCACGCTTAGCGTATCCAGTGCAGAGCTGTTATCAGGTTGGTAGCGATAGTTTGCGCCATAGCTTTTGAGCTCTTCGACATCGTGAGCGCGGCGAGTGGTGTTACCTGTGCGTGAGCCTGTGCTGTTGATGCTTTCGACATTGATGTCATTTTCGGTGCGTTGGTACATACCATGTACGCCAAAGCGGTGTTCGTCGGTTGGTGAGAAATACAGCTTGGCAAGCACACTTTCACGGTCGAACGCCATCGGATTGGGATAAATCAGTGATGCGGTATCATAAGCTGATGGCATCTCTTCTTCGCTAAATAGATATTCAGGGTTGATGCGAGCATAGTCAGCACGGCGCATGGCGTGGTTCTTGGTTTCGCTACCTTGACGATAGCTGTAGTTGAGCAGACCCTGTGCACGGCCGTGGTCAAATGCCAAGCCTGTGGCAATCAGCTTTTCGCTATTTTTGCTGTTGTAGCCGATTTTGGCATAGCCACCAGCGGTATCATCGCCTTGGAGTATGTCGCTTGGCTCTTTGGTCAGATAAGCCACCGAGCCACCGACTGCGCCTGAGCCTGATGCCAAGCTGTCAGCACCTGCGGTGATACGCACGCTATTCATCATCTCAAGGTCAGGGCTAAAGCGACCTTCGTACATATAGCCATATGGCGAAAAAATCTCATTGCTCTCCACATCAGGCAAAGGCACGCCATCAATATTCATCGCAACACGGTTGCCATCGACACCACGAATGGCAAAGCCCTTATTGCCATAGCGACCTACTTCGGCGACATCTACTTCGGTATTGTAGCGTACCAAATCTTTGGCGTCTTGGATGTTTTGGCCATCAAGCATATCTCGATTGACCACCGCTTGCCCAACTTGGGCAGGGGCGGTGCGGTTGATGATAATTTCGTCGCTCTCAAGCACGACGGTTGGTGTGGCGCTTTGGGTTTCGGCTTGTTCGCCATCATTGGCAACTGCCTGTGTGGACATGGCAAGCAGTACGGATAAGCTAAGTACCGATAATGCTGATGGATGGGTATGGATTGTCATGGTCATCATCCTTATTGGTTCATAAACAAACAAATCATGCAAATGTTGCGCTATTATAAATCAGTCCAGTTATTTTGTAAATAAGAATCACTATCATTACTATTTGTATTATTGAATGATTATCGATTAAACAATAGCATTTGCCATGAACATGGCGTTTGGGTCAATTTATGATACAATTTGTCAAGAAATCTTGAGATGGATTTGGATAATTATGACACTACAACAGCTTTGGCGATATGCGCCGATGACCATTGTACTGATTGCAAGCTTTGTGCTGATGACGCTATATCAGATGATGGCAGGCGTGAGTATCGATGCGCAGACGAATGCTGATTTGATACGCTTTGGGGCGGATTTTGTGCTACTTAGCATGAATGATGAGCCGTGGCGACTGCTGACGAGTGCGTTTTTGCACATTGGGCTGATGCATTTGTTGTTCAATAGCTTTGCGATGTACTTTTTTGGGCAAGTGGTCGAAGTCATCACAGGCTCGGTGCGATTTTTGGTGCTGTTTGGCTTGTCGGTGGTGGGTGGCAATCTGTTGTCCAATTATCAATCATGGCAAGCCATCCTAGCAGGCGAGCTACCCACCATCTCGGCAGGGGCGTCGGGTGGTATTATGGGTATGGGGGCGTTTTTGCTTGTGCTTGCACTAACGAAAGCGCCCATCGGCATTCAGCTAAATACCAAAAGCCTAGCCATCGTCATGGGGCTTAATATCATCATGGGCTTTGCCATCGCAGGGATTGATAATGCAGGGCATATCGGTGGAATGCTGACAGGGGCGGTGCTTGGCGTGGCGTTGAGTGCGGAGCGTCGGCTGACGCATCGACTGGGGCATTTTCCGTATTTTTGGGCGACGGCGATGCTGCTTGCGCTTGGCTTTATGGGCTTTTGGTGGGTGCTACAAGGTGAAGTGGTAGCAAGGTTGTAGCATGGTTTTATCAAGCAATGGCGCTAATTGACTTATTGAATTGATTAAGATATATTTTAGGATTGAAACTGATTTATTAACAGTAATGGAGTTTTGTATGTTGAAAAAAGTCGCAACTGGATTTTTGGTTTGACTTTGTGTGCAAGTGCATCAGCAGGTGATTGGACAAATCACTTTAGCGCTATCAAAGAAAATTGTTCACCGAGTGAGATTTGGGAATTAATTGATTCTGCACCAAAATCATTAAAAAAAGATATCATTTCATCAAAGGAATCAGAAGCTGAGCGTGGCACAGTAACCAATTATCGATTTAAAAATGCTACCTTGTTTGGTTCGCCATTTACACGTATTGAGTTTCGTGATGAATCGGCAGCGGATAGTATTACGACCATTTATTTTTCAGATACACGTTTTATGCAAGCATTACCACAGTTTTATGTCAAAGACCAGAATGGTTTGATTATGCATGCTGGAACGGAGAGATTTTGGGCATCATTGAATCCTGAAAAGAGTCATAGTGGCGGTTTAAATGCATATTCGCTAGCTAAACATATTGAGTTTCCAACAGAATCAATACCAGATTTGGGAGGATATTATCAGATGCTATTTTACCCCGTGCTAAGTTATCATTATAGTTTTCATTTCACGAAAAAGAATGGTTATTTATCCAATACTGGTGCGGCTGCATATGGGTATTTTATGAATTTTGATGAAAATCAAAAAATAATTCGATGTCAAACCCGATATTTTGGTGCGTATGATGAAGAGGTCAATGGAACTTCTGATTAATCGGTGCTGAAATCCACACAAAACCCAACGAGTTAGCCATTTAAGGTGTGATAAGTTGGGTTTTATTATTTAGCATCATCCCATATACCAGATAATTTGCTAGTTTTCACCCAATTCATAAGAAAAACCCGTATCTTAATCATTAAATCTTATATAAAAAGTTAATTTGGTTTATCATAAATTGCCATATTAATAAAACGATATTATCCAAAGTTTATCATCAAAATAATGAATGAATCGGTCAATAAATATCTGTTGGTTTTTGGTAAATACTTTGCTATGATGGCGAAGTTCATATCGACTGTTCTCAAGGATAGGCAAGTCTTTGGGACATCTCGCCCCATTCATTGATTGATACATTTTTGCCTGTTGATCGGTCGCATCGAATATTCATTCAATTTTATCAAAAAGGGGTTTGGTATGATTACCGAGCATCTGGTCGATATATCTCGGCTTCAATTTGCCGTAACTGCATTATTTCACTTCTTATTTGTGCCTTTGACGCTTGGGATGACTTGGATGCTTGTCATCATGGAAGCAGTCTATCTCACAACAGGCAAAGAGATTTGGAAAGACATGACCCGTTTTTGGGGTAAGCTGTTCGGCATCAACTTCGTTCTGGGTGTTACCACTGGTATCACGATGGAATTTCAATTCGGCACCAACTGGGCATATTATTCGCACTATGTCGGCGATGTGTTTGGTGCGCCGCTTGCCATCGAAGGCTTGATGGCGTTTTTCTTAGAATCGACAATGGTTGGTCTGTTCTTCTTTGGCTGGGAGCGTATGTCTCGCTTACAGCACTTCACCACCACACTACTGATGGCGCTGGGCACAAGCTTATCTGCGCTATGGATTTTGGTGGCGAACGGCTGGATGCAAAACCCTGTCGGCGCTGAGTTCAATTATGAAACCATGCGTATGGAGATGACAAGCTTTGCAGAAATTTTCCTAAATCCAGATGCCCAAAACAAATTCTTGCACACCGTATCAGCAGGCTATGTGACAGGGGCGATGTTCGTGCTTGGTGTGTCGGCATGGTATCTGCTTAAGGGTCGTGATATTGAATTTGCCAAGCGTAGCTTTCATGTGGCATCTGCCTTTGGCTTTGCGGCGATTTGTTCTGTCATTGTCTTGGGTGATGAGTCGGGTTATTCGATTGGTCATGCACAGCAAACCAAACTGGCTGCCATCGAAGCGATGTGGGAAACTGAGCCTGCACCAGCAAGCTTTAATATCATCGCTGGCATCAATGAAGCCGAACAAAAGAACGACTGGTCAGTGCATATCCCGTATGTGATGGGTATCATTGGTACTCGTTCATTGGACAAACAGATTCTTGGCATTCATGACATCAAAAAAATCAATGAAGAAAAAATCCGCAATGGCATCACAGCTGTCAGTCTGCTTGATACCATGCGTGCCCAAAAAGAACAAGGCATCACCATTGACCCTGCGATGATTGCACAGTTTGATGCACACAAAGAAGATTTGGGCTTTGGTTTATTGATTAAAAAATACACCAATGATGTCACTAAGGCGACGCCTGAAATGATTGCACAAGCGGTCGATGACAGTGTGCCTGCAGTGACACCGATGTTTTGGACATTCCGTGTGATGGTGGGTATGGGTATGCTGATGCTATTGCTGTTTTCTTTATGCCTATTTTTCACCATCAAAGGCAACTTTATGCAGAAAAAATGGCTGCTTAAATTTGCCGTGCTGATGATTCCTGCGCCGTGGATTGCGATTGAATCAGGTTGGTTCGTCGCCGAATATGGTCGTCAGCCGTGGACGGTATATGGCGTCTTGCCGACGCATTTATCGGTATCGAATATTAATGTTAATAGTGTGCTGATGTCATTGGCAGGGTTTGTGGCGTTTTATACCATCCTTGCTATTGTTGAGATGTATTTGATGGTGAAATATGTCAAAATTGGGCCAGCATCATTGGGTACAGGTAAATATTATGGCGAAAAAACTTCACCGCACCTAATCAACCCAACAGATGCTCATACTTCACAAAATAAAGGAGTATCGCCATGATGATACCTTTAGATTATGAAACGCTCAAACTGATTTGGTGGCTACTGGTCGGCGTACTACTGATTGGCTTTGCCATCATGGATGGTCATGATATTGGCGTGTGCTCATTGCTACCGTTTGTCGGTCAAGATGACACCGAACGCCGTGTGATTGTCAATACCATTGGCCCGCATTGGGAAGGTAACCAAGTGTGGTTCATCACCGCAGGCGGGGCGATTTTTGCGGCATTGCCTTTGGTGTATGCTACGGCGTTTAGCGGATTTTATTGGGCATTGATTGCGGCACTGTGGGCGATGTTTTTCCGTCCTGTGGGCTTTAAATACCGCAGTATGATTCATAATGACACATGGCGTAAGATTTGGGATTGGCTATTGTTTGTCGGCTCGTTTGTGCCTGCGCTGATTTTTGGTGTGGCATTTGGTAATCTACTACTTGGCGTGCCGTTCCATCTTGATAGCCATTTGGTATCGACTTATACCGGCTCATTCTTTGGACTGCTTAGCCCATTTGCACTGCTGTGTGGTCTGATTAGTGTGCTGATGCTCATCATGCATGGCGGTGTGTATTTGGCACATCGTACGGTCGATGGTATCCAAGCGCGTGCATCGACTTATGCCAAGATGGCGGCGATTGTGACTGCGGTGCTGTTTGTGGCAGCGGGCTTTTGGGTGGTGAATTTGGATGGCTATGTCATCACAAGCACCATCAATCCCAATGGCATGATTGACCCAATCAGTAAGACTGTCAGCACCGAACAAGGCGCATGGCTAAACAACTTCTACGCACATTCTGCACTGTGGGCAGTGCCTGCATTGGGCGTTGTGATGCCACTGATTACCGTTGCTTTACTAAAGCTTGGTCGCACCTTATTGGCATTTATCACATCGAGCCTAAGCCTGCTTGGGATTATCGGTACGGCAGGCGTGGCGTTGTTCCCATTTTATATGCCGTCATCGAGCGACCCACGCTCAAGCTTGACGGTGTGGGATTCAAGCTCTAGCCATTTGACTTTGTTTATCATGCTACTTGTGGTGATTTTCCTATTGCCTGTGGTGGTGACTTATACCAGCTGGGGCTATGCCATCATGCGTGGCAAGGTGACCAAAGCCTACATCAAACAAAACGAAAAATCCCTATACTAAGGAGTAACTCATGTGGTATTTTGCATGGATTTTGGGCTTGGGATTTGCGGTGTTGCTTGCAATTCTGAGCGCAGTTTGGGTGGAATTTGAAGCGTCACGCAATGAGTCGTTTGGCGAATCAGATTCGGATAAACCCTAAGCGATTTTGATAGTCGTAATTTGAAAGTCATAAAAGCACTTTGGGGCAACTCAAGGTGCTTTTTTTGTGTTTGGCAAAATGTTTAAAAAACCAATTTTGCCAAATTCTTACCAGTGATTTGCCGAAGTTTTGCAATTTTTATCATCTGATTAGCACTGTATTTGTATTGGCTAAATCAGCGTGCAAAGTCTGGTCAAAGCCTTGCAAATATTGGTATTTGTGCCAATTTTTATGCGTGGCTGACTGCCTATTTGGGCAAAATAATGCTAAAATATTAGCAATTTTTTTAGCCGTAGAATAATAATGAACAAAGCCATCCGCCCACGACGCCTGATTTTGACCGCCTTGATGATTGCGAGCATCTCGGCAGGTGTGCCTAGCGTGACCCATGCCAATTCTAGCAGTGGGGCGTTTGGCGGTTTGAGCAGTATTTTTGGCTCAAAGTCCCAAGACATCCTACCTGTGCATGAAGCATTTGGCGTGACTACGACCCAAGATGGCGAGCGTCTGACGGTGCAGTTTCGGGTGACTGATGGTTATTATATTTATCAAGATAAAATTGCGCTCAAGCTACCTGATGGCGTGGTAGCGGGGCAGTGGCAGTTTGACCAGTCGCCGAACTGGGTGGATGATCCGCAGTTTGGGCGTGTGGCGGTGTTTGAAAGTGATGTCATCGCAACAACGACCCTTGCTAGCACCCAAGCGATAACTGATACCGCCATCGGACTAAAGTGGCAGGGCTGTGCCAAAGCAGGGCTGTGCTATCCACCTGAGACCACCAATGTAGCTATATCGCTTACTGCCAATCCTGATGCCGTCAAGGCGATGCAGGCGGATACAGCCAATACCAACAACCAAGCCGACACCAAAGCAGATACACCAAATACAGCCAATTCTGCCACACAAGCCACAAGCCAAGACAATGCCAATCTATCAGCTGATATCATTGGTACAGATGGTACGGCGCTGTCATCGGCTGAGCGTTATACGCTAGATCATAGCTACACGCCAAGCCAAGCAAGTAGCAGCAATCCTGTGATGATGATTGGCTTGTTGTTTTTGGCAGGATTACTACTTGCCTTTACGCCGTGTATCTATCCGATGCTACCTATCGTCGCCAATATCGTCGCCAAGCAGCGATCAACTAGCGCCAAGCGTGGCTTTGTGCTATCCACCGCCTATGGCGTGGGCGTGGCGAGTGCTTATGGTGTCTTGGGCGCACTGATTGCATGGTTTGGGCAGGCGCTTGGGATTGCTGCATGGTTTCAAAAAACTTGGGTGCTCGCCATCGTCGCAGGGCTGTTTGTGCTGTATGCGATGATGATGTTTGGTTGGGTGCAGATTCGCTTGCCATCAGCCATCGCCAATGTCTTGCAGAACAACTCTCAGCGTGCCGATGACAAGCTTGGTAGTATCACCGGTAGCTATCTGGCAGGGATGCTCTCAGCGCTCGTAGTGTCGCCTTGTGTCTCAGCACCGATGGCAGGGGCATTGACGGCAGTGGCAGGCAGTGGCAGTGCGGTGTTTGGCTTTGTGGCATTGTTTGCACTGGGTTTGGGCTTGTCTGTGCCATTGATATTGGTGGGTGTAGCACAGGGCAAATGGATGCCAAAAGCAGGCGCATGGATGGGTAAAGTGCGTCAGTTCGGCGGTCTGATGCTGATTGGTGTGGCGCTCTTGCTTGTTGAGCGGATTTTGTTAAATTCGATGATGCTTGTGCTGTGGGCGGTGTGGTTTATGGTATTGAGCCTATGGTTTTGGCGCTTATCAAAAGTGGGCTTTCGTGTGCTATCGGTGCTATCGGCGATTTGGGCGGGCTGTCTCGTGGCGGGTGCATCGATGGGCGCAACCGATGCTTGGCGACCGCTGAACACCACTCAGAGCACTACAGGCTACACCGAGCAATACCCAGATATTAAAATCACCACGCTGTATGAGCTGGATCAAATTCTCGCCACTCGCCAAAAAGTGCTCGTCGATCTCACCGCCGACTGGTGTATCGAATGTCGCATCATGGAGCGAGAGCTATTTACCCATCGTCCTGCTGTGCTGTCTGATTATCAAGTGGTCAAGCTTGACATCACCGAGACGACCGATGAGAGCCGTGCTGTCTTAGCTCGCTATCAGCTGTTTGGGCCGCCGGCTTTGCTGATTTATCAAGAAGGCAAGCTTGAACAAGTGCTATTAGGACAAGTCAAGCGTGCGGATTTTGAGATGGCTTTGGGTAAATAAATTATCCAAATGCCGTCAAAATTCCACAAAAAAACTACCCCTTGAAAATCCCCATCGCCACCCCGATGGGGATGATTTTTATCTTTACAATATTTCCTAGAAAATTTAAATAAAAACAATAAAATCAATATCTTATAAAATTATTATACGATCACAAATCCAAATTCTTGAAAATTATCCACAGGCTATCCATATAATAATCAACCAAACATTGATAAGGATAATAACATGAATTTTGACAAATATACCCGAAGTTTACAAGACATCATCCGCAAGGCAAACGAGCTTGCCATCGCCAGTCAGCATACGGCGATTGCACCTGCGCATCTTTTGTCTGCACTCGTTGCCAATGATGCTGCCATCTCGATTTTGCAGGCGAGCGGTGCACGACTTGATGTGCTTGATGAGCAGATTAACACATTGCTATCGCACCAAGCTATCATCAGCTCGCCAACCGGTCAAATTGG
Organism: uncultured Moraxella sp.; assembly: GCF_945873075.1. Taxonomy (GTDB): domain Bacteria; phylum Pseudomonadota; class Gammaproteobacteria; order Pseudomonadales; family Moraxellaceae; genus Moraxella. The sequence goes on along the minus strand of NZ_CAMCBS010000013.1, from coordinate 28,917 downwards.
ACTTAGTCCCGATGCCGCCCGAGTGCTACAGGCCACCGAACAATTTGCCAATAAAGCAGGTGATGAGTATGTCGCCGTCGAATGGCTATTGCTTGCGTTATTTGAAGAAAAAAGCACGCACAAAGCATTGGTGGCATCAGGCATCACTGCTGAGACCCTGCAAAACATCATTACAAAAATCCGAGGAGATGAAACCGTGAATAATCAAAACAGCGAACAAAACCGACAAGCTCTAGATAAATATACCATCAATCTGACCGACCGTGCACTACAAGGCAAGCTTGATCCTGTCATTGGCCGTGATGATGAGATCCGCCGTACCGTGCAGGTGCTGTCTCGCCGTACCAAAAATAACCCTGTGCTCATCGGTGAAGCGGGCGTGGGTAAGACTGCCATCGTCGAAGGGCTGGCTCAGCGCATCGTCAATGGCGAAGTGCCCGAGAGCCTGCGCAATAAGACCGTGCTATCGCTGGATATGGGCTCGCTGATTGCAGGGGCGAAATATCATGGCGAATTTGAAGAGCGTCTAAAAGCTGTGCTGAACGAGCTTGCCAAGCAAGACGGCAATGTGATTTTGTTCATCGATGAGCTGCATACGATGGTTGGCGCAGGCAAGACAAGCGGAGCGATGGATGCAGGCAATATGCTAAAACCTGCCCTAGCTCGTGGTGAGCTGCGCTGTGTGGGGGCGACGACTTTGGATGAATATCGCCAATATATCGAAAAAGACCCTGCACTTGAGCGTCGTTTCCAAAAAGTGCTCGTCGATGAGCCAAGCGTCGAAGATACCATCGCTATTTTGCGTGGACTCAAAGAACGCTATGAGCTACATCACGGCGTAAAAATCATGGACTCAGCCATCATCGCTGCTGCCAAGATGAGCCATCGCTACATCACTGATCGTCAGCTGCCTGACAAGGCGATTGATTTGATTGATGAAGCGGCAAGCCGTATCAAGATGGAATTAGACTCTAAGCCTGAAAGCCTTGATAAGCTGGATCGTCGTATCATTGCGCTCAAGATGCAATTAGAAGCGGTCAAAAATGAAGATGATGCCGGTGCAAAAGCGCAAGTTAAATCATTGACCGCCCAAATCGATGAAGCCCAAAAAGAGTACAGCGAGCTTGAGCAAATTTGGAAAACCGAAAAAGCACGCGTCGAGAACAGCAAACAGCTACAAGCCAAGCTTGACAATGCTCGTATCGCACTCGACAAGGCACTGCGTGAAGGTGATTATGCACGAGCATCACAGCTACAATATGGCGAGATTATCGAGCTTGAAAAAGCACTGGAGCAAGAACAGCTTGACGAGAGCGACAACGCATCAGGTGCGCCGAAGCTGCTGCGTAATAAGGTGACCGATAACGAAATCGCCGAAGTGGTCTCAGCTGCCACAGGTATTCCTGTCGCCAAGATGCTACAAGGCGAACGCAATAAATTGCTTGCGATGGAAGACATCCTGCATGAGCGAGTCATCAGCCAAAACGAAGCCGTCACCGCTGTGGCAAATGCCGTGCGTCGTAGCCGTTCGGGGCTGTCTGATCCAAATAAACCAAGTGGCTCATTCTTGTTCCTTGGCCCAACAGGTGTGGGCAAGACCGAGCTGACCAAGGCTTTGGCGAATTTCTTATTCGACTCAGAAGATGCGCTCGTGCGTATCGACATGAGTGAATTTATGGAAAAACACAGCGTCAGCCGCCTTGTTGGTGCGCCCCCGGGCTATGTCGGCTACGAAGAAGGTGGTGTCTTGACCGAAGCGGTACGCCGTAAGCCATACAGTGTGGTGCTGTTCGATGAAGTTGAAAAGGCGCATCCTGATGTGTTTAACATCCTGCTGCAAGTACTCGATGATGGCCGCTTGACCGACAGCCAAGGCCGTGTGGTGAATTTCAAAAACACTGTCATCATCATGACCAGTAACCTTGGTAGTCATGCGATCCAAGAGATGGCAGGCGATGATTATGACACCATCAAATCAGCGGTGATGAGCTCGGTCAATAGCCACTTTAGACCTGAATTTATCAACCGTATTGATGAGATCGTGGTGTTCCACAGTCTAGGTCAAGCACAGATGGCAGGCATTGCCGAGATTCAGCTGGATCGCTTGCGTGCTCGCCTAAAAGAGCGTGAGCTAGGACTGGTGATAAGTGATGAGGCGATGACGCATTTGGTTGAGATTGGCTATGATCCTGTGTTTGGCGCACGACCGCTTAAGCGAGCCATTCAGCAAGAGATCGAAAACCCATTGGCACAGCTACTGCTATCAGGCGAATTTGTCGCAGGCGATGTCATCAGCGTTGAGTGGGTGGATGATAAATTTGCGTTTAATAAGTTGCGTTATAGCTAACTTTTCTACAAGTGTATTCACTACCATGCATCAAGCATGACAAAGTGCACACCAAACCAAACCGCTTATCCTATAATGATGGGGTAGGCGGTTTTTTCATGGATAAATTCATCGCTTTTTTGGCAATTTTTGTGAATTTTTGGTATGATGGCACTTTTATTATTTTTCCAAAAATTCCAATCAAAAGGCAAGCCATGACCACGACCAATCCTTTGACCGCCACCCAAAACAACTTGGTACTTTATGATACTCTAAGCGCTACCAAACGCCCATTTACACCCATTCAAGCGGGCAAAATCGGCATCTATGTCTGCGGTATGACGGTCTATGATTATTGCCATATGGGTCATGCACGAGTCATGGTGGGCTTTGATGTGATTGTGCGATGGCTTAGAGCGCTTGGCTATGATGTCAATTATGTGCGTAATATCACCGATATTGATGATAAGATTATCAATCGTGCCAACGAAAACGGCGAAACCATCAACGAGCTGACCGCACGCTTTATCACAGCCATGCATCAAGATGAGCAGGCGCTGGGCTGTGCATCGCCCAATAGCGAGCCCAAAGCCACCGACCATATCGACGATATGCAGGCGATTATTAATACTTTGATGACCAAAAATCTTGCCTATCAAGGTAGTGGCGGTGATGTGTATTATGCGGTGGATAAATTTAGCGGTTATGGCAAGCTATCCAAGCGTAAGCTTGATGAGATGCAAGCAGGGGCATCCGAGCGTGTGGGTGCGGTGGATGATAAGCACAATCCGTTTGACTTTGTGCTGTGGAAATCCGCCAAGCCATCTGAACCACATTGGCAGTCGCCGTGGGGTCTGGGTCGCCCGGGTTGGCATATTGAGTGCAGTGCGATGAGTACCTGCTGTCTTGGCGAGACCTTTGATATTCATGGGGGCGGGCATGATTTGCAGTTCCCACATCACGAAAACGAAATCGCCCAATCCGAAGGCGCAAGTGGCAAAACCTATGCCAACAACTGGATGCACATGGGCTTTATTAATATCGATGGCGAAAAAATGAGCAAATCGCTCAATAACTTTTTTACCATCCGTGATGTGATTGCCAAATTCCACGCCGAGACGGTGCGTTTTTTCTTGTTATCGAGCCATTATCGTAGCCCTGTCAATTTCTCAGATGCGGCGCTCAAAGAAAGCCATACAGCGCTCACTCGCCTATACCAAGCGCTCAAATCCGCCGAAAACTATGGCGATGTCCATATCAGCGATACGGCATGGGCAAGCGAGTCAGGACAGGCATTTGCAGCAGCGATGAATGATGATTTTAATACAGCAAAAGCGGTGAGCGTGCTGTTTGATGTTGCAGGCAAACTAAACCGTGCCATCAAAGCTGATGATGCCGATGATGCGATGAATCAAGCAGTTGTTCTAAAGACATTGGCAAGCGTGCTTAATATCATTCAGACCAATCCAACGCAGTTTTTACAAAGTAAAATCGGCGCAGAAGATGGGCTTAGTGATGATGCCATCAATGCTAAAATCACCGAGCGTGCCGATGCCAAAGCCAATAAAGACTTCGCCAAAGCCGATGCCATCCGTGAAGAGCTTAAAGCATTGGGCATTGAGCTAGAAGATAGTCGAGCAGGAACGACTTGGCGTCGGGTTTAAAGTATCTGTATTAAATTCATGCTCGCTTTTTTTGGCGAGCATTTTTTGAATGTTGAGTCATGATAATGAAAAAATATCTTTTATGTCTGGCTTTGGGCATCCCAATGATGTCGATGGCGAGCGAGCCTACTGATAAGTCTTGTGAGTTTTTGGGTGAAGGTGCTATTCAGGTTGCATCGGATTTATATAGATTTGACGATGGTGATGTACAAACCGACAGTTGTGAGCAAGGTCTGTTTTTGTATATTGATGATAATAATCAAAGAAGTTTTATTGATAAATTTGGTAAAACGATAATTAAAGCCAATCCTGATATGAATTTTACATCGTCGTTTCATCAAGGTGTTGCAATTGCTGCATCTGCTGATGGCAAAAAAGGTCTGGTAAACACAAAAGCTGAATGGGTACTCAAGCCAAAATATAGCACTATTTTTGATTTTGAAAATGGCTTAGCAATCGTCAATGGCGGAACGATTGATGAATTTTATTTTGGTGTTATTGATGTGACAGGCAGAGAAGTTATTCCTGTGTCCAAAGGAAGTGTTTCAAAAGCACAAATTGGTGATGGGGATACAAAATATCTGCGTAGTATTTTTGATAATCGGGGCGATGTCTTAAAGATGGCAATTTATGACAAATATGGCAAGATTATCATTCCAATGGCGGAGCAAAACATTTCCGTTGATGCTAGTAATAGCATGGGAATGCTTTGCCGTAAGGATTTTGGCTGTGTGTTTTTGGACAAAAATTACAATCAGCTAAGCCAAATTATTTATGATGAAGATACGCCTAGTTTGGCCTTTGTTTTTATCAGTGGCGGCGATACAATTATTGTCAAAAGAAACGGACGATACGGATATGTTGACAGTAACGGTAAAGAAATCATCAAAGCTGAATATGATTTTGTAGATAAATTTGATTTGGGTGTGGCGGTTGTTCAGTCAAATGAGCGGTTTTATCTAATTAATCGGAGTAACCAAAGAATTACACCAACTTACCAAGAATTGTCACGGGGTGCTGATGGTGTTGATTTCTTTATTGCCAAACAAAATGGCAAATACGGTGCAATCACTCGTGCCAATAACATCATTATCCCTTTTGCTTATGATGATTTAAAGTTTGTATGGTCAGGTGGGTTTGATGCAGAGAAAATGGATTTTTATTTTGTGGATGGGGTGGTTGCCTATCGAATGAATGACCTATGGGGATTGATGGATGTTGATGGCAAAATTATATCCGAGCCACAGTATCAAGTGGTGCATAATTATCAAGATGGGGTTATTGCTGTTAAGAAGAATGGTAAGTGGGGATTTGTTGATAAATCAAATAATGTCATCTTAGATTTTATTTATGATGACCTAAAAAGAGAGTTGAAAAGCAATGAGTACACAGCTCAAGATGATCGAATTATAGTAATGAGAGATGGCAAATGGGGCGTGATTGATATTTTGGGGCGGACTATTGTGGATTTTAACTTTGATGAAATTTTAGAGCCGATATCACTATATCATTATCCCGCTATTAAAAATGGGAAAAATGTGTCAATTTACATTGATGAGCAGCACGGCGTATATTTGGTTGATAATGATATGAGTGATATGCCATAAATGAATGGTTATTTGTAATGGAATAAGACAAGAACAAGAAATTGGCAAACAAAAAGACGACCATCAGGCCGTCTTTTTGTTTATGCTGCAGTTAAGCGGTTAAGTACTTATTCCAAGCTCTCTAGGCGGATACGCACCACAGGCTCGACCACTGCGCCTAAGGCTTCGATTTGCTCGATGGCAGTGTTCATTTGTTTCTCAACCACAGGCAGGGTGAGAATGATGATAGGCACTAGACCTGATTTGTGTGCATCACGCTGTAGGATAGCATCGATATTGATACCATTATCGCTGAGAATACGAGTGGTGTCAGCGAGCACGCCCACTTCATCTTTGACCGTCAGGCGTAGATAGTAGCCAGAAGTCATCTCATCGCTTGGCAGAATGCGTGTATCAGATAGCTGGTCAGATTTGAATGCCAAATGCGGTACGGCAAAGTGATTGTGCGAACTCATCGCACGCACCAAGTCCATCACATCCGCCATCACTGCCGATGCGGTTGCGCCTGCGCCTGCACCATCGCCATAGTACAGCGACTGACCCAAAGGATGCGCATCAATCATCACGGCATTTTTGACGCCATTGACATTGGCAAGTAGGGCTTGATTTGGAATGAGTGTCGGATGTACACGCAGCTCGACGCCATTATCACGACGGATAGCAAAGCCTAAGTGCTTGATGGTATAGCCAAGCTCTTTGGCATAGACGACATCTTGTAGGCTGATTTTGGTGATGCCTTCGCAGTACACCTTATCAAACTGCACAGGAATACCGAACGCAATCGACGCCAGTAGCGACAGCTTATGCGCTGCATCAATCCCTTCGACATCAAAAGTCGGGTCGGCTTCGGCATAGCCTAAGGCTTGTGCTTCGGCAAGGACATCGCCAAATTTGCGGTTCTTTTGTTGCATCTCTGACATGATAAAGTTGCCAGTGCCGTTGATGATACCTGCTAGCCAGTCGATTTTGTTGGCAGCGAGTGCTTCACGCACGATTTTGATGATTGGGATACCGCCTGCGACTGCTGCTTCATAGCGTACCTGTACGCCATTTTCTTCGGCAAGCTTAAAAATCTCGTTACCGTGCTTAGCAAGCAGTGCTTTGTTGGCGGTGACGACGTGTTTTTTGTGGCGGATGGCGTGGGTGATGACTTCATAAGCCACATCCGTACCGCCAATCACTTCGATGACGATATCCACATCATCAGCGGCAGCAATCGCCATCAAATCAGCAGTTTGGTTGATGGTAGGGTCAATGTCATCACGCTGACGGCGAGTACCTGCATGGGTGATTTTGAGCTGATGACCTGTACGGCGTGACAGCTCGTCGGCGTTGTCCTTGAGTAGATTTAGCACACCTGTGCCAACAGTGCCTAGACCAAGTACGGCAAGATTAATCGTGTTATTCACAAAAAGCCCCGTGGGATATATCTTTGAAATAAAGTAAAATCGCTACAAATGTAGCCAAAAATCGAAAAAATAGCGGCTTAACTTAACAAGCCTAATAAACTGCCTAAATTACCACATCTTATGGTTTCGTGCTACTAATTTTTTATGAAATTTGGTGTGAATCGCTTAAGCCTTTTGGAATAAGCGTTTTGACTGCCGAATTTGTAATAGTACAAATAAAGGCTTTGTTTGACATCTCACCAAACAAAGCCCTAAATCAAGCCCAGTGTTAGTGATGAGCTTTGGCTGATTTATGCGATTAATCAGGCATTGGCTTATTGATTATCAATCGCCAATTTAATGAGTTCATCAGCAGGTACGTAGCCGCCGATTTGCATACCTGATGCGGTAAAGATCGCTGGCGTGCCACTGAAGCCAAGTGTATGCCCCAATGCCATGTGCTGCTCGACAGGGTTGTCGCAGTCAGGTGCGTTGATGGCTTTGCCTTGTTTGGCTTGAGTAAGTGCATCTTTACGGTCGCTGCTACACCAGATGGCCTTGGCAAGCGGCACATCTTTTTGGGCACGTGGCCAAGCCAAGTAGCGAACTTCAACACCGCCTGCAGTGATGGCATCGATCTCGCTGTGCAGCTTTTGGCAGTAATGACAGGTCGGATCGGTGAAGACATAGATGTGGGCTTTTTTATTGCCTTGAGCGGTGAAGATGATTTGCTCAGATTCTGGGACTTTGGCAAGTGCGTCTTTGGCAATGGCGGATAATAGGTCAGCACCAATATCCACAGGCTCGCCATCACCCAGTTTGGCAATCTGCCCTTGAATCAGATAGGTGCCTGATTTGTCAGTGAACATCGATGGGGCGTTATCAAAGCTCACCCAATAAATATCAGGCATCTGTGTGGCGATGGCATTGGTGACTTTGATGGTGACGCCTGATTTATCCAGATTGTCTTGCAGAGCCTTAACGACAGCGGTATCACCACCGCTTGTCGTTTGGGCGGTGGCTTTGGTGTCGGTTTTTGCTTGGTTTTGGGCTTGAGCCTTATCACCACAGGCGGTCAGTAGTAGGGTGCTAGCAATAGCACCAGCTAGTAGGGATTTGGTAGAAAATTTCATATGATAACTCATTGATTGGTTTTTTTGTATTATGGCAAAGTTTTTGCTTGTATGCTAGTTTTTTGACAATAATCTATACAAATAAAAAGCATGGCTGGTGTCGATAATTTGAAAAAACCTTGCCAACACCCCCAAATTTTTGGTACAATACGGCGTTATTTCATCATCCTAATTATCTGATTTTTGGATAATTTGGCACACCACAAGGAAATAACCTATGCTACGCATTGCCTACGATGCCTTGACATTTGACGATGTCTTGCTCTTACCTGCCTACTCAGAAGTCCTACCAAAAGAAACCAACCTAACCACTCGCCTAACCACCGACATCAACCTAAATCTGCCAATCATCTCAGCAGCGATGGATACCGTCACCGAATCCAAGATGGCGATTGCGATGGCTCAGCTTGGCGGTCTAGGCATTATTCACAAAAACATGGACATCGCACACCAAGCCCGCCGTGTCCGCCATGTCAAAAAGTTCGAAGCAGGTACAGTTGCTGACCCTATTACTGTCAATCCTGATGCCACTGTGGGTGATTTGCTACGCATCACTCGTGAGCACAAAATCAGTGGTGTGCCTGTCGTAGAAGCAGGTAGCAATAAGGTTGTGGGTATCGTGACGCACCGTGATTTACGCTTTGAAACCAACCTAAATCAGCCTGTATCCAATGTCATGACCCCAAAAGATAAGCTGGTCACGGTCAAAGAAGGCGAATCACAAGAGCGTATCAAAGAGCTACTACACAAGCACCGCATCGAAAAAGTCGTGGTGATTGATGATGATTTTCGCCTAAAAGGTTTGATTACTGTCAATGACTTCACCAAAGCCGAAAACAACCCAAATGCCGCCAAAGACAGTCGTGGTCGTCTGCGTGTCGGAGCCGCTGTGGGTACAGGTGCAGATACCGAAGCTCGTGTGGAAGCGCTGATTGATGCCAATGTCGATGTCATCATCGTCGATACAGCACATGGCCACTCAAAAGGCGTGATTGACCGTGTGGCATGGATTAAGAAAAACTATCCAAACATCCAAGTCATCGGCGGTAACATCGCCACCGGTGATGCGGCGCTTGCCTTGATGGATGCTGGTGCTAATGCTGTCAAAGTCGGTATCGGCCCGGGTTCTATCTGTACTACTCGTATCATCGCAGGTATCGGCGTGCCACAAATCAGCGCCATTGATAATGTCGCTACCGCACTCAAAGACCGTATTCCGCTCATCGCTGACGGCGGTATCCGCTTCTCAGGCGATATGGCAAAAGCCATCGCAGCAGGTGCATCGTGCATCATGGTGGGTAGCCTGCTGGCAGGTACTGAAGAAGCCCCAGGCGAAGTTGAGCTGTTCCAAGGTCGCTACTATAAGGCGTATCGTGGCATGGGCTCGCTGGGTGCGATGAGTGGTCAAAACGGCTCATCAGACCGCTATTTCCAAGATGCCAAAGACGGTGTCGAAAAGCTTGTCCCAGAAGGCATCGAAGGTCGTGTACCATACAAAGGCCCAGTGGCAGGTATCATCAATCAGCTTGCCGGTGGTCTAAAATCATCAATGGGCTACACAGGTTGCCGTACCATCGAAGAGATGCGCCACAATACCACCTTTGTTAAAGTGACATCAGCAGGCATGAAAGAATCGCACGTCCACGATGTCCAAATCACCAAAGAAGCACCGAACTATCGTCAGAATTAATCCCAAATACTTACGATAGCTTGAAAAACAGCGGTAATTGTCATGATTACCGCTGTTTTTTTTATCAGTATGATAAGCAAAAAGCGAGAACGCTCATTCTCGCTTTTTTGCTTTAGCTTATCAAATTAGCCATTGGCGGTTTGCATCACTGCTTCTAGACCTTTTGGCTTGACTTCGCTTAGGTGTTTTTTGATGGTGTCAATTGGCAAGCCTTGTTTATCAAGGCGTTTTGGGATGATTTGTGAGCCTTTTTGACCTTTCATTTCAAACATCATAAACAAAAATTCATCCGTCTCATCCCAGCTGGTCACTGTATCCCAGCCAATCACCGCTGATTGGGTTGGCGCAGCTTTCATCTGCATACCACGCATTTGTGGTGAGTTCATGATGGCTTGTGGTGCAGGGATTGCCATAATCAGACCATGCGATTGCACACCAAGCTGTACACCGCTCATTTGCTCAGGCATCTCGGTGCTAGCGACTTGTTTTTGGTATTCTCTTTGCATATACCATTTTAGACCCAAAGTGCGTGCCAACAGGTACAAGCCAACAAGCACAAGCATCAACCAAAAAATAATGGTCGAATAGCCACTGACAAACACAAGACCAGCAATCGCAGCAGCCACCGCAATCGCCATCACAATCCACTCTTTTGGCTTGATGGATTTGATGGAATAATGGCTTGAGCTTTTGTCAAACAAGGCAAGCTGTGCCGCACGAAATTCCGCTTCGGTCATGTTTAGGGCGACAGGCTTTAGGGTATAAGGGTACAACGCTTTTGACATAATTTTCATTTCCATAAAAAGACTGTGCTTATATTACCCATTTTATGCAAAAAAATAAACCAAAACTTAGAATTTGCAAAAATTTTTTGGGCAAAATGGCGTGAAATGATGAAATTGGCTGAAATTTTGGGGAAAATTTGCTATTATTGGCAAGTATTTATCGCTATAAATACACTCATTAAATTATGTAACAACAGTATAAACTTCACAAAAACATTTTGCACCGTTCATTATGTGATGATACAGGCGGTATAAAATGCTTTGATAGGATTTTTGATATGCTAGACCCAAAATTTTTGCGTGGTAATTTAGATGAACTCAAGGCAAAATTGGCAACTCGTGGCTATGAGCTCGATGTCGCCTTTTGGCAGTCACTCGAAGAGCAGCGAAAATCCATCCAAGTCAAAACCGAAGAACTACAAGCCCAAAAGAACGCAGGCGCAAAAAAAGTCGGTGAACTAAAGCGTAACGGCGAAGATGCCACTGAGCTTTTGAACCAAATGCAAGCAGTGTCTGAAGCGATGAAAGCTGCTGAGAACGAACTGCGTGATTTGCAAGCGACCATCACCACCGCAAGCCTACAAATCCCAAATATCCCTGCCGATGGCGTACCTGTCGGTAATGACGAAAATGACAATGTCGAAGTGCGCCGCTGGGGCGCGCCAAGAGCCTTTGAGTTTGAGATTAAAGACCACACCGATGTCGCCGAACAGCTAGGTATGCTTGATTTTGAGATGGCTGCCAAATTGACTGGTTCTCGCTTTAGCGTGCTAAAAGGTGCAGTCGCTCGCCTAAATCGTGCATTGATTCAGTTTATGTTAGATACACATACCACGAAGTATGGCTACACCGAAATGTATGTGCCGTACATGGTCAATGCCGACAGCTTGCAGGGCACAGGCCAGTTGCCGAAGTTTGAAGAAGACCTATTCAAACTGCGTGGCGACAAAGAATACTATCTGATTCCGACATCAGAAGTGCCATTGACCAACAGCGTGCGTGATACCATCTTAGCCCCGAGTGATTTACCGATTAAGCTGACTGCACATACGCCATGTTTCCGCTCTGAAGCAGGTTCAGCAGGTCGTGATACTCGTGGTCTGATTCGTCAGCATCAATTCGAAAAAGTCGAGATGGTACAAATCGTCAAAGCTGATACATCTATGCAGGCTTTGGAAGACATGACCGCACAAGCTGAATACATCCTACAAGCGCTTGAGCTGCCATACCGTGTGGTACAGCTATGCACGGGCGATATGGGCTTTAGTGCGGTCAAGACTTATGACATCGAAGTGTGGCTACCATCTCAAGATACCTATCGTGAAATCTCAAGCTGCTCAAACTGTGGCGATTTTCAGGCACGCCGTATGGCAGCACGCCTAAAAGACGGCAAGCAAACCGAGCTCGTGCATACGCTAAACGGCTCAGGTCTGGCGGTGGGTCGTACATTGCTTGCTATTCTTGAAAACCATCAAAATGCCGATGGCTCAGTGAGCATCCCTGCCGTACTTCAGCCATATATGGGCGGTGCGACTGTTATCAGTGCGTAATTAATGTATAATTATTTGTACGATTTTAATTTTTTAATTAGAAAAATTTCTTAAAAACTAGGTGGATTACTTATGCCAACCCAACTGAATCAACGACCAAATGCCAACGCTATCCGTGTTCTTGCGATGGATGCGGTTCAACAAGCCAACTCAGGCCATCCGGGAGCGCCGATGGGCATGGCTGACATCGCCGAAGTGCTTTGGCGTGAGTTTCTAAGCCACAACCCAAACAATGCCAACTGGGCAAACCGTGACCGCTTTGTACTGTCAAATGGCCATGGCTCGATGCTGATTTATGCTTTGCTACATCTATCAGGGTACAACCTAAGCTTGGATGACATCAAAAATTTCCGCAAGCTACACTCAAAAACCGCAGGCCACCCTGAGCATGGCTATGCCGATGGTATTGAGACCACCACAGGTCCATTGGGTCAAGGTATCGCCAATGCGGTGGGTTTTGCACTTGCCGAGAAGACTTTGGCGGCGCAGTTTAACAAAGCGGATAACGCCATTATCGACCATTACACCTATGCATTCTTGGGCGATGGCTGTCTGATGGAGGGTGTGAGCCACGAAGCGTGCTCATTGGCGGGGACTTTGGGTCTAGGCAAGCTGATTGCTTATTATGATGACAATGGTATCTCGATTGATGGTGAGGTCGAAGGCTGGTTCAGTGATGACACCGCCAAGCGTTTTGAAGCTTATGGCTGGCAGGTGCTTCATGTCGATGGTCATGACCAAGACGCCATCCGTCAAGCCACCATCGACGCCAAAGCCGAGACCACCAAGCCAAGCCTAATCATCTGTAAGACCATCATCGGTCTAGGCTCACCAAATAAGCAAGGCAAAGAAGACTGTCACGGCGCACCGCTTGGCGCTGATGAGATTGCATTGGCTCGTGAAGCGATGGGCTGGGCGGATAGCACGCCATTTGCCATCCCTGATGAGATTTATCAGGCGTGGGATGCTCGTGAAGCGGGTAATGCTCGTGAAGCTGCTTGGAATGAGCAATTTGCCAAGTATCAATCGGCGTATCCAGCAGAAGCAGCCGAATTGCTACGCCGTCTTAATGGTGAATTGCCTGCTGATTTTGAACAAGTGGCGAATGACTTTATCAAAGCGTGTAACGACAAAGGCGAAAGCATCGCTACTCGTAAAGCCAGCCAAAACGCCATAGCAGCACTTGCACCAAACCTACCAGAAATCCTAGGCGGCTCAGCTGACCTAGCAGGCTCGAACCTAACTCTATGGGCAGGCGCAAAAGGCGTCCAAGACCACGCCGATGGTAACTATGTCCACTATGGCGTGCGTGAGTTTGGTATGACAGCGATTGCTAATGGCGTGGCATTGCACGGCGGATTTATCCCTTATACAGCGACTTTCTTGATGTTTATGGAATATGCACGCAATGCGGTGCGTATGTCAGCACTGATGAAACAGCGTGTGATTAATGTCTATACCCACGACTCTATCGGTCTCGGCGAAGACGGCCCAACGCATCAGCCAGTTGAGCAAGTGGCAAGCCTACGCAACACGCCAAATCACTTCACATGGCGTCCATGCGATACGGTTGAGACCGCTGTCGCCTGGAAAAAAGCCCTACAAACCGCCAATGCACCATCATCACTGATTCTATCTCGTCAAAACTTGGCGTTCCAAGCACGCAGTGATGAGCAAATCAATAATATCGAAAAAGGTGGCTATATTTTGGCAAGCGAGCAAGGCACGCTACAAGCCATCATCATTGCCACAGGCTCAGAAGTGGAGCTTGCGATGAATGCACACAAACAGCTGACCGACGCAGGCGTGGGCGTGCGTGTGGTATCAATGCCATGTGCTGAAATCTTTGTTAAGCAATCAAGCGACTACATCGAATCAGTACTGCCATCAGCGGTGCGTGCTCGTGTCGCTGTTGAAGCGGGTATCGTTGATTATTGGTATAAGTTTGTTGGTCTAGATGGCAAAATCATCGGTATGACGACCTTTGGTGAGTCAGCACCTGCCAAGGACTTGTTCGAGCATTTTGGTATCACGACCGAAGCTGTGGTAGATGCGGTAAAATCTTTGGTCTAATCCGCTAAACCAATAAAAATCGGGCGTATCGTGTGATATGCCCGATTTTATTTTCAAAGCTTGCCAAAAATATGCTATCCTAAGCAATTTATTTGATTGCCAAATCGACACACAATGAAACAATCCACCGCATTATCCATTCTAAAAACAGGGCAAAATGTCTTTTTGACAGGGCAGGCAGGCGCAGGTAAGACCTATGTGCTCAACCAATACATTGACTATCTGCGTGTCCGTGGCGTACCTGTGGCAATCACCGCCAGCACAGGTATTGCCGCCACGCACATGAATGGCATGACCATTCATTCGTGGTCGGGGATTGGTATCCAAAATGAATTTGATAACGTAAATCTACAAAAACTTGCCAGTCGTGAAGAGTTCGTCGATCGCCTGCGTAATGCCAAAGTGCTGATTATTGATGAGATTTCGATGCTGCATCTTAAGCAGGTGGATACCATTGATGCGGTGATGAAATATTTTCGCAAAAATGATATGCCCTTTGGTGGCGTGCAGGTGATTTTTTCGGGTGATTTTTTTCAGTTACCACCTGTGGGCGAAAAAGGCGAAACTTCCAAAGAAAAATATGCTTTTATGTCAAAGGCTTGGCTTGAGTGTAATTTTCAAATCTGCTATCTGACCGAACAGCACCGTCAAGCAGGGCATGGCGAAAGAGAGCAATACGGACTGTCGCTCAATGATATTTTGAACCAAATCCGCTCGCAGACAGTCACCCAGCAGGCGGTTGATGTACTGACACAGACCCTGCATCATACCATTGAGCTCAACCGCACTCGTCTATATACGCATAATGCCGATGTTGATAAGATTAACTTACAAGAAATTGCCAATCTAGACACCAAGCCGCAGCTGTTTACTGCGACCATTTCGGGCGAAAAACCGCTACAAGAAGCCCTAGCAAAATCGGTACGAGCACCAAGCGAGCTGACACTCAAGCTTGGCGCAAAAGTGATGTTTGTCAAAAACTTACCCCTGCTTGGCGTGTATAATGGCACGATGGGCAAGGTGGTCGGATGGCAGGGGCAATCGGGCAAGACTTATCAAACTGATGATGTCGATGAGCGGGTATATCCGATTGTACGGCTCAATAATGGCGGTGAAGTGCTTGCCGAGCCCGAAGAATGGACGGTCGAAGGTAGCGACGGCGAAGTGCTAGCAAGCTTTTGCCAAGTACCGCTTTGCCTAGCATGGGCAATTACTGTGCACAAATCACAGGGCATGACGCTTGATGCTGCCGAGATTGATCTATCCAAGACCTTTGAGATGGGGCAGGGCTATGTGGCGCTATCAAGATTACGGTCATTGGATGGTTTGAAACTACTCGGATTTAACCTAAAAAGTCTATTGCTCGATGAATGGGTACAACGAGTGGATCAGCGATTGATTGAGCTGTCTGCCGAGCACGCCGAGAAATTTGCTATCCTTGATGATGAGATGCTTGCCACTGTCTATACTGCCTTTATTGATGCTTGTGGTGGTATTACCAATCCTGCGCAGATTGCCCAAAATGAGAAACATTTGACATTAAAAAAACAAGCGCTACAAACCAAAAAAGCGCAAGCCAAAGCCCGAGCCGATGCAGATAATGCAGGCGTGCTACTTAGCCCAACCCTGTCAGCGACATTGGATTTAATGAAAACGGGTATGTCGCTTGAGAATATCGCCGCCGAGCGAAATTTGGCAGTATCGACCATCATCGGGCATTTAGAAGATTTGCTTAAGCGTATTGAAACTACACAAGCTGATGAAAAATTATCAAAAAGTGCCGATGGTAAATCGCTACTTGAAGCACTGCCAACCATCATGAGCTATCGACCAGATGATGAGATGATTCAAGAAGTTGAACAAGCTTTTGAGCTACTTGAATCGCAAGGCGAATTTGCCGATGGCATCCGCCTAAAACCCATCGTCGAAGAGCTTAGAGAATCTTATAGCTACAACCAAGTGCGTCTTGCGCTACTATTCATCGATACCAACACAACACAGGCAACCACTGATGACAGCGAATCATAACCAAAAACTACGCTTGGCGATCAATGGCTTTGGGCGTATTGGGCGTAATTTATTGCGAGCCTATCTCAAGCATTTTGATGCGTTTGCCACGCTTGAGATTGTGGCGATTAATGATGTGGCGGATGCGTCGATGCTGTTGCATTTGCTTGAGTATGACAGCGTGCATGGGCGACTTGCCAATCTGTGCTATGGCGTGACGACGACTGCCAAGATTGCCGTGCAAGATGACAAGCGCTATCTGTGTATCACGCATGGCACAAAGACGCAGCAGATTTTGCTTGTCAATGAAGCTAAGCCTGAAAACTTGCCTTGGTCAGCGCTCGGTGTTGATGTGGTGCTTGAGTGCACGGGGCATTTTCGCTCATATCAGGATGCCAGTCACCATCGCACAGCAGGGGCAAAGCAGGTTATCGTCGGGGCAGCGCCGTTTGATGAAGTGGATGCTAGCGTGGTGATTGGGGTGAATGATAGCGTCCTAAATCGACAATTGCCGATTATCTCTGGTGTGTCCTGCACCACACAGGCGCTTGTGCCGTTATTGTCGGTGCTTGATGATGCGTTTGGTATTCATTCGGTGATGATGACCGAGATTCATGCGGTGACCGCAGACCAAAGCGTGCTTGACCAAGCACATCGGGATTTTCGCCGTGCGCGCGCCAGTGGGTATAATATCATTCCGACGACATCAAGCAGTATCAATGCCACCGAGCGAGTATTGCCTGCGATGCGTGGCAAGATTAACGGTCATTCTATCCGAGTGCCGACCATCAATGTCGCTGCCATCGATGTGACGGTCAAGCTTAGCCAAACTGTGTCCATTGATGAGATTCGCCGCACACTGAAAGCCAAGAGCACAGGTGATATGGTAGGCATCATGGGCTATACCGATGCGCCACTGGTGTCGAGCGATTTTATTGGCGATAGTCATTCGCTGGTGATTGATGGTGGTCAGCTGATGGCAGCAGGCGAGCTGATTAAGGTCTTTGCTTGGTATGATAATGAGTGGGGTTATGCCAACCGCTTGCTTGAGATGTGCCACAAGATTGCGATGAGTGCTTAGACTTGAGCATTTAGCGAGATAGTGATTAGTATAGTGACAAAAAAATTAGCACCCAATCGGATGCTAATTTTTTTGTTTTGGCGGATTTATAGTGGCACGCCACCAAAGGTAAACATACCAAGCAGGAACAGTACAAAGACACCGATGCCCCATTTGGCAGATTGGATTTGCCATTTGCCCATATCCACGCCAGTGATTTGTAGCAGTAGATAAATAAAGCCAACCAAAGGACTTAGCAAGTGGAATGCTTGACCTGCTGTCGATGCAATCGCCATATCCATTGCGGTAAAGCCATATTCGATGCCTACTTGGTTCAAGACAGGCAACACTCCCAAATAAAACGCATCATTACTCAGAACAAATGTCCCCGGTACAGATACCAATGCTACAATCAATGGCCAATGCGAGCCAAAGCGTTCTGGAATCCAAGTCGCCAAAGCTTCGCCCATAGCATTGCTCATGCCTGTACCGCCTAGGATACCCATAAATACGCCCGCAGCCAGCACCATAAAGATAACTTGTACCGCTGATGAGCCGTATTTTTCGATAATTAGGCGTTGGTCGGCAGGTTTTGGATAGTTAATCACAAAGGCAATGGCAATACCCACCAAGAAAATCAGTGCCGAGCTGACCTTTGGAATCACCCAAGTACCACCAAAAATCAACAGCGTCATCAAAATCGCAGTCAGACCAAAGTTCACCCAAAGCAGATGCGGGCGAGACAGTGCCTTTTCTTCTTCGTCTTGCTTGGTCAGCATCTGTGCGATATCGGCATCAGACAGATTGACGATGCCAAGGCGATTGCGCTCAGCGACACCACGAATGATAGCGACGACAACTACCCAAACCGATGCCATCACCATACCGGGTAAGATAGCACGCAGTAGCTCACCTTCATCGACATTGAGCGCGGTGATGATACGAGCTGTCGGACCGCCCCATGGCAGTAGATTCATGATAGAGTTAGCCAGAATGATTAGCACCGCCAAATCCATCATCTTCATATTCAGACGCTTATAAATTGGAATCATCGCCGAGCATACCACCAGTGTGGTGGTTGAGCCGTCACCATCGACCGAGACGAACAATGCCAAAATCGCCGTACCAACCAACACCTTTAGCGGGTCGCCTTTGACACGCTTAATAATCCAGTTGCTCAGTGGTGAAAATAGACCTGCCGAGAGCATCAAGCCAAAATACAAGATGGCAAATAGTAGCATGACAGCTGTGCCCGCCACGCCTTTGATGCCCAAATCTTCGTTACTGACGATACCTGCGATGGCAAATTTTGGAATATCGGCGATGGCAATATCGCCCAAATGCATCGCACCTGCGACGAGTGCGACGATGAGCGGAACGAGCACCAGTGCGATGAATGGCGAAGCTTTTTTGGTCATAATCAAGACCATAAAGCCAAATACGATGAGTAAACCTAAGCTTGCAAGCATAACTGCTCCTTGTATGCAGACAAATAAAAAAACAACAAACGCTCAATTGGACAAAAGTGCAAGTTGGTAGATATTTAAGCACCACCAAACGACACACGCCCATCAATGACCACAAAACTAACAAATTAAGCCTGCAGGCAAATCATCACTTGTATCTATCATGCTAGCTTGTCAAACTGCTTGGCTTGCTGATAGGGTGGGTAATGATAAAAAAAGATACGCTGTGTTATTTGTATAGATATATAGAAGCACCATCATAGCATACTATTTATTATCGGATAATCATTTTTACTAATAATTAGTTATGAATTGATGGCAAATACTGATAATCAGTGAACGCTTGTTTATTTTTATTATAATATAACAAGTCAAATGGTGGGTCTATTCAAGCCAAGCTGTTCGGTGTAGATTGTTTTAAACGCCTACGCACTATAGGCAAACTTGGCGATACCGCTTATAATATCGATAAAAGTGCATTGAGCGGATGTTATGCACCACTGATTGAATGGTTTTGCTGGTGCGCCGTGCGCACCCTACGCACTATCCAACAAGGTAAATTATCATGACAAACCAAGAAATCCACCTGCCATTTTTTGATCTAAATTTGAATGAAATCAAGCCGCTGTTTAATCCAACAGAACAATCGATCAAGCTGCTGTATGATTTTTTAAAAACTTATAATCGAGATATTCGTGATGAATTATTTGTTAGGGCTGGTTATAGCAAGCTAGAATTTCCTTATGCTATTGATTTTACCGATGATGATTTGGAGTTTGAAACCAATTATTGTGAAGTGGTAATTCCAATGTTGCTACAAAGCTATTGTGCAATAGACGATACGCTTATCTTCTTTTCCGATTCTGAAAAAAAAGGCACAGCCATCATTGAAACACTTGAATGGTATACTCCACCGATGATTGCCGAAACTCCTTGTAATGCTGAATATTATTACATGTTGCTTGGTGATTTTATGGGTGCTCTTGCTACTGATAATCATACCGAGTTTTGCATGATGACGAGTTCACAAAACTTATTTTTATTCGCTGCTAATCCAGAGTATATCGTTGCTTATGTAAGGCGGGCTTTGTAGGTTTTTAAGCATAGTCCAGCAGGGCGCATACCACGCACCATTGATTGAATGGTTTTGATGGTGTGCACACCGTGTAGCTTACCGTATAAATCCCTATAAAGAAAAACACGCTTAAGCAAATCGCTCAAGCGTGTTTTAGAATATTGGCATCCCATAGGGGATTCGAACCCCTGTTACCGCCGTGAAAGGGCGGTGTCCTAGGCCTCTAGACGAATGGGACACTAGGTTGTAAAGTCAATCTGTATCAGGCTGCTTTACCAACTTTCGGCGCTTTCACCGTTGTTCCGAAAGTGGGCACATTATAGCATAGTTTTGATGATGGTCAAGCGATTTTTATAAAAATTTTGCCAAAATGCACAATATTTTTATAACTCATTGATTTATATGAGTTTTAAATTGCAAATTACCCACTACAATCAGCAATCAGCCCAAGCCATCGATTTGTTTTAACAAAAAAACCGTTCGTTCTGTGATTTATAAAAGGTAAAGAACGAACGGTTTGACAACTTGGCGTCAATCAATCTTTGAAATTATTGAATTGTAGCGGTACGCCAAAGGATTTTTCTTTTAGAAATGCCATGGCTGCTTGCAGATTGTCCTTTTTCTTGTCGGTGACACGCACCTTGTCGCCTTGGATGCTGGCGGCGACTTTTAGGTCGGATTCTTTGAGTGCTTTGGCGATTTTTTTGGCGCTGTCGGCGTCCAGACCGTCTTTTAGGTTGATGACTTGTTTGGTGTGCTTGCCTGATTGTGCCTTGTCCTGTGGGTCAAGTGATTGCAAATCCACGCCACGCTTGATGAGCTGTTTTTCAAAGATGGCATAGACATTGTCCGCCTGTAGCTCATTGTCTGTGGTGATGGTGACGGTTTTGGCTTTTTCGTTCAGCTCGATGCTGATGTCACTGCCTTTGAAGTCAAAACGAGTGGCGATTTCTTTGTCGGCATTGCCGATGGCGTTGCGGACTTCTTGGACATTCAATTCAGATACGATATCAAAAGACGGCATAATTTACTCCAAATTTTTTCATAAAAACTTTTAAAATCAACATTCTACGCCATTATCATCAGCATTGTCATCCCCATCGGTTGTATCGGCATCATCAGCAGGGCAAACAGGGCTAAGTAGCGGTGTGTGATTGACGATGTGGCAAAACAGTTCGGCGGTTTTTTGGGTGTCGTACAAGGCAGAATGGGCGTGCGAATTATCAAACTCAATCCCCGCCATGATACAAGTGCGAGCAAGCACCGTATGACCATAGGCAAGGGCGGCAAAGCTTGCGGTATCTAACACGCTAAAGGCATGAAATGGCGAATGATTTTTGCTATTGGTGCGGGCAATCGCCGCATTCAAAAATCCCAAATCAAAATGCGCATTATGACCCACTAGGATGCACTGACGACAGCCGTGTTCTTTTTTAAGTGCTTTAAGCTGCTTAAAAATACGGCGTAAAGCGACTTTTTCGTCTTCGCTGATGGCTTTGCGAAATGGGCTGTCAGGATTGATGCCGGTGAATTTGAGCGCAGCAGGCTCAAGATTCGCCCCCGCAAAAGGCTCAATATGTGCATTGAGCGCTTCACCTTGATACAGCTTGCCATGCTCATCCATCAAAATCGGCACGCAAGCAATCTCAAGTAGCGCATCGGTCGCAGCATTGAACCCTGCGGTCTCGACATCGACAACCACCGGCAAAAATCCACGAAATCGATTGGCGATGGTCGGTGTTACAGCATCACTCATTGGCTCACCACTTGCCAGTCGATATCTGTGCCTGCCAGTAGTGGCGTCAGTGTCTTATCACCAAGATAGGTGTAGCTAGTTGGGATGGTTTGGGCTTGTTTGATAAGCGTGATGGTGCTGGTATTGACAGGCAAGCCATAGAAGTTCGCACCAAAGACTGATGCGAAGTTTTCAAGCTTATCAAGTGCATTCATCTGTTCAAAGGCGGCGGCATACAGCGGTAGGGCGTGCACGGCGCTATAACAGCCAGCACAGCCACAGGCGGATTCTTTGGTGTGGGTGGCGTGCGGTGCAGAATCTGTACCCAAGAAAAACTTTGGATTGCCACTGGTGGCGACTTGTAATAGACGCTGTTGATGGCTTTGGCGTTTTAGGATTGGTAGGCAGTAATAATGCGGTTTGACACCACCGACCAAGAGATGATTGCGATTGAACAATAAATGCTGCGGTGTGATGGTGGCAGCGACATTGTCAGCTTGCGCTAGGACAAAATCGGCTGCATCGCTCGTGGTGATATGCTCACAGACGACTTTGAGCGATGGGAAGTGGCTGATGATATCGCTTAATACATCATCCAAGAATCGCTTTTCACGGTCAAAGATATCAATATCACTGTGCGTCACTTCACCATGCACCAGTAGTGGCAGGCCAATCTCTTGCATGGTTTCAAAGACACTGTAGCGACCTTTGATATCGGTGACGCCATCGGCTGAATTGGTGGTTGCGCCCGCTGGGTATAGCTTGACCGCTGACACGACCCCTGATGCGACTGCGGCTCGGATGTCATCGCTCGTGGTGTGGTCAGTCAGATACAGTACCATGCGTGGGTCAAAGACATCTTTGCGTGCTTGCGCCAAATCGCTTGCCATCAATGCATCCAAGATGCGCTCACGATAAGCGATGGCTTGTTCTGTAGTTTTGACAGGTGGTACTAAATTTGGCATACAAATCACACGGTTAAAGCTACCTGCGGCGTGTGGCACAGTCGTCGCTAGGGCATCGCCATCACGCAGATGGATGTGCCAGTCATCAGGCTGAATGAGAGTAAGAGTAGTGGTCATAATCGGCTCACTTGGCTGAGTGTCTATTGAGTAGTGATTGATAAATTATACAATATTTCTCAATGAAATGGCTAAAATCAATATCTTGCCATTATTCTAGCATGGGGCGGTTTTGTCAAGCTGTTTGCAGGATAAATTTCTCAAGCAGGGCAGAAAAAACCAAATTGATACTGTATGCCTAAAAAAGTGCCTAATAATAGGTAAAAAAATTCCCAACCGTAGAACGATTGGGAATTTGATGGTTTTAGAAAAACTGGCTTATTTGCCTTTATTCTCAAGCTGTGGCACAGCATTGCCACCGCCTAGACCTAGCAGACCTGATTGGACATACAGACCCAGTTTTTGGCGGGTGTCGGCGATGTCAAGATTACGCATGGTCAGCTGTCCGATACGATCAAGCGGGGTAAATGCTGCATCTTCGACTTTTTCCATCGATAGGCGATCAGCTTCGTAGGTTAGGTTTGGCGACTCGGTATTTAGGATGCTGTAGTCATTACCACGGCGTAGCTCAAGGGTAACTGTGCCTGTGATTGCCTTAGCGACCCAGCGCTGTGCTGTTTCACGCAGCATTAGGGCTTGTGAGTCGAACCAGCGACCTTGATACAGCAGGCGACCTAGACGCAGACCGTTGATACGGTACTGCTCGATGGTGTCTTCGTTGTGGATACCGGTCACCAGACGCTCATAGGTGATGTGTAGTAGTGCCATGCCCGGTGCTTCATAGATGCCACGAGATTTGGCTTCGATGATGCGGTTTTCGATTTGGTCAGTCATGCCTAGACCGTGGCGACCGCCGATTTCGTTGGCTTTTAGAATCAAATCAACTGGGCTGTCAAATTTCTCACCATTGATGGCAACAGGCACGCCTTCTTCGAATGTGACGCTGACGGTTTCAGGTTTGATTTCGACAGTCTCATCCCAGTAGCGTACGCCCATGATTGGCTCGACAATCTTGTGGCTGGCATCTAGATACTCAAGGTCTTTGGCTTCGTGTGTTGCGCCAAGCATATTTGAGTCAGTTGAGTAGGCTTTTTCTTTACTCATCTTGTAGTCATAGCCATTGTCAATCAAGAATTGGCTCATCTCAGCACGACCGCCCAACTCATCGATGAAAGTTTGGTCAAGCCACGGCTTGTAGATTTTTAGTTCAGGATTGGCAAGCAAACCATAGCGATAAAAACGCTCAATGTCATTGCCCTTATAAGTTGAGCCATCACCCCAGATATTGACATCATCTTCACGCATCGCTGACACGAGCATCGTACCTGTCACCGCACGGCCAAGTGGCGTGGTATTAAAGTATGGCATACCGCCTGTGGTAACATGAAATGCACCACACTGAATGGCAGCGATACCTTCTTGGGCGAGCTGTAGGCGACAATCGACTAGGCGTGCCTTGACTGCGCCATATTGCTCAGCTTTGGCAGGGATGGCGTTATAATCATCTTCATCAGGCTGACCCAGATTGGCGGTATAAGCATAAGGCTCAGCGCCTTTTTGTTTCATCCAAAGTAGGGCAGCAGAAGTGTCCAGACCGCCCGAAAAAGCGATACCGACTTTTTTGCCGACAGGCAGGTGCTGTAAAATGGTTGCATTACTCATTGCATAATCCTTGATTTATCACAAAAAGAAATAAGGTCATGGCTGATTATAACATTTTGGCGGTTGTTGTGGGGGCTTTTGCAGAAAATTTCTTAAAAAAATGATAAATTTTGTCAGTGAACTTTGATATTTATACCCAAAAGGCTCAAAGCTTTGTTATACTATCAATTTTAGAAATGATGATTATTTCTTGGTATGGCGTTCATGTATCGGCTGAATACTGTACCAAGCATGGAACAAGCATGGAAAATGCCATGACGACACAGCTACATATCGACACCCAGACACAGACCCTAAGCCTAATCCAAGACGGTCAAGTGCTACGAAGTTTCTTGGTTTCAACCGCCAAAAATGGCACAGGACAAGCCGAAGGCACGGGCTGTACACCGCTTGGCAGGCATAAGATTAGCGAGAAATTTGGTGATGACTTGCCAAATAACGCTGTCTTTGTCGCGCGTCAATTCACTGGTGAGCTATATGATGATAAGCTTGCCTGTGAGTATCCCGAGCGAGATTGGATTTTGGGTCGGATATTGTGGCTAGATGGCTGTGAAGATGGCATCAATAAAGGCTGTGATGCCGATGGTGTCTGTGTCGATACCAAATCTCGCTACATCTATATCCACGGTACGCCTGATAGCGAGCCGATGGGCGTGCCACACTCGCACGGCTGTGTGCGAATGCGTAATGATGAGCTGGTGTGGCTGTATGACCAAGTCGCTATCGGCTGTGATGTTGTGATTGTATAAATCAAGGAAACTCAGATGAAAAAATTAGCAATTGTTTTGGCGACAGCTTTGGCGCTCAGTGCCTGCCAAAGTTATGATGGACTAAAAATCACCAAAAAAGACGGCATGACAACCGCCGTGCCAAAGACCGCACCCAAGCATAGCTTGCCTGCGGATGATGCGCTCAAATATGCTCCACAAGTCGCCCAAAATGCCGCTGAAACTGGTAATCTAATTATCTTTTTTGAGCTGTCCGCCAAAGCAGGCGTGCTTGAGATGGTCAAACGCCGTGGCGATGAGCTGATTTATAGCTATGAGAATTTTAATGGCATTGCCATTCGCCCAACTTATCATCGCATTGATGATACCATCAATGCTTACCAAAAGCTAACCGGCGTACTCAGCGTACAGCGTGATACCGTGCATGAGATTGGCTTGCCAACGCCAAATACGACGCCATAGTCTTTGCAGTGATGGCATCAAAATTACAAGGTTGTTTTTATGAATTTACAAAAAGTTGATCTGAATTTGCTGTTTTATCTGGATGTGCTTTTGCGTGAAAAAAATGTCACCCGAGCCGCCGAACAGCTTGGCATCACACAGCCTGCGATGAGTAATATTCTGCGTCGATTACGCTCGTTGTTCAATGACCCGCTACTTGTGCGTTCGTCCGAAGGGATGACGCCGACCGAGCGTGCCTTTGAGCTGCAGCCACGAGTGCGTGAAGTGCTGTCAGACATCACAACCTTGCTTGAGCCACGCACTGAGTTTCGCCCTTATAGCACATCTCGAGTGTTTCGCATTATGACGAGCGACTATGCCGAAGCAACGCTTGTGCCACGCCTTGTTAAGGCACTACGCTCAGAAGCACCGAATGTCATTTTGGACTTTTTGACGCCGTCGGATGTATCGTACCGTGATATGGAGCAGGGGCGAGTGGATTTGGCGATTAACCGCTTTAATGAAATCCCCCAAAGTTTTCATCAGGTCTTGGTATGGCGAGATACATTTAGCTGTCTGCTATCCGCCGAAAGTCCGTATGTCAATCGCTTTAATCTCAAAAATTACCTAAAAGCGCAGCATGTCTGGGTCTCAAAGACAGGTATGGGCGTGGGCTTTGGGGTAAATCCTGAAAAATCAGGCGGTCTAGGCTCAATCGACCAAGCACTACAACGACTTGGACAAAAACGCCAAATCAGCGTCTTTACCCGTCATTATCAGATGCCTGCGATGCTTGCGGCAAATAAGGATTTGATTGCGACATTGCCGACCCGTGTGGCAAAACTGCAAGCGGATAATAATTCGCAAATCGTCGTCAAAGAACCGCCGTTTTTTATCCCAGAGTTTGAGCTCACTATGGCATGGTCGCCACTACTTCAGCATCATCCTGCACATCGCTGGTTGCGTCAGTTGATTTTGCATGTCGCTCGCCAAGTCATCGCCGAAGAAGAGCAAGCCCAAAAAGCCCAAAAAACCAAAACTGCTTAATTGATGTATAAAAACAAAATCCCATCATGGTGATTGCCGTGATGGGATTTTTTTAAAATTTTGGATCAATCGTGCCGTAAGTTAGAAAATTGTGAATAAGCATTGCTTCAGCTTCTTCATGGGTTAGTTCACCAATGTAGATACGGTGAAAAATATCAATCAGTAAAGGGTCGGTACTTTTGACAACTTCATCACTGAATGACAAAGCGGTGCTAGCCATTGCTTCCACAGCACTTGGTGGAATGTATTTGGTTGTTTGTGACAAGTAACATCCTTTAAAAGTAATTAATTGAAAAATAACTATTGCGTCTTATTTATCCGCTTATCCCGTTGGTCAGGCAGGGTGGTTTGGCTTTCTTTAAAGCTAGATAGGGGATAGAAAACCACATTTTGGGTAGGTAATTTCTCGGTTTGTACCAAACGCCAATTGTGCGTACCATCATTGCTGACCTGTAGATAATATTTACCGGCATCTGGGTCGAGCTTGACTGTGCCTTGATACAGATTGGCTTGGGTATGGGTCAATGTAAAATCACGGTCTTTGCTATCATCGGTGGCGTGAGAGATACGCACCGCCAAAGTATCAGGATAGGTGAGCGGTGAGCCATCACGAAGTTTGCCACTAGATAGGCTGTCATCAGGATAACGAAGCTCAAAGCTGACTTGTGTCTCATCGCCTTGAGTATTGAGACGCATCACACCAGCTAATCCCAAATCATAACTCATCTTATCCCGAGAAGCGTCTTGGTATAGGGTTTTGCCGTCCATATACCAGTCATCACGCACGGTAGAGTCTTGGATTTTTATCGAAAAATAAATAAAATACAAACAAACAATCACGACAAACACGGGCAGACCGATGACAAAAATCAGCACCATGTAGTTTTTGTACCAAATATTGGCTTGTGGCTTGTTGTTTGATTGGGTGGTCATGTGGTTATTTTTCCCAAGTAAGTATCCAAAAATCAAGCCCCATTGTATCACAACAGGGCTTGGTTTTTAAGGCTAGGCAGGTTATTTTTTACCTTTTGGTGGCTCATAGATGAACACATCTTGTGCTGATGCACTGTATTTACCATCTTTACTATACACAGTGATGGTGATTGGCGTGCTACCTGCTTGCAAGGTCGCAGGGTCAGCTGTGATATTCACCGGCAAATCATAAGGCTCGTTGGCATCTAGCGGCAGTTCATCAAAGCGGGCTTTGAGATGCATACCGTTGGCATTTTCAAGCTTGACCTTATAGACATTGCGTTCGTCAGTTTTATTGACTAGCTTAAGCACATAGCTGTTTTTGACCATGCCATCACGACCGATGGTAGATAGCTGTTGGCGGTTATGACGAATTTCCATCTCTAGTGGTTCACGACCCATTAGCACCAATGTCGCAGCGACGATACATGCACCAAGCACAGCGATATAAGCAAAGATACGCCAGCCGATGATTTTGGTCTTTTGTTTTTCAACCAATTGACGCTCGGTGGTATAGCGAATCAGTCCACGCGGATAGCCGACCTTGTCCATGATTTCGTTACAGGCATCGATACAGGCAGCGCATTGAATACATTCAACTTGCAAGCCATCACGAATATCGATACCGGTTGGACAGACTTGCACACACATGGTACAGTCCACGCAGTCGCCATAGCCTTCAGGATGACTGTCTTTTTTGCGTGCACCACGGGGTTCGCCACGCTCATAGTCATAAGAGACGATCAAGGTATCTTTATCGAACATCACCGATTGGAAACGACCATACGGGCAGATGTACACGCACATATGCTCACGCATATAGCCTGCATTGATATGGGTCACAAAGGTAATGATCAAAAAGAAAATCCAACTCATCTTTCCCCATTCCATAAAGAATAGGGGATTGCCGTTTAGGATCAAGGTATCGACACCGACGACAAGCGACATAAAGGTCAATGCTGTGATGACAGAGAACACACCCCAAATCAAATGAATCAGAGCAAGTTTGGCAAATTTACTTCCGCTCATCGGCTCACGGTCGAACTTCATGCGCTTGTTACGCTCGCCAAGCACCAATTTTTCTACTTGCTGATACAGATGCACATAGATAGTCTGCGGACAAGCGTAGCCACACCATACACGACCTGCATAAACGGTAACCATAAATAGCATCAAGGCGGCGATGATGAACACAAAGGCAAAGAAATAAAAATCCTGCGGCATGAATGTCGCCCCAAAGATATAAAACTTCGGCTCGGTGACATTAAATAAAATTGCTTGGCGGCCATTCCAACGAATCCACGGCAAAATCAAAAAGCCGATCAAAATGGCATACATGCTCACTAGGCGGATGTTTTGATATTTACCCGTGACGAATCGTGGATGCACGCGTTTTTTTGTGGCATCCATGTCTTTGGAAGTTGGGATGATTTTTTCGGGCGCAGGGCGGGGTTTTTTCTTGGGTTTTTCTTGCTCTGACATAATA
>NZ_CAMCBS010000012.1 GCF_945873075.1 uncultured Moraxella sp. | reverse complement strand
CCTTGCTTGAGTCGATGATAGATTGTCATGCCAAGGATATTGACCATTGTCAGATTATTGAGGGGATTAAGCATTTTGATGATGCGTAATCCACGCTGCCCATTTACATAAGTTAAAAACTGTATTATCATAAACAACACAGACCATAATATCGGCGCAGGATATCGGCAACTCATCATGAAAAATAAAGCCATCGAACACCGCATCCGTCAAGCCAAACATTACGCCAAGACCTGGGGTCATCAACGCAGGCTAAACGCCCAAGGCAACTATATTGCCCACGACTATGACACGCCAAGACTGCTATCGTGGTGGACTGATGTGTCTTTTAAGCTAGGATCACAAATCATATCCCTGTCATGGATCCATCCACGCCTGCACTACCATGATTTGTGCAAAGAATTCATTGATCAACAAATGCCACCGCTTGATATCCCCATCAAGGATATTTTGCCCATCCAAACCATCAATTACAAAAAGCTTGGCAAAAATGGCAACCGCAAAAAAGTGGTGTCTTATACCATGGGTGAGTTTCATCCAGGGTTCTTGGCCCGTGCAGAGCAAAAACGAGCCGCCTTAGACACCCTATTAACCACAAGCGATATCACTGCCAAGCCATTTATGCAAATTAAGCAATTAAATTGGTGTCGTAGTGTGTATCTGTGCGTGCCTATCGAAGTGCTGAGCGAAGATGACGCCAATCGACTGGTTGACATCGCCAAACAGCTCATCACACGACAAACAACACTAGATGAATTATACCCTGATTATGAGTATAATAAGGATCACTGGATACAAGAGCAGCCACTCATCGCACAAGATGAGGCACTTAGAGCACAAAATAAGGAATGCTTATGACCATCACCCACAACACCACCGCACAACGCTTTGAGACCACCATCGATGGCATTACCGCTTATCTGAGCTATCAAGTGGCTAGCGATGACACGCTGATTTATGACCATACCATCGTCCCAAGCGCACTTGGCGGTCGTGGCATCGGCTCAGCATTGACCAAATTTGCCCTAGATTATGCCATCGAGCATGATAAGAAAGTCGTGCCAAGCTGTTCTTTTGTCGCGCATTACATAAATAAGCACACCCAATATCAATCTGTGCTAAAATAAGCCACATTCTGATTTGTTTTTTTTAGGAAATACTATGAGCAGTCTAACTTCTGACCAAGTCGCCCTACAGCTTGACGGACTACCGGGGTGGTCTCGTGATGGCAACAGCCTGATTAAGACTTATACTTTTGAAGATTTTGCTACGGCAATGAGCTTTATGGTGCGTGTGTCATTTTTTGCCCAAAGCCTTGAGCATTATCCAGTGTGGCAACATGACTACAATGTCGTGAGCGTGCGTATCGGCGATGCAGAACAATCCGCCGTCCAAAGCCGTGATGTACAGCTTGCCAAGCGTATGGAAAGCTCATTGCAAGCCCTGTAATATTTTATTTACCCAACAAAAGCAATGGCTTGACGGTCATTGCTTTTGTTGTATTTGCTTATAAATCGGTCGGTTTGGCATTGCCTAACGCTGATAAAACTTGCTATCATAGTCGATTATTTCTGATTGATACCCTATTATGACCACGCACATCGATACCCGCTCGGTAAGCGACTTTACCGAATATGCCTATCTCAACTACGCCATGTATGTCATCATGGACCGTGCTCTGCCGCACATCGCCGACGGGCTCAAGCCTGTACAGCGACGCATCGTCTATGCCATGAGCGAGCTTGGGCTACGCCACACCGCCAAGCCCAAAAAAAGTGCTCGTACCGTCGGTGATGTGCTGGGCAAATACCATCCGCATGGCGACAGTGCGTGCTATGAAGCAATGGTGCTGATGGCACAGCCGTTCAGCTATCGCTATCCACTCATCACCGGTCAAGGCAACTGGGGTAGCCCCGATGACCCAAAATCCTTTGCCGCCATGCGTTACACCGAAGCCAAGATGAGTCAGTATGCCAACACGCTACTGACCGAGCTTGAGCAAGGCACGGTGGACTGGCAAGATAACTTTGATGGTTCATTGACCGAGCCTGTCACCCTGCCTGCTCGCCTGCCAAATATTTTATTAAATGGCACAACAGGCATCGCCGTCGGTATGGCAACGGACATCCCACCACACAATCTGAACGAAGTCGTCAAAGCCTGTATCCGCCTATTAAAGAACCCTGATTTATCAGTCAAACAGCTGACCCAGACCATCCTTGCGCCTGATTTACCAACTACCGCCGAAATCATCACCCCAAAAGATGAACTCGTCGCCATGTACGAAACTGGTCGTGGTAGCTACAAGATGCGTGCCACTTATCATATCGACCCAAAACAAAAAAATCTCGTCGTCATCGATGCCCTGCCTTATCAAGTCTCTGGTAACAAAATCATCGAACAAATCGCCAAATTGATGAACGATAAGAAACTGCCTTGGGTCGTCGATGCCAATGACGAATCGGACAATGCCAACCCATGCCGTATCGTGATTGAGCTCAAAAAAGGCAAGCTTGAGATTGATAAAATCATGGGACATCTGTTTGCCAATACCGACCTTGAGACCAGCTTTCGGGTCAATATGAACATGATCGGCGTCAATGGCAAGCCTGAAGTCAAAAACCTAAAAACCATCCTATCTGAATGGCTGTCGGTGCGTCGTGGCGTGGTCATCCGCAGGCTCAATCACCGCTTGGATAAGATTGACAAACGACTGCATATCTTGGCAGGTCTATTGATTGCTTACTTAAACATCGATGAAGTCATCCGCATCATCCGTGAAGAAGACGATCCCAAGCTTGAGCTGATGAATCGCTATGGGCTGTCGGACATCCAAGCCGATGCCATCTTGGACATCAAACTGCGTCAGCTTGCCAAACTCGAAGAAATCGAACTCAACGCCGAGCGTGACCGCCTAGAAGCCGAGCGTGCGGTGATTGCCGAACAGCTTGCCAATCCCGATGCCTTGACCGCCCTACTCATCGATGAGCTGACCGCCGATGCCAAAGAGCATGGCGATGCGCGCCGATCGCCTGTGGTTGAGCGTGATGAAGCCACTAGCCTAAAAGCCACCGAGCTCATCAGCGCCGAACCTGTGACAGTGGTCATCTCGCAAGCAGGCTGGATTCGTCTTGCCAAAGGACATAGCACCGACCCAAGCGAGATGAACTATCGTGCTGGCGATGGCTATTTGACCCATGCACTTGGCAAATCGACCGAGCGACTGATTTTGCTTGATAACACAGGGCGTAGCTATGGACTGGATACGGTCAATCTGCCATCGGCTCGTGGTCAAGGCGACCCGATTACTAGCCTGTTAAACCTTGCTAGCGGCAGCAAAATCGAACAGCTACTATTTAGCACGCCACACAACATCATCATGGCAAGTAGCACAGGCTATGGCTTTGTTAATAGCATCGCTAATCTTGACACCGCCCAAAAAGCTGGTAAAGCCAGCATCAACCTAGGCGATGGCACACTGCTACCTGTGGCGGTGATGGATGCGAGCGATACGCTTTTGGCGGTGAGCGTTTCTAATGGCAATCTGCTGATTTTCCCACTTGATGAGTTGCCACAGCTTGCCAAAGGCAAAGGCAATAAGCTTGTCAATCTCAAAGGCGATGAGACCATCACCGCCATCGCAAGCCTATCAGCAGATGACAGCCTAGTCATTACCGCAGGCAAGCGTACCTTGACGCTAAAGCCCAATGACATCGCCAATTATACTGGCAAGCGTGCTACTCGTGGCGCAGCTCTGCCAAAGGGCTTTGGTAAGGTGAGCCAAATGACTAAGCTTATCAAAGATAGCGAATGATATAGATGGTGGTGTAACAGCCACCGTTTTTTATTGATACATTAGTCATCCAATCATCTCAATGCTGATTATTAAGATAAGATAATTATAGTCATATTTTTAATTATTCCATATACGCATAAACCAAGCACCAAATTCACCCTTGATAAATATCCTAATGCACCCAACCTAAGTACTACCGATGATTTTGTCGGTATATTTAAACCATCAAAGGACATTTCCTATGAGTATGAAAGTCGCTCGCTGGTACGGTCAGCGTGATATCCGTGTCGAAACCGCCCCTATCCCAAGCCCAAAAGCCCATCAAGTCAAAATCGCCGTCAAATACACAGGCATCTGCGGTTCTGATTTGCACGAATACTTAGGCGGCCCAATCTTTATCCCTACCAAAGACAACCATCCATACTCAGGTCAAAAAGCCCCAATCACCATGGGTCATGAGTTCGCCGGTGAAATCGTCGAAATCGGTAGCGATGTTACTAGTGTACAAGTGGGCGACCGTGTCACCGTCGAGCCTATCCTTGCCAAAAATGGCCTGACAGGCAAATATAACCTAGATGAAAATCTAGGCTTTGTCGGTCTGATGGCAGATGGCGGTTTTGCCGAATTTTGCGTGGTAGATGCCGAGCTTGTACACAAGCTACCTGACAGCATTGACTACGAGCAAGGCGCACTGACCGAGCCTGCTGCCGTTGCCCTATATGCCGTCCGCCAAAGTAAGCTAAAAGCTGGTGACACCGCTGCGGTCTTTGGCTGTGGCCCGATTGGACTACTTGTCATCGAAGCCTTGCGAGCTGCTGGTGCGTCTGACATTTATGCCGTTGAGCTATCACCAGAACGCCAAGCCAAAGCAACCGAACTTGGCGCTATCGTCATCGACCCAACCAAAGTCGATACCGTCGCCGAAATCAAACGCCTAACAAATGGCGGTGCGGATGTGTCGTTTGAAGTGACAGGCGTCGCTCCAGTGCTTAAGCAATCGATTGAAGCCATCAAAAATGACGGCGAGTGCGTGATTGTCAGTATCTGGGAAGGTGAAGCATCTATCCATCCAAACGAAATCGTCATCAAAGAAAAGACCGTCAAAGGCATCATCGCCTATCGTGATGTATTCCCTGCGGTATTAAAACTGATGGAACAAGGCTACTTTAGCAAAGACAAGCTCGTGACCAAACGCATCAAGCTTGAAAATATCGTTGAAGAAGGCTTTGAAGCATTGGTTAAAGAAAAAAGCCAAGTCAAAATCTTGGTTGAGCCAAAATAATCTATCGCCTGATGAAAGCAATCAGCCCCCAAGCAAACCACTTGGGGGCTGATTGTCATATCGGTTTTGAAGTCTTAATCTGACTCAACATCAACCGTCTGATACACTTCATACGCAGGCACTTCGTACGGATGCGCATCCTTGTAAGCCTGCACCACATCGCACAGTTTGTTTTCAGGGACTATCATTTCCACTTTCCATTCAGAGACAGTGGTGGTTTGGTTCACTTCGCCAATGCTTGGATTTGAGCCATCAAGCGGGCGAAACTGCCCCACGCCAAGCGTCTGCCAACAGCAGTGCGAATAGTTGCCATAGTGTCCTGCCCCTGCTTCAAACATGGCATTTTTGACGGTTTCTAGGGCGGGCTCAGGGATGTAGGTGACGATTTTATACAGTTGAAAATACATAGCGATTTGCAAAATAATGAGCGGATAAACAAACAGGGCGAATTTGCATCCACCCTGTCAAATTGTAAAATTGGGCTTATTCTAGTGGCACACCGATACGGCGAGCTACTTCTTCGTAGCCTTCGACAACATCGCCTAGACCTTGACGGAAGCGGTCTTTGTCCAGTTTTTTCTTGGTTTCTTTGTCCCACAGACGGCAACCATCTGGTGAGAACTCATCACCAAGCACCACACGGCCGTGGAATAGACCAAATTCCAGCTTAAAATCCACCAACATCAAGCCTGCATCATCAAACAGCTTTGACAGCACTTCATTGACCTTTAGGGTCAGCTCTTGCATTTGGCGCAATTCATCAGGCGTGGCATAGCCAAGCGCAATCGCCGTTGATTCTGACAGCATCGGATCGCCAAGCGCATCATCTTTATAAAACAGCTCATAAGTCGGTGGCAATAGTGGCAAGCCTTCTGATAGACCCAGACGCTTCATCAAGCCACCAGCGGCATAGTTACGCACGACCGCTTCGACAGGAATCATTTTTAGACGTTTTACCAAGACTTCATCATCTGATAATTGCTTTTCAAAATGCGTCTCGATGCCAGCCTCAGCAAGCTTTTGCATGATAAAAGCATTGAAGCGATTGTTTACCATACCTTTACGGTCAAGGCTTGCCATCTTCTCGCCATTGAATGCGCTGGCATCATTGCGAAAATGCAATACCAAAAAATCAGGATCAGCGGTTTCATAGACAGATTTGGCTTTGCCGGTATAAAGTAGTGCTTGTTTTTCCATGGGAGCTCTCAAAGTTGCAAACATCAAAAAATGGTCAGGTTTTAAGTACAAAAGTGCGACACATCACATCGCACTTTTGGGGTATTAACGCACGCTTGGCGGCTTTGGCAAGGCGTATTGCTTGCCTGATTCGTTGGTGAATGCCGGTACATCGCCTGTGACTGTCGGTGTCTGATACAGTGGCACAAACTCGGCAGATGGCTGATTGGCCGGCAATTTGATTGGGTCAATCTTTTGGGCAGTGCGATAATCCAGACTGCCATTATCGTGCTTGCCAAGTAGGTTCTTGGTGGCGCTGCAGCCTGTCAATGCGATGGCAGCTGCCATGATACCTGCTGTTAGCTTTAAAGTTTTCATAAATAATCCAAAGTCTTAGGATTCAATCAGCTTGGCTTTGACCAATGCGTCATCAATCACACTGTGGTAAGCTTCCGATAGCCAAACCAATGGCAGGCGGATGCCTTGATCAATCTTGCCCATCTTATGCAGGGCGTATTTGGTCGGTTGTGGGCTTGATTCGATGAACAAATCTTGGTGCAGATGCTTGATGGTGTCATGAATCGCCGCCGCTTCATCAAATTTGCCATCTAGCGCCAATGCAAATGCTTGGCTCATGGCTTTTGGTGCGACATTCGAAGTCACCGAAATATCACCGCGCGCACCATATTTGATCATCTCAAGTGCCGTCGGATCATCGCCTGACAGCACGACAATGCGGTCGCTGACACGAGCAATTAGGCTCTTGCCACGCTCGACATCTCCTGTAGCATCTTTGATGGCGACGATATTTGGGATATCCGCTAGGCGATTGACCGTCTCTTCGCTCATATCAACGACGGTACGCCCCGGGACATTGTATAGCATCTGTGGCATATCCACCGCTTCGGCGATTGCCTTGAAGTGCTGATACATCCCTTCTTGGGTCGGCTTATTATAATAAGGCACGACAAGCAGTGCACAGTCAGCACCTGCTGCTTTGGCGTGCGTGGTCAGCTCAATGGCTTCGTGGGTAGAATTTGCCCCTGTGCCTGCAATGACTGGCACTCGTCCTGCCACTTGCTTGACAAAAAAGCGAATCACATCACTATGCTCAGCCATCGTCAAAGTCGCCGACTCGCCCGTCGTACCGACCGCCACCAAGGCATGAATCCCTTCGGCAATCTGCCACTCAATCAGACTGGCAAGCTTGTCATAATCCACCGCACCATCTGGGGTCATCGGGGTGATTAGGGCGGTGATTGCCCCTTTTAACTTGGACTTGATGTCTTGATATGCGTCTGTCATAAAAAGCCTTGATGCAAAATCTAAAATAAACTTGGGCTTGGCAAGCAAGCAGTACGCTTTAGTTTATCACATTTAGATGACACTTTTATAGTGAATTTTTAACCCGTATCAAAAAATTATTCAATCCGCATACCGATGATGGCAGGCTCACCTTGGCGAATCAGCTGTACAGCGACGACGCCTTGTTTTGGCAGGCTTGCCACCACATCGGCAAAATCATCCACGCCTGTGATGGCATGATTATTCAGCCCAACAATCACATCGCCTGCCACGATACCTGCTCTGGATGCATTACCCACCAAATCCACCGAAGTAATCATCACGCCACCTTTTGCCCCTTGATAGCTCAACGAACGGCGCTCACTTGGCAATAGCTCTCGGAGGCGTAAGCCCAATCGCACGCCATCGCTTTGGCTAGATGCTTCGGCAGCGACATCAGCAGGCGCTTCGCCAAAGTTGCCCTTAGCGGTATATGTTTTGCCTTGACGCAGATAAGTTAGGCTAAAGTCTTGATTTGGCTTGGCTTTATTGGTCAAATCAAACCACTCGTGCGCAAGCCCAATCGGCGTGCCATTGAAACTGAGCACCACATCACCTACTTGTAGCCCTGCACGCTCGGCAGGCGAATCTTGGGCGACTTGGGTCAATAATGCCCCTTGTGGCTTGGGCAGTCCATAGACTTCTGCTAAGTTGCGGTCCAAATCCTGCACCGTCACACCCATACGCACTCGAGTGACTTTGCCTGTGGTTTTGATTTGTTCATAAATATCCATCGCTGTGGCAATCGGTATCGAGAACGACAGCCCCATATAGCCGCCTGTACCGCTAAATATCATGGAATTGACCGCAACGACTTCGCCTTGTTGGTTGAACAATGGCCCGCCTGAGTTGCCGGGATTTAGGGCGACATCACTTTGGATAAACGGCACAGAGCCTTCGCTTGGGATACTGCGAGATTTGGCAGAGACAATCCCTGCCGATGCCGAATAATCAAAGCCAAACGGCGAGCCAATGGCAAGCACAGGCTGACCGACCTTGAGCGTATCTGTCTTGGCAACAGGCAAGGCAGGATATTGACTGCCATCGACCTTGAGCACGGCGATGTCTGAGCTCTCATCACTGCCAATCAAGCGCGCATCGAGCTCGGTGCGGTCGCTTAGTGTTACCGTGATACGCTCGGCGTCTTTGATGACATGATGATTGGTCAAAATATAACCATCACGACTGATAAAAAACCCCGTGCCATAGCCCTGCTCCACCACAGGCATCTGTGGCAGATTGGCGCTGCTACCTAGATAATCTTTGAGCATTTCGATGGCTTGGGCGGTGGCAAGCGTCTCACTATCGACTTTTTTGGTGATACTCACACGCACCACGCCTGCGGATGCTTTTTCGACCAACTCCGAAAAATCCACACCCACAGATGCCTGTGCCGCTGTGGGCGTGATGGCGGTGATGGCTATACTGATGGGCAATGCTGTGCTTAATCCCAGTAGCAGTGCCAATGTTGTTTTTTTCATACTCTATCCTAAGATGTCTTTCGTCCTTGCTAATTTTTGCTGATTTGGTGCAATCTGACAGCTTGACAGCAGCCTGTGGACGGTAGATGACTTTGATAATCGTTTTGATTTAGAAAATTTTAGTATCCTAAAATTCTATCTTACCGTCAAGTGAGATTTGGCGATAATTTCTTGCCACAATCCAACAATTCTTGCTGTCAGCTCACACGCCATTACAAGCCAAGTGCCGTATCAATACGAGCCGCCACCTGTGCCACTGTGCCATCGGCATCGATGCGATGGATACGCTGTGGGTGCTTGCTGTGCTGATACGAAAGTCCTTGATGCACACGCTCAAAAAACGCCAAATCATTGGCTTCAAGCCTGTCAGCCGCACTACGCTTGCCTGCACGCATCATGCCTGTGGCAACATCCAAATCCAGCCACAGCGTCGTATCTGGCATGACAGGGACAAATGACTCAATCAGCATTTCAATCTTATTGAGCGCCTTATCATCACCGCCAAAACGCCCAAAGCCCTGATACGCCACCGTGCTATCAAAGAACCGATCGCACACCACCCATTTGCCAGCCGCCAATGCCGGTAAAATCACCTGATGCACATGATCAGCACGAGCCGCAAACATCAGCAAAATCTCTGTATCCGCATCAATCGTGCGACTTGGATCCAAAAAAATCGATCGCAAATGCTCCGCCAAAGCACTGCCCCCCGGCTCACGAGTACGCACCACATCAATGCCACGGCTTGCTAGACGCTCACACAGTCCGTCAATCGCTGTGGTCTTGCCCACACCTTCTGTGCCTTCAAAGCTGATAAATCGTGCGTTCATTGACTACCTTCCTTTTGTGCCATCACAGCACGATACTCGGCAACAGCTTTGTTGTGTTCATCTAGCGTCTTACTAAACTTATGCCCGCCATTGCCCGTCGCCACAAAATACAGCACATCGGACGCATCAGGATGCATGGTAGCACGGATGGCTTCGGCTGATGGCAGAGCAATCGGCGTCGGTGGCAAGCCGTCGATTTGATAGGTGTTATAAGCGGTTTTTTCGTTGATATTACTGCGATAAATCTTGCCATCATAGCGGTCAAACAGCCCATAAATGATGGTCGGGTCGGTCTGTAGGCGCATCCCTTGACGCAGACGATTGACAAATACCGATGACACCAGCGTTCTTTCGGACTTGATGCCTGTTTCTTTTTCGATGATACTTGCCATGATGAGCGCTTCATACGGCGTCTGATAAGGCAGGTTTTGGTCTCTGCTCTGCCATGCGTCATCTAGGATGCGTTTTTGGTCGTCGTACAGTTTTTGCAAGATAGCTTTGTCGCTGACGCCTTTATTAAAGTGATATGTATTAGGCGCAAACCAGCCTTCTAGATTGCCATTAGGTGACTCAATCCCCAGCGCCTTTGCCACCGCTTCATTATCTCGTGCAACATCCGTCCATGCATAGCCATCGGCAGGCGGTGTGAGTAGCTCAAGCTTGACGCCGTCGGTGGTTTTGATGGCGTGGTACAAATCTTTGACCGTCTTACCTTCGATGATACGGATGGTGACTTGCTCGGTCTTGCCCCCTTGTTGTAGGATACCGAGCGCCGTCGCTAGGCTTGCCCCGCTTGGGATGGTGTATTCACCTTCTTGTAGCGGCTTATTCGCCATCAGCGCCAAATACGCCTTGGCAACTGGCGACAACGACAGTGCCGCACCCGACCAAGACTCATTGGCAAGCAGGCTATAATAAGTATCGCCTTTTTTGACGCTCAAGTTCATCTCGGGGTGCTGACTGCTGGCAAAAATCGTCTGATACAGCACCAGCACGCCAAGCAATAGCACAGCGATGATGGCGATGAAGATTGATTTGGCAGACCGCTTGGACTGCTTGGCTTGCCTAGATTTGGCTGATTTGGAAGTGTTGGGTGATTTTGCCATCGAGACAACTCATAAAAAAAATTTGCCCCATTTTACCAAATATCCCCCACGCCTTGCCATCCAAAAATTGTAGCTAATAAGAATGGCGGTGGTTAATTGACAGGGTAAATAACACTCATATCTATCAATATTATAAAATTGTGCTATACTATCCATGTAACAAATAGGATAAATAAGGGAATGCCATGACAAGCAAGCGTCCAAATACAGCAGAATTGCTCCAATCGAACTACACCACCGTCTCGGTCGTCTTTGATGATGTTGCCGTTGATGAGTTGCTAGACGGTACTGTCACGCCTGCACAAGGGCAACGATATACTTATAAGGCGGATTTGTCGCTTGAGTTACAAGTGGGGGATTTTGTGGTGGTTCATGCCAATCACCGCCTTGCCATCGCTCAAGTGGTCAAAGTCGATGACAAGCCTGTCATCAATCCCAATGCCACTTATGAATACAAATGGATTGTTGATAAAATCGACACCGCAGGTTTTGTCAAGCGACTACAAGAACAAGACGCCATCAAAGCACTGCTTGCACAGCTACAAATGGTCGAAGCCCAAGAACAGCTCAAAGACCGACTTGAGCGTGCTAGTCAGCACAATCACAGCTTGGCGCAGGCATGGCAAGCGTTTCAGGATAAATTCCGCTGATGCTTAGCTGATTGTCGATTGACATCCAAGATTGGTATCTGATTAGCCCTATCAATCAAGACGGATGCCAATCGGCAATACCATCTGAAGTGGTTTGATAGCCCCTGCCAGCTTAAGCTGTGCCACAGGGACGATACCACGCACGGCATTGGTCATGCACAGTGCTTGTAGCTTTGGCAAATCATCATCGGACAATATCTGCTCTTGTACAGCTTTGTCCGATTGCACTGCTTTTGCCATCACCATCTGACGCATCACCCCTGCCACGCCCGAGATATCCACCGGTGGCGTGTACCAATGCCCATCCAATTGATAAAAAATATTACCCACCGTCGCACAGACCCACTGCCCATGCACATTGGCAATCAGCCCATCATCACTGTCATCACCTGCTTGCTGACGCTCTAGTAGCTCAGCATGTGCCAGCACTTGCTCAGGACAAGCAATCAGCTTTAGCCCCACCAAGCGTGCCGTGCGATGACCGATGGTGCTCGTCAGCGTCGTCATGGTGATACTCGGTGCAATCGGTATGCCATCATGCCACTGATGCTGTGCGTATAGCGCCGATGGCATCAGCCGAATATCTGCCATCGCCATCATGCCATCTGCTGTCGGTAGATAGCCATAGCCGCGCACCGCCTGCGCTTGGCGAGAGATGATGACTTTGATGATGCCCTGTTGCATCTGCTTGGCACACTTACCCAGCTGTGCCATCAGCCCATCGACATCCATCTGCATCCCAAATGCCGATAGGGAATTGGTGATACGCAAGCGATGCCCATCGACACCCACAATCTGCCCATCATGCACGCCCATCGTGCTAAAAAACCCATCCCCATAAGCAAAGGCACGCATCTGCATCACATCCATCGCCCGCTCGGTCGGTGGATAAGTCATGCTCTGTGCGGTGGTTATCGCTGTCATATAGATAGACCTACTTTACCAAGATAAGCTTGCATTGATAATCTTGGCACTTGGCATGGGCCAGTTGCATCTTGCCAAGTGCCTGCCGTGCCACCGCCTTGCCCTGTAGCATCTGTGCGACCACCGCCGTGCCTT
Source organism: uncultured Moraxella sp. (assembly GCF_945873075.1). Taxonomy (GTDB): domain Bacteria; phylum Pseudomonadota; class Gammaproteobacteria; order Pseudomonadales; family Moraxellaceae; genus Moraxella. The sequence continues at coordinate 49,826 of NZ_CAMCBS010000012.1, read as the reverse complement.
GCTCGCCATCGAGCTTACCCATCATGCGATAGACACGCTTGGCAAAGTCAATCGCCTGTGCTTTGGTCTTGTCATCATCAGTCGGTGCAGGATAATACCACACTACTTCGAGCACCCCATCGGATAAGATGGCATACAACGGCGGCTCATGCCCTGCACTGTAGCGATAACGCTCGGCGTGATTGCCGTAATAATCAAGCGCAGGCTCGGTGGTCGCAGCCGCCCCAAGCTCTGCCATCAAGCCTTTGGCATCCGTCGCTGACTTAGGCAAGCTCTGCCAAGTCGCCGTGTCATACACCACAGGCTCATAAACCTTTGGCTTGCCATCATCTGCCACCACGCTCTCGGCAGGGGCCACAGGACGAAAGGTCAAAAACAGCACAATCGCCACCGCCAAGATGACAGCAGCAATCAGCCAAGTGCGTTTGGACTTTGGTGGTTGGGCGGTGGTATCGGTGCTCATACTAATTCCATGATGCGTATTTGTGGATTATTCTAACACAGATACCCTCCAAAGCTTTAGTTCCCCTTGCTATTTTTGCCAAAATCGGCGACACTGATGGCACATTTTGTCCGATTTTTTTGTTTGGATACATTCATGCAGCATTTTATCGTCATTGGCAATCCGATTAATCACTCAAAAAGTCCGCAAATCCATCATGCCTTCGCCGAGAGTGTCGGGCTAGATATCTGCTATCAGCGGCAGTTTTGTCCTGATAACAAGGACAGCTTTGAAGCGGTGGTTCAGGCGTTTTTTGCTGGTGGTGGTGTGGGCGCGAATGTCACTTTACCTTTTAAGGAAATTGCACATCAACTGTGCCATAATACAGGCGCATTGAGCGATGATGCCAAGATGGCAGGGGCGGTCAATACCCTAATGATGCGTGATGGCAAGCTATACGGCGATAATACCGATGGTCGTGGCTTGGTGTCAGATTTATTGAGTCAAGGCATTGATTTAACTCATAAAAAAATCGCCATCTTGGGCGCAGGTGGGGCGACTCGTGGGGCGATTTTACCCCTACTGCATCAAGGGGCACACTTAGCAATTTATAATCGCACCCTTGCCAAAGCCGAACAACTGGTACAAGACTTTAATCATCCAAATTTGTCTGCACACAGTTTAGATGAACTACAACAAGATAGCCATTTTGATGTCATTATCAATGCCACTTCGGCGACCACCACAGGTCAGTCGATGGATTTTGGGCGTATCACAGCGGATTTTGCCTATGATATGATGTATGGCAAGCCATCGGCATTTTTGGCACACTTTGCCAATCAAGGCGCAGGCACATCCGATGGCTTTGGGATGCTGATTCATCAAGCCAAGCTTGCCTTTGAGCTATGGACGGGAGCGACGGTGGATTTGTCAGTGGTGGCGATTGCACCTTGAATTTTGTGGCAAATAGCACCATCTTGGGCGAACCTTAGACGAATTTGAATTTTATCACTTAAGTAGGAGTAGGCGATGAGCGAGCAGATGGCAGACGAGTTTGATGTTGATTTTGATGATTTGGACAATCTGCTGGACGACTTTGACGGCGTGGCTGTCGAAGGTGGCGTCGATAGCATCAATGATGATGGCTGTGAAGGCGGTGCGTGCAAGCTATAACAAGCTATAAATTGCACAAAAAAAGATTGGGGCGATGCAAAATCGCCCTTTTTATTTGGCAAAAAAGCCATCAATAATAACAAAAAATTTGCCAAAATAAAATTTGTTATGAAAATAAGTTATCATAAGCTAAAAAACGCTTTTTCTTGGTGCAATTTGTTGTATAGTGTTCTTAATGGCGATTGCCAATCACTGACCCAATTTTCAATCTTCGTATCACACGATACCCCCAACAAGGATGAGTTATGCTGACTTATAAAGCCCCGCTTCGTGAAATTAAATTTTTGATGAATGAAATGTTCGATTTTCAGGCGCATTATCAGACGCTGGATAATGGTGCGGCTGCCGATGCCGAGACGGTGGACATGATTTTGTCAGGCTTTGCTGATTTTGCCGAAAATGTGCTATCACCGCTGTATCAGCCTGCCGATGCCGAAGGTTGCACCTTTAAAGATGGTGAAGTCACCACGCCAACAGGGTTCAAAGAAGCTTATCAGCAGTTCGTCGAAGGTGGCTGGCAAGGCATCAGTTATCCCGAAGAATTTGGCGGTATGAACCTGCCAATGTCACTCAATCTCATCAAATCTGAAATGATGGGCACTGCCAACTGGCCGTGGGCGATGTATCCAGGGCTGACCACAGGCTCGGTTAATACCATCTTGCAATATGGCGATGACGCCCAAAAAGCCACCTATCTACCAAAGCTTATCTCGGGCGAATGGTCGGGTACGATGTGCTTGACCGAAGCGCAGTGCGGTACTGACCTAAACCAAATGAAAACCCGTGCCGTGCCAAATGATGACGGCACTTATGCCATCACAGGCAGTAAGATTTTTATCTCCGCCGGTGAGCATGATTTGACCGAGAATATCGTGCATATCGTGCTGGCTCGCTTGCCTGATGCACCTGCGGGCACTAAGGGTATTTCGCTGTTTATCGTGCCGAAATTTTTGCCGACTGATAGCGGTGAAGTTGGCGCACGCAATGCGGTGGCTTGTGGCTCGATTGAGCATAAGATGGGTATCACTTCATCAGCGACTTGTGTGATTAACTTTGATGGGGCGACAGGCTTTTTGATTGGCGAGCCGAATAAGGGCTTAAAAGCGATGTTCACCTACATGAACACCGCGCGTATCGGCACAGGCATTCAAGGCTTATCACACATGGAATTGTCATTCCAAAACGCTCTACCATACGCCAAAGAGCGCCGTTCGATGCGTGCATTATCAGGCACAAAAGAGCCAAATCAAGCCGCCGATGCCATCATCCATCATGCCGATGTACGCCGTATGCTACTGACCCAAAAGGCGTTCAGCGAAGGCGCACGCTCGATGATTTATCACAGTGCTCGCTATGCCGATAAGCTTGCCGAAGCAGTAGCAAAAGGCGATGAAGACGCCATCAAACAATGGGATGATAAGATTGGTTTTTATACGCCAATTTTAAAAGGTTTCTTGACAGAGCTGGGTATCGAATGCGCTAAGCACGGTCAGCAAATCTATGGCGGTCATGGCTATATCAAAGAGTCTGGCATGGAGCTGATTGCCCGTGATGCCCGCATCTCGACACTGTACGAAGGCACGACAGGCGTGCAGGCGCTTGACCTATTGGGTCGTAAGGTGCTGCTACATGGCGGTGGTAAGGTCATCCGTGACTACACTGCAGGCATCATGAAGTGGTGCGGTGAATATGCACTGGACAAAGATATGCGCAAATTCGTCTGGACGCTCACCAAGCTGTGCGCCGAGTGGAATATGCTCACCGCACGCCTACTACTGACCGCTCGCAAGGACCGTGACATCGTCTCGGCAGCGTCGGATGACTTTTTGATGTATTCAGGCTATGTGATGATGGCGTACCACTGGGCTCGCATGGCGGCGGTGAGTTTTGATAAGCTCAAAAACGGCGGCGAGCAGCCAAAAGAGTTTTATCTTGCCAAGACGCAAACAGCAGAGTTTTATTTTGAAAAGCTACTACCAAGAAGCTCAGCACACGCCGAGAGCATGACGGTGCCAAGCGAAACAATGATGCAGATGGATATTGAGCATTTTGCATTTTTGGATTGACTTTCTAAGCTCAAACAACAAGCCCATGCAAAAAAGTTGCATGGGCTTGTTTATGCATGGCTCAATGATGCCATATATTCACATCAGCTGCGATAGCCGTTTGGGTTGCCACTTTGCCAACGCCAAGCATCAGCACACATCTCATCAACACCCAGTGTCGCCGTCCAGCCGAATAGCTTACGCGCCTTATCACTGCTGGCATAACAGCTTGCCACATCGCCCGGGCGTCTGTCTGTGATAACATAAGGCACAGCCTGCCCTGTATTTGCCACAAACGCATCGACAAGCTGTAGCACCGATGTGCCATTACCCGTACCTAGATTGACAGGGCAAAAACCAACGCCACTTGATGCCTTGACCAAATATTCCAGCGCTGCCACATGACCTTTTGCCAAATCGACCACATGGATATAATCACGCACCCCTGTACCGTCGATGGTATCATAATCATTGCCAAAAACGGACAATTTTTCCAATTTACCCACCGCTACTTGGCTGATATAAGGCATCAAATTATTCGGAATATCGCTTGGATCTTCACCAATCAGACCGCTTTTGTGTGCACCGATTGGGTTGAAATAACGCAGTGAGACGATATTAAATGCATGATCAGCTTTTGCCAAATCTTCCAAGATGTACTCAACAGTCAATTTAGACTGACCATACGGATTGGTACAAGAGCGTTTGGCAGTCTCAACGATTGGCAATACTTCAGGATCGCCATAGACAGTTGCCGATGATGAAAAAATAAAGTTCTTCACCCCGTATTCTTGCATCACTTCAAGTAGGTTCAGCGTGCCTGCGACATTGTTTTGATAATACTTGACAGGCTTAGCAACCGACTCGCCCACTGCTTTTAGCCCAGCAAAATGAATCACCCCAAAAAAGTCATACTCAGCAAAGGTCTTGGCAAGCAAGTCTTTGTCCAAAATATCGCCTTGGATAAATTTGATACTTTGCCCCACAATCTCTTCCACTCGTTCAAGTGCCACAGGACTTGAATTAGACAGATTGTCATACACCACAGGCGCAAAACCTGCTGCGATAAGCTCAATCAAGGTATGCGAGCCGATATACCCCGCACCACCTGTTACTAAGATTTGTTTCATTATACTTCGCCCTTGCTATAATTGCGACCAATACCGTGATAGTCACCTGTGTAGTATGCAATCAATTGATTATTCAAGATATTTTTGGCATCAAAAATCGGTAAACCAAACTGATTTAATCGCTCAATAGCTGGCAGCACCATCTCTGACCAGTTAAGAATAAACAGCGCATCACATCCACTTAACTCATAAGCATCATCACTTAGACCAAATAACGGCTCATCACCATACAGCTCGGTGAGCTCAAAACCTGCATTGGGCGCATAAATGGTCGTCTTGATGCCATATGACCAAAGTAGCTTTAGAAGCGGATGAATGGCAGAATTAGTCGTACGACCCGTATTGGCACGATAACCCGCCCCCCAAATCATCACCGATTTACCATCGATAAACCCATCAAAATACCGCCAAAATTTGCGGAAAATCAGCTCTTTTTGGTCTTCATTAATCTGGCAAACAGTGGATAATAGACGGCTTTGTACTTGATTTTGTTTAAAAAATTGATCCAGCAGACCCACTTCTGTAGGCAATGTCTGACCACCAAAGCCCCACCCTGCCGACAGATAATCTTTACCAATTCGTTTATCCAGCCCCATCACCGCCTGCACTGTGATGATATCAACACCACTGGCATCAGCTAGGCGCGCCATTTCATTGACAAAGCTAAGACGCGTGGCAAGCATCGCCATAATCCCTGCTCGGGCAAATTCCACCGTCTTAATCTCGCCCACAAACTGCTTATCCGTGCGAGATAACAGCATCAATAATGGCTCATTGACCGTATGTACGCCTAAGACTTTCTCACCCACCATCACCATATCAGGCGATGATAATGAGCCAAATCCCGTGCCATCTTTCATAAATACAAAGGGCACATAGCAGACATGGTCAGTCGTAAACTGATTTGCCAACGCCGCCACATCACCGATATTCACCGAACCGCTTAGGATGACTTGAGCAGTGGTATCAAATAATAATGGCAAGTATTCATCCACACCTTGTGCATCCAAAAACAGCCAAATATAGGTACTGGCATTTGGTGATGCCACCACGGTGATTTGCCCTGTTTGCGTGTACATTTGCCACAGCGCTGACATTTGATGGTCAAATTTATAACTTGCCAAGGTGTGTGCCACACTGCCTTCATCAGCGAGCAGTTGCACCGATTTATTCAGACTGGCTAGCCAAATGGCAGTATTGATGGACTCATTGGTACAGCCGATGAGTAGGATTGAATCAGTCATGCGAGCGTCATTCCTTGGATACAGTGGCGATGGATAAATAACAAAATCTCATCCATGTCGCCAGTTTTATAATATTCAGACAACTTAAGATTAAATTCATCAAAATGCACTTCATCAATCTCAAGCACGCCACAGCCATGCCAAATCAGCCATGCATTAGCAAATAAAATCGCTGTTCGCTTATTGCCATCCCAAAACAATTGCGAGCGCATCATATACAGCATCGCTCTCAGCGCTCGCTCAGTTTGGCTCATGGCGCTATTAGCAAGTGCTTCAAGATATCTTTCCACATCGCTATCGGTTTGCGCCACTGGCTCATGGCGACTGCCATCGTACAGTGTCACCCCCACCTGCCCTGTGCGTAGCACACCCGGAATGAGTGCGTCATGCACCGCCACAATGCCATTAATACGGCACATCAATGCCACATCAAAACTGGGCAAGGTATTATCTGCTTGACAAGTATTTAAATAAAAAAATACAAATTCAAAGCCACGCTTTAAAGCGACAATCACGCCAATATCATCAAGCGACACACCAGCATCATTGCGATTTTGGATGATTTTTTCGGTTTGTAATAACGTTGTCTTGCAATTTTCAAATCGGCTGATATGGTAAATTTGCGATACCAATCGCTTTTTTGCCACAAAAGTATTTTGCGCCAGTGTCAGCTGAAACTTATCCTGCATGACCACCTTCCGCAGTGTTTTGCAAGATTTTGGCAAGCAAAGCATTGGTTGAGCCATCAAAGCCGTCCGCCTTGCCATCATTTAGGGCATCAAACACACTGTTTGCCATCACTTTACCCACTTCCACACCCCACTGGTCAAAGGGGTTAATCCCCCACAGCACGCTCATCACATAAACCTTATGCTCATACAGGGCGATGAGTGCCCCCAAGCTAAATGGACTTAGGCTATCTAATAGTAGCGTCGTGGACGGCTGATTGCCCCGATAGCGTTTAAACTTACCAAATTCATCTTGGGTCGTATCGCCAAGCGCCCCATTACCAAAAGCAAGCACCTGCGACTGGGCAAGACAGTTTGCCAGCGATAACTTATGCTGTTCTTCTAAATAGGCATCATGATGGTGCTGCTGATTGTCATATCGGCGAATCGGTGTAATAAAATCGCACGACACACGCTGTGTGCCTTGGTGCAACAGCTGATAAAAAGCGTGCTGAGCGTTTGAACCAATATCCCCCCACAAAATCGGGCAAGTGTCATAATCCACCGCCACGCCATCACGCGCCACCGATTTGCCGTTGGACTCCATCTCAAGCTGGGTCAAATAATTGGGAAAAAACGACAATCGCCCATCATAAGGCAATACCGTATGAGCATTAATCCCCAAAAATGTAGAGTTCCATACGCCAATCAAGCCAAGTAGTACGGGTAAATTCTGCTCAAAGTCAGCTGTCGCAAAGTGCCTATCTATCGCATACGCACCCGCCAGCAATTCCCGAAAGCCTGCCATACCAATACGAATGGCAATGGCAAGCCCGATGGCTGACCACATACTAAAGCGACCGCCCACCCAGTCCCATAGCAAGAGCTGATTGTCCACATGAATACCCCACGCACTCATCTTATCAGGGCGAGTGGAGATACCGATAAAATGCCGACGTAGTAGGCTTTGTTCTTTTACACCTGTGGATAGTAGCCATGCTTTGGCAGTTTTGGCGTTTGATAGCGTATCAATCGTACCAAAGGATTTGGATGAGATGATAAACAGCGTGGTCTGGGGATTGAGCTTCTTTAGCAAGCCGTCAAGCTGTGTGCCGTCCATATTGGAGACAAAATGCACCCGAATGTCCGTATCCGCCCATTCATCGAGCGCTGTGGCTGCCATCAAAGGTCCCAAATCCGAACCGCCCACACCGATATTAACCACATCGGTGATTGCCTTACCCGAATAGCCACGCCATACGCCCGTGCGGATACGATCAACAATCGCTTCACACTTATCTAAGCTATCATGCACCTGCCCACCGACATCCACGCCATCCACCAGTAAAGACTCGCCCTTTGGCAAGCGTAGAGCGGTGTGCAAGGCGGCACGGTTTTCGGTGTCATTGACCTTGATGCCTGATAATAACTCATTGATTTTATGGGATAAATCTTTGGATTTGGCAAGATGAATCAGAGCTGACAGACGCTCGCTATCCAGTGCCTGCTTACTATAATCCATATAAATCCCACACGCAGTCGCGCTAAATTTCTCACTGCGAGTGCTGTCAGCGAACAATTCACCGACGCTTGGTGTAGTGGTTGCAAGGGTTTGCACGGCTTGCCAAGCGGGGCTTGCGGTATTGGTAGAGTGGCTCATGAATTATCCTTAATTCGCAGGCTTAACACCCAATTTATCAGCAAAATAAACAAAGGCTTGCATATAGCTTGTCATATCGCCCGCATCAAAGCTATCGCCTACCATCGTTACCACATCCATGCCTTGCGTGCCAATCAGCGCATCAATGGCGTCAGTCAGCTGAATCTCACCACCGACACTTGGGGCAGTCTTGGCAAGATAGTCAAAAATCGCATTATCAAACACATAACGACCCACCACTGCCAAATTTGACGGTGCGACATCCGCTGATGGCTTTTCGACAAAGCCTTTGACATCAAAGCAGATATTATTGTCTGATTTTTCAATGGTTTGGGTGTTAGCTAGGCGGGCGATGCCATATTTATGAATATCTGCTGTCGCCACAGGATCAACCAAAATCTGACTACGCCCTGTCTTGGCAAATTCAGCCATCATAAAGGCAAGGTTGTGAGCCTGATAGTCAGACGCATAAGGGTTTAGCACCACATCAGGCAGCAATACCGCAAAGGGATTATCGCCCACCACAGCACGACCCTGTAGCACGGCATGACCCAGTCCTAACGGTTTGCCTTGGCGGACGCTGGTGATAGTCACATCATCAGGCAAGAAGTCTAGACTGTCGGCAAGCACATCTTTGCCCTTGCTGCGCAGCTGAGTGTCTAGCTCGCTATTGATATCAAAATAGTTCTCAATCGCCATCTTTTGGGCATGATTGACCAGAACGATATTTTTGATCCCTGCAGCGATGGCTTCTTCGATGACATACTGTATGGCAGGTTTGTTGCCCAGTGGCAACAGCTCTTTTGGCACTGCCTTAGACAGTGGTAGCATACGAGTACCAAAGCCTGCAACAGGGATAATGGCGTGGGTGATTTTTTTCATAACTTTAGCCCTTAAAATCGTTTTTCATATAACCAATAAGTCCATAAATAAAAGCCTTTAGCCATAGACAATAGCTTCTAGCATCTTTTTTATATACCAAATAAAACCAAGTATATCGCCAAAAATTCTTATAGGCAATTTTAGTTTTTTTGAAAAAATTAATATCATTTCGCAATCTTAACATATATGCTTGATTACGAGTAGAGTAGAACAGCTTAAAAGGCGAATCCAAATGATGATACCGCTTTCCCTTAAGATAAAAATATTCATTCACAGATGTTGGATGATAAACGGTCGCTTGAGTGGATATAGCTGTTTTAAACCCAGCATGCAAAATACGCATTTTGTATTCTTGCTCATCACCACGAATAAAAAACTCCGCTCGTGGGATGCCAACGCTTTCAACCACTTTTTTATCAAACAATACGCCATTGAATAGTTTAATGTCATTATCCAAAAGGGGCACTTTTTGAATATCTACAATCTTGGTATGCTTTACGCCATCTACCTGATATTCATAAGCTGCCAGTTCGTGATTATCAGTATCTACCACAAGTGCAGAGATGGCATCATAACCATGCTGCTCTTTGGTCACAACCAAATCTGCAATAAATGTATCACTGGCCGGATAAGCATCATCATCTAGACTGACAATATAATCGCAGTCGCTATCTTTGGCAAGCTCAAAGCCTTTGGCAAATCCACCTGCACCGCCTAAGTTTACATCCAGTTGATGTAAGTGAATTTTTATCTCAGCGTTATTATTTTGATAGCCGTGAACAATATCACAAGTCTTATCATTACTTTTATTATCAACAATAATAATTTGGGCAACAGGATAAGACTGCGATAGCAGTTTATCAAGCAATCGCCCAATATACTTGGCTGAATTAAAAGTGACGATAACAACTGCGATTTTTTTCATTACAGCATGGTTACATAAAATGGTTTGACTGCTTCATTATTTTGCTTGGCAGTCAAGAACGCTCTTGCCACATCCATCGCTTCACGGATAGTGACATCCATATCAAGATAACGATAAGTAGCAAGACGCCCAACAAAAGTTACTTTGGTTTCTTGATTGGCCAAATTCACATACTGCTCTAGCATGGTTTTTTCGTCAACCAATCTGATTGGATAATAAGGAATATCTTCTTCGCCACATAGACGACTATATTCCTTAAAATATACCGTCTTGTCATGACTCTCCCAGGGTGTGAAATGCTTATGCTCAGCAATGCGAGTAAATGGCACAGATTCTTCGCCATAATTCATCACTGCACAGCCTTGATAATCACCTTCATCCACATGACGTTCAAAGTCTAACGTACGATAACCCAAGCGACCTAAGCGATAATCATAAAACCCATCTAAAGGTCCTGTATAAAATACATGATCAAAAGCATCCATATCAGAATGGTCAAATTCACTATTTAGCTCTACAGTAATATTTGGATGATTTAAAATACTCTCCACGATAACAGTATAGCCATCTTTTGGCATCCCTTGGTATTTATGGAAGAAATAATTATCATCGTAGTTAAATCGTACCGGCAAACGCTTTAGAATACTGGCTGGCAATTTGGTTGGCGACATTCCCCATTGTTTTTGGGTGTAGCCCTTAAAGAAAGCTTCGTACAGATCACGGCCAACAAATTTTAACGCCTGCTCTTCAAATGACTGTGGCTCATCAATGCTCTTATCAGCTTGCTCATTGACGATAAAATCATAAGCTTCCTGCGGGCGAAATGCCTTACCAAAAAACTGGTTGATGGTGTGCAGATTCACAGGCAAAGAATATACCTGACCGCCGACCGTGGATTTGACACGGTTGGTATAAGACATCATCTCACCATGTTTGGCCACATACTCCCACACTTCTTTATCATCAGTATGGAAAATATGCGGGCCATAGTGATGCACCATGACATTGGTTTCGTCATCACGCTCAGTATGACAGTTGCCTGCAATATGGCTACGCCTGTCAATTACCTTAACTTGATAACCGTTTTCTGCAAGCTCACGAGCGATAACCGCACCTGAGAAGCCTGCACCGATGATTAGGATTAATTTCACATCAAATAGCAAATGGGGCCAGATAATGAAAATTCTCTTGCAAGTCTTTCAGCTCTCGCTTTATATCTGCCTTGCTACGCACGAATCTATCACCCAAAACCATTAAAAGATGTTCTCTCATACTTGGCAATAACTTGTGTGATTTTTGAGACTCATCCCAAAACATGCCAAGTCTTGATTTATCTTCGGTATAAAATGAAATAATCCTTGCACAATCATCCATATCACCTGATGCAAAAATGAAATCATCAGGAATCGCATATTTTATGCCAACTGAGTCCGATACAATCACAGGCGTTCCTAGCATTATCATTTCATACGCAACTTGGTTATAAGTCTCCCACCATAACGAAGGAACAATTACCAAGTCTAGATCTTGGGCTATTTCAAATATTTCATTACGATTATAGCCATCTAGAACAGAAATATTTGCTAAATATGGTTTTAGTCGGCTGATTCTTCGCATTAGCAAATCATCAACTCGACAATGAATTCTTAAGTCAATATTATTTAAAATTGAACGATCTTTAATTGTCTCAATAGAGTCAATTAAAAAAGCCAATCCTTTTGACGTAATAGAATAGCCAAAGTAACCAATTCTTACCTTATTAGATCTAGCTTTTGACAGATAATGCCTAACTCTTTCTTCAGGTCTGTTATAAATATCCATACCCAATGGTACAGTTTTGATTTTGTTGGCAAAAACACCACGAGCAACAAATTGCTCTTTTACCTGCTCAGATACCGCGTATAGATAATCAACATTATAGTTAAGTCGTTGAATATTGATCTCTCTCCACTCTCTATAAAAAACTCTTAAATTATCAATATTGGTAATTTCTTCACTTTTTATGCTCATACGGTTTTTCCAAGAAATGTCAACCTCTTGAGCAAATTTAGGCACTCTAGTTGTTTCACGCTGTTGAATGCCTAATAGTATTCGAATTTCCTTCCTAGCTTTTCTATACTGGCGATAGATAATATTCAATACATGAACACTTTTAATAAATAATACAGCCTGTTTTTGTTTGCGCCTAATAGCCTTCTTAAGTTCTCTAATAAAAACAATACACAAGTAAAGTGGGGCCAAAGAGATTTTTAATATATTTTTATAGATATGTTTTGCCCGCACAACAGGCTTTCGGCTTAAACTAATTGTTGGCTTTCTTAATACAACAATGTTGTCATTGCCATTTCTTCGAGCATTAACCCGCTGTTCAATTCTATCATCTTTGCTTGGAATATGGTGCAAGCAGCCAATACAATCTGCGCCATTATGATAATCGTCACATTTTTGATTTCCATCCTTAAACAGCTCTATCTGCGGGCAGATTGAGTGATAATTATGCAACCAGTAAGCAATTTTTGTATTGGTCTTACTTTTAATTTTTTCGAAAAGAACAGTGGATAAGCCCTCAATATTGTGAAAGTGAACTTCGTCGAACTGACCATGTGTATTCATGAAATCAATAAAAAGATTTGCAATCTCTTCATTTTCTCTAGCGCAATATAAATCACCGTAAGAGTCGTGGGCAGGTGCTTTTACAGGGCTATTCACAACTCGGAAACTTCTTACGCCTTGATTCCTAAACATATTGTCTGTTTCTTCAATAAAGGGGCTATCATTAACACCAGTATATGAAAAACCTGCACTTAAAAAAACAACTCTAACCCCTTGCTCCAATAGTGCTTCAATGATATTTTTAATATAGACAGATACGCCACCACCATCCATATCCGGATTATCAAACTGAGCCCAATTATAAATAAGAACTGATTTTAGCATTATTTTACCTCAATTTTTTCAATTTTATGTTTGATCCAGTATGGAAGTTTATTCTTTGACTCTCTTAGCTGATCAAATTCTGAAATTAGACTACCAACGCCATTTGCCTTAAAACTACCGGCTACCCAATAATCATTTTGAATCATAAAATTAATTTTTTTTAAAGTGCTATAGCCACCCGCATCTAAAACAATTCCCTTAACTTGCGTTTGTAGAGGAGAAAATTCTTGCTTTAGATCTCTCATAACATTAATTACTTCAATATTCGGATTGGAAAAGGTTTCAATAACCAAATTTCTAATTTGGGTCAAATAACGAGAATCCAAATATTTAATCAAAGAATCTTGTTTAAGCTTACTTGTGGAAACATCAATAATTTTTTGCAATAAAGCATTTACGGTTATACCTTGATCAATTTCCTTGAACACGGGCTTGATTGTATCACATTGTTGTTCATATCTTAATAATGCACCTCTATTTGGGTAATAATTTTTAAAAAACACCTCAAGCCATGAAAAATTTGTCTTTAAAATATTTGGTAGTGATGATTGGGTTAAAATAAATCCTTCTTTCACCACTCCATATGGTTGGGAAAAATGCGAGTTACTAATATAATTATCTGTTGTAGCCACCATCAACATATGAATCTCGGTATTTATACGTAAATTCGCTGCTCCCTCTTTGGTTAAATGATGTGCGATATAACGTAAGACGGTCCCACTATATCCAACATCGACAAATGCCACTTTACCCCTACCAATAGCCCCCATATTATGCAGATATTCTATGGCCAGATGATTTTGGTTTAGGACGTATGTTTCAATTTTTGAATAAAGCACGGAATCTTTATTTGTAATCGCATTTGCCACATTTTGCGCTCCCTTACGGTTTGACCAAGAAGCATTTACTAAACTTTCTGGTAACTCATGTGAATCTATTCCAAAACTAACCAATAAATCAGTGAGCTTTACTTTGCCATGATGCAACCAAGAATATTGATCTAAAACATCCTCCAAAAAATACTTGCCACGACGGACATCTAAGTAGCCAAGCGCATTTCTACCAATACATAATTCATCAATTTTAATATGGCCATAAATACTATCTTTATTATATTTCAGAAATTTTTGTGCTACATCATATAAAGGTGTTGCATCACGTGACAGGAAAAATACTTTTGGAATATTATGTGTTGTAGCATAATCAAAAACGTTTGCCACCATACCAACAAAGACCTCTGACATCAGTTCCACTAACCCATCTTCGCTATTTACATAAGTTAGCGGTAGTGTCGCACTAATCTGATGCTGATGCTGATGTCTAAGCAAATGAACTGCATCAACTCCAGCTTTCAGCGCTTGTCTATAATCATTATTTTCGTTATCGCCTATATGCAAAACATTATCAGCATCTTTAAATATTATCCGAAATAATCTCGAAGTATATTTTCTTTCTTTATATTCAGACGATACATAAACTTGATCAAAGAAATTCTCGATATCTAAGGCTGATAAAATTTGACGAATTTGCAATTCATCAAAATACATATCAGACAAAATAACAATTTGTTTATTAGTCTCTTTTAACTTCTTTAGGCAGGGTACAACATCATCAAATAAAACCAAATTTTTTATTTCAAGATCAAGCTCATAACGCACCAACATATCTGCATAAGACTCATCTAAATTTAATGAAGACACCACAGTCTTATAAATATCAATTAAGTAAGGCTCGTCAGAATTAATCCGTCTAGAGTCTTTTAGCAAATTATTAATATGCTCATAAATAAACTTCACTTGTTCAAAGCTGTAGCGATTATTGGTCAAGTTAGCAATGAAATGAAATACCTTACTTTTGACATCGTCGTAACTAAAGAAACGACGATATATCAAAGTATCGAATAAATCAAAACTAATAATCTCGTAATTTTCAGCATATTCCATGAATTGATACATGGTATTTACTGTTAACTTTTCTTGAAAATCATTCATTCTTAAACCTCGTTTTTGGTATAAATCATTCAATTTAAGTGGCGGATCTTGTCACAATGAATTATATATAGCAAAAGCCTCGTCCATATCCTGATATATGGTTAATTTGCCTTCATGCAACAGAGCCACTTTATCGCAATGTTCTTTAATATTATGCAATTCATGGGATACTATAATCATAGATTTGTGCGCTCTTTTTTCAAATAACTCTATTTCACACTTGCGATGAAAACTAGCATCTCCTACTGAGATCACCTCATCAATCAAATAGCAGTCAAAGTCCACCGCCAATGAAATCGCAAAAGCAAGTCGAGCTCTCATGCCTGAGGAATACACCTTAACTGGTTCATATAGATACTTACCAAGTTCTGCAAAAGAATCGACAAGCTCCATTGCTTTTTTGTAGTCAGCATTATATACCCTGCATACAAAACGGACATTATCAGAACCTGTTAGGCTACCCTGAAAAGCGCCACTAAAAGCCAACGGCCAAGATATACTCATATCTCTTTGTACAGATCCAGAAGTTGGCTCCTCAACTCCGCCAAGCACTCGAATCAAAGTTGATTTACCTGCGCCATTACGACCCAAAATGCCAATTTTTTCTCCATATTCAATCTTGAGATTAATGCCATCCAAAACATTTCTACGGCCGCCTTTAACAGGGTAGGACTTAACAACATCTTCCAAAATTATCAATTTTCTTCTACCTTACGGCTAACATAGCGGACCAAGACCAGGCCAACAAATGTAAGCATCATATTAAACTCAATTAAATAAGATACATCATATTGCGCTCTAATTAACTCACCGTAATATCCGTGGCGAATCAGTTCGTTTGCATGTACAGTGGGTATGTATAATACAAATTGTTGAAAGTTTTTTGGTAGCCATTCAACCAGAAATGCCGTACCTGACAAGGGGAACATTAAGTATGTAAAAGCATGCCAAAGTCTATCAAGCACTTCTGACATCTGGAACAAAGACCCCATTGTTAATGCAAGTGCTATAGAAAACCAAATTAATAATACCCACCCATACACCATAATCAAAAAATCGTAAGGAAGGGTAATTATATTAAATAGAATCGCCACCGACATTAATACAATAAATGATATGGTTGCACCAATACATTCTAAAAATATTCTTGCTAAAAAAACATCAAGCACCTTAACGTTTTTATGGTATAAAAGACCAATATTTGCCTCTACCGCATTTGCAACCCTACCCGAACTATTGCGCCAGCACAAGATTGTTGAATAACCCGTAATTGCAAAAGGGATAATTGAAATGGCATTGCCGTGTACATCCTTAATTAGTGACCACAAGATGGCGATACCGATAGTAAACAGCATCGGTTCCAAAAACAACCAAGCAAAACCCAAATTATGTCGACCATAGCGTGTAATAATCTCTCGCATCAGCAGAGCATAAATCACCCGTAGCTGAATTTTTAATGATTTATAAAATTCAGCAATTTCTTTTGCATAGGATGTTTTTTCATTCATGTTGCTAATCACGATGCTCTCTCACACCAGCTACAAACAGTCTTAACACACCCCAAAGTAACAAGCCAAACACAAAACCAGACAAGACATTCTTGAAGCGCTCTGGCTTAGCAGCTTCATCAGGTAGCGATGGCTTTGCCAAGAGTTCAAGATAAAGCTGCTTTTGATTAAAGTCGCTTTTGGCAGACTCATAGCTGCTAATGGCTGCTTCTAACTGCTTATCGGCCAATTGCTTCTCTAGTTGTAGTCCTTGATATTCCACTGAGCGATTGCTGTAGGACACATCTGATGGACCGGTAATTTTTGCTGTCTTTTCTGCAATCGACTTCTCAATCGTCTTGATGTGTAGCTCAAGCGGCTGAATCTGCGGATTGTCTGGCGTTAGCGCCTTTGCTTGTGCCAACTGAGATTGCGCTTGGATCAATGCATCTTGCAGCTTAGAAATCTCTTGCAAGGCGATAGTTGACTGCCCTTCAGGATTGTACAGCTTATTATCCGTACGATACTTAGCCAGCTTATCTGCTGCCTCTCTGGATTTTTGCTTAGCAAGCTCCACTTCTTCGGCAGAATATTTTAGAATGTCATTTTTGGCATTGTTATTAATGCGGTTAATGACCACATCGCCCATTTTTAATAGCTGCTCATTGATTTTTTGGGCTTCTTCAGCGCTAAATGCCTGCACCTGCAACTGAGAAATCGAAGATGCTGGGTCGTAAACAATTTTTACTTTGCTATTAAAATATTTGTAAAAATTTTCATCTGTTGGGCTTTGAAAAAAGGTACCAAAACGACTAAAAGGATCGATTGATTCATTCGAGTAGTTGGCCTTGATTTGCAAATCATTATTTAGATTCGTCACCGCATCGCGAGATGTCATATAATCTCGCACCAAGTAACTGTCATCCGATGATGCGTTAAAACCAATATTTTGCAACATCACGCTTAGTCCAGAAGTTGATTGTTTATTAGGGCTTCTAATAACAAACTTTGACTCTGATATGTACTGATTTGAAGCAAAAAACCCATAATAAACCGCCAGCAGAATGGTTGGCAGAACTACGCACAGCCAAAACAATGGATCTTGTCTTCTAAGAAAGCTTTTCTTGTCGTTTTTATACACTGTCATCAATTCCTAGTTAATGTTTGCAATATCGCGAATATTGACGATGGAATAAACGCTTTGGCTAACCATGCCCAAAAACTTGCTAAATTCAACAGCAGGTGCATTAGACACATAAATCACATCTTGATTGCGAATCTCAAAATCTCGGGCAATGATATAATTCAACGGATCTTTTAAATTCAAACGATAAACCACCGGAACAGCTCTGTTATGGAACTGCATTGGCACGCTTTGCATTTGCTCTGCAGTTAATACCGCTGGATTTTCATAACGAAAAACAAAAACACCTTGGGCGTCGGCACGACTATCATTCAATCCACCAGCACGAGCCAGTGCTTGCATCAATGATATTCCGCTCGCTTCAAAATCAATCTCGTCATTTTTTGTAGCTGCGCCCATGACCATATAACTATTGGTTTTGTACTTGACCGAAATTACATCGCCTTGCTGCAAGCGAATATTTTGTCGTGTGTCATTAATAATGTCAGACAATAACATTTCTTTTGCTTGGCCACCACGAGTCAACTGTACGCTTACACGTTCCGCAGGTTGCTTTGCGCCACCTGCCGCTGCAATAGCATCAAGGATTCTCTCTCCCTTGCCTGTCAATGGCATTCTGGTGCTGTTATTAACTTCGCCAATCACAGTAATATCGGCTGAATTATTCTTGGTAATACGTACAATAGCGCTTGGCTGATTTGCTTTTTTGTGCAAGCCTGAAATAATCATATCCTGCACTTGTTGCGGCGTCTTGCCAAGTACATTTAATTTGCCAACAAATGGAACACTGATGTAGCCAGATTTATCAACCATCTGCTCGGGTAATTTAGTTTCCTTAGTGCCAGAAAAACCATTCAGATCACTTGCTGTACCAAATAATAGAGCAGGTGGCGCCTCCCAAATAGTCACATCTACGACATCGCCAGACGATATGCGATTTGCGGTAGTTTGTGCATTGGCAAAATAATTAGAAAACATCAAAGTAGGTGTCAAATTTTTTGATCTGCCAGCAACCTGAGAGTCAATATCAATCACCAACAACCCATAGTTGTCATCCTGTGTATTGGATGCAGGTACTAGTATGGCATTGGGATTTTTGCTAATTTGACCGCGTGTTGGCCCAGAATTGGGCTGCCAATTACTGATTGCTTGACAGCCTGACAACGTCAGCACGAAACATAATCCGCCCACCCATTTGGCTGATTTCTTGTATTTTTGAATATTGTCATGTATATTTTGCATAGAGCGCACACTATTACTTATTTACTTGCATTATAGCAATATTAAATTTACAAAGGTTACTAGTATTGTATCGAAAATGTATTAAATAACGCCCCTACCGCCACCGCTTCTTCTTGCCCATCTCTTGCATCGCAAGGGTGATTTCATCATGGCTTAGGCTTGCGGTATGGCGTAGTAGCTGCATCATATCAGGATGTAGGACGAATTTGGCGTGCTCAGCGATCTTGTCGATACGCTCATCGAAAGTCAGCAGCGCTGTCTTATCATCGATGGTGACATAGCCGACACGCACCAGCGTATCCATAAAGCTTGTAAACAGCGCCTTATCAAACATATCTGGCAGATCATCAGCGTGTAGCACCGACACACGCTGACCGAGCACATAGCACAGATTGACCACTTGCTCGGTATTTAGGCGGTTTGAGCCTTGCTCAGACAGCAGTGTCAGCGCCATAAAATACCGCTCAAGGCTTTGCTGGGCTGGGCTTGCTAGTACCATCAGCTGTTGATAGGCTTCAGAGTTCCCTTCGGGGCTACCGACCACACCATCACCCAGATCGACGATGACACCACGCTCGATGAGTAGGTTTAGCACACGCTCGGCTTGAGTGGCGATGTTGCGTAGGGCAGTTTTTAGGAATAATTCACTTTGTAAAAATGGATACAACAGCTCGGTGATGCTCTCAAGCTTCTCACGATAGATACGACCATTACGCTGTACCAATGCCGCCAAGAAGCTTGCGATGATAAACACGTGCAAGATATTATTTCTAAAATAACTCAGTAGTGGAGCTTGCTTATCCGCCACACGAATCATATCGCCTAGGATATGCGGTGTGCGTTCGATGAGTTTTAGCTTGATGCCATAGTCTAGGATTTGCTTTGGTGTCATATCCGTGACATAGGTGTCGGCATCATAAGGCAATGCTTGAGCGATGTGCTGATACAGCTTAATCTGCTCAAGGCACTGCGCTTCATCAAGGGCGGCATTTGGGGTGGATAGTAGCACGAGCGCAAGCAGTGACACAGGATTGACCACAGCGGCTTTGTTGATGTTTTGCATCACTTTGACGCCAAGATTCTGCACCATAGCATGGGTCTTGGTGGCGTTATCCACACTGTCATCTTGGGCTATGACATCAAATTTTGCCATAAAATCATTAAGATACAGCGGCTCGCCAAATGCCAAATGCACCGTACCAAAAATTCGCTCAATCTTGCGAGCAGTTTTTAGCAGGCCTAATAAGTTCTCGCTTTCTTTTGGCTTGCCTTTGAGCTCACCGACATAAGTCGCCCCTTCCATGATGCGCTCATAGCTGATATAAGTCGGGATAAAGACCACAGGCTTGGCAGGCTCACGCAAATGGCTATTAACCGTCATCGCCAGCATCCCAAGCTTCGGCGGTAGCAGACGACCCGAGCGAGAACGCCCCCCTTCGATAAAGTACTCAATCGGCGCTTGGCGCTGCATCAAGCTGTGCACATATTCTTTGAACACCGTGCTGTACAAAGCATTGCCCTTAAAGCTACGACGCATAAAGAACGCACCACCACTACGCAGCAGCTCACCAAGCACAGGGATATTGAGATTCTCACCCGCGGCGACATGGGGAATACGCAAGCCACGCTTATAAATCACATAAGACAATAATAGATAATCAATATGGCTACGATGACACGGCACATAGACAATCTGAAAATCAGGTGCAAGCGCACGCACTCGCTCAAAGTGACGCACTTCGACACCATCATACAGGCGTGTCCATAGCCAAGTTAAGAAATGGTCAAAAAATCTCACCACCGAATGCGAATAGTCGCTCGTGATTTCGCCAAGATAGCCTTGAGCTTCTGCTTTGGCAGCGGCGATGGATTTGCCAGTCTCGGTAGCGTGCTTTTCGATAGCGGCAGTCACCACAGGCGATGACAAAATCGTGCCGGCGATATTGCGCTTATCCGATAAGTCAGGCCCGATGATGCTCGTGCGTTGTTTGTCTAGATAGCCCTTGAGGCGCATGGCGATGGTCGTGGTCAAATCATCGCCCACGCCTGCTTTGGCATCATGGATAAGTGACTGCAAATCCTTGGGCTCGCTAAATCGCACAAAGGTATCACGCCCCATCACGCCGATATTGAACAGCTGTTTTGCCTTAGACGGTGATTCCCACTCATCCGCCATCATCAGGCGAAACAGCGATTCTTCCTTGTCAGGCGCACGCCCCCACAGTACAGTGACAGGCACCAGCTGAATCTTCAGCTCAGGATTGTCAAGACAGGCGCTAATGAGTCGCTCAAGGCGTGGCACGCTCGTTTGGCGTGTGCCATCAGAACGACGGTCTTTCAAAAAAATCATCGCCGATGTCTCATGCACCCCATCAGCACGCACTTCAGCCAGTGCCGATGGCAAGCCAAGCTCATCGGTCTGCATACCCACAAGCAAGCTATTTGAGCGAGAATAAGCACGCAGTACATAAAAGGTTGGGATACTTGGGTCAAGCTGCGGCACTTCGCCAATCAAGGTTGGCTTGACCGCCAACGACAGCCCCTTTGCCGATAGCTGACGATAGGAGCTTGGCGTTTGGTTAGTGGGCGCTTTGCTTACGGCAGGCTTATCAGCCGTCGATGACTTCGACGACAACCAATTAGGCAATTTGAACATAAAAAAGTCACCAAAAACTGTGCAATAAATAGATCCGATGAATCTGCTAGGGATGCTGACAGTCAAAGCACGATAACTGTGGATACAGCTTTGTCCCAAAATGACTTTTCATTCTAACATTTTTTTGTGTTTTTTGGCTGATTTTGGGTCAAAAAATGCTATACTTTTTGCTAAATTTTGATTTGTGTTGATTTTTATTTCGTATAAAGGATATGTCATGGCTGCCAAAACTGCTTATGAAAACTATCTCAACGATGTCTCCCTACCTGAAACTGGCATTGATGCACTGCTAGAAGTGCTCAAGCTACGCCAAGAAGGCGATGATACTTTTGTGGGTGATAGCATTGATTTTGTTGGGCCGCGCGTCTTTGGTGGTCAAGTGTTGGCACAGGCGTTATTATCAGCGGCGTACACCTTGACGCATGATAAGCCTTGCCATAGCCTACATGGCTATTTTTTGCGTGGCGGTGATATTCGCCTACCCATCACTTATCAAGTGCGTCGCCTGCGTGATGGCCGCAGCCTATCAGCCCGTGAAGTCATCGCTGTGCAGTATGTCGAAGGACTGGATAAAGATGGTCAAAAAGTCACCAAAGAGCAGGTGATTTTTTCGATGATTGCGTCATTTTCACCGATGGAAGGTGGGCTGGAGTACCAAGGGCGGATGCCAAGCTATCCTGCGCCAGAGACGCTCAAGACCGAACAACAGCTCAAGCACGCCTTAGTTGATAAAGTGCCAGAGCCGCTCAGACTCCGCTTCATGCGAGAGCGTCCGATCGAGATGCGTCCGATTCACCCCCAAGATCCGATCAATCCTGCGCCAACTTATCCACGCCATGCTTTTTGGGTGCGTGTGCATGAGCTTGGCGAGCAGCCTGTCGCCATTCATCAAGCGGTGCTTGCATTTATTTCGGATTATTATTTGGCAGGGACATCGCTACTTGGTCATGGGCTGACGCTCACCACGCCTGGTATGCAGATGGCAAGCATCGATCATTCCATGCACTTTCATCGCCCCTTTGATGTCACCGAATTTTTGCTTTATGATATGTGGAGCGATACCACAAGCCATGCCAAAGGGCTCAATCACGGGCAGTTTTGGCAAAACGGCCATCTCGTCGCTAGCACTCAGCAAGAATGCTTGATGCGCAAACACCCTGTCAAAGACATCTAATGACTTGTAGCCATGTAGTCAAAACAGACTCAGCAGACATCCAATAACAAGGTGTCTGCTGAGTATTTGCTTTAGAATCTTACACATTGGTTAAATTTTGTGCCGATGTCTTGACCGCTTTTTTTGCATCCCTTAAGATATATCACCTTGTGCCAATTAGCACTGATTTTGCGTGGTGATGACCGATGACCAAACCTTTGACCCATGTTCTTACACTCAGCCTACCGCTATTGGTGATGGCTTCACTGAGCGGCTGTGATTTGGTCGAAAAAACAACCCAAAGCACGCCCACCTTATCCGATCAAGAAATCGCCAAACTCATCCCAAGCCGAGTCAAAAACACCAAAAGCTGGGCGGCGGACATCGCTCGTGTCTATGATGAGCTCAAATTGGTCAAAAATACCCAAAACATCTGCACGACCATCGCCATCATTGACCAAGAGTCCAATTTTCATGCCAATCCAAGCGTGGCAAATCTTGGCAACGCCGCCCTAAAAGCCATCGATGAGAAGCTTGAAGATAAGCTTGGTAAAAATTTGGCAGGTGTGTTTCGCAATATGCTAGAGACTCGCCCAACCAAACAAGACAATTTCATCAAACAAATCAAAGCAGTCAAAAACGAAAAAGAGCTGGATGAGCTGTACCGAGATATTTTTGATTATTTTACAAAGACTTATAAAGTATCAGGCATCGCCAATATCACCAAGCTATCCGGTCAAGGCATCGATGAGCGTATCAATCCTGTCACCACACTCGGCTCAATGCAGGTGCACATCGATTATGCCCGTGAACATCGCCGTACCAATATGAGCGATAGAGAGCTACGCAGTGATTTGTACACGCAGTTTGGCGGGCTGTATTATGGCATCCATCGCTTGATGGTGTATCAGGCTGATTATGATAAGCCCTTGTATCGCTTTGCCGACTATAACTCTGGGATGTATTCCAGTCGCAATGCCGCCTTTCAGCAGCGGGTCAGCTCATTAAATGGCACAAAGCTTGATATCGATGGTGATTTGCTGTTGTACAAAGATGGCGACCCCATCAGCAAAAAATCATCCACCGAACTTGCCGTCGTCAAGCTACTTGCCAATGCCCCCACACCGCTGAACGAACGCCAAATCCGAGCTGATTTGCGTAAAGAAAAAAGTAAGGACTTTGAGCAGACCAAGACTTATCTAGCGGTCAGCGACTTATTCCAACAAAAATACGGCAAAAAACCAAGCTATGCCATCATGCCACAGGTGGTCATCTCAGGGCCTAAGCTTAGTAAAGACTACAATACCAATTGGTTCGCCACTCGAGTTGATGGGCGTTATCAAACCTGTATGGCGACCGCCAAACGCCTAAAGCTGGTCAAAGGCTAATTGATTTGGCTGCTAACAAAGCCAAAATTCGTGCCTAAAAAAAGCAATCTGTGATAGATTGCTTTTTTTGGGTTTGTGCTGGCTAATTGGATTTTTTGTTTAATAAATACATCCCCGCTAAGGTGCTCAGCACAATCGGCACAATCGCCATCAGCATCGGCGATAATCCTGTAGCCAATGCCACAAAGCCCACAAGGTCAGTCAAATAGCTAAATAATAAGCCCGTCAAGAGCGCCAAGACGATACGCAGCCCCAAGCCTTGCGAACGCAACGAGCCAAAAACAAATGATGATGCCACAAGCACCAACGACAGCACCGAAAATGGCGAAAACAGCTTTTGCCAAAACGCCACTTCATGCTTGAGCGAGCGAGTAGCTTGGGCATTCATCAGCTGCCGATGTGCGTACAAATCGGTGAGCGACAGCTCTTCTGGCTCACGAGTCAAGAGATAAATATCTGCAGGTGCTAGCGGTAGTGAGAGTCTCTCATGTGGCACGACTTCACGCTTGACGCCTTGGGGGGTGATGGATAGCTGATTGATGTTATTGAGCTGCCATGTGTAGCGTCCACCTTGAGTGTTTTGGGGCTGATAGATACCATCTTGGGCTTGGGTGACGGCACTTAGATTACCATCGATCAGCTGATAGCGTTTGACACCGCCAAGCTTACCATCGCTGTCAGCATAGTTGATATACACCACATCTTGAGTATTATCATGATTGGACACCGACCAGTAGCCATTGATGGTGATGAGCTTATCACGCTTGGTATCATATTTGATGGCGCTGGCTTGATAGTTTGCCGATGGCAAAATAAACTGATTCACCCCAAGTGACAGCATGACAAATAAAGTCGCCGGTATCATCACCCAGCCGATGATGCGATACAGGCTCAGCCCCGCTGCTCGCATGACGATCAGCTCGCTATGATTGGCAAGCAGTCCAAGTCCGATGACAGCGCCAAGCAGTGTCCCTGTCGGCATAAACTGCACCAAAAAATACGGTGAACGATAAACAATATAGCGCAGCGCATCGCCAAGCGTATAGGTGTCGTTGATGTCTTGTAGCTCAGCCAAATACGCAAATAACCCCTGCAACAGCCACAAGCCAAGCACCGCACCTGCCATCGCCAAGAATGCTGAGCGGATCACATATCGGGGTAGTAGCCAAGATTTCATGCCTGCTCCTTAGTGCTGTGTCGCTGCAAGCGCAGTCGATTCATTAGCTGTTCATGATAATTCAGATACAGCGCAAAGATCGCCACCACTGCTACCGCTACTGGATACAGATACACCGAGACACGCCCTTTTGCCACGACATCTTTTAAGGAAATCACCAACATCACGCTCGCCACATAAATAAAAATCGCAGGGATGAGCTTAAGCCATCGACCTTGTCGTGGTCTGACATAAGACAAGGGCACAGCCAACATCACTGCAAGTAGTATCAGCCAAGGCAAGCTTAGTCGATAGCCAAGCTCAGCATAGGCTTCATTGATGTTTTCTCGAGCGACATCACCTGCGATGATCCCATATAGTGATGGCGTGGAGATGCCTTCGATACGCATCGCTTGGGCGTCAGGCATCGCCCCTGCCGCAAGCGTGATACGATACCGCTCAAAGCCGATTTGGCTATAGCGCTGACTCATCGGATCGACTTCATAGCGACGCCCTTGATGCAGATCCAGCTGAATTGAGCCGTCTGTGGTGGCGACTTGGGTGGCAGATTTGGCAAAAATCAAGGAATCTTTTTGGCTTTTGTATTCATCGGGAATCTGCTCAAGCGCTGCAGCATCTTCGCTTTGAATCTCATGATGCGTCGGTGCTTGATTTCTTTGAGCCTGCGTATCCATCATGCCTTTTTTGGTGTTCATCTGCACGACGATGACATCTTGGAGCGACTCACGGCGTGCGCCCACTTCGCCGACATATAGGTGATAATCGCCACTACTGATAAACTCTTTTGGGCGAATCAAATCAAACACCTGCGTCATCGACTGCTCAGTCCAGATGTTGGTCGCACGCTCCATGCCCCACGGCTTGGCAACGAGTGCAATCCACCCTTCGAGCACCATCAGCACAATCACGAGCGGCGCAAGCATCCGTGCCAAACGCCCACGGCTGATACCACTACTATTAATCACCGCCATCTCATGGTCAGAATATAGCCGCCCAAACACCAACATCAATGCGATAAAAAACGACAAGGGCAAAATCAGCTCAAGAAAAAACGGCAAATTATAACCAATCAGGCTAAACAGCACATTCACGCCCAAACCGCCTTCTGCCGCCATACCAAAATAACGAATTAAGCGACCACCAAGCAACATCACCACCAAAAAGCCCAAAACCAAGGCGGTGGTACTAGCAACTTGTGTGGTGATATAACGGCGTAAAATCACAGAAAAGGACTTCCAAAAAATGATTGGCAAATGGTTTATGATAACAAAAAAACGCCTAAGTTTTAAGCGATTTGATAAGTTTATTTTGTTGCGAATTTTTGCTTAATAATTACAGCATGATTACAGTCCATCCTGCCAAGCCGATGCGTGTCATTATCAGGATTTACCGATGATTTGCCTTGTAAATTTCATTTTTGCATGACCGCAATTTGTGCTACACTAGATGCGTGTTTTCACAAAAGCGTTTCTTGTTTTTTAGACCAGTGTTTTAGATAATTTATAAGGATTTACTATGCCAACCAGTGCAATCAAACTTGGCGTCCACGCCGAATTGACACTCAAAAAAGCCACCAAAAATAACCCACTACCAACCATCGTCGTCTATGCCACAGACGCAGGGGATGTACTTGGCGGTTTTGGCGATGCCGAATATCTGCTGCGTGCCGACAGCCTAATCAAACAAAGCAATTTTAAGGGCGGCCTAGGCGAGAGCGTCACCAACTATGCCATCCATGCCAAAGATTTCCCTGTGGTGACTGTGATTGGCGTGGGCAAGCTTGAAAAACTAGCAGGCAATATCGCCAAAGTCGCCGCTACTACTTATACCGCCATCAAAAACAGCCAAAAAGCGGCTATCTTGTGGGGCGATACCATCTGCCACAAGCACTTTACGCAGTTTGTCCTAGCGCTATTGGCGGCTGCTTATCGCTTTGACCATCACAAGAGCAAGCCTGCCGATGCCGATGCTATCAGCGAGATTAGCATCATCTCAAATCGTGATGAATTGAGTGCTTATCAAACGGCACTGGATTTCGCCCTTGCAACTGGTAAAGGCGTGAGTGCGGCTCGTGACCTTGCCAATGAAGCACCAAATGTCCTTAGCCCATCGGAGCTAGCCAAAAAAGCAAAGCAGCTCGCCAAAGAGTACGCCGACAAAATCAGCGTGAGCGTACTTGGCGAAAAAGAAATGCAAAAACTTGGCATGGGCTGCTTTCTCGCCGTCTCGCAAGGCTCAGACGAAGAAGGCAAACTCGCCGTCATCGAGTACTATGGCAAAACCGGAAAAGCTGGCAAAAAAGCTCGTCTGTCTAACCCAATCGCCTTGGTCGGCAAGGGTTTGACCTTTGACTCAGGCGGTATCTCTATCAAGCCATCAGCAGGCATGGAAGAGATGAAATTTGACATGGGCGGTGCGGCATCCATTCTAGGCACAGTGCGAGCTGCCGCCGAAGCCAATCTTGCCATCGACATCGTCGCTGTGATTGCCTGCGCCGAGAATATGCCATCAGCACGCTCAGCTCGCCCGGGCGATGTCGTCACCGCGATGAACGGCACAAGTGTCGAAATCCTAAATACCGATGCCGAAGGTCGCCTAGTACTGTGCGATGCACTGTGCTATGTCCAAGAAAACTACACACCAAAAGCCATCATCGACACCGCCACACTCACCGGTGCGTGCGTCATTGCGCTAGGTAGCGTGCGTTCTGGCTTGTACAGTAACGACGAAGATACGCTATTTGCCCTAGAAGCAGCAAGCGAATTTACCAATGACTTGGTATGGCATATGCCACTCGATGATGACTATGATGCCCAAATCAACTCAAAAATCGCCGACATCCAAAACATCGGCGGTCGTGAAGCTGGCTCAGTCACCGCAGCGTGCTTCCTAAAACGCTTCATCAAAGACGGTCAAGCATGGGCACACCTAGACATCGCAGGCACAGCATGGAAAGGCGGCAGCACCAACACCGCCACAGGTCGCCCTGTCGCTTTATTGACGCAGTATCTACGCAGTCAAGTCGAAGAATAAGCAATACAGGCTAAGCAAGCAAAATGCTTATCCCAAACAAAATGCGGTTCATCACGAACCGCATTTTTTATTGCATCCGCCTAAGTTTATTTGGCGTTTATTTAGCGTGTGTCATGCACAGCGTGGCAAACGGCACAGCATCCAAGCGACCTTCTTCGATGTCTTCGCCACACTCAGCACAGACGCCATAGCCGCCTTCTTCGATACGGCGAAGTGCAGCATTGACTTGGGCGAGCTCATGCTCAGCTTCGTGCACGAGTGCCATACGCATCTCATCACGCGTGGCAGCGACGGCTTGGTCGTCCCAGTCTTGGTTGCTGTTGTCATCTGGGTGGGCGATGCGGTCTTTAATCTTATCGATACGGGCTTGATATTCTTGCTTGAGCGCAAGTAACACATCTTGATAATGCTCAGTGCTTTTCATGGTCATAGCTCCTTATTTGCTTGGTTAATCGATGTCATCAATGATGATATTTCACTCTTTTTTCCACTTCTATTATTCATCAATTCTTATCAAAACTCAAGCGGTTTTCTGATGAATCAGCCCATCATTTTTCACTGTCATTATCATACCATCATCGGCAGATTTGCCCTATTTTTACCCAATTTTCATCAAATTTTTGCCCAGATTTTCATAAAAAAATCGGCGCGTTTTGCACCGATTTTTTGCTTTGCCATATGACTTGGCATGACAACCTAAAAGCGATAAGTCGCCCCAAAGCTGATGCTACGCCCCATCTGCGGAATATAGGGTAAATAAGTTGCGTGTGCATAGACTTTTTGGTTCAAGAGATTATCCGCCTTGATAAAGACATCGACATCGCCATATGCCATCGGCTTTTGGTAAGTCAGCCCCAAATTTAGCATATCATGCCCTGCGGTCTTGTGCTCGAATTTGGATAATTTATCTTGGTCAAACACTCGATAATACTCAAGCTCGCCCGTCCACTGCTCACCAAACTCAGCCTTTAGGCGTGTGCCTAGACGCATGGGCGGTAGGCGCGGCGTGGGTCGATTGGCTTGTGGTTCATAGGTTTTTTTGCCTGTCGTTCTATCATACGCTACCACCGCATCAGGCAAATCCACCAATCGCCCATTGATGACATCGCCAAATACGGATGCATGATAAGTATCATTCAACTGATAACCAATCTTGCCTTCAAAGCCATGAAACTTCGCCCCAGACTGGCTATAGCGGTTGATTTTGAGCGAATACGGCGCAATCACCGTGCTATTGCCAAGCGATTCATTGAGCGTCTGTAGATAGATATAATTATCAAAATCATAATAATAAGCGGATAATTGATAATCAAGTCGCTCGCCTTGATAGCCGAGTGCAAGCTCAATGTTGTTGGATTTTTCTTTGGTCAAATCCTTATTGCCCACTTCAAATGAGCTGGTCGCTAGGTGCATCCCATGCGTATAAAGCTCTTGGGCGGTTGGCAAGCGTTCTTGGTGCGATGCACTGATGCTTAGGCGGTATTCAGGTGTTACTTGCCACTTGGCACCGATGGCGTATGAGAAGGCGTGCTGTTCGTTTGGCTTGGTATTGTCTAGGGCATTTGCCAAATCGGATGCACGCTCGGCATTGGCGGCAGCGACAGTCGCTGAACAAACCGCATTTTTGGCACAACGCTCACTAATCGGATTGGGCTGCATCACTGATGCAATCTTGTCCGTATCATAGTGCATCTTGATACGCTGTGATGCCGCACGAGCCGATGCTTCTAGCGTCACATCACCGAGCTGATACTGCTGTAGCCCAAAGATTGCCCAATTATCCGTGCTATTTGTGCCAAGCATTTGCCGTCCTTTATAGACACTCGGGGCAAGTGCGCTATTATCCGCCGTCAGATACTGCACGCCCCAGATGCCTGATAGTCGCTCAGTGGGCGTTTGGGTCAGCTCAATGCGTGCTGTGGTGGCTTTGTTACGAAAATCACTGCTGATGCGTGTGCCTTCTTTTTCTTGATGCTGATAATCAGCATGAGCGACACTCACGCCAAGCTTATCCACGCCTGCCATCGGCTGATATACCGCCGCCTTGATGTCATAGCGACGATTGGTCAAGTCAATCCAAGGCGCACCATGCTCATGCGACTCGGTACTGCTGTGCGTATGATTGCCACTCGAATCAAACGATGCCGCCTGCAAGCAGTCCGCTCGTGGATTGAGATAATTGACATCCGTCTCATCCATCAGCTGTGGATAGCTCATCAGATACGGCTTTTTGCGCTCGCTCGATGGCAAAATCACATACGCCCCACAGCCTTCGTACATCGCATTGTGCGCAGGCAGACCGTACTCATCATGGCGATGGCTGATGGATGCACCCACATAGCCACGCTCGCCCACCCACGAGACACCAAGCGCTAGCGCATCTGACTCCGACCAGCTCTCAGGCAGATAATCGAGTGTCTGTGGTGTGACGATGGCGTTTTGGTAAGTTTGTTTTTTAGTTTGATAATCGCTCTCGCTACGGATAAAGTGGCGCTCGCCTACAGGACGATAGCGAAAATACGGCGTCTGATGACGATTGGCAAGCCAGTGCTGATATTCTGACTCTAGACTTGCCAAGTTATCAGGGGCGACGATGTGTGCCTTGAGTGCTTTTTCGCTGTCAAAATGATACTGCTGATGCTTGGGCGTCTGATAATCACCTGCACGACGAACGAGCCCTTGGGCGGTGATGGCGATATGCTCGCCAATCCCTGCTGATACCGCTGCACTGACCAGCTTCTCATCATTGGCACTGCCATAGCGGGCACTAACTTCACCGGTAGCGACACTTGGCACGCTCGTCTTAATCACATCATCCACGACATTGATTTGCCCTGCGACATTGCCTGCGCTATACAATAGGGTGCTTGCGCCACGCACGATTTCGACTTGCTTGGCAAGCAAGGTATCGACCATCACCGCATGGTCGGGCGATAGATTTGCCATATCAAGCACATCGGTGCTGTTTTGGAGTACCTTGAGTCGCTTACCTTCTTGACCACGGACGATGGGTGCAGATGCACCACCGCCATAGTGGTTGGAATGTACGCCCAGCTCGCCCGCCAAAGCATCACCAAGTGTTGCCGAATTTTTCTTGAGCGTCTCTTGCTTGATGATGACATCCGATGGCTTGGCTTGTCCAAATAGGCTCTGGGCGGTGCGGCGACTGACGACAATCTCATCACCGTCGAGCACCACAGTTGGCACAATATCCGTCGATGTCGTGGCAGGTGTGTCAGATGCAGTGTCATCAGCATAAGCTAACTGCATGGCGAATACGCCACCGATTGCCAATAATAATGGGCTTAGGCGTCTTGTTTGGGTGTGCATGATTTTTTCCTAATAGGTGATAAAGTATAACAATTATTTCAAAAATGTATTAAGTCAATGAATAAAGTTACATAATGTTATATTATTATATAACTATCGTCAAGCAAATTTGTAAACAAGACCCATTTTCAGATAAGAAATTAGGCAAAAAATAGAAACATTTTTAAGTACAATTTAAAGACAAATCAGTCATTCACGATGTCAATTCTTGGCGTATAATAGGCTCAAATCAATGCATTTTGGAAAAACCATGTATTCAGCTCATACCGAACCGCATTTTAGCTCACGCAACAACTGGCTACGCGCCGGCGTACTCGGGGCGAATGACGGTCTTATCTCGACAGCTAGCCTACTGATGGGTATGGTCGCAGGTAATGCCACTATGAATATCTTGATGCTCACCGCCCTAGCCGCCATCATCGGTGGTGCGCTGTCAATGGGCGCAGGCGAGTATATCTCGGTGTCATCACAGTCGGATACCGAAAAAAGCGACCTTGCCAAAGAAGCCTATGAGCTCAAGCACAATCCTGACAAAGAACTGAATGAATTGACCGAAATCTACAAACTGCGTGGGCTTGATGATGCACTTGCCAAGCAAGTCGCCGTCGCCCTGACCGAGCACAACGCCCTAGAAGCACACGCCCGTGATGAGATTGGGCTGAGTGATACCCATTCTGCCAAGCCACTAGAAGCGGCGATGGCATCAGCAGCAGCCTTTATCGTCGGTGCGGTATTGCCACTGATTAGCCTATGGCTTGGCAATCGCATTGGGGCAGATTTGAGCATCATGCTTGGGGCGACGACTTTGGTAGGGCTTGCGCTATTGGGTTATTGTTCTGCCAAGCTTGGCGGTGCCAAAGTCGTACCAGCGATGGCTCGAGTGCTGATTTGGGGTGTGTTTGCGATGGCGGCGACGGCGATGATTGGTCGCTTGTTCGGTGTGTCGGTGGCAGGCTAATGGACAAGTGGCGAGCGTGTACGAAATTTCGTACAAACATTGCCGATTTTTGCCACTTTTGCTGATATCATCATTTTGGCATAATATATCCAACAGCACAGGAAATCGATACAGGATGTATCAAGCAAGGATGATAAGCTGTTAGTATGGAAACACCGTAAGGATGCACGCAGGATATGCACCAAAAAGCCACAAGTGAAAGCTTGTGGCTTTTGCTTTGGGTCATCACATTTCTTTCGTCGCTTTTATTCTTATTTCAAGACTGATTGAATTATTTATCACAGCACTTTATAATAAGCACATATTTATATCCCAACGCTTTGCCATACCTATGAATACCGAACAAGCCAGTCAGTTATTTGAAGCTCTCTCATCGCCCAGTCGTTTGGCGATTTTTCAAGCATTGTCAGCGATGGGCACACAAGGGATGATTGCTGGCGATTTGGCAAAACAGCTGAATCTTGCACCAAATTTGCTGTCATTTCACCTAAAATCACTGCATCATGTCGGGCTGATTCGCAGTCAGCAAGAAGGTCGATTTGTCCGCTATTATGCCAATCTGACCTTGATGATGGCATTGACGCATTATCTGACCCAAAACTGCTGTATCCACAGCCAAGAGCAATGTTGCTGATTTTTTTGGGCGACTGATTTTTTTAGTTATAATTTCAATGTTTCTTGAATTATTGTAAGGATAAGTCATGAAAAACACCACCATTTATCACAACCCCGCTTGTGGCACTTCACGCAATACATTAGCACTCATTCGCCACCTAGGGATTGAGCCGACCATCATTCATTATCTGGAAAATCCGCCTGATGAGCGTACTTTGCGTGAGTTATTATCAGCGATGAACTTGACGCCACGCCAATTATTACGCACCAATGTGCCTGAATTTTTGGCCTGTGGACTCGATAACGAAGCACTTGATGATGATACTATTATCAATGCTATGCTCGCCCACCCCATTTTAATCAATCGTCCAATCGTCATCACCAATAACGGCGTGCGACTGTGCCGTCCTTCCGAAGTGTTTTTGGAGATTTCGCCTGTGCCTTTATTGACCGATTTCGTCAAAGAAGACGGCGATGTCATTGTGGCAAGGGGGTAATGATGGGGATTTTTGAGCGTTATTTGAGTCTATGGGTGGCACTCTCGATTGCTTGTGGTGTCGCACTAGGACTACTTATGCCGGATGCGTTTGGGCAAATTGCCAAGCTTGAGATTGCTCACATCAATCTGCCGGTGGCGGTGCTGATTTGGCTGATGATTTATCCGATGATGATACAGATTGACTGGTCAGCCATCAAAGATGTCGGCAAAAAGCCCAAAGGCTTGGCACTGACATTGTTTGTCAATTGGCTGATTAAGCCTTTTAGCATGGCGCTGATTGGATGGCTGTTTTTTAAAGTGCTGTTTGCTGATTTGGTCGATCCGACATCGGCAAGCGAGTACATCGCAGGTATGATTTTGCTGGGTGTCGCACCGTGTACGGCGATGGTGTTTGTCTGGTCGCAGCTGGTCAAAGGTGATGCCAACTACACGCTGGTGCAGGTGTCGGTCAATGATATGGTGATGATTTTTGCATTTGCGCCGATTGCAGGGTTTTTGCTTGGAGTGAGCGACATCAGCATTCCGTGGCAGACTTTGGTGTATAGCACCATCTTGTATGTGCTGCTGCCCTTGCTGGCTGGGATGATGACCCGCAAGCTACTAAAAGCAGATACCGCCAAAATCGCACAGCTTAGCGCTCGTCTTAAACCATTTTCAATCGCAGGATTATTATTAACCGTGGTGCTGTTATTTGCGTTTCAGGCGCAGACGATTTTGGATAATCCACTCATTATTCTGTTAATCGCCATTCCGTTGTTAGTGCAGACTTATGGGATTTTCTTTTTGACGTATGGTTTGGCAAAATACTTAAAACTCCCCCACCAAATCTGTGGTCCTGCATGTCTGATTGGTACGAGTAACTTTTTTGAATTGGCGGTAGCAGTGGCGATTTCACTATTTGGCTTACACTCTGGTGCAAGCTTAGCGACCGTCGTCGGTGTACTGGTCGAAGTGCCTGTGATGCTTTCACTTGTGGCATGGCTCAATCGTCGGCAATGATGGGTGGGAAAAGCCGTTTGAATATCATTTCAAACGGCTTTTTCAATTTTCGGGCTACCTGAAATCATTTGTTTGCCAAAAACCAACGACTCAACAACCACGCCCACAAAAGCGGCGAACCAATCGCCAATAAATCAAAGGTATATAACGCCACCACACCACCTTTATCCAAAGACGCATACGCCCCAAACAAAATCAAATGCCCAATCGTTCCCGCCAAAAGCGTTGCCCCATACGCCCACACGCTCATCACCTTTTGCTTGGTCAGCACAAAGCCAAGCCACACGCTTACAGGGATAAACAATAAAATACTGGTTATCGTGCCACCACTTGCCGAATCCAGCAGTGAATTGCCCGACACGAGCCAGCCGACAATGTGCAAAAGCCCATTAGAAAAAATCAGCCCAAATGGAGCCAATGCCACCATCGGATTTTTACGATAAAACTTTGCCCCAATCATCGCAAACAGCCACAAACTCATATTCACTAGCCAATAATGTTGAACAGGAATTGGGCAATCAGGATAAGGCAAATAGCCCACTTTCTCACAAATCATATTGGCAAATGGATGCGACAATTTTGCCCAATCATAATGCAAAGCGTATTCTTCAAATTGATGTAGCATATACATCGGTGCAATCAGCCACGCAAACCATTGTCCGTCCCAAAGCCTTGATTTAGCGGTATTGCCACGAAAAACATCGGTCAAAAACAACACGCCAAACATTGCCAAAGCAAAACCCAGTCCCAACCAAGACCAAGCAAAATCAAATTGTGCAACAAAATCATTCATCATCATTTTTTTCCCATGTATTGAATGAATGCAGTTTACAAATAAGACGCATATGATGAAATGGTTAATATTTCATAAAAAATAGACTTAATGGTATAAATTGCAAAATCTATACCATTAAGTCTATAATCAGTTCAATATTAACCTAATTTTATCTTACCATGACCACCGATTTACGCATTCAACGCACTTTGTATATGATACACACCAGTTTCATTAGCCTATTGCAAACCCATGAATTTGAGCAAATCAGCGTATTGATGCTTTGTGAAAAAGCCATGATTAACCCCAAAACGTTTTACAAATATTATGCAGGAAAAAGTGCATTGGCAGGGGCGTTAATTAAGCAATTTAAATATGAATTAGCACAGCTACAACACGAGCGTTTAACCACGCCCAATCCCAAGCAATTTTTGCAAATCGCCAGTCAATTCTTTTTTGATAAGCGATTGATGTTGCTTGCACTTTGGAAAATCAACACCAAGCGTCATCATTTATGGCAAGATATGCATGAGATGATTAAAATTACTTATATGAAAAAAGCACAAATGCACAATCCGTCTATTGATACAGAAATGTTGCATTTTCAAGCCCATATTTTCTCGGTTATGCTGATGAACGCGATTCAATATCAACTTGAACACAATAAAATGATAGAAAGTGAACGGATGTTTGCTCAATTTGAACAAATCGTGTATTTAATCCAAGAATAAGTCGGTATGATGAAATGGTCAATTCAGGCAGGCTGAAATTTTTGGGCGATAAAAAAGCCGTCTGAACCCAACATTCAAAAGGCTTTTTGCTTAACCCATCAATTCATCAACCAATTCCTGCACACTTTTCACACGGTCAATAGCAGAAATCCCATTGCCCACAGACACATAGCCATGCTCAAAATCGCCTTCCAGCATACCCAAACGCATCCCTGTCCCTGCATTCATCACTTTGGCAATATCGGCACGAGTAGCCCCATTTTCGCTCATTTCAAAGCATTTTTTGGCAAGTTCGGTCGGTAAAGAACGGTAATAATAAGGCTCGGTACGGAACAATAACAAATCATTGGCAGTTGATTGAACAATCCAATCTTTCACTTTCTGACTGGCTCGGCATTCATGCGTGGCAATAAACGCCGTGCCTACCCACACCCCTTCCGCCCCAAGCATGAACGCTGCCTGAACAGACTTCTTATCGGCAATACCGCCAGCGAGCATCATCGGCAAATCCACCTTGCCCACAAATTCCGCCAATACCGAAAAACTGCCTATTTCTTTCATTGGCAAGGTTCCGCCTTCATCAAAACCTGTCAGCACCAAAATATCCGCACCTAATTGTTGGGCTTTTAAAGCGTCTGGCAAATTTGGATTGAGCAAACGACAAATAATGGTAATCCCTGCCTGTTTGAGTTTGGCGTAAATTTCTTCGTCCAATATTCCATTATCCAGCACCACAGGCACTTGCTCTTCAATCAGCAAATCCACCATCAACGGAATCAACGAATAATCATAAGACAAAATAAACGGCACGCCAAAAGGCTTATCCGTCAAAGCTTTAACTTTGCGAATTTCAGCACGCATACGGTCTAACACTTCTTGATTGGAATGTGGATTGGTGGTTTGTCCAGCGTGTGGTGCTAAAAATCCCAATCCGCCAGCATTGGCAACACTTGCCACAAAATGAGCATCGGTCAGCCATGACATCGGGGCTTGGACGATGGGATATTTGATATTTAAAATTTGGGTAATACGGTTGTTTTGCATAATGTTTCTCTGTGTTAAAAATAGAATAGGTGTATTTTAGATGATTGAAATTGATAAAAGAATGGCGTAATATGAGAACATATTTTCCAAAAATGAAAATCTTATGAATTTAAATGCGTTAAGCCTATTTGTTTCTGTCGTCCAAGACGGCAGTTTGTCCAAAGCGTCCGAGCGATTAAATGTGCCGATTGCGACCATTAGCCGTCAAATAACAGAACTAGAAAAATCATTAAATATTCAATTATTTGACCGCAAAAAATCAGGCGTTAAACCCACGATGGCAGGGCAACAACTCTATGAGCAAGTTTATCAAAATATCGATAATTTATTGCAAGTAGAAAAAACTTTGACTGATAATCAAGAAATTAGTGGAAAACTGCGGATTTCTACATTCACAGGACTGGAAGAAGTGTGGGCGTGGATAGATGAATTTTGCACTTTGTATCCCAAAGTGAGCGTTCATTGCCAAGTAACCGACCATGTATTAGATTTGGTTGAAGATAATATTGATTTTGCGTTTCGGGCAGGAAATTTGCATACGGATAATGCGGTCGCTCGTTTGGCGATTATGGCAAAAACCAAATGTTTGGCACACCCAAATATTTTAGCCAAGTACGGCACACCCCAAACGCCTGATGATTTACAACATTTTCCTTGTGTAGGCTTTACCAAAGCCGAACAAAAAGAGTTGATGATTTCATTAGAAAATAAGGTGTTGAAATTGCCTTATGTGTTTGCCTCCAACGATGTGTATGCCATCGCTTATTTAATTCAACAAGGGCGTGGCGTGGGGCATTTACCTGAAACGATTGCCAATCGTTTAATTCATGAATATGGCTTAATTGAAATATTATCTGATTATCCGACGCAGGCTTATTCTGTGCATTTATTGTATTTAAAACATCGCTATCAATCAGCGGTCATGCGTGCTTTTTTGGATTTTGTGAGCAGTAAATTGGAGGGTCAGCCAGCCTGAAAAGCTTGTACGATAAAAATACCGTTTGAACAGAGTATTCAAACGACTTTTTTCACTCATCCACCACCACACCATACACCCCAAGCCCTGCACCAAAGTCATCCACCCGCGCCGCATCCATCTGCGCACGGATGACGACATCAGCGCCATAGTCCACCGAGATGATCTCGCCATCGACCGCACCTATCAGATAGCGCATCTGTGCTTCGTGGGCGAAGCTTGTTCGCACCGTCACCACCGCCTTTGGGATAAATGCTATCAGCGTCATCTGATCCACCGCCATCTGCGCCGATGTCGCATAAGCACGGGTCAAGCCCCCTGCCCCAAGCTTGATCCCACCAAAGTATCGCACCACGATGATGATGCAGTTGCCGATTGCCTTATGTTGTAAGACATTCAAAATCGGTCTGCCTGCCGTGCCGTTTGGCTCGCCATCATCATCAAAGCCTGCGCTGGTGGTGTTATTGGGATCGCCGATGATGTAGCCATAGCAATGATGGCGTGCGTCAGGATAGCGTGCCTTGAGCGTGGCGACATATCCCATCGCTTCTTCACGGCTATTGATGGGATAGGCGAATGCCAAAAACTCGCTTTTTTTGATTTCATACACCGCTTCACACGGCTCGCTTGGGGTTTGGTAGCTCACAACTGCTCTTTTGTGGTGGATTTGGGATATTTTCCCACACTTTGACCATTTGTACAAATCATCAAGACTCGGCACGCTTGGCAAAAATATGCTACACTAGCATTATTTATCGATGGAAATACTCATGCGTTTGGATAAATTTTTAAGCAAAGCCACCGAACTGTCTCGCAAAGACGCCAAAAAAGTCCTGCACGCCGGCGAAATCAGCGTCAATGGCGTCATCATCAAAGACTCAAGCCATCACATCGATGTCGCCTGTGATGAAGTGCTTTGGGCGGGTGAACCACTGTCCGTCGCCGAAGGCAACCGCTATATTTTGCTGTATAAGCCAGACGGCT
Source organism: uncultured Moraxella sp. (assembly GCF_945873075.1). Lineage (GTDB taxonomy): Bacteria > Pseudomonadota > Gammaproteobacteria > Pseudomonadales > Moraxellaceae > Moraxella. Next base: position 10,538 of record NZ_CAMCBS010000012.1, on the reverse strand, counting down.
TTGAATGCACCCTAAAAGCCAAAGAATATCCCATCGTCACCGATTTGATCGCTGTGCCCGAAGTCGATAGCCTACGTATCGCAGGCAGGCTCGATGTCGATACCACAGGTGCACTGCTACTGTCCGATGATGGCGCATGGCTACACCGTGTCACCAGCCCAAAACGCCATCAGCCAAAACGCTACGAGCTCACCCTAGCCGACCCGATGGATGCCGACGCACAGGCACACGCCATCAAACAAGTGGCAAACGGTATCTTACTTGATGGCGATGACGAAAAAACCCGCCCTGCCGAGCTATCATTCATCGATGAGACGCACGCCGTACTGATTTTGACCGAAGGCAAATACCATCAGGTCAAGCGTATGATGGCGTATTTTGGCAATAAAGTCATCGAACTACACCGAGCCAGCATCGGTGACATCACCCTTGATGGGCTTGAGATGGGCGAATGTCGTTTCCTAAAGCCTGATGAGATTGCGCAGTTTTGATATAAAAAAAGATATGTTTCATGTGGAACATATCTTTTTTGCCGATTTTAGTTGTTAGCCACACGCTCGCCCAAGCCAAAATCCCATCACCACTGCCATGATACCGCCGAGTAGATGCAGTAAGATGATGAGCATGGCTTGGGTGTATTTTTGGGCGATGAGCATCTCAAGTACATTGGCGGACAAAGCCGAAAAGGTGGTAAAACTTCCCAAAAATCCCGTCACCCACAACAGCCGTGACTGATCGGATAAACTCATCGCAAGTAACGCACCCATGATGAATGAACCAACCAAATTGACCAATAGTGTCGGTATGGACACGGTCGCTGTTGTAGGTAGATAGACACCGATGAACCATCGCAGACTTGCGCCACCGACAGCACCGATGGCGACCCACAGCCATTGGCTTAGCATCTTATCATCCTGCCATCATCCCATCAATCGCTGACGAGCCACTTCATACAGCGCCATACCAGTGGCGACGCTGACATTGAGACTCTGCGGGCGATCGGGCGTATTCGCCATCGGGATATAGACCAAAGTATCACACAGCTCTTGGGTGAGTCTGCGCATCCCATCGCCTTCTGAACCCATGATGATGGCGACTTTACCGCCAAAATCACACTTGTGCAGTGGCTTGGCGGTATCGTCAAGCGCCGTGCCAAACACGAACACACCTGCTTTTTTGAGCTTATCAAGCGTACGAGCCAGATTGGTCACGGCAATCACATCAATCACTTCGGATGCACCCACCGACACTTTGGCGACCGTCGGCGTGATCGGTGCTGACTGATGGCGTGGGATGATCACCGCATCCACGCCCATCGCACACGCTGAGCGCAGACACGCACCCAGATTGTGCGCATCGGTAATCTGATCCAGCACCAAAAACAGCGCATCATCCTTAGCCATCAGCTGATCAAGCAACCCTTCATCCGCCATCGGCGTCACACGAGCCTGCGCCACCACACCTTGATGCTGATGACTGTCGGCAAGCTCTGCTAGACGCTCCTTGTGTGCCATCTGCACACTGATGCCAAACTCCTGCGCCATCTGCATCATCTTGGCGTGCTCATCGCTGATTTGTCCATCATCACGACTTTGGATAAAGACATTCAGCACATCTTCGGGGCGACGCTTAAGTAGCATCGTCACCGCATGGATGCCATAAAAATACGGGTTTTTTGGCTTGGCATCTTTTTTGTCTTTGAAGGATTTTGAGCCTGTGTGCTCAGATTTGCCAAAAGCTTTGTGGTGGGATTTTTTGGCGTTAGACAGCTTGGCTTTGTCTTTAAAAGATGATTTGGCAGGCTTATGGCTACTCATGGCGTTCTACTTAACTAACAATAATCAAGCTATTGTGGCAAAATCACAAGATGATGTAAAGCGTTTTTGTAGCTTGACCGCCACGAAAAATCGCCCTTGTAACATTTTCGCCATTGCCAAATCAAGCGGCTTTGATTATGATAAAGGGTTGTTCCATTGATTGGATAAATTCATGCTCATCTCTCTTACACTCCAAAATCTTGCGCTCATCGACGAAAAAGAAATCAGCTTTGATGAGCGGTTCAATGTCATCACAGGTGAAACAGGCGCAGGTAAGTCATTGATATTAGACGCATTATCCCTATGCGCCGGCGAGCGAGCCGACAGTGGCATGGTGCGTCATGGCTGTGATGAAGCCACCGTTTTTGGTGAGTTTGACATCACAGGCAATGCCCAAGTGTCAGCATGGTTTGATGAGCATGACCGAGCGCTCGACGAAGACACCTTATTAATCCGCCGAAAAATCAGCGCACAAGGCCGCTCAAAATCATGGATTAACGGCGTGCCAGCAAGTATCAGCGAGCTCAAAAGCCTTGGGGCGATTTTGGTCAATATCCACTCACAGCACGCAGGACTTGAGCTATTAAAGCCCCAATTTGTCATTGATTGGCTAGATACTATTGGCGAATTGAACGCACTCAAACAAGACACCAAGCGCAGTTTTCAGGCTTATCAAACGCTCAAAAAACAAGCCGATGACGCACGCAGTCAATCGGCTCAGCGTGCTGACCGCATGGCGTTATTATCCGCCAAGCTTGCTGATATTGAGCCGTTATTGTCGGTGAATTTTGCTGACATTGAAGCAGAATACGATGAGCTGTCCAATCTTGAAAATCTAATGCGTGATGCGCTAGAAAGTGCTGTCCTGCTTGATAATGACGACGATGCGCCATCAGTGGCAAGCCTACTTGGGCGTGCGATGCGTATCTGTGATAATAATGCCAATGCTAGTAAGACCTTTGGTGAGTGCAGTCAGCTACTAGCGCTCGCCCAAGAGCACATCAATGATGCCGCCGCCAAGCTTGCCGACTATGCCGAACAACAGCTACCTGACGAAGCTCGCCTAGATGAGCTCAACACCTTATTATCCCTAGCGCATCGCTTATCAAGCAAATACCACACGCCCATCGATGAGCTCATCAATGATGCCGCCGACTGGCAACAAGAGCTCGATATGCTAGATGCCTTGCCTGATAATGACACCATGGATGCCAAAGTCAAACAAGCGTATGATGCTTATCTGGCATCAGCAGATGCACTCGATAACGCCCGCATCAGCATCGCCCCTGACATCTGCGAGCGACTCGAAGCACGGCTATTGCCACTAGCACTGCCTAATGCCCGCTGTGAATTTGCCTTTAATCAAAAAGCCGAAGAGCAGTACAATCAGCATGGCAAATATGACATCGCCCTGCTCTTTAGCGCCAATGTCGGTATGCCACTACAGCCCTTGCACAAAGTCGCATCAGGCGGCGAGCTATCTCGTATGGCACTCGTCATGCAGGTGATGGCAGCCGGTGACGGTCTGCACGCTCGTCCGACTTTGGTCTTTGATGAAGTGGATGTCGGCATCAGTGGCGGTACAGCGCAAGTGGTTGGCGAGCTACTACGGACGCTTGGCAAGCACCAACAGCTCCTTGCCATCACCCACCAAGCCCAAGTCGCTGCTGCCGCCCATCGCCACATTCTCGTGCACAAAGAGCACGGCGAGCAGACGGTGAGCGATATGCAAATCATCACAGGCGATGCCCAAATCGATGAGCTTGCCCGTATGAGCGGTGGTGTCAATATCACTGATGCGACTCGTGCTCATGTCAAAAGCCTGCTAGATGATATCCGCCATGCCGATGAGCTGACCGCCAATCTGCCGATGAGCGATGTCAATCTTGACCCATCAGCCCAAGGACAATCATGAGCCAAACAAAAAAACTGACGCATCATTTTTTGATTCCTAGTCAAAAAATGCGTGATGAGCGATTTTTGGATGCGGTCATCTACATCTGTCGGCACACCGATGAAGCCGCTTGGGGATTTATTATCAATCAGCCGCTGCCAAACAGTGTCGGCAGTCTGCTTAGTGAGCTTGATTTACCTGTCAGCCAACAAGCGATGAACACGCCTGCCATCAATGGCGGCCCTGTGCGTCCCGAAGCAGGCTTTGTGCTACATACAGGCTTACCAGATTACAAATCATCTTTTGCCATCAGTGAAAATGTCTGCTTGACGACCAGTAAAGACATCCTTGAGCATCTATCTGCCGATACGCTACGCCATTATCTATTGTGCATGGGGTATTGTAATTGGGGCAAAGGACAGCTCGATGATGAGATTGCCGATGGTGATTGGCTCGTGTGCCCTGCTGATTTGCCGACTTTATTTGGCATACCATTTGAAGACAGGCTTACCGCTTGTCGCCAAAAACTTGGCATCGATACCGACACGCTTAGCACCATCATAGGATACGCCTGATGACCGATACGACCACACCGACACTGATTTTGGCACTGGATTATGGCGTCAAAAAAATGGGCATGGCACTGGGCAATAGCCTAACTCGTGATGCTCGGGCATTTGATATTTTGGCGATGAATAATGGTCAGCCTGATTGGGATAATTTGCTTGGTATCATTGAGCATTGGGGGATTCATGAAGTGCTGGTTGGGCTGCCGCTTAACATGGATGGCACAGAATCCATGCTCTCAAAGCGTGCGCACAAATTTGCCCGTCGCCTATCGCACCGACTTGCCGAACGCCGTCAAGCGGTGTCTGTCTTTATTTATGATGAACGCCTAAGCTCAAAAGAAGCCCGACAAATCGCCCTAGATAACGGCTGGATTAGCTCGCCACTTGAGCCGATTGATGACATCTCTGCTTGCCTGCTCATTGATGGCTATTATCATGCGCCTGAGTATGCGATTTTTATTAATAACCACAAAGACAGCCCAAAAGACGATTGATTGCCAACTTCATCATCCGACCAACACAGGACGCCCCATGAACCCACAGACACAGCTCATCAGCCATATCCGCACCGCCATCCGCCAAGCCACACTCTGCGTTTGGCTTGGGCTACTTGCGATTGCGTGCTTTTGTGTGTTTGGCACATTGGCAAGTATGGCAGCGTTCAAGGACAGTAGCCTTGTGTATTATGCCTTTCATTATCTGCCCTATGCGCTGATTGGGGTGAGCATACCACTTAGCCTGTATCATGTGTTTTTGTTGATGCGCTATCGCATTGTGGATTTTTCAATCCTTGTGATGATTCTTGCTACAGGGCTTGGTTTGCTTGGCTTTACGCTGATTCGCCTGCTGGTCAGTGGTGCGGATATGGTGTTTTTTATGGGGCTGTTTTTGGCGATGATTGCTTGGTTTGGGATGCCGTTTTTGTTTCGGGTGAATTTTCGTAAGTTTTTAAACTTCTTAGAAGATGAGCAAGCAAGCAGACAAACGCCGCCCAACCCAACTCACACAGCCCAATAAATACAGCATAATTAAATACAGTATAATCAAGGAAATACCATGACGACCATCACTCACACCCTAGATACCACAGGACTCATCTGCCCTGAGCCTGTGATGCTACTACACAAGACCGTCCGAGCTGCCCAAGGCGGTGAAGCCATCGAAGTGCTCGCCACCGACCCTGCGACCACGCGTGATATTCCCAATTTTTGTCGTCATCTAGGGCATACGCTCATCAGCCAAGACACGCTTGATGATGGCAGCTATCGCTATGTCATCCAAAAACGCCAAGCCTAAATCAGTCCGCTTATTATGGCAAAATCCACCACGCCACGCCAAGACAGTGCCGTCATCTATGATGATGACCCCGATTATCTGAGCGAGTTTCGCTCATCGATGCTCTCTCGTGGCTTATCGCTTGCCACACGCAATGCCTATAGCCAAGATTTGCGCCTGTGCATTCGCCTATCAGACACGCCTGTATCACAGTGGCAAAGCGCTGATGTCATCGCCCATCTTGAGCGCTTGACCCAGCTTGACAAATCGCCCCGCTCAATCGCCCGCAGTCTAGCAAGCCTACGCCAATTTTTCTTATGGCAAATCGAGACGGGCGTACGAGACGACAACCCTTGTGCCCAAATCAAAACGCCCAAGCTTGGCAAATCCCTGCCCAAAACCCTATCCGAGCGAGATGTGGGTGCACTACTATCCGCCCCCGATGTCGGTAGCCTGCTTGGCACTCGTGATAAGGCAATGCTTGAAGTGCTCTACGCCTGCGGACTGCGGGTCAGTGAGCTGGTCAATCTATCACTTGATGCGCTCAATCTCAATTCAGGATGGCTTATCATCACCGGCAAAGGCAACAAAACACGGCTAGTACCGCTTGGCGAATATGCTCTGACAGCACTCGAAGCCTATTTGGCGGTGCGCAGTACGATGCTTGTGGGTCAAAAAGACTGTCAAGCGGTGTTTTTGAGCGAACAAGGGGGCTATATGACACGGCACAATTTTTGGCATATCATCAAAAAATACGCCCTAATCGCCGGTATCAAAAGCACCATTTCACCGCACACACTACGCCATGCTTTTGCCACGCATTTGGTCAATCACGGGGCAGATTTACGCAGTGTCCAGCTACTGCTTGGGCACAGCGATTTGTCCACGACGCAGATTTATACCCATGTCGCCACCACACGCCTGCAAGCCTTGCACAGTAAGCACCATCCTAGGGGCTAGACGGCTTGGCGATTGATAAATTGGCAAAAAAGCCATGCCAAATGGCAACACAATCCAAGATAATCCACACAAACGAGTTTTTAAAATTTTTAAGGTTTTGCGATGAAACTGCCCACGCTTGATGTCATCATCCCCTGCTATAATGCCGCCGACACACTCCATCGTGCCGTATCCAGCGTGCTCAATCAAAGTACTTATCATAAGCTCATCCTTGTCGATGATGGCTCAAGCGATGACACGCCTAATATTATCACTAAACTTTGTCAAGAATTTCCCAATAAAATCATCGGCTTATCCATGCCAACCAACAGCGGTGTCGCCAAAGCTCGCAACTATGGGGCATTATCTAGCGATGCTGATTTGGTAGCATTTTTGGACGCTGATGATGCCTATGAGCCGACTGCGCTTGATGTCGTGCCAAGCGTGTTTTATTTTATGCCAAACTTAAGCCTACTACGCCTTGCCCTGCGTCCTGTGGATTTGGCGGCTCGTTATGCCAATCATCCTGAATTGGCAAAAGCGTGGGATATTTTGCAGATGACTGTCGGCGGTAATATGATTTTTCGCCGTAGTGTATTTTTGGCGTGTGGTGGCTTTCCCCAAGATGAGTTGTTTCGCAAGCTTGGCGGTGAAGATGGGGCGCTTGGCATTGCCTTAGCTGAGATGACGGCGGTCGGTACGCTGTTTGATGATACGCACAAAGGCGTCCTGCATTATTGCCGTGATGGGATGCACGCCGAGCGCTTGCTTGATGCGTATTTATTTGGCAAACATGACCCACGCATCACGCCAGATGCCGCCGCCTATGCACGCGCCGCCACCGAGCGTATCAAGGCACAATTGGCCGCTATCCGCACCGTCGTCAATGAAGATGCCATCGGTCGTCGTCCGCTGATTTTAGAATATGGCAAATGATGGATAGGCGACATGATTTGTCAGTTGATTTCTTGTATTTGCTCTGTATTTGCACTACAATGTCATACAAATGAATACAAAAAAAGGTGGTCTTATGCCGATCGCAACCGCTGAAAAATCCGCCATTTCACTTAGAATTGACACCAAAACCAAACAAGCGCTACAACAGCTTGCCGATAGACAAAACCGCAGTGTGCACTACATGGCGGTGCAGATACTCGACCAAGCTGTACAAGAACAGCTCGCCTACCAACAACTGCTTGAGACACAAGTCATGCAAGCCAGTGACAAGCTACATACACACCTACAAAAAGGCGAGAGCGCGGGGCTTGGTCGCATTGATGCATATAACAAGGCGCTAGCGCGTGCCAAATCATTTTTGGCAAATCAAGGCTAATATGAGCACACATAGCGTTTATGGCGTGATTTATACGCAAACAGCACAAGATGATTTGGAGCAGATTGCCCTATTTTATGCACAGACCGCCGATTTGACGGTGGTGGAGCTAATTTTGGGGCGGATTGACAGCGCTATGATGACACTAGAGCAGATGCCAAGACGCTGTCAAGCAGTTCAATTTGACACCAAAGGGCGTGATATTCGCAAATTATCCATACCAAAAACACCCATCATTACCTATTTTGAAATCATCCAACAGACAGTCTATATCTAAAAATCGAGCACGGCAAAGCAGATCAAAGACACCTATTTGAGTACTTATAACACGCCGATTTTGGGCGTTTTTTTGTAGTTTGACGACAAATCCATTCATCCTAGACTGATTCATATCAATGATAGATTTGCGCCACTGCGTTTGTGTGTTACAATTTGATGCAGTGCCCATTGGCTAATTTTCCCATCAAAAAAAGAGTTTATCATGCACCAAATCGACCCTGAACTACTTGCCAAATCCAAACACTGGCGCAACGACATCCACTTTCGCCAAGAAGTGCTTGGCAAGCCGTTTGAATTTACCAGCACTTGGGGGATTTTTAGCCCCGAAAAGCTCGACGAAGGCAGTCTGATGCTGCTTGATTATATTGATTTTAAACAAGATGATAATTCCATCGATTTGGGCTGCGGCTATGGCGTGCTTGGTATGACTGCCGCTCGTGAATGTCCAAACGGTCAGCATCTGCTCATCGACAAGGACTTTGTCGCTGTCGAATATGCCAAATTAAACTGCCAAAAAAACGGTCTGACCAACGCTGAAGTCATGCTCTCAAACGGCTTTTATCATGTCGATAAAACTCGTCAATTTAGCCTTGTAATGAGCAACCTACCTGCCAAAGCCAGCAAAGAACAGCACTATTTGTACTTACTCGATGCGTACAATGCGATGGCAAGCGGGGCAAGATTTTATGTCGTGACCATCAACGGGCTACGAGATTTTATGAAACGCTCATTCACCGAAGTATTTGGCAATAGCGATAAAATCAAACAAGGCAAAACCTACACCATCACGATGGCAATCAAGGAATAATCAGCACAAAAGGAGCTGTGATGACACAGTTTGACACCGCCACCGCCAAAGCCCTGTGGCAAAAGCGTCTGTCCACGACACGATTTAGTGTCATCCAAGGGGAAGTTATCCCAAAGACAGTCGCCACAGGTAATATCCGCAGTAACTTTCATATCGACTATGATCGGGTGGTGTTTAGCCGTGCTTTTCGCAAGCTTGGACGCAAAACCCAAGTGCATCCGTTTGCCATATCAGATCACACGCACAACCGCCTAACGCACAGTGTCGAAGTCGCCAGTGTCGGGCGTAGTATCGGCAATCAAGTCGGTGCTTGCCTAGAAAATATCGGCGTACTGCCCGATGAGTTTAGCGCCAATAGCATCGGTGCAGTGGTGCAAGTGGCGTGCCTTGCGCATGATCTTGGCAATCCGCCATTTGGACATACTGGTGAAGCGGCGATTCGTGAATGGTTTGGCAATCCCAAGCACGCACCGTACCTTGATAGTCTAACGGACGACCAGCGAGCAGATATCTGCACCTACGAAGGCAACGCCCACAGCCTACGCACCGTGCTTAGCCTTGAGATGTACAAAAATCAAGGCGGTATGCGCCTAACTGCCGCAAGTGTCGGTGCGCTGATCAAATACCCTTGGGGTGCTCGTCATCCAAGCGGTCAGGGTCAGAAGTTTAATATCTATCAAAGCGAGCTACCCCTATTTGACCACATCGCCGATGCGCTTGATTTGCCAAAAATCGATAACCGCTGGGCAAGACATCCGCTGTCTTATCTGATGGAAGCAGCCGATGATATCTGCTATGCCCTGCTTGACCTTGAAGATGCGGTCGAGCTTGGCTTGATTAGCCTAAATGAATTTAGCGATACCCTAAAAGCACTGATTGATGTTGATAAGCTTGCCAATATCAATCACCCCGATCAGCGATGCGGTGCAATGCGTGGCTCTGCCATCGGTCGTGCGGTCGAAGGCGTGGCGACTGCCTTTATGACGCATCATGATGAGCTACTGACAGGGACATTTATGCACAAAGATTTGCTCGCTGTCTGTGATGATGCCATCCTAACGACGCTGACAAAAGCCAAAAAACTTGCCGCCAACAAGGTCTTTCGCCATGATAGCAAGCTTGCCACCGAGATTGCTGCCTTTGGCTGTCTTGGGGCGATATTAGATTTGCTGATTCCTGCTGTATTTGCCAAGCATCAAGGTGCAAAGCTTAGCACCAAGCATGAACTGGCACTTGATTTGCTCGGCTTTGACAAGTCAGATACTCACACCCTGTACGATGACTATATGGGTGTGCTGGATTTTATCTGTGGTTTGACGGATAATACCGCTGCTAGACTGGCTCGTGATATTTCAGGCGTTGGCATGATTTAGGGATGGAGTATTAAAAAGTAAAAAGCTGTTTTGCGACCAAAACAGCTTTTTTTGTTCATTATGACTTATCAAAACTGTGCTTGTACACCAATCACGGCTGCTGTGATAATCTTAAACTCATAACGATTCACCCCCCCATTCAAAAAAACAACACTTTTTATCACAACCCATTCTCATCCGATAGCTGCTCCCATTGTGGGAATATTTATCACTGCTAGAATCATTATCATTTAGATAAAAATAAATTTATT
>NZ_CAMCBS010000011.1 GCF_945873075.1 uncultured Moraxella sp. | reverse complement strand
GTTTCAACACACGCTCCCGCATGGGGAGCGACGATAAAGCTGACAAAAACGGTGATGTGTGGGTAGTTTCAACACACGCTCCCGCATGGGGAGCGACTTCAGCAAGCATCTTGGATTGAAGTGCCATACGGCAAGTTTCAACACACGCTCCCGCATGGGGAGCGACCAATCCTATTAGTAAACATAAGATTAACCATAAGTTTCAACACACGCTCCCGCATGGGGAGCGACAATCCGCCTATCTATTTGACATTGCAAAAGCATTGTTTCAACACACGCTCCCGCATGGGGAGCGACCGGTTGCGTGACTGCGTTCGGATAGTACCGTCTTTGTTTCAACACACGCTCCCGCATGGGGAGCGACTGCCATCATTGCAATGGCAGTATTTTCAAGGCTTAGCAATGGCAAAATCGCTAAAGCCAAGCCTTGAAAATATCTTTATTGTAGATGATTTTATTTTTGTTTTCAATTGTTAAATAATTCAAAGGCTTAGCTCATCGCCAACCCCTTAGCAAATCCATGACAACCAGCCGTTAGCGATTAGACAATTAGTACATCTTGAAAGACATCCACCGCAGGCTTTGCTCCATGATGCTCCACCTTGCGTCGCCATTTACTTCCTAGATGATAAAAACGCAAACTATCCACCTTTGGGTCATAAGTTTTTAGCAATTTATCCTTTAGAACCACCCATTGGTCAGGCGTTACATCACATTCAAATACTGAATACTGTGCTCTCACGCCATAATCTAGACAATGCTTAGCGATTTGGCGAAGTCGTTTCGCTCCCGCTTTATCGTCTAGCGATATATCATAAGTAATTAACATCATCATAAGATTATCTCATCAAAAATGGTGGATAATGCGCCAAATCACCCCGCAAATGCCTTGCTAGTAGCATGGCTTGAATATGGGGTAATAAGCCGATTTCTACTTCTTCTTTTAGATATGGATGAATGATTTTTTCTTGTTTTTTGGCTTGTAAGGCTTGAAATACCAACTTTCTGGCATCTGGCTTAAGATTGACCGCGCCGCTAGCTTCGGTGGTAAAATCATCAAGCTTGATCTGTCCACGATTAACCAAAGTCAGCACCAATCTATCCACCCACCATGCACGAAACTCTTCCAAAATATCCTGCGCCAAACTATCTCGCCCCGGTCTATCAGCGTGCAAAAATCCCACTTGCGGATCAAGCCCAACCCCTTGCAATGCCCCACTAATATCCTTGCCCACAATACTATAAAGCAATGATAATAAAGCATTTATTTCATCTTTTGGTGGTCTGCGATTACGCCCATGAAACACAAATCCTGTATCTTTGCCAATCAAATGGTGAAACACCGCAAAATAATTTGCTGCCGCTTCACCCTCAATACCCCGAATTTCATCAAGGCTTTGAGTATTTTGCAATCTTAACAGTCCATTATTCAGACATTGAATTGCCTGACCAATTTCAACAATTTCGCCATGATTTCTTTGTCTGCGTTGTAGCACTCGTTTGGACGCTTGGATTTTGGCAGCGATGATATGCCGTGCAATTGGTACGGGGTTTTGTTCGGACAATCGATATTGCGCCCGCCGTAGCAGCACATTACCACTTTGTCGCCCCTGCAAACGCCCCAAAAATCGCCCATTTTCGGTAAAAAATGCCAAATTGACATTATTTTCACCACAAAATCCCATCAAAAACGGCGACACCAACACATTGCCGAAACAAAAGATATGTCCGATGGAATGCACCGGCAACTGTGCTATCTTTTTGCGTTCATGCTCCACCACCAGAGTTTCTCGCTCCTTATGCAGATAACTGCCCTGCGTGGTGATATATAAGGTGTTTTGAAGTTTACGCATGGTTGAAAAACTCCCTTGGTTTTGACCGCACTTTTGTTTTGGAACGGCTTGTTGTTTAGGCCGTCTGAAAAATAACGTATCGTTTTCAGACAGGCATTAGATAGGCAATGCCTGTCTGAAAACAGTTTTAGTAGGTCGGGCATTTATGCCCGACTTTTGCTTGACCGCGGACTTTGTCGGGCATCAATGCCCAACCTACTCCATGCGTGTAGCACAAGCCATGCACGCGTTTTATCCATTGCGGCTGCTAAGGCCGTCTGAAAAAATCAGGTTTTCAGACGGCATAGAACAAAAACAGATACCCTACCAACGCGTGCGTGCCTAAAGGCACACACCCTACGCTTGCTACAATTACTTCACTTAATTATTGCCTTTCAAATATACAAGACTTCAATTCCTTATAAATAGACATATCTGAAGTAATCAATTCTGATAAATTAATTTTAAACTTTTCAGCATTTATAGGTGTACTAATTGAACAAATACTTTTTATTAAGCTAAATTTTGACTTAACATCTGAATCCATTAAGTCTTCATTTGTGAAGTATTGTTCATATTTAACATTATCAAAGTTCTTTCCGTTATTACTGCAATACTTCTGCAGGACTTCGCTATCAAATAGATAATTTTCAATCTCCCATCTTTTCATAACCCTAAATCTTTTATCTTGATTAGATAAATATTCTTGTCTATCTTCTTCTGATACAGGTTTTCCTGAAGCTATATCTCTATCTTTAAAAACCCAAATTTCCATGTCAGGAAATACTTTACCCAATATCGCCAATGCAATACTACTTCTTTGGTCTAACTCAGTATTTCCTCCACTAGAAACAAATATAGTATCTGGATATTCAGCATTAAAAATATTATTTAAAACCTGAGCATCTAGCCCTCTTTCTGAGCCATTTGATCTAGGTTCATCTCTTCCTTCACAATAAATAATTCTTTTAGGGGCAATCAATCCAGTTAAATCATCTAAAGCGGTATTAAAAATAGATTGCCATATCAACCTATTGTTAACTACAGGGGTTAATTCTATAGATTCTGATGCAAATTTCATTCCATCTTCAAAATGAAAAACCTGACATTTCCCTGCTAACTCTTCCTGAAATGCTCGCAAAAAGCCAATACTATGCGTAGCGATCCAAATTTGCCCACTATCATCTATCAGTTTATCTATTTCAACTATCAGTTTTCTTTGAATTGATGTATTAATATGCAACTCTGGCTCATCTAATAAAAATATAGAATTTTTATATTTTTCTTTTCTTAAAAACAAATCTAACAAAATATCAACAACCTCTTTTTCTCCAGCAGAAAGGCTATTAAATGAAAAAGGCTCATCAGAATCTGACTTTTTAAACAGCAATGTTCCGTTGTTATTCTCCACACTGCCCAAATCACACACTTCCAAATCTAAGCAATTTCTTATGGACTCATTTAACATACCCAAAACTTTAGTCTTAGCTTCAGAAGGTCTAATATCCTCACTATCTCTTACTTGACTATAAAACCCTAATAGTCTTCTATAATTATTCTCTATTTTACTATCTAAATGCAGTGAACAACTTGCTCCATCCGAGTTATTTTCAATGGGTTCTGTAGCTTTAATCTCTTTAATATTTAGATCGGTATTGTAGCGATATGGACTTCTAAAAGAAAAAATAATTTCCCTATTATTTTTATAAAACTTATGATTATGATACAATTCATTATTATCAATAGAATTTCCATCATCATCTAAATATTGAATTGATATTAATTGATATGCGTTTTTATTATCTGTTCTATAAAATATCTCTGGAGTAATTCCATTACCTATATTCCCACCATAATTTCTACTACATGCTATAAAAGCATCTAGAACACTACTCTTTCCACAACCATTAGCACCAACTAATGCAATTATTTTTGAAGGATTACTACCTAAATTTAATGTTAGATCTTTAAATCTTTTAAAATCTTTTATATTGACTTTTGAAATCTTCATATTTTCAATCCAATTTTATTTAAGATTTGATTTAATCATTACCAAACAACCCCTTCACATACCCCATCGACCTATCCCGCTCCAACAACTTCGGCTGGCAAATCTCCACCAGCGAGCAGGCTTTGCAGCGTTTGCCGTACATTGACGGAGGGGTTTGTCCGCTGGCCAAAAGCTTACGCACTTGGGCGATAACCGCCAGCGTTTGCTCTCTTAGCGTATCGGTAAACACCACTGGTACACGATGACGAGTTTGCATATACCACAATGACCCTTCGCTGATGGTTTGCCCTGTCATTTCTTCTAGGCACAGCGCTTGGGCACATAGCTGAATTTCATCAAACGGCTCGGGTTTTGGCTTGCCACGCTTATATTCCACAGGATACAGTCGCCCTGTGGATAATTCACATTCCACCATATCAATAACACCACTTAGTCCCAATTTGTCGGCAGATACATGCACACTACGCTCAAAACGCACACCTTGGCGAGTTTCGGGCTCACCGCTATCCACTCGCCTATGCAAGGCTTGACCTTGTGCAGTCAGATAATTTTCTGCCCATGCTTGTTCATTGTGAATTAAGGCACATTGGCGTGGGCAGAAGGCATAATGCTGCAAAGCAGAGAGCAAAATTGGTCTTTGCTCTCTGCTTTGTGGTGTTGCTAGATTAATTGGCATATCAACCATAAATCAAAACCATCAGTCCAACAACTAGCCCAAGTGGCGGTGTAAAGTTGTCGCCCCTAGATTGCTATCATCAACCGTTACCGCATAGTCATCAAAGCTACGCACGGTATCCACGCCTGCTTTTTTGGCAACCGTAATGCGTCTAAATAGACTATCAGCGGGAGCATCACCCAAACTATTGCTATGCTCAAACACATACAACCCACGAGCCGTCATCTGTCCACGAGCTGCCGAATGGTCATGGTCAAACATATTGATAAGTGCCTGCCACAATAGTGCCAAATCATCATCTCCAAAGCCTGTTTGCTTAGCAAAATGAGCCGACACAAAGCCATGACAACGATACAATCCATAAGGTACAGTAAACTTACGCCCCATCGTGCGATTATCGCCTGTTTCGCTGGCGTCTTTTTCGTTGGTTACCGCCATACGAGTGATGCTATGCTCAAGTGTGATAATCGGGTCAATAGAGCGTGAAAAGGTCAGCTGAACAGGGCCGCGCACTTGACCTGCATTTTTACCTGTGGTCATCACCGCCCCAAAGGTGCGAATATCATAGTAGCGTTGGCACATATATTGGCGTGCCGCTTCGGTTTTGTCGCCTTTTTCTTTGGCTTTGACACTTTCTTGCTCGTGCGCTTCGTCAATCAGTTGGTTCAAAATCCCCTTTTCACGGATAAAAATATCATGCGTTTGGGTATCTTGGGTCATCTGTACAAAATTACGCACCTTGCGTTTTAGGCAGACATCGGTCACCAGCCCCATGCCTGTTTCTGGGTCAATGCGTGGCAAGTTGCCTGCATCAGGGTCACCATTTGGGTTGCCGTCTTGCACATCAAACAAAAATACAAAATCGTAGCGTTTTTCGATAGTCATCTGAATTACTCCTTGTCAGCGTCAGTAGATTTGACATAAAAATCTTGTTTTTGATGATAATAGCCAATAGAAAACAGCCCTTGCTGGTTGATATTCAAATGGCTTGGAAATTGGTTAATCTTGGCAATGATTTCTTGTTGCAATTTTTCTAAATTTACTCGTCTACCGATATTGCTAATCTTTGCCAAATGATGTTTTGATAAGCGTATCAATGTGCCAAATACCGAAATCGGTGTACTACTTGCCGAACCAAAATACCGCTCGCCGATGGTGGCGTTTAGATGGGGATTGGCTTCTTCTTGGATTTTTTCAAGCACAGCAAATAGCCTGCCCAATAGATAGCCAATATCTTCACGAGATTTATCCAAACTCATATCAAGCTCCTTGATGTGTGATAAACTGCCACAACGGACAGCACGATTTAAATAAGCTTTAATCAGGCACGCTCGCCCATGTGTGATTTTTTGTTCTGCTTTGTTGCGACGCAGTGCCAACTGGAGCAGTCCTACCGACAAAGGGCGGTTATTCAATACGCTTTGGGTCACGCCTGCAATCAAATCAGGGGGAATATTTTCCAATTTGCCATCTAGTACCAAATTGCCCAACAAGCGTGGCAATGGCATAAAAGGCGGATAGGGTGAGTTATCGCCACGCACCATCTGTAAATCGTCATACCATGTGGCGATATTTTCGGACAATGCCGCCACTGTCGTTTCATGCCAAAACCGTACTACGATACGAGCAGAGTTGGGCGATAGTCCAAGCACATAAAATTTGTCTTTAGCATTTGGTTCTTTATACACGCCCTTGTACAAGCTATTATAAAGCCCCTTGACTTCATCAATATGAGCATCGGGATTGTCTTTGATACCGTTTATCAAAATAGATACTTTGGTCTCAAGTGGTGTTGGTTTTTGAGCCCAGCATACCGCTGTCACATCCCCCACACGAAAGCGATTGTCGCTATCTAATAACATATTTAACGCTGTGGTGTATTCAAACATCGCCTGCTCACCCACAGGAAAAATATATCCTTGCTGTTTGCCGTAGGACTCGAACGCTGACAAATTCACCGAAGTAAATGGCGAAGGCTTAGCATTCACTCCTTTGATGGCGTTATGCAAGCGAGCGATGGTGGTTTTTTGTCCTGTTACCAAGCAAATACCCGCCTGCCCTGCGGTGCTAGTTTCTTGTTTTTGGCTCGATAAATAAGCTTGCACACTTTTTGATTGGCAAACCAAATCACGCACTTCACTTACCAAGCGAAAACTTAGATTGCACCCTTTAATTTTAAAGCACTCCGCCCAATTATCCGACTGAACAACCTTGTTGATTTCATCAGCATTTGCCAGAAACCGCTTGACCGCTAGCACCCCCACATCATCGCTGATGGCATGATGTAGCTCATCTACCGCTTTGATAAAGCTATGATGTTGGTTGTCCGCCAAGGTTTGATTTTTGGCGACTTCGCTGGCAATTTGCTCTGGGTCTTTTTTGGCAACGCCATCTACTTCCTTTGCTACGCCTAGCACATAGCCATAATGATCCCATAAGATATTGCTCACTTCATAGGACTTAGCACCACTACGCCCAAGCCCCTTGGGTACTAAAAATTTGCGTCCGACCTTCTTTTTACCCTGAATTTCTCGAGTATCTTCAAGTTGAACAAACTTACCCTGCTCATCAATGACGATGATAAAGGGCAATTCTTTGTATTCAAAGCCTTCGGGGGCAACATCCCCGCCTAAGCTTGCCATCCGCTGATAATATTGGGTTAATGCGTGTAAAATCATCGCAAAACCTCCCCGCTGTCTCGTGCTGGCACGACAATCACCCCATCAACCGCCCGACAATGATAAAACATCGGCTCGGCATGATTGGAGTCTCGTGGTGCAGACTTACTATAATCCATATCATAAAGCATCAAGCCAAAATCTTGGGTAATCGCTTCTCGTGGCAAGCCGTCATCAGCTCGCTCAAGTAGCCTAAAATCACAGGCAAATTCACGACAACCCAAATACGGCTGATGAAAATACTGCCCCCGACTGGCTCGGCGGCGAAACATCTCCACAAATTTGGTGCGGTTGTCAGCTTCACCTGCTTCATCAGTCAGTTCAAAATCGGCATGGATACGATAAGCAACATCTTTGAGTAGCATAGATGCCCGCTGTTGGCGATTGTCTTCAATATACACCCCTTGACTACGCTCACTCATCTTAGTGCCTAACTCGTTGCGGCGTATGTTTACCCATTGAATTGGTTTTAGAATTTCAATCTTCAGCACTCGCCAACGAATGGCAGGCTTCCACAGAATCGCCATCAAGATATTGCGTGCTGCCGATGGGGTAATGACAGGATAACTCACCCGCTCCACCTTGAGCTCAGGTCGTGTAAAACACGCAAAATCACCACTGATTTCTAGGATAAAACTCATGTATTCTCCTTTTGTCTATTCTATGAAACCATAATAAATAATTTTGATTGTCCAGTCAAGAGTTTTGCTGGCAAATTTGTTATAATACCGCCTGGATAATTATCCAATCAACCGCCCTGCGTGGTTGTGTGTTGAAACTATGATACCATGTCTTAAATTATTAAGGCAAAACGCCCCTATCTAGGGGCGTTTATCATAAGACACACTCACTTGGGGATAGGACACTATCATCTGTCATCAAGCCAAACTTATCATCATAATATCCCGTATCTAGCACTAATAAGCCCGCTCGCTCAAAAACCGCCCCTTTGGGCAATTTTGCCAATTCATGCTCATACACAGTAATGGTGTAGCGTTGTAATTTGCGATAAACCCATTTGTGCTTAAGTGGGTCGCTTTGTAAATAACCAAACCAAGTCTCAAACGGCTCAGGCAATGCCAAGCTCTGCACACCGCCACTTTGAAACTCAAAGCCATCTTGAGCATAAGTAGCACAATCCACATTTTGACCATCTTGGGGCTGGTATCGCAACCCATCAAGCACTGATTGCCATGTTTGTATGGGTTGATTTACCAAATATCGCTCAAAAAATTCTGACAACTGCGTGGCTTCTACAATTTTTGGAGTGCCATCCTGCCAAGCCAATGGCACAAACGGCACAACCAATGCCACACCTTGATTGTCAATCAAACGAAACTTCTCTGAAGCGGTGCGAAATTTGATTGCCAAAGGATTTTGTTCTGAGACTTGCGCTGTCAAATCATCGGTAATTTTGTATTTATCCACCAAGCCTTTGGCACGAAAACGGCGAAAATACTCACTAAATGTCTGTGGCGACAAGGGGTCTGCTAATAGTCCTGCCGCAAGCATCTCTTCGGTAATATCCTGTCCTTGTTTTAGACTGCCTGTGGGAGCACCCTGCTCTGCCCGAAATACCACCACATCACCAAGCTTAGGCAATTTACCTTCTCGATTGCACCGACCTGCCGTCTGAATGATACTATCCAAGCCTGCCATCGCTCGATACACCACAGGAAAATCCACATCCACACCTGCTTCAATCAGCTGAGTACTTACCACCCACAAAGGCCTGGTTAGCTTGCCTTGATGATAAACTTGCAAATAATAGCGTATCAGGGCAACCACTTGGGTGCGATGGGTGGCACACATATTGGCGGATAAATGTAGCTTAATACCATCATCGGGCAAAGCTTCAAATAACAGACGAGCGTGTCGGCGAGTATTGACCACCGCCAGTACGCAGTCATGATTGGCAATATCATGAGCGACCTGTTGCCAAGTCTGCTTGGGCGTGTCTATCTTAGGCAGATGAATTTGTACACGTTGTAGCTTTTTTGCCAAGGCTGTCTTATCAAGGATGATTTCATGCACACCATCTAGTCCCTGCATATCCATTCGCCCAAAGGCATCCACTTCCTTGCCAAGCTCTGGTTGGGTGGCGGTACACAGCACAAATGTCACCCCAAAATCCCTTGCCAAAACACGCATCATATCTGTGATTGGCTTTTGAAACTCTCTAGGAATTTGCTGAGACTCATCCAAAATCACCACACTATCAGCAATATTATGAATTTTGCGACAGCGACTGGTGCGTGTAGCAAACAGACTTTCAAAAAACTGCACATTGGTCGTAACTATCAAAGACGCATCCCAATTTTCGCTAGCCAATCGGTTTTTGGCGGTTTCTTGCCCTTGTGCCACTTCAAGATTGCTATGATGCTCAAGCACCGCTTCATCACCCAAGACTTGACGAAATACGCTAGCATTTTGCTCAATGATACTGGTAAAAGGAATGGCATAAATAATGCGTTTTTTATTAAATTTCAGAGCGTGTTTGAGTGCAAAACCTAGACTTGCCAAAGTCTTGCCACCCCCTGTCGGTACAGTTAGGCTAAACAGCGACTTCTCCAAAGTAGCCGCATCAAAGCATTGCTCCAAGATGGCTTGACGCTCTTGGTTTAATGCCGATGGCTTAGCATTGTTGGCAAGGGCTGCCATAAAATTCTCGTAGCGATGATGCAGCTCATTTAGCGTCTCAAAACTTGGTCGAACACCGGCTTTTTTGGCATCATCAGCATTATCAAAGCCATGCATAAAGCTTTCGGTATCCAAAAAATCAGCATCCACTAGGCACGAAAACCAAAAACGCATCCAAATATGCAGTTCGCCCAATACATCATCACTATGAGCGACAATCTGCTCAAGCTGAGCAACCAGTTCACCTTCATCAAATTGCAAAAACTCGCTTGCCCCTTGCGATTGTGCTACGCCAGCAAGAGCAGCAGAGAGCTCATCATCCGCCTGTTGCAATCTATCCTTTAGACTACCCTTGTCATGCCAATCTGCAAGCCCTGCATGATGGCCTGCAATCAAATACGCCAATAAATGCCCCAATAACGGGTCAAGATGGGTGGTGGCGTACTTTGCCCCTGCGGTAGAATGGGGGCGTTTGGTAGGTTTGCTACTTTCCACATCTTCAAGATGTGCATTTTCTTTGTCAAATCCCGTGACTTGCTTGATATAGTCTTGAAAAGCTTGCTGAAACTTGCCCAAATCATGCCAAAGCCCTGCATAATGAGCAAACAGCTCACCCCGACCATCTGCAAATCTGACTGCCATTTGCGCCACTTTTGCCAAATGATCTTGCAATGCATGAATGCACCAATTCCCTTGCATATCTTGTCGAATATGCGCCATCTGTACTTTATCCATGAATAGTCATCCTTTGCTCGCCCAAGATCAACTCACCAGCCTGATGCTCAAATCAGCCCACTGCCCTTTCTTAATTTACAACCCATGCAAAGCTTTATACTTCTCCAGCCGTTTCTGCTGTTCATCATACGCTTGCTTTTCTCGGTTATAGATTTCATAAACACAAAAATCACCACACTCACTACCACAGCATTCCCATGATTCAGGATAGTCAGGCTTAGGCAATAGGACTTCATTAAATGGTTTGGTTTCGCTCATAACACGCTCCTTTTTTTGTTTGATTATAACAAAATTTGCCATAAAAAACGCCCAAATCCACAGGGATTTAGGCGTCAATTAGCCACAGGCGACTATCAATTATTCATCAACAAAAGTCAGCCAGTGCTTGTATTGCTCATTGCGACCTTGCACCACATCAAAATACAGCGTTTGCAGTTTTTCGGTGATTGGGCCACGACCGCCATTACCGATGACACGGTCATCATATTCACGGATTGGCGTGACTTCTGCCGCTGTACCTGTCATAAAGATTTCGTCCGCCAAATAGAACTCATCACGAGTAATACGGCGCTCCACGACCTTGATGCCCAAGTCATTTGCAAACTGGATGATGGTGCGACGAGTGATGCCGTCTAGCGCACCACCTGCCAAATCAGGCGTGTGTAGCTCGCCATTTTTTACCAAGAATAGGTTTTCGCCAGAGCCTTGGCAGACATAGCCTTGCGGGTCCATCAAGATGGCTTCGTCATAGCCATTGCGGGTTACTTCTTGGTTGGCTAGGATAGACACAGGATAGTTGCTCGCGGCTTTTGCCTTACACATCGTGACATTTGGATGATGGTGCGTGTAGCTTGATGTCTTGACACGGATACCATTTTTGATGCCATCTTCGCCAAGATATGCACCCCAATGCCATGCTGCGACCGCTGCGTGGATGGTGTTGTCTTTGGCAGCGATGCCCAGCTTTTCAGAACCCACCCAAATCAGCGGACGGATATAGGCTGATGCCAAGCCGTTTTCACGCACGACATCTTTTTGGGCTTGGCATAGCTCATCAAAGCTATAAGTGCAGTTCAGCTGAAAGATTTTTGCTGAATTTAATAGACGCTCGGTGTGCTCTTGTAGGCGGAAAATCGCTGTGCGACCATCAGGCGTCTGATAAGCACGCACGCCTTCAAATACCGCCAAGCCATAGTGCAAGCTGTGGGTTAGTACATGAACTTTTGCTTCAGGTTGCTCAACCAAAGCACCGTCAAGCCATAGTTTACCTTGTTGGGTAGCCATACTCATAGCAGTTTCCTTATTTTAAGATAAAATTCATACAGTATCACCATTTTATCATAAATAATCAATTCCTAAAATTTATGACAAAATGACAACATCATCTAAATGGTTTGGATTATAGCATTGTTAATGGCGTTTGTAACGCTTTTTTGGTATCAAATTCTTGCAATTTTTATGATTGGATGATTGGATTTTCTTACCAATCCACCGCCATCATTCCGATTGCACTCATTGACCATTCAATCCGTCATCGCTCGGCGCTGTATCATCATCACCCAAGACATCTTGCCACACATCACGGACAAAGCGGCGCAATTCGTGCCATTCTTCATCATCGACGATGGTTTTTTGTTCAGATAGGGCAAGTTCGTGGGTTTTTTTGCGTAAGTCCAGATAAGCTTGGGTCAGTCGCTCACAGCGATAAACATCCCAAATCTGCGCCTTGCCCACTTCTTCAAAAATCCGCACATTATCCGGCCAAATTGCAAGCGTCGGATAGTCATGCGACAAGCTTAGCACCATAAACTGCGCCAAAAATTCGATGTCCACCAGTCCGCCAAAGTCTTGTTTGATATGAAATTGCTCGCCATCCGTGCCGTGGCGAGTGGCAGGCTTTGTACCCAAATGCGTCTGCATTTTTTGGCGCATCTCAATCACATCACTACGCACCTGCGCCGTATCACGCTTGGCAGTCAGTACTTTTTTGCGGATGCGGTCAAATTCTGTCAGCACCTTTTCATCACCAATCAAGCCACGAGCACGCACCAGCGCCTGATGCTCCCACGCCCATGCTTTTTCGTCTTGATACATCTCAAAGGCATGGGTTGAAATCACCGCCACGCCCGCATTGCCCGATGGACGCAGGCGAGTATCAATCTCATAAGCACGGCCATCACGGGTTTGGGTGGCTAGATAAGTCATCAGCTTTTGGATAAGTCGTGCGGCAAATTTCATACCGCTGATAGGTTTTTCGCCATCGGTTTCGCCTTTTTCGTCAATGCGATGCAAAAATACCAAATCTAAATCCGACGCATAACTCATCTCAAGCCCGCCAAGCTTGCCATAGCCAACGATGGCAAAGCCACAATCATCCGCACCCGCTCGCTCGCCATTTTGGAGTAGCGGAAAGCCATGCTTGGCTGTCAGCTCATCAAAAGCACGATACAGCGCTGATTCTAGCACCACTTCAGCGATAAAGGTTAGGCTATCCGACACCTTCATAATATGGCGAAGTCCAAGCACATCCGCAGTCGCCACCGCCAGCACTTGGGTCTTTTTAAATAGGCGAATGGCAGACAGATAACCTTCATCATCAAATGGCTCAACCCGCAGTAAGCTTTGGCGTAAAATATCGGTCAGCTCGCTCTTATCAGGCAGATGTAGATAGCGTTTTTGTAAGAAAGTATCAAGCAAAACTGGATAATGTGCTAATTCTTTGGCAATCCACGGGCTTGCTGTCAGCATCGGAATGAGTCGCACGGTGGCATCAGGGTTTTCGGTCAGCATCACCAGATAAATCGAGCGACGGCAAATTGCTTCAAGCAGTGCAATCAATCGTGGTAGCGCCGTCATCGCCGACTGCACACCATCCATCTGCGCATGGGTCAATAATGCGTGCAAAATAATCGGATACGCCTGCGACAGTCGCTCTTTTGAGACATCATCGAGCGAGCCGACCAGTCGTGAATTCATAAATTCATCCAGCTGCGCCATCGCTTCATCGCCCAAAGTCTCATGTAGTGAGTCGCCGATTTGCTTGGCGTTTAGGCTTTCTTGCTTGGGTGATTGACGGTCGGTCACCATCCGCCCAAACGGACGGCTGACATTTTGGCGATGTGCATCGAGCACCGAGCGAAACGATGTTACAGACTCGAAACCGAGCGTCTTGGCGATGGCAAGCAGTTCATCGCTATCGCTTGGCAGTCGCTGTGACTGATGGTCGTGGCGTGCTTGGATGGCGTGCTCAAGGCGACGCAAGAACCGATATGCCGATGACAATTGCTTACTTTCTTCGGCATCGATATAGCCAAGCTCAGTCAGCACCTGCATACATTCAAGACAGGCAGGATGCTCAGCGATGCGCACATGATGCCCGCCATAAATCAGCGCAAACGCCTGCACGATAAACTCAATATCACGAATACCGCCCACGCCAAGCTTAACATTATCAAGGTCTTGACGCTGTGTCTGCTGATTGATAATCATCGCTTTCATCTCACGCAGTGCACTAAAGGCACTGTAATCGATGTAATAACGATGAACGAAGTTTTTAATGATTTGGCGTAATTGCGTCGCAAATTCATCACTGATGTGGTTCACCACACGGGCTTTTAGCCAAGCAAATCGCTCCCATGTACGCCCATGCTGATTAAAATATTTCTCAAGCGCCTGTAAATGCAGCACCAGTGGCGAGCCATCGCCCCACGGACGCAGACGCATATCGACACGGAACACAAAGCCATGCTCGGTGTTCTCGTCAAGTAGCTTAATCACCCCGCGACCCAAATCACGCATGAATTTGTGGCTATCGATGCACTTTTTGCCATCGGTATCGCCATTGTCAATATGCACAAAAATCAAATCAATATCGCTTGATAAATTGAGCTCGCGCGCGCCAAGCTTACCCATCGCAATGATGGCAAGCTCGTCTTTGAGTTGCTTGGTTTTACGGCGAATGATGGGGTCGCCATAGCGATTGGTTAATTTGTGATAAACAAAATCTTTTGAAAATTCGATACAGCTATCGGCAAAATCCGACAGCTCACGGGTCAAACCTTCAAGGGTAATCACCGCCAAAGCATCTTGCCAAATCCATTTAAGCATCAAAAATTTACGCAGTTCACGAAGTCCTTTCATCACCATGTCTTCGTTAATGCTGTCTAAATAATTGGTCGTGCCAAGCCCCACAAAGCGGCGCACCAAAGCATCAAAATCCGCTCGAGCCATCGGTGTGCCAAAGCCAAATTCACCCAAAAACGCCTGTGCACGCTCGGTGTGCTTTTGATAAATTTGCAGTGCAAAGGGGCTAGCCAGCGCCAAAATATCCAGCTGTTCTTGGTTGGGGATAAAATCAAATGAGCTCATGAACACCATCTCTTTAGCTACACCCTTGTAGCACAAATCCAAATTTGACTTATTTTACACCAAAAATTGCGTTATAATAAGCCAATGCTTTGATTATTTATGACAAAGTCATTTATAACAGAACCATTATATTATTCTATTATATCATATTTTCTTATGCCTATATCAAAAATCCTAATACTTATCACCACATCACCGCACACGCATAAAGCGAAGCTTGCCCTAGCCGATGTCAGTACTCGCTTGGCAAAGGGTGAATCAGTGTCGGTGTTTTTTTATGGTGATGGAGCAGCCACCGCCAATCGCTTGATGTGGCAAACCGCCGATGTGCCAAACATTCGTGATGGCTGGACAGCATTATCCGAGCAGTATCAGCTTGATTTGCCCGTCTGTGTCAGCACGGCACTCGCTCGGGGCATTACCGACAGCGACAATGCCAAACGACACGGGCTAGATAGCGATAATCTACAAACACCCTTTCGATTGGTTAGCTTATCCGAATTAGCACTACTCATTGATGATGGCGTGCAAGTGGTGCAGTATTAAGGATTAATAATGAAATTTTTGATAACAATTAACACCGATAGCGAGCTAATCAGCTATGAAGCCATTGCCCTAGCATTCACTTTGGCGACTTTTGACCATGCGGTTCAGCTATCTTTTGGTAAGCATAGCTTAACAGTACTGATGGATACATCTACTCGCATCTATGGCATGGTGCAGTCGCTTGAGCTGTATGATTTGCCATTGGCTTATCATGAATTTGGTGATGACTTTGGCAAACTAAATCCCGCCATTCAAGCGGTCTTGACGACAGGCGCACCTGTGCTTGATGACTATGACACCGTGCTGACTTTTTAAGATAAATAATAAATAGATAATAAAATGACAGAACAGATATTATTACTTGATGACGATGGGCATTTGGTCAATCATTTGGATTGGACGCCTGCGGTTGCGCAGACGCTGGCTGATACGCTTGATGTGACACTGACCGATGAGCATTACCAAATCCTAGCCCAAGTGCGTGCGTTTTTTGAGACTTATCATCACAGCCCTGCCACACGCCCACTGATTAAGCATTTGATGACTACCTTGCCGGCACTTGATATTAGCAATCAAAAACTACAAGCACTGTTTAACACAGGCTTAGTTGCTCGCCATGTCAATCGCATTGCAGGCTTGCCAAAACCGCCTAATTGTTTGTGATGATGTTATTGAATCAGTGTGAAGTTATATCAAACAAATGGCTATGTCAAAAAAACCTTGTTAAACAAGATAAAGTTGGTACTTAGCCTTTTAAATACCCTGCCAAATCCACGACTTCCACGCCGTATTGGATATCTGGATTATCCGCTGATAGCAAGTTTTTGATCGCTGTCATTACACGCTCGGCAAGCCCTGCCTTAATCTTATCGCTACGCCCTGCCATGATAGCAACTTTGACATACACAAAGCCTTGCGACATTGTGCCATCACCCACTAGGTAAAACTCGGGACGATACAGGCGAGATTTGATATCAGACAGACGAAAAACGCCACTATCGCTCAGCACTTGATTGACAGCGGTTAGCGCAGCTTGTTCGCTCGCTTTGACACTTGGTGCAAGCTCGATGATGACTTGTGGCATGGTATTTTTCCTTTAAATCAATTACTTATCTATCTTGACTATCTAGAAGTTGGCTTATGATAGCCGACACTTTGCCCAACATCACCAACAAAGCCCAGCTGACGCCACACTTCATACAGACAAATCGAGACACTATTGGCAAGGTTCAGGCTGCGAGATTGTGGTAACATCGGCAGTCTTAGCCAATTATCCGCACCGATATCGGCACGCACATCATCAGGCAGACCATCGGTTTCGGAACCGAACACCACCGCCACACCACAGGCATCACTTTGACCATCTAGCCCAAAATCATAGTCATAAAACGGGCGGCTAAACTTGGTCGTCATCGCCACAAATCGGCTGACGCCTGCTGCCTGCAATACCGCTTTGGCACTCGCCCAATCTTCATGCACCTGCAGATTGGCGTATTCATGATAATCCAGTCCCGCACGCTTAAGCTTGGTATCATCGAGCTCAAAGCCCAATGGCTTGATAAGATGCAACTGTGCACCCGTATTGGCACACAGGCGAATGATGTTGCCTGTGTTATTGGGGATTTTTGGAGAAAATAGAACGATATGGATAAGTGCGTGATCGTATGACATGCGATTAACTACTTGATAAAGATTGGACTATTATAATCAACTAAATATTTCTTGTTTATTGCTATATGAAAAATAATGTAAAATTTCCAGATGAAACACTAGCCAAAAACCCAAAACTTAGCTAAGATAAAACTGCAGATATCGACAGGTATTTGACAATTTAAATTCACTGACTTTGATAAGGAAATTCACATGAAAAAATTACTCATCACCTCACTAGCTGCTCTAGTTGTGCTCACTGGCTGTAATACCGTTAAGGGCTTTGGTAAAGATGTTTCAAAAACTGGTGAAGCCGTTTCAAATACCGCAGAAAAAGTTGAAAATAAACTGTAATTCAATCAGTTTACCCTTTCAAAACTCGCCAAATCTTAGGCGAGTTTTTTGATGTGGATATCTTAAGATAATCCCAAATCACGCAAAACCACTTATAAAAACTGACTCACAAGATGATTGACATAACGAAAGCCCAATGCCGTCGGTGCAATCACAAGTGGGTCAAACACCATCAAGCCTTGATGCTGTAGTGGCATCATCTCATTATCAATGGTACTGACAAATAGCCCTGTACGCTCTTCAAACACCTGCGTCGTCGTGCCTTGTCTTAGACGTAGGGCATTCATCATAAATTCAAAGGGCAGATTTTCTTGGGCGATGGCTTCAAAGTTCACCATCTTTGGCGCGCCATCATAGTTTAGATAATCTTTTGGTAGGCGAGATTTTTGAAAGCGATAAATACCATCTGCCAACTCTGCTTGGTCAGCAACTGTCACTTTGCCATGCGCACCTGCACCGATGGCAAGATAATCACCAAATTGCCAATAGTTCATATTGTGCCGACAAGCCGTATCCGTACACCCCGCCCATGCACTGACTTCATAATTATCAAATCCGTGCTGTGTCAATACATCACGCCCTGCCGTCTCGATGGCTTCCATCATCTCTTCATCGGGCAAATCAGGTGGCGTGCGATGAAAAGCAGTATTGGGCTCAATGGTCAGCTGATACCATGAAATATGCGTCGCACCTGCATTGATGGCTGTGGTGATGTCATGCACGGCAAGGCTTGGCGTTTGATTGGGGAGTCCATACATCAAATCGGCATTGACCCTATCAAAGCCCGCTTGTCTTGCCTTGATGATGGCGCTGATGGCCTGCTTGGGATTATGGATACGCCCAAGCACTGATAAAGCTGTGCCATCAAAGCTTTGCACGCCGATGGATAGGCGATTAATGCCGATGGCAAGATAATCTTCAAATGGTGCGTGCTCAAGCGTGCCGGGGTTGGCTTCTAGCGTGATTTCACAGTCACTGGCAAACGGTAAAATCTGTCTAAGCCCATCAAAGAGCCGCGCCATCTCGGTGATTGGTAATAGCGATGGCGTGCCACCACCGATAAATACCGTGCCAATCTCACGATTTGCCAAAAATCGCACCTGCGATGACGCATCAGCGAGTAGCGCATCAACATAATCAGCAAACGGCGTATCACTTGGCAGTGCATGCGAGTTAAAATCGCAATACGGACATTTTTTGACGCACCACGGCACATGAATGTACAACGACAATGGAATGCGTGATGGCATCAAGGTCAACTCAGGGATCATGCGTCGCCCAAATCCGCCATGCTACGGTCTGACTCACCACCCGTTTCATCAAAATCAAACTGGCTTAGTTTGAATTTTTGGTCAATATGCGACTCCAGAGCAGGCAGGTTAAAGGCATCATTTTCGCTGACAAAGCTGATCGACACCCCCGTATGTCCCGCTCGACCCGTACGCCCGATGCGATGCACATAGTCATCTGGCATATCAGGCAAGGTAAAATTGATGACATGAGTGACATCATCGACATGAATACCACGCCCTGCCACATCGGTCGCCACCAAAATATTAACTTCGCCATCTTTAAAGCGTTGTAGATAGCGTTCTCGTTTTTGCTGTGCGACATCGCCTGATAGCATGGTCACATCATGATGACGGCGTAGATTGTCATACAGTCGCTTGACTTGATCCTTGCGATTGGCAAAGACGATGGCTTTTTTGACCGACTGATCCGATAGAATCTGACGCAGTGCCGTCATCTTTTCACGCTCGGTCAAGAGATAAAATTTCTGCTCAATGGCGGTATTGGTCTTGGACTCAGGCGCAATCTCCACAAAGGCAGGATGATACAACCAGCGATACGCCAAATTCATCACATCTTGGTTGAATGTCGCCGAAAACAGCAAGCTTTGGCGGTCAGTGTTGGCAGGCATATGACGCACGATACGCTTAATATCAGGAATAAAGCCCATATCCAACATACGATCGGCTTCATCTAGCACAAAGACTTCGACACGATCCAAGAACAGCACGCCCTTATTCACCCAGTCAATGATACGACCCGGTGTGCCGATCAGAATATCAAGTGGTCGTTTATTGATTTGTTCTGCTTGCTTATCAAAATCCGCCCCACCTGTAATGCACAGATTATACAGCTCACTAAAGCGAGTCAGCTCACGACAATCCGCCAAAATCTGCTGTGCCAGCTCTCGAGTCGGTGCAAGCACCAAAGCGCGTGGCTCACCCAAATAGCGTTTTTCATCTTTGGCAAATGGTTTTTTTAGTAGTGCTTCAATGATGGTAATCAAAAAAGTCGCCGTCTTGCCCGTGCCTGTCTGCGCCTGACCGATGGCGTCTTGATTTGCCAGCGTATGTGGCAAAATCTGCGCCTGAATCGGGGTCAATTTGGCAAAATTCAGCGCCTTGACTGCCTTTAGCGTCACATCGCTTAATGGCAAATCTGTAAATCGGCTAAACTCAGCCATTGGCTCAGTGGGTGACTGCACAGCTTGCACTGCAGTTGACTCAATGGTGGCTTGAGTTGTCGTTTCGACAGCTAAATCTGACATAAATTATTAAATCACAGTTAATCAAATGAATAAAAAGTGCATGATCATTACCATGCACTTTGGCGTTTATCCTTTTGGCGGTGTGCTGATGTCGGCAATACAGGTGCTCATGCTTTGTTGATACACCGCTTGCACAAAGCCCGCTTTATCTTCTTGGGTGTCATACACCTTAGTTTCCCACATACCATCGATATTCATCCGCCAAAACTCGCCAAGTTGTTTGGTCGCTTCTTTATCTTCAGAGCTATCATTCATCGCCTTGATGATGGTCTCAAGCTCTTTGGTCGCGTCCGTCTTGCTCATGCCACGCTGACGCATATCAGCCAGCACTACAAGACCAAAAGACGACGAATCACAAAATTGTAGCATCGCCATTTCTTCTTTAGTAAATGGTGCTTTTTCTGCGGCTTTGGTGGTAGTTTTAGTATCGGCAGCATTTGCCATCGTTGTGACAGCTAGAGTCGCTACAGTCAATAGTGTTTTTAGTGTTGTTTTCATTATAAATCAATCCAAATACTAAGTTGCGCTATCAAATTGACAGCAGTAATTATCATTATCGCATATTGTCAGATATTTTCATAGCCTAGTTTTGTATCCAATTTCTCGCTCATTTTTGAATCATTGCCACAAAACAAAAACTCGCCAATCATGACGAGTTTTTTGTTTTTTGATGATTATAGTTTCACCACTTCTTCGGCTTGTAGTCCTTTTTCGCCTTCAGTCACCACAAATTCCACTGGCTGACCTTCTTTGAGTGAGCGATAGCCTTCACTTTGAATGGCACGAAAATGCACAAACACATCTTCACCTGTGGCACGTTGAATAAAGCCAAAACCCTTGGCATCATTGAACCATTTGACGGTACCTTGTTCTTTCGACATGATAATTTCCTTATGAGCATACACCGATTTTTCTGTGAACGATGTACAATTTTAAAGCGATGGCAACTTACTAAAGGTTCACAATCCTTAGTGTTTGCTTGGGATTCCTAGCGTACAAGGTGCCACTGTTACAACTTAACGGCAAAAACCATTGGTGCTATCATACCTTGTTTACAAAACTAATACAAGTTTTTACGGATAAAAATAATCACCATTTAGTTGATGAATAATGCATTTTTTGCAAACTTTTAGTACTCATAAAAATTATTAATGAAAACTTGGCAAAAATCCACTAAAATAACCCAAACCCACTAAGGAATTCATCATGAGCACCAAAAAAATCGCACTCATCAACGGCCCAAACTTACACCTACTTGGCAAGCGTGAACCGCACATTTATGGCGCAACCACGCTACAAGATATTGAAGTACATCTAAGTAATCTAGCAAGTCGAGCAGGCATTGAGCTGATTTGTTTTCAATCCAATCACGAAGGTGCTATCGTGGATTTTGTCAGTGACATTGGATTATTAAGCGATACACCCGTCGATGGCGTCATCATCAATCCTGCTGCCTTTACCCATACATCCGTCGCCATCCGTGATGCGCTGTCAGCACTTAATAAACCCTTTATCGAAGTGCATCTGTCCAATGTCCATGCCCGTGAGCCATTCCGTGCACATTCGTATTTTTCGGACAAGGCGGTCGGGGTGATTTGCGGTCTGGGGGATATAGGTTATGAGATGGCGCTCAATTGGTTTGTGAAATATTTCTCAACACATGAATGAGCTTGCTGAATATCTCATCGATGTGCTGAGCCCGTTGGGTAAGCTTAGCACACGACGAATGTTTGGCGAGACTTGCCTGTTTGTCAATGGTCAGATGTTCGCCATCATTAGTGCAGACGGCGATATTTTTGTCAAAACGCATCATCTGACAGATGGCGACATACCCTTTACTTATCAGCGTCAAGGCAGGACTATCACCATGCGCTATACCAAGATTGATAATGACCTACTTGATGATACTGATATGCTAATTGATGTCATTCGTCAAAAGCTACACAATGAAAAAAGCTAGGTGATTGCCTAGCTTTTTCAATCAATACCGCCTGATAGCTTAGTGAAATAACTTAGTAAGATAACTTAGTAAAATTGTAAAATTACCAAATCACAACAACGGGTTAATCACAGGGATTTTGTTGTCTTTTTTATCATCTTCTTTGGCAAATTTAGGGTTAAAAGTCTGCACCAAAGGATTAATCGGCAAGCCCATTTTATCCAGCTCTTCGGTCACGCCCACCTGAATATTATCCCCTTCAAACAGCCTTTCATCATCATTACGCTCAAGGCTTAGATTTTCAAAGTCAAACAAATTGCGGTCGGCAAGCTGACTTGGGGCGACATTTTGTAGTGCCTTAAACATACTGGCTAGGCGTTTTGGATGTGCATGGTCCCATTCTCGCAGCATTTCATTAATCATCGCTCGTTGCAGATTTTCTTGGCTGCCACACAGATTGCATGGAATAATGGGGAATTTTTTGTAATTGGCGTATTTGATGATGTCTTTTTCGGCGACATAAGCAAGCGGACGAATCAGCACATTTTGTTTATCATCGCTTAATAGTTTGGGCGGCATGGCTTTTAGGCTGCCACCGTGGAATAGATTTAGGAAAAAAGTTGCCAAAATATCATCACGATGATGACCCAAAGCTACTTTGGTTGCACCAATTTGTTTAGCAAATCCATACAATGAACCACGACGCAGACGAGAACACGCTGAGCAGTAGGTCTTGCCTTCTGGGACGACTTGCTTGACGATGCTATATGTATCTTTTTCTAGGATATAGTACGGGATGCCTTGCTCAGATAGGTATTTTGGCAGGACATCTTCGGGGAAGCCCGGTTGTTTTTGGTCAAGATTGACCGCCACGACATCGAAGTGAATCGGTGCGATACGCTTTAGGAATAATAAAATATCCAGCAAGGTAAAGCTATCTTTACCGCCTGAGATACACACCATCACCACATCGCCATCTTCAATCATCTTAAAGTCGCGAATCGCCCACGACACTTCTTTGCGTAGCTTTTTTTGTAGCTTTTTAAAGCGGCTTGATTTGATACCATCATCAAATTCATGACGCTCATCATCAAGATTTTCTTCATCATCGACTTGGATAGAATTATCTACACCTGTGAGCACATCGCTCAGCTCTTGTTGTTCTTGGCGGTCAATTTCGTTTGTCTGACTTGTCATGTTTTACCTATTTTTCAATGCTTAATTTCGCTTAAATTTATCAATCTTTACGCTTAATGCGATAGCGTGATGTCGCTTGTACATCATCACTTAGCTTGTCATTGAGTTTTTGCGTCAAGCTTTGGGCAAGTCTTTCGCCATCAGCAAGCTTTGGATTGACATACACACGCTTGATGCTTGGCTTATCTATCGCTTGGGTTTTATCTGTTTGGCTACCAAATTGCTTGCTTTGTGATTTACCAAAAGGTTTGCCTTGCGCTGCTTTATTGGGCTTAGCAAAATTAGACTTATCAAAGTCTTTTTTGCCCAAATGCTTTTTATCGCCACGCTCAAAGGTTTTGCAGTCGCCTTTGACAGGCTTATCAAAAGATTTAAAGGCTTTATCAGACGGCTTATCCGATGTTCTGCCTGATGACTTATCTAAAGATTTCGCAAATGGCTTTTTATCCGCTTTATCTACTCTTTGATACGCTTGATTTCGGTCATTTGGCATATCATTGTCATCATGGACTTCGATTTGTGCCGTCTTGATGGCGTTTTTGTGGCGGATTTCAAAGCTTTGATGAATTGGTTTTTTGATATCAAAATCAAAACCAATGGTCTCATGCGTGATATTTTTGACATTATAGCGAGCCATCAAGCTCTCATCTAGCTCAAAGCGAGTGTAGTTATTACTAAAATACAGCACACCCCCTGCCGATAAGCGGTTCATTGCACGATTAATCAGCGCCACATGGTCACGCTGAACATCAAAAGTGCCTTTGAATTTTTTGGAATTTGAAAAGGTCGGCGGGTCAATAAAAATCACATCATATTGCTCAGTGTTATTTTTAATCCATTCAAACGTATCTTCAGATATGAACTGATATTTTAGTTCATCTTCATGGAATGCATCGAGCACCAAGCCATTTAGGGCAAAGTTTTGTTTACCCCAATCCAAATAATTCCCCGATAAATCCACGCTGGTCACGCACTTAGCACCGCCAAGTGCTGCGTGCACACTCGCCGAGCAGGTGTATGAAAACAGGTTCAGCACTCGCTTGCCACGACTTGCCGATTTGACCAGTCCACGCATATTGCGATGGTCGATGAACAGCCCCGTGTCGAGATACTCGGTGAAATTGACATAAAAATACGCCCCGTCTTCGCTTGCCACCCACATTTTTTTGCGCTTGGTGGTTTCGTTTTTGGTGTATTGTTCATTACCCGATTGACGGGCACGAGTCTTGATAAAGATGGACTCACGAGCCACGCCAAACACTTCACGCACCGAATGTAGCACCAGATTAAAGCGAGCTTTGGCGACATCAGCAGGGATTTGCTTGGGCGGTGCGTACTCTTGGACATGGATTTTGTCACCATAGACATCGATGGCGACATTGAAATTTGGCAAATCTGCATCATAGACACGCAGATTGGTCACGCCTTGTCTGACTGCTTGTTTTTTTAGATTAGCTAAATTTTTCTGTAGGCGATTGATAAATTCTTGGGCATCATCAATCTGCACATCACGACGCTCATAATCACGGATTAGGCTTGGCAGTGGCGATAGGTTTAGCTTGCCATGACGAAAATACACCGTCAGTGCACCGTTATGACAGCGTAAAGTATTCGGCTCGATGATTGGTAGTGTATCGGCGTGTTCGATGTGGCTGGCAAGCACCGCCATATATGCATCACTCACACCTGCTGTACGCAGTCCTGCACTCACCTGCAAGCCCACACCGTGATACAACGGTTTGATAAAATCACTGTCACCAAGTCGCTCGCCATACGGTGGGTTGGTGATGACAAGCAGGTTTGTGGTAGTGATTTTCTCCAGTGCACCCGATAGCTGTGCAACACTACGCTGCTCTAGCTGTACTTTGTGTAAAATTGGCGATAGACCTGACGCCATCAGATTCTTGTGGCACGCCTGCACCGCATGAGCATCAGCGTCAAAGGCGATGACAGTTAAGTGACTATTTTGTAATTTATCTAAATTATTATGAAATTGATTTTGGGCATTGGCGACCACCTCATCCCACAAGTCTTCATCATGATGTTGCCAACAATAAAAGCCAAATTCATCACTGACCTTATCCAATCCCACCGGATAATTGGCACGCATGAGCAGTGCTTCGGTGATGAATGTGCCCGAGCCACACATCGGGTCGATGATGGCATCAAACTCACCCTTGTGCCAACCACATTCATACAGCAACGCCGATGCCAAGTTTTCTTTTAGGGGTGCGGCGGTATTGGCGACACGATAGCCACGGCGATGCAGGCTAGTGCCTGATAAATCAAGAAATAGCTCGGCAAATTTATTATTCGCCGCTGCAAAAATCTGAAAGTCAGGCGACTTGGCATCGACATCTGGGCGTGCGCCAAAAGCACGGTTAAAGGTATCAGCAATCGCATCTTTGATACGCAAGGTGGCAAACTGCTGATTGACCGTCAGACGCTTATCGGTACTTAGGCGAATCGCAAATCGATGCTCAAGCCCGAACAGCTTAGTCCAGTCGATACGAGTGGTGAACTGATACAGGGCTTCTGGCACATCTTCGTTCAGCACTTCTATGCCATTATCCATTTTTTGTTTAAAATGATATTCACCAAGCGGCAACAACACACGGCTTGCCACACGGCTAAATAGGCAGATATGATACAGCTTAGCCAAATTCAGCGACACCAGCACACGCCCTGCACGCAGGATTTTTGGCGCAAGCCCAAAGCTCTCAAGCTCTATCACAAGTGCCTGCTCCAAGCCATCGGCACAAGTGATGACACCATGAAAGTCATCAGCATTAAAATTCGCCAAATCAGCAAAATAAGTCGGGGTGTGCGTGGTCATACTATCCAATCAATTACAAGAATAAAAGCTGATTATTATAGCATATATCATCGCCAAAATCCTGCACATCCGTTAAGAAAATAAACCGCTTTTGGTCACACATAGACACAAAAGCGGTTAAACATCATGGATTGATAATGTCTTTGGATAGTACTCTGGGTAGTACTTTAGGCAGTATCTTAGATAGCATCTTTAGACAGTGTCTGATGGCTTCTGAATAATCACTTTTTTAACATCATCCGCCCCATCATCAAGAATCAGCTTCATATACGGATAAGGCACTTCAACGCCTGCATCATCCAGCGCTCGTTTGATTTTTTCGTTGATATTTTCTTTAATCACAGGAATGCGAGCCACCGACAATGGCGCAACCCAAAAACGCACGATGATATTAATCCCAGACTCGCCAATGCCATCAACGGTGGCAATCGGTGCTGGATGCTTGAGCACGACTTCGTCTTTTTGGAGCGTCTTAATAATCGCACTGCGAGCCTTAGTGATATCGGCGTGTAGCCCGATACGAGTTTTGACATCAAAGCGAATCATCTTTTTAGATGTCAAATTCACCACTTCAGACGATGCGACCGCTGAGTTTGGGATAATAATGATGATATTATCACGGTCAAGGATTTGGGTCGCTCGCAGTGAAATCTTGACCACACGCCCTTCTTTGTCGCCCAAGCGAATCCAGTCCCCCACCTGAAACGACTGCTCCACCAAAATCACAATACCTGCGATAAAGTTCGCCAAAGTGCTTTGGGATGCCCAGCCCACCGCAAGACCTGCGATACCCAGACCTGCGACGATGGAGAAAATATCAAAGCCAAACTTTGCCATCACGGTGGCAAATGCCAAGACCAAAATCAGCACAAGTAACAGGTTTTTGAGCAGCTGTTCAATCGATGCATTCAAATCATAGTGCTTGAGCACGCTACTGACCATCTGCCCACTGACCGCCCACAGCACATAATAAAAGCCTGCCCAAGTCGCCGCCTTAGCAGTCGCCTTGACCAAATCCGCCTGAATACCAATCTGCGACATCACCGCAATCAGACTGGTCATAAACCACAGATAACGCAAAGTCGCACGGGCAATGCGTGCATAACGATGCGACAAATTAAAAATCTTGCGGACCGACTTGACCAGATAGACAAGTAGCCAATAAATAAAGCCAATCACCACAAGCAAAATGACAATCTTGATGCCCGTGCCCAAAAAAGACAAACCAAGCTTTGACCAGTTCAGCGTCTGGTCATCCAATGACCCACCCAATAGCCAATAGATATTGTGGTATAATTCCCTTAAGATTTTTTCAAAAAACTGAGTAATGTCAGACGCATTCATAATCGTGGCATCTTATTGAATTGATGAATAAATAACAGAAATATGCCCAGTATTTTAACAAATTAATTGACAAGCACCAATGATAAACTGTTTAATTTTGCTTGTTTTTTGCAATTTTTTCATCATCACTGACTTTATCTTCTCAAATTATCACTTTATCCCAAGTTTTACTTTTATTTATCCTATTTGTATCTTATAAATCATTCTGCTTATTTTGATGCGTTTTGGCAAAATGACGAAACAATGTTACAATAGCCATCTTTATTGTTATACCCAATCCATTTGACCATTCATCACTCAACTAAGGCATTCACATGGAAGGCATCATCACCCTATTACTCATCCTAAGCCCGATGTTTATTGGCTTTGCTCTGCCGACCAACACCGCATGGGTAAAAAAAGCCGAAACCGCACTGTCTTATTTGGTCTATATCCTGCTCATCGTCATCGGCATTGAGCTTGGTCTGGTCGAAAATCTGCACCAAAAACTCGGCGCAATCGCTGTCTATTTATCCACTTTGATGGCACTAACCATCAGCTTTGGCTTGGTGTCGCTCATGGTTTTTGACCGTATTTCGCCGTGTCAATATCGTGAACAAAGCGTAGGCGGCACAAAGCCAAAGGTCAGCATTCGTGGTAGCTTGGTGCAGTTATTTTGCTTGGCGGTGGGCTTTGTGCTGGCGCAGTTGTTACCACCCGAATTATTGCCCCATGACAAGACCACGACGGTGCTACTGATGGCACTGCTGTTCTTGGTGGGTATTTCGCTCAAAGGCTCGGGCATTAGCCTGCGTGAAGCCATGCTAAACAAACGGGGCTTACAAATCAGCCTTGTATTTATGGCATTTACGCTCTTAAGCGGTATCGTCTATGCACTGATTTTTGATGATGTCTCCATCACCAAGGGCTTGGCGTTGGCATCGGGCTTTGGTTGGTATTCGCTCTCTGGGACGATTATGACCGATGCTTATGGTGCAGTTTGGGGCAGTGTGGCACTGCTCAATGACCTTGGGCGAGAAGTGATTGCGTTGATTTTTATCCCGATGGTGATGCGTTATTCGTCATCATCTGCGATTGGTCTTGGGGGTGTGACGAGCCTTGATTTTACCCTACCGACCATTATCCAATCAGGCGGTACTAAGATTATGCCGCTGGTGATTAGCTTTGGATTTATTACCAATGTCGTTTCACCTGTGCTGATGGTGTTGTTTAGCTCGTTTTAATGATGATTGTGCGAATGACGAGCTTGGTAGAATTTGAACGACAAGCCAAATTTGGCTAATAACGACTAAATCAGCTTTCACCAAATAATTCCTAAGCCATCACGGATTACGCAGTAAAAAAGCAAAATTATCCTTTCAAAAATTGCGCAGCGCCCCACGCTTTGTTACAATGCCATTTATTATTTGCCAACTGATATCCGCCCATGCCAAAATCCATTGTCGAACAAGCGCTGCGTCTAGGAGCAAGCCTACCAAGTAGTGATGACATCACAGCCAAGCATCGCCAAATCGCCGCCGAGTTTGAAGCAGATATGGCAAATGATGCGCCAAAAGCCCTGCTTAGCGATACGCATTTGTCATTATCGGACTATTTGACGGCGGTCAAATTGGTCATTGATGACAGCTTTGACCATGAAGTGTGGGTGCGTGCCGAGATTCGCTCGATGAACACTAAAGGTGGGCATTATTATTTTGAGCTTGCCGAAAAAGACGATGCAGGCGACATCACCGCCAGTTGCCGTGCGACGCTGTGGCGGTTTCGTGCAAGTACTGTACTTGCCAAATTCAAGGCCGCCACAGGGCAAACGCCAAGCGCTGGCAGTAGCGTGCTGATTAAATGCTCGGCGAGCTTTCATGCGCAGTACGGCTTTAGCCTGAATATCAGCGATATTGACCCAAGTTATACGCTTGGTGAGATTGCGATGGCGTATCAAGCGATGAAAAAACGCCTAAGTGATGAAGGCTTATTGATGCTCAATCGCAAATTGCCGACGCCTTTTGATATTCGTCAAGTGGTGGTGATTGCACCCGAACAGGCGGCTGGTTTGGGCGATTTTCGTACAGAAGCTGACCGCTTAGTGTTGGCAAATGCTTGTCAATTTCATTATCATTATGCGACTTTTCAGGGTAATCATGCCCCGAGTGAGATTCGTGCCGCCATCATGACAGGGATGAGCCATTTTATCGAATCATTTGATGACTTGCCTGATTTGCTCGTCATCATTCGTGGTGGTGGTGCGGTGGGTGATTTGGCGTATCTGAATGACTATGAGCTTGCCGCACTCGTGGCGGAATGTCCTGTGCCTGTATGGGTGGGCGTGGGTCATGAGCGAGATACGGTGATTTTGGATGAAGTGGCGCATACCAGCTTTGATACGCCATCCAAAGTCATTCTTGGTATCGAATCACATCTGGTGGCGATGGTCAAAAAAGCCCAAGAGCAGATGACAAAAATCAATCGCTACAGCCAAACTAGCATCGCTCATGCCAAGCAAAACAGTGAACGTAGTCTTGAGCGTATTCGTCTAAATAGCTCACGCACGCTGATGCTCGCCAAAAAAGACAGCCATCATGAGCTCAGACAGCTCCAATCAGCCATCAAGCATCAAGCACAGCGACAAAAACAGCACAATGAGACACTCTTTAGCAGTATCAAATCCAATGCAACCAAAAAGCTCGCTACCGCCAAAGCACTTAGCCAAACTGCATTTGAGCGACATCAATCGCTTGGCACACGCCTACATCAGCTCAAAGAAAATTGCCGTCATCTACAAAGCCTGATTCTGATTCAGCATCCCAAACGCACACTACAAAAAGGCTATGCCATCATCAGTGATGAGACGCACACATCGATTGGCAGTATCACCAAACTTCATCCCAATCAGACGGTGCATATTAGCTTTGCTGATGGTAAAGCATCGGCAGTGATTGAGCATATTTATCCATCTAACTCCAAATAACCAAATAAGGAATACCATGACGACAGCTATCTCGGCACAAACCGCACTTGAGCTCATCCAAACTCGCTACACGTGCAAGGCATACGATGCTACCAAGAAAATCGATGATGCCACACTGCATACCTTACTTGAGATGCTTCGCCTTGCACCATCATCGATTAACATTCAGCCGTGGCAGCTTTTGGTCGCAGGCAGTGATGATGCCAAAGCAACCATCACCACCGCCATGACTGGTGGTGATGCACACAATGTGCCAAAGGTACAAAACGCATCACATACTCTGATTCTATGCACTCGCACGACGATTGATGATACGCATCTAACCGCCGTGCTACACGCCTAAAAAGACGCAAGTCGATTCGCTAGCGATGAGATTATGCAATCTCGCCAAGCGCTGTGCAGTCACTATATCAGCCAGTATGCCACGCAGCCTGAGCTGTTATTACAATGGGCGGAAAATCAAACCTTTATTGCGCTTGGACATCTACTGCTATCTGCCAAGCTACTTGGCATTGATGCGACACCGATCGGTGGCTATGATGCCGCAGTACTTGATCAAGCACTGGACCTGCCTGCCAAAGGGCTAAAAAGCTCGGTACTGGTCGCACTTGGTTATGCCAGTGATGCCGATGGCAATCGCACGCTACCAAAAGCTCGCTTGGCGATGGATCAAGTTGTGAAGTTTTTATAAGTATATTTAATAATACTACTCAGATGACGCTGTCAAAAATCGATCGACTGCCCGATACTGCTCGGCGGTCGTCTCGCAGGCGTACATCGCATCACGAAAGGCATTGGAATTGGGCAGACCGCCCGTATACCATGCAATGTGCTTGCGAGCGATACGACAGCCTGAGTATTCACCATAAAAGCGGTACAACTCTTCTAAATGCGTCAGGACAATTTGGCGTAGTTCTGCCACACTAGGCGGCGACAACTCTTCGCCTGTCTCGGCAAAATGCGCAATATCACGAAACAGCCAAGGTCGCCCCTGCGCCGCTCGCCCAATCATCACCGCATCAGCACCAGTTTGTTGCCAGACATCAAGTGCCTTTTGCGGACTGTCGATATCGCCATTGACGATGACGGGAATTGTTAAGCTATCTTTCACTTTTTTGATTAACTCATAGCGCGCCTGCCCTGTATAAAAGTCTTCACGAGTACGCCCATGAATGGCGATGGCGGCGATGCCTGCATCTTCGGCGATTTTGGCGACTTCTAGGATATTTTCTTGACCATTGGCAAAGCCAAGCCGAGTTTTGAGCGTGACAGGCACATCCACCGATTGTACAGCGGTATTTAGTAGTCTTTTGACCAAATCCACATCTTGTAGCAGTGCCGAGCCTGCCAATTTTTTGCATACTTTTTTGGCGGGACAGCCCATATTGATATCGACGATTTGCGCACCATTGGCAACCTGAAAGCGTGCTGCTTCGGCAAGCTTGTCAGGTTCAGCCCCTGCGATTTGGGCGGAAATCGGCGCAATTTCACCATCAAAATTCGCCCGATACAGCGATTTTTTGCGAGCGTATAAGGCGGTATCGGCAATAATCATCTCGCTGACGGCGTGCCCTGCACCAAAGGACTTGCATAGCCTTCGAAAGGGATTATCCGTCACACCCGCCATCGGTGCAACGAACAAACGGTTCTTGATTTCCAAACCCCCGATATATAAGGGTTTTAGCAAAGGATGTTGATTTTCAAGGGGTTTTTGGGGGTTTTG
Source organism: uncultured Moraxella sp. (assembly GCF_945873075.1). Lineage (GTDB taxonomy): Bacteria > Pseudomonadota > Gammaproteobacteria > Pseudomonadales > Moraxellaceae > Moraxella. Next base: position 33,405 of record NZ_CAMCBS010000011.1, on the reverse strand, counting down.
CATTGTGTGTTTTTCTATTGTTGTCTATTTTGCGCAATGATAAGCGTAGCAAATGCTAAGATTTGCCCGATTTTACACGCTAAAAGGCGTTTAGTAAAGAATCACTGGTGAAAGATGGCTGATGTGCAATCAAACATTGGAAAAGCACTTACCATTTTAAATAAAAAATCCAAACCCCTACTTTGGCAACTCTGAGCAATCCTATTAAACAGTGTTAATCACGCTGATTGGCATACATCTGCAAGGCTTCGGTGACGATTTGCGCTTGAGATTTGCCCGTTTGTTCGGATAATGTCTTGACTAGCGCCACTGTATCTTCATGCAGTTTGAATGCTTTATTGACAATGCCGCGGCGTGCCATAGATGCTTCATTGATTTCACGGCGTGTTTTGGGAGTGGATGTGATTTTTGGCATAACAACCCTTGATTTATAAAATAAACATTATAAAAAACTATACAACTTATCACCCTAACCCATCACTGCAAAATCCACAACCGCAAGCCCTGTTTGTCTGACGGTCGGTGTGGTCATCGCAAGCGTGATGGCAGGCTTGGTGCTGTATATCACCACTTGGGATTTGGCTCGGGTGATGGCGGTATAAATCAGCTCTTTTGACAGCAGGCGTGCATTGGTTTCGTCAAAGACGATGGCGATTTTTTCCCATTCAGAGCCTTGCGATTTGTGCACCGTGATGGCATAGGCGGTGGTGATGGTATGCTCATCAAGCACTTCGGCAGACAGCTTACGCACGCTATCACCTTCAAAATACACCGTCAAGCCATCAGCCCCCCACAAACACACACCAATATCGCCATTAAACAGACCCAAGTCATAGCGGTTTTGGGTTACCATCACCACACGCCCATGATACCACGGTGAATTGGATGGTGGTGTGTGCAGATGTTTGCGGTGCGTCTTGGATAAGTGCGTATTGATGGCATCATCGCCACACGCCCCCATGTGTGATGCGCACAGGATGCGGTAGTTGTTTAAGGTTTCAAAAATATCACTCACCGCCTGCGCCTGAGCATCCGTATCCATTGTGGCAAAGCGATATTGATACTGCTTGGTCAGCTCAAAATACGGCATAAAATCCGCCACCAAGCCATCATAACACGCCGTGATTTGCTGTGCTTGCAAAGGATAAAAATGCAACTGATTAAATCGCTGAACCAATGCATCAAACTCTGCAAAATCAGTATCATCATCCGCCGATTGCACAAGCTTTGCCAACTGCCCCACCGCAGATTTGTCATCAAATCGCTGAGATACCACAAGATTGACCCGATATGGCGACAAGCTAGGCATACGGCACAAATCCGCTAGCACCGCACCAGCATCGACAGCAGCAAGCTGATTGGCATCCCCAAGCAGTATCACCCGTGTACCTGTGGCGATTGCCGCTAGTAATTGGCACGCAAGCTCCGTGCCAAGCATGGATGCTTCATCGATGATAATCATCTGATACGGCAGTGGATTATTGGCATCATAGCGTGGCTTGCCCCGATTACCCATACCGAGCAGGCGGTGAATGGTCTTGGGTTCAGGTAGGCTAAGATTGTGCTTATCAGGCAATGATTTGTGTAGTGAGTTTTGTAGTGATTCACTCATACGCTGCGCTGCCTTGCCTGTCGGTGCGGCCAGTGCCAAAGATGGCATTTCACCTTGCAAATCACGCATCAGCGCAAGCACGATTTGTGCTACAGTGTAGGTCTTGCCCGTTCCCGGCCCACCAGTAATCAGCCCAAAGGCATGAGTTGCCACCAGTTTTACCGCTGCTGCTTGCTCGGCGTTTAGCCCTTCTGGTATGTCATCTGTGCCAAACGGCTGCACCAGTGCACGACTGAGCCGATGGATATGCGCCATCAACTGCGATTCTGCTCGGTAGGCACGCTGAGTCCACAGATACACCGCATCAGCGCTCATACTATAGCGAATAGGTGCGATGTGCTCGCCGTCATAACGCTTGCCATCTATATTGCTCGGTGTAAAAAACGCCTTCGGCAGACGCTGTGCCCATGTCATCAGATTGCCACCTGCGATTTTTTGCATTACATAGTATGCACGCAGTACCCACAAAAATCGCTCACGCACTTGGGTGATTTGTCCATCGCTGATGACCTTAGGCTGTGCCTTTAGCTGTGTAATCAGCGCATTGACTTGCTGAATTGTCCATGATGGCAACGCCTGTGCATCATCAAGCAGTACATTCATTTGGTCAAATACTGTATCAAACCCAAAAGGCGTATCCAAATACTGATTAATCTGCAGCAATATCGGCTCAAGACACAGCGACTGCCAAGACTGTAATGATGCGATACCAAGCGTATCGGCAGATTGATTATCAAGTTTTAATACAGTATGACCCGATGAGATAAGCTGTAATAATGCTTCATGAATGACATAAAAAGTCGCTTCATCTGATGCTTTTAGCTCAAACGGTGTTGCAAGCAATGACTTGTGCTGATACCAATTGGCATGGTCATGAATGCGTCTGGTGACATAGCGACTGATGCTATCTTCTAAAATGGTGCTTGCCATGATTGTTTATTATCCTTTATCAATATCTATCAACTTTATCACAATATCAGCCAAACAAGGCATCAACCGCCATAATCAGCTCAAACGGCGGCTGCCACACCATCTTGCCCGTATCCACACCATCATTATAAATCCCTCTTAAGAAAAAGTACTCAACCGCACCAAGATAACGCTGTTCATTACCAGTATAATCTGCCAATTTAATCTTTAATAAACGATGTAGTGCCACTTGATAAATCACGGCTTGTAGCCAGTACCCCGCCTCGCTCATCGCCTCATTCATCTTATCAAGACGATAATCATCACGGCTATCGCCCAGATAATTGGATTTATAATCTACAATAAAAAATCTGCCTGCGTGCTCATACACCAAGTCAATCTCACCCCGCATAAAGCGATACCACACCGCTTGATGTTCTTGGGTGGATAGTGACAGCGGTTTATCACTGTATTGTTTAAATATTTCGTTAAGCTTATCAATATCAAATGACGGCTTAAGCCCCAAAGTAAAGCCAAGCTCTCGCACCTGCACACCGCTTGCAAGTGATGCCAAGCTGACACCAGATGCGGCAAATGGCGCATGAATGACATCATTTAGCCACATCACCAGCTGGTCATGCTCGCCATTACCATTTAGCGTATCTTTTAATTGGCTTTGGCTATTGTACTTACTTGGTAAAGACAATCGACGGACATAGTCATCAACCACACCACTGATACGATTGGGTTCGATGTGTTGTAATACCTTGTGCAGAAAATCGCCCGCCCCACTACCTTTAATAAAGCTATTACGAATATTTGGCTCATGACCATCGACCGCCTGTGCATCAGCCTGCAGTTCGGTCAAGACCGCCATCTCATCATGGTCGGCAAGCTCGGTCAATAAATCTTTGGTCGGCTTATCAAGTCGGCTCACCAAAGCGGTGAAACTGGTCTTGTATGCACCGACAAAGCGTTTGGTGGGCAACAGTGTATCCCAATCTTGATAAGTCAGCGGTATCAGCTCATGCGTTTGCGCTTGCTTATAGGCGGTGTCGTTCAGTGCCACTTCATCCAAATTAATCGCATCCATCAGCGCCGTCATACGCTCGGGCAGCTGTGGGGTTTTTGGCGAACATTCCAGCCATTGAAACAGTGGACGAGAATCGATGCTAGAATTTTTGCTGGCGGCTTTTGCTACCACAAAAATTTGCTCACTGGCACGGGTCAGCGCCACATAGCCAAGCCGTCGCATCTCGGCGATACTTTCTTGATTATCAAGATTTTTGAAATAATCGTTATCGCCATCTTTATACACCACTGTAGAGATGCAGCGTTCAAACCGCTCATTGCTATACGGATAAATCTTCTCACTTTGCACTGTGGTGATGGCGGACGCATCAAGACCGAGCGCATAGACGATAGGAAATTCCAAGCCTTTGGATTTGTGCATGGTCATCAGATTGACACCGGTTTCGCTTGGCAAAATACGCCGTCCAACGCTTTCATCTTCGCTGTGTTTTTGGGATTGATACCAAGTCAATAGCTGTTTTTCGTGCAAGTCGCCTTGCTCACTGACAAGCTCAATCAACTGCCACAAATCCGCCAAATACCGCTCGCCAAGCGATGCAGCGACTAGCCATAGATTGCTACCATCAGCAAATGGCGCTTTACCAAGTGCATAGTTTAGTGCCGATGATAGGCTATAATTTTGCCATTTGTCATGGATTTTATGTAGATATGATAAAATATCGGATTTGTTAAATGATACTGTGTTTGATGTGTCTTTATCGCCATCATCATCCCCTTCGAGCAAGCGAACGGCATCATCGAGCGATAGACCGACCAAGCGGCTAACCAAAAGCCTGCCAAGATTGGCCGTAGAACGGCTGTCAATCACCGCAAGTAACAATGTGTATAAATCATCCCCTGCAGGCGTGGCAAAGACACTGATGGTCTTGGTATTGAGCGCAGGAATTTTTAGTTCATCTAACTGTTTTTTGACTTCGGCAAGCTGTCGATGCCCCCGTGCTAGCACTGCAATATCCGACGGCTTCACCGCTCGTCCATCGAGCTGATAGCCATGCTGTAATAAGCTATTGATGTGCAGTGCTGTTTTTTTGGCGGCATCAGATGTGGTGTGCAGTAGCGCCATTGGCATCCGACCGACAAATTCCGCCTGTGGCGACACTTCTTGTTGCCATGACAATCGCTGGGTTTCATTCACCGCTCTAATGGTCTCGTAGTTGATGCTTTGCCCAAGATTGGCATGATTTGACCAATCATCGGTATCTCTTTTGACAAACCATTCGTTTAATGCACCAATCAGTGCTTGATTAGAGCGGCGGTTTTGGGTGAGTGATAATGATTGGTTAAGTATGGGGTGACCAAGTTTATCTTCGCCATAGAATTTGAGCCAGTTATAATTGGCGACATCGCCACCACGAAAGCGATAAATCGCCTGCTTGGGGTCGCCGACTAGTAACAAAAATCCTTTGACAGTCTTCGGCTTATCGCTACCATGTTTGTGATGGGCATTTAGTTTTTTTTCATAATCGAACAAGCGTGAGAGATAAATTTTTTCAATCATCTGCGCCTGTAAGCCATTGATATCCTGCGACTCATCAATCAGCGCCACAGGATAGTGATGGCGAATGTGCTTTGCCAAGTCTTCATCAGCATCGAGTGCTTGATTCAGACGCACCATTTGTAGCTCAAAGGTGGTTTTTCCTTGTGATTCTAGCACGCCCATGAGTTGTTCACGCACAGAGTTGATGATTTGATATTTTAGTAAATCATGATGATACTGTGCTTGCGCGCCAAGTGTGCTGTATATTTTTTTGACCAGCATCACCCTATCCCACGGCAGTGCGTTAAAGGTTGCTTTGGCAGTTGTATCGCACTTTTTATTAAAAAAATCCACCTGTATAAATTGCTCGATTTCATCAATAAAAGCAATCTCTTGCTTGGTTAGATGATTGATAAAATCTAAACGATAACTGGATAATTTATCATAGATATCTGCGAGTAATGGTAGCTGTTTTGGCATGGATTTTGTACCATGAAAACCCACTTGTTTGCGATATTTTGCATCAAAAAACGGCGCAAATTGCGACATATCCACCGCCAAAAACTCATCAAGCCAGCGGTCAATAACTGCCCTATCCATCATTTCAATAGGCTTAATTTCGTCAAGTGGCGCAGAATAAAAGTTGATGGCTGTATTGACAACCTGTGCAATTTGTTCAACACTGCTAAAAAATAATGGTGCAACGCTCAGTATCTGCTGATAGACATCGGGCTGATGTTTGCTTAGGCGAGATTGATGTGCACGCAATTGGTCATGCACTAGTGCGTGAATGACGGCGCTCTTATCCATCAGGATTTCACCGTCGGTACGATGACCAATTTGTGACGAAAATTCCCGTAGCCATTTTTGGGCAAGGCTGTCTAGTGTGCCAACAAATAGCTTATCCAAAGTGGTCAGCACCAGTGCTGTACGCCGTAGCGATTCATCAATGGTGTGTCCGCCTGCTAGCAGTAGATTTGTTAATAAATACTGATTAATCGGGTCATCACCTGCAACTTGTGCTTCGCTTGCATATTCATTGATTTCTTGAATAATAGTATCAATATTTTCTTCATCTGTAACGAACCAATGCGGATGCTGTGTCTGTACACTTTTTAGCCAACGCATCAGCCCATAAAATGATTGCAAGCGTTCATAGATGCGCTCTTGCATCTCTGCGGCGGCAGCTTTGGTAAATGTCGTGGCGATGATGCGTTCGGGGGTATATTTATGCTCAATCAGTAGTCGCAAGATAATACCGGTCAGCGTCCAAGTCTTGCCCGTACCTGCCGATGCTTCAATCAGATAGCCGCCTGTTAGCGTACAGTCGATGGCAGGAATGCCTGTTGTCTTGTTGCTCATGATTTATCCCCTTTTGCGACTGCAAGCGTATCGATGGTGCATAGCATGGATGGCAGGATTTGGTAGAGAATTTGTCCCAAATCATATGCACGCTGTATCTCAGATTCTATGTCTGTATTTGTTAGCAATACTTGCCATGCTTGTTCCATTTCTTGTTGATAGCTGTTGATATATTGATAAAATATTTTTTCGTTTAAGTTTAATTTATCTGTACCATGATGAAAAGCAATCTTGATACCAGCATCGACGGTCATAGGTAGCACCAGATGATAGCTCAGCTGTGCAATCAGCACAAAGCACTCAAGCAAATGCTTGGCAGTTGTGGCTTCAATTGGGCTAAAGCATAGCATATCCACATCATCACCGAGCCCGATATCTTTGGCTAATCCTGAAGATTTACTAAATTGCCAAATGCTATGATAACGCCCTGCTGTGATGTCATCTTGTGTGGTTTGGCATATGATTTGCCATGCTAGGTGCGATAGCCACGCCTGCAGTAGATGCTTGGCACGGACGGATTTTGGCAAAATAGACAACCAGCAGTTTGGTGTATCTTTGGGTAGGTGCGCCATTAGGCTAAGCTTGTGCTCGCCAAGCTGTAGCATCACACCGACTTCATGCACAGGATGAATCAGCTTGGAATAATTCATGCCATCAGCACTAGCTATCGCTTGGCAGTCATCTGTGCTTAGGATGTGGTGCTTGGATAGATGCTCAAATAGCGTATCGGCAATGTCGGCAATCGCCACTAATCGCTCGTGTAGACTGTCAAATCGACTGACACCTGCAGGCAATAAGTCATCATAAAAAATCGCACGAAACTGTCTTTGTGCATTTGCTTGTGTACTTACTTGTGTATTGTGCCCACCTGCCTGACTAGCCGCTTGATTGGGATGATTGGATGATATTGATAAGTTTTCATTCAAAATCTGTGCCATCCAGTCACGCATACTCATACCATCAAACGCCCCATCCGCCATCGCTTGGATGATCCGATCATGAGTCTGATAGCGTGTCAGCGCATCAAGGCTAAGCGGTTCATCTTGTGCATCTTCATCGTTATCATCATCTAGGCTAATTTTATTTTGTAAAAAATTAAGCGCAAAACGACCGTGTCGTGACGCAAGCTCGCTGACCGTCATGATGCTTGGCAATATCAGCTGATACTGGGATATTAGACTTACGATTTTGGCTTGGCTGTCCGATTGATACGATAGATGACTAATGAGTGTATCAAATATTGCTTGATATTCATCATCACTTGGAAATGTGGCAAGCGCTTGTTGTGCCACCTGTGTGCTGTGCCGATCTAGCATGGTGCGAATCGAGTGCCAAAGTGGCGCAGGGACTAGGCGTGCTCGCTCAGCATCTTTGATGGCGTGCATTTTTGTCATGAGTAAGTCATGCACATAGTGCTCAAGCTGTTCGGTGTGCGCCGTCGTCTCTTTGGTATCCGCTTGATAAAATAACGATGTATCAAAGCTTGTGGCGGCGTGATGAGTAACCAGATACTGCTCAACCACGCTTGGCATGGCTTTGGCAATGGCAGAACCAATCTCATCGAATGTGGCATCCATCCAAGTAATGCCATTAGCAAGACTGGTTTGCCAATCGACACCATTTTTCAAAAATTCTAACAACTCACTGACAGGCGATGCGGGCAATAATTCAGTAATACCATCAGACGCAATGCTGTCATAAAAAATCATACACGCATCACGGCTACACAATATCGCATCCAAAAACGCCCCATTGTCATCATCTTCGTTCATGCGATCACCACGACGGCGTAGCCCTGCACGCATCAGATCAAGCCGTTGTACGGTGTCTTGGCGTGGGAATGCGGATAAATTCATGCCAAGCATCACAGTCAGCCCAAACGGAATACTACGCAGTGCGCCAAACCGTGCAAAGGTAATCACGCCTGCAGGCTCGGCACTGATGGCCTGATTTGCTACCATTGCGCTGATACTCTCAAGTACAAATTGTAATCTTAGCTTAATTTCATCATTGCTGTGCTGGATATGTTCGTGATGGTTTTTTAGGTGCTTATGATAGTTTTTATTGGCTCGTAGGCTCGCTGCGATGCTGTTTTTGGCTTCAAAGATGGCTCGCATCTGTGGCATGTCTTTGAGATGAGCAAAATAGCGGTCAATGACATCGGTTTCGATTTTATCAAGCCAAGTCTGCACCAAATCCACCTGCTGATACTGCCCATAGACAGCGGATAGCCCGTCATGGATGGCGCACAGGGCGCTGATGATTTTTTGGTCGGATAAGCCGACACCCGATAGCGGTGTCGTCGCTTCGCCAAATGCACCTGCTTGCCAGTCAAATGGATACAATAGGCTATTTGGCTTAGTATCGTCATCGGGATTGAGTAGCCCAAGTACCAATCGGTCTAAAGCATAGCTAAAGCTATAACGATAATCGACATCATCGCCATCGAGCGTCTGCGCCAAATGTCGTGCGTCAAATCCCCGTCGAAAACCTGCTTGGGCAAGTAGCTCGCAAGCTCGGCTCATCTCATCAAAGCTAAGATTAAAGCTTTGATACATCGCAGGGAGCATCAGCCAGTCATAGACATCTTGGCAATAAAATCTGCCATGACCGCCAAGCAAAGTATAAAATCCGGCAATCGCCTGCATCAGCTCATCAATCGTCTTGTTGGTCGTGCCGGTGATTTTGGCGGGCAATGACAAGCCATCGACGCCCACCCCGTCATCGAACACCAGTCGTATCAGTGATTCGGCTTCGGCGACATCAGGCAGATACACCACGACATCGGATAGGTGGCGTGCACTGCCGTCGGCATTAGGCTCATTGAGATAGCGGGCAATCATGATGCGTGCGATTTCAAGCTGTCTTTTTAGGCTATGACAAGCATGGATGGATAAGCTTGGCAAGCGTGCTGTGTCATCAAGCGTCATGATGCCTTTGGCTCGCTGTTTGTCTTGGAGTATATCCAGTACATCGCCAAGCCATTCATCGCTGACACCTGATTCATCAAGCATTAAAATATCTTTTTTGAGCTGATTGAGCAGTCCTTGACTGCTGTCAAATTGGCGAAATTCATCCGACCACACCACCTGCCAATCATGCGGACGGATGGTATCATCAGCTGATTGATTTGCTTGCAATGGTTTTTCATAATAAAACTCACCGCCTGACATATCAGCAAGCATGGCAAAAGTTTCTCGTGATTCTTTACCCAGTCTTGATAATAAGCTGTGCCCGTGGTCTTTGAGATAGACGGTATTGGGTCTGATGATACGCTGTGTGGCAAGCCAGTTTTTATCGACGATATCCGCCCAAAACATCTTGGATGGATTAAAGTGAAATAAATGCACATCAATGAATGTCGATAAACGCTTTAAAAATTGTAACTCAACCAACGGAATCTGCTGAACAGTAAATAAATACAACGCCTTTGGCAATACGCCTTTGGCAAGATGATACACCGCATCGCCCCGCTCACCTGTCAGCACCTGCCAAAAGCGGTGCTCTAAGGCTTCACGGTAGTCATACACCTGTGCAAATAACGAACGCCACAGATAGCGCAGCAGTGCTTCGAGCGCATGATAATGTAGGCTAAGCCATTCAGGTGTCTCAGCATCTTCACCAAAGACGGTGGCAAACTGCTGTTTTTGCATCATCATCGCATCGACACTCATCGGTAGTGGCGCATCATGTGTCCATGCGTGTAGCCATTCGGGTCGGTGCGTCAGATAGCGTACATAGACTGCTGCCAGCTCTTCGCAGACTTGCCAAATGCGGTGCTCGGGCAAAGTGTCCGCCTTTTTATCATGTAGTGTCGCTAACAAAAACTCAAGCGGATGATTGTGATTATCTAAAATCTCATGTAGCTGATTATTATCAATCGCACTCAAAAATCCAAACAATCGCCAACGCATCACTGATGCGGATAGTACCGCCACTTCGGGGACTTCTAAGCTGTCATTGCGACCGATTTGGGCGTTGTGCTCGGCGTCGATTTTGAGCACTTTTTGAATCATCTGCCACTGATATTGACCCCAAAACTGTGCGGTAAACAGCGTACTGATACCGATTTGGCTCGCCACCGCCTTAGTGAGCCAATCGCCAAGCACCATCGATGGCACAATTACCGTAAACGGCGCAAACACCTGTGCGCCCAGTGATGTGTGTCGCCCATCAGTGGTTTGGCTTTGATAAATTTGGATTAAACGGTCTAATAAAATCTGCGTATCGTTGGATTGGGTGATATAAAACATGGCAGTAGCACAATAAAAGGATGAATTTATTGTACCGATATTTTTGCGAATTATCCATGTTATCATGCTATAATTAGCCATTAATTTTATCGGGTTTTGTTATGTCAGCAGCCAATGTACCGCCTAAGCAAACGAATCAATCACCCAATCAGCCAAGCCGGCCTGCCAAAAAGGCGCAGATGAGCACGGCACGCATTTTTCGCTTGGCGGTGTTAATCGTCGGTTTTGCCATCATTGCCTTTGTGCTATTTAATCAAATTTTGCCAAGCTAAATTGGTATGCTGTCAGACTTATGCCGATTGATAAGCTTGAAAAAGAAAGTTTGTCTATCCACTTTTACAATTTATATTAATTTGTCTATTTAAATAAACTATGTCATTTGTACACTTGGGCGTTCGAAGCGAATTTGCCATCGTTGATTCTATCATCCGTATCAAAGAGCTGGTCAAAGCGGCGGCAGCTGATGGTCAGACATCGCTTGCGCTTGCCGACTGGAACAATATGTTTGCGGTGGTGAAGTTCTATAAGGCGTGCATCGGCGCAGGCATCAAGCCAATCATCGGCACTGAATTTGTCATCGGCAACGCCATCAGCCGTGAAGATGAAGAAAATCGCTTTAGTGTGATTTTGTACGCCATGAATAATGATGGCTACAAAAACTTATTACGCCTAGTATCAGATGCCTACACCATGCGTCCGATGAATGACAATGGCTCGGTGAGTGTTGTCACACCGATTATCACCAAGCAAGCACTGTTTGAGCGACATGAAGGTATCATTGCAGTGCTGACTTCTCGTTCTGAGATGGCGACGACGCTGATGGGTAATCACCCTGAGAACGCCCAAGCGACGCTCAAGGCATGGCAGGCTGTGTTTGGTGATAGACTGTATCTGGGTATCAAGCGCACGCACAACCAAGACAACCGCTTTAATGAACAAGCCATCATCCAAGCATCAGCACTCGGCATCCCTATCATTGCCCATAATGATGTTCGCTTTATGAAAGCTACGCCCAAGCCGAGCGATGGTGCAAAAGAAGTCGATACCAGTAGCGACTTTGATGCTCACGAAGCCCGTGTGTGTATTGCTAGCGGCTATACGCTTGGCAACTCCCACCGTCCACGCATCTATAGCGAAGAGCAGTATTTTAAGACCCAAGCTGAGATGACGGCGCTGTTTGCTGATTTGCCACAAGTCATCGAAAATACCAATCGCTTGGCATCTCGCTGTAATGTTACGCTGACACTTGGCATTAATGTCTTGCCTGATTTTCCTATCCCCGAAGGCGATACGATTGAGACATTTTTTCGTAAGACATCCGCCGATGGTCTCAACAAACGCCTTGATAAACTCTACCCGCCTGCTGAGCGTGGCGATGATTGGGCAGATATTCGTAAGCCTTATGACGAACGGCTTGAATATGAGTTTGGCATTATCCTAAAAATGGGTTTCCCGGGATATTTTCTTATCGTTATGGACTTTATCCGCTGGGCAAAAGCCAATGGTGTACCCGTCGGGCCCGGTCGTGGCTCGGGTGCAGGCTCGCTTGTGGCATATGCGCTGAACATCACTGACCTTGACCCGTTGCGTTATGATTTGCTGTTTGAGCGATTCTTGAACCCTGAGCGTGTGTCAATGCCTGACTTTGATATCGACTTTTGTATCGAAGGGCGTGACCGTGTCATCGACTATGTGGCACGCACTTATGGTCGCCAAGCGGTCAGCCAAATCATCACCTTTGGTACGATGGCGGCTCGTGCGGTGGTGCGTGATGTCACTCGTGTCCAAGACAAGCCTTTTGGTATGGGTGACCGTATCTCAAAGCTGATTCCAAAAACCCCTGGCATCAGCCTAGATGATGCGCTAGAGCAAGAGCCACAGCTCAAAGATTTGGTCACCAATGAAGACAATCCCGACCACGAAGCCATCACCGAGATTTGGGAGATGGCAAAAAAACTCGAGGGCTTGACACGCAATGTCGGTAAGCACGCAGGTGGCGTACTAATTGCCCCCAATCGTATCAGTGATTTTAGTGCGGTGTATTGTGATGATGAAGGCCATCCTGTCAGTCAGTTTGATAAGGATGATGTTGAAGCGGTTGGCTTGGTGAAGTTTGACTTCTTGGGACTGCGTAACTTAACGGTCATTCAAGCGGCGATTGACAACATCAACGCCACTCGCAAGGCGCAGAACCTTGACCCGATTGACCTTGACACACTTCCCTTGGATGACATGAATGTCTATGAATCGGTGCTGCAAGAAGCCAAGACTTCGGCGGTATTCCAGCTAGAAAGCTCGGGGATGAAAAAATACCTAGCACAGCTTAAGCCATCTAACATCGAAGACATCATTGCGATGTGTGCCCTATATCGCCCAGGCCCGCTAGAGTCTGGCATGGTGATGGACTTTATTGACCGCAAGCACGGCATCCAAGAAGTCGCCTACCCTGACCCAAATTTTCAGCATGAATGGCTACAGCCTGCGCTTGAGCCGACTTATGGCGTCATCGTCTATCAAGAGCAGGTGATGCAGATTGCGCAGGTGTTGGCAGGCTATACGCTCGGCGGCGCTGATATGCTACGCCGTGCGATGGGTAAGAAAAAACCCGAAGAGATGGCAAAACAGCGTTCGACCTTTGTAGATGGTGCGATTGAGCAAGGGGTGGATGGTGCGCTTGCGGCATCGATTTTTGATTTGGTCGAAAAATTTGCAGGCTACGGCTTTAATAAATCGCACTCGGCAGCCTATGGCGTACTTGCCTATCAGACGGCGTATCTCAAGCACTACTACCCTGCCGAATTTATGGCGGCGGTATTGACATCAGAGATGGATGATACCGACCAAGTCGTTTTCTTAAGAAGTGATTGCACCGATAACTTTGGGCTGGATGTCATTCCACCAAGTGTCAATCACAGCCAATGGAAATTTGTCGTACGAGACAGCAAGACCATCGTCTATGGACTCGGTGCGGTCAAGGGTGTGGGCGAAGAAGCGGTGAATAGCATCGTCGCCGCTCGCCGTGATGGACCGTTCAAAGACCTTTATGATTTTTGTAATCGTGTGGACATCAAAAAAGTCGGCAAACGCTCGCTTGAAGCACTGATTAAGGCAGGCTGTTTTGATATTTTGGCAGAAACGCTCAAGCCGCAGTATCTTGCCAATGGTATCAATCTTAGCCATCAAATCCGCCGTGGGCTATGGCGACAGCTACCCGAAGCGATGGCAGCTGCCACCCAAAACCGCCAAAACCAGCTATCAGGCACTTTTGATTTATTCCAAGAAGTCGATGATAGCCTAGCGGTTGCACCTGATCTTGAAGATGTCTATTGGAATGCCCAAGATCGCCTACGCTATGAGATGCAGACGCTTGGCTTGTATCTGACTGGTCATCCGCTCGATGAATATCGTGGCGAGACGGGGCTTTATACTTCGGTATCAAGCGTGCTTAACCTATCGGATACCGGCTTTAAAGGTGGTAGTAAGATTGCCGGCGTGATTTTTGATGTGGCGCATTTTGGCGATCGTACGGTGGTCAAGCTCGATGACGGCAAAGGCCGTGTTGAGTTAAGCTGTTATAATGATACTTTTTCACGATTTAGCCATATTCTCACCGCAGGCAAAAAAGTGAGCGCCTATGATGAAGAATATCAGCCTGTATATGACAAAAAAGGCAATCTTGAGACCATGCAGATCGCCAATGTTGTCATCGCTAAGGTGGGTGTGCGTGAGAGCGATGATGGGCGATTGTTCCTACGCCTACAAGCAGCCGAGCCGATTGAGCAAGCGCGCCTACGCCGTCTCAAAGAAATCCATGTCAAAGTGCCATCCCAAGACATCCAAGCACTCGATACACTGATTAGTATTCTTAAAGAAAATAGCCCACCACCACGGGCATTGGCTTATCAATTTGATCAAGAAGATGAGAATACGCCAAGCACCGCCCATGCAGATTATTGTGTGCCAATCAGCCTATATCTGTATGATGAGTGCAGTATCAGCCGTATCAATGTCAATGAGCGATTTAGGCTATTTCCTAGCGAAGAGAACATCGCCAAGCTCAAATCGGTGCTTGGCGTGGATAATGTGATTTTTAGATAAATTCATCAATAAAACCATCAATCATCAAATAATCATCAAAAGAGCATCCTATGAGCCAAACGCACGACTACCTTGATTATCTGCCTAGCATTCGCATTGTGATGGTTGAGACCACCTTGCCCGCCAATATCGGCTCGGCAGCTCGTGCGTTACATACGATGGGTCTGACGGATTTGGTGGTGGTCAATCCACGCCTACCGATTGATGAGACCAGTACCGCCAATGCCGCAGGCGCGCAAGAGATTTTGGCTAATGCTCGCATCACCGCCACGCTAGATGAAGCGCTCGCCGATTGTACGCTGATTTTTGCTGCCAGTGCTCGTAGCCGTCAGATGCCACGCCCTGTGGTGACGCCTGCTTTTGCTGCATCGATGATGGCGCAGCATCTATCGGCGCAGGTATCAGCAATAGATAAGCCCACTGATAAGCCTATTGATACCGCCATCACGCCACGCATTGCTATTTTATTTGGTCGTGAAAATCATGGGCTTAATAACGATGAGCTTGCCAAAGCAGATTATCACATCCAAATCCCTGCCAATCCCGCTTATCCGGTGCTCAATGTCGCCAGTGCCATTCAGGTGATTGCAGCCAATATCTATGCGCACTTTTCATATCCTTGTAATGATAATGAACATACAAATAGCGTACAAGGTATTTATACCAACAAACAAACCCAAGGCACACCACAAATCACCCATCCGCTTGACATCACCATCCGTGGACAATGGGATGAACCTGCCATCAGCCATACACAGACGATGAGCCTTAATACCGCAGTGATTGACTTATTAAAAAAACTAAACCTTGCCCATGATGATGACCTAAAGCACCTACCGCACCGCTTATCACGGCTATCATCACGGCTACAGCTTGACCAAAAAGAATATGCACTGATTCGTGCGCTGATTGCCAAAGTCGATAAGATGATAGGCTAGTTGTCTTGTTGATGGATTGCTGACGGATTGTCGTGATTTGCTTAGTAATTTTTTGCACATTGATATCCCGATTGCGACTTGATAATTCCCTTTGCCGTCGCTAATATGTTCACATCTTGCAGATGAGTTAGGAAAACCACCATGTCGATTTTTGCCAAATTAAGCGAACTAAAAAACGCCATCAATGATGATGTACAAGCCGTCCTAGAACGAGACCCTGCTGCCCGCACCAAAGCCGAAGTGCTACTGACCTACCCTGGCATCCATGCACGCATCATGCACCGCGGCGCACACGCGCTGTGGCAATGCGACCAAAAATTCTTGGCACGTGCCTTATCGCATTTTAGCCGCTGCACCACAGGCATCGAGATTCACCCTGCTGCCAAGATTGGCAAGCGATTTTTTATTGACCACGGCATGGGTGTGGTGATCGGTGAGACTGCTGAGATTGGCGATGATGTCACGCTGTATCATGGCGTAACATTAGGCGGTGTATCATGGGAAAAAGGCGCAAAACGCCATCCGACACTGGGTAATAATGTCGTCGTCGGTGCAGGGGCGAAGATTTTGGGCGGCTTTAGCGTTGGTGATGATGCCAAAGTCGGCTCAAATGCCGTCGTCGTCAAGCCCGTACCAGCGGGTGCGACGATGGTCGGCAGTGCTGCTCGCATGATTGTCAAAGAAGAGCCAACAAGCCCTACCGAGCATCAAGCGCAGTCCGAGCATCTGTTCAACGCCTATGGACTCAAGCCCAATGCCAAAGACCCTGTGGCATCAAGCATCGCTGCCTTACTTGCGCATATCCAAGACCAAGATAAGCAAATCTGCGAGCTGATGACGGCAGTGAAACGCCTTGACCCAAATTTTGAGCCAAAATCCATCAAATCCATCTGCAAAGATGATTTATCTGTGCTAGACGACCAGCAGGATAGTAACGGCACAACTGATAATTATCAAATCTGATTAAATGGTTTAATAAATATTATGAATAACGACTATACCCCACCACCATTGTATGACGATTACCCTTTTTATCATTATAAAGGGCGTATCGGGCGTATTCGCTATCTTGCGTATTCGATGATTCTTAACATCTTGCTAAGCCTACTGTTTGCAGTCCCAATGGGCGTGCTCTTTGCGATGATTGATGCGGTCAATCCTGATGCGATGTTTGGCATTTTACTGATGTTTTGGCTGCCGATGATGCTCATTGGCCTATATACCACCTTTGCGCCGACCATTCGCAGATTGCATGATTTGGGTAAAACAGGCTGGATGTCGCTACTACTACTTGTGCCACTTGTCAATCTGATTTTGCTCTTGTATCTGCTATTTGCCAAAGGCGAGCCATTGCCAAATCAATACGGCAATCCTGCCAAGCCCGCCGGTATGGTGCTTAAGGTCTTTGTGGTAGTGATGCTTGTACTACAGCTGATTTGGGCGATTGCGTTCTTTGTGTTTTTTGATGCCTTGACGCAGTCAGCGCAGATGGGGCAATTTGTATGACACATCGCTGTGCTTGGTGCTTATCCGACCCGATGTATATCGCTTATCATGATAACGAATGGGGCAAGCCTGTCTATGATGACGACGCCCTATTTGCCATGCTGTGCCTAGAGTCGATGCAGGCGGGGCTTAGCTGGATTACGATTTTGAAGCGTCGTGATGGCTA
Organism: uncultured Moraxella sp.; assembly: GCF_945873075.1. GTDB lineage: Bacteria > Pseudomonadota > Gammaproteobacteria > Pseudomonadales > Moraxellaceae > Moraxella. The sequence continues at coordinate 15,992 of NZ_CAMCBS010000011.1, read as the reverse complement.
TTATCGAGCGTTTGATGGCTTTGATGCGACTAAGATTGCTACCTATGATGACGCCAAAGTCGATGAACTCATGCTAGATGCTGGTATCATCCGCCATCGTGCCAAGATTTTGGCGATTATCAATAACGCTAAGGCGTATTTAAACATTAAACAATATCAAAGCTTTAGCGACTATCTATGGGGCATCACCACAGCGGATGGCAAGCCAATTGACAACTACCCTGCCGATTTATCAAGCGTTCCTGCGCAGACAGATGTATCGGTACGCCTAGCCAAACAGCTCAAAAAAGACGGCTTTAAATTCGTCGGTGCAACCACTTGCTATGCCTTTATGCAGGCGGTCGGCATGGTCAATGACCATGTGGCGGATTGTGCATTTCGTTAATTTTTACATATAAATTTTTTAATAATATTAATTATCTTATAAAAATAACACCATAAAAACGGAACTTATCATGCCAAATACCCCATCAGCACCGCCACATCTGATGGCGCTTATCAAAGATGAGATACATCATCTAATCAGCTTTAATACGCACACACGGCCTTGGCATATGCCGATTATGGCAGCGATCGCCAGTAGCTTGCCGATATTTTTGGGTGCTTATTTTGGGCAACTCAGCTATGGATTGATCGCATCACTTGGGGCGATGGTATTTTTAAATCTGCCTTATCAAGGCTCATTCATGTTTCGCATGGTACAGGTGCTTGCCTGCAGTATGGGCTTTGTAGCGTGCTATGGCATAGGGATGCTTGCCCATCTTGAGCCACGATTGACATTACCCTTGCTGTTTTTTATCGCATTTTGGGTAGCAGTTTTTGGGCGATTTTATCGTATGGCACCGCCAGCTGGGATGTTTATTTTGATGGCATCAGCGATTGCGCTATTTATGCCTGTGCCTGCGATGCAGATACCATTTTATGTTGGCTTGATTGGCTTTGGCTGTCTGTTTGCCGGAGTGATTGCGTGCATTTACACCTTGATCACGATGGCAGCTAAGCACAAGGCAACCAAGATGGAACCCTTTGTTTATCAAAATGATATTATTATCAATAGCTTAATCGTCGCCACTACCGTGACGCTATCAATGGCTATTGCTTTATCGATGGATATGACCAAGCCCTACTGGGCGGCGATGAGCAGCTTTGTCATTATCAATGGCGTTAATTTTCAGGGTATTTGGCGCAAACAATTCCAGCGCATCATCGGTACTTTTTTGGGTATGGGTGTAGCATGGTGGTTGCTTAGCCTAAATCTTAACGCTTGGGGCGTGGCAGTGACGATGTTTTTACTTGCAGCGACTATTGAAACTTTGGTAGTTAGAAATTATGCTTTTGCTGTAATTTTTATTACGCCGATGACCATCATCATTGCAGAATATGGCAGCCATCCGCTGTCACTTGTCCAGACAGTATCGCATTCGGCAGTGATTTTAGCTCGTTTTTGGGATACCGTGATCGGCTGTCTGATCGGTTTGGCAGGCGGTTTTGTAATTCATCATGCGCATTTTCGCCCACGACTACACGCCATCGATCAGTGGCTGATTAAGAAATTGAATATCATTGAGCGCTAAACCAGCATCAAATTAATACTTGGTAGAAAAACAGGCTCATGGCTTGAAATTGCGCTCTGTCGCCCTTATTGATAATGCTATTAAACCATTGACAAACATGGTATAATCCGAAGTTTAAAATCCGCCAATCGACAAGAGCATATTATGAGCAATGACACCCTTACAGGCACCGAAGAGTATCAAGAATCTTCATCACAGTTGGCTGAACTGATTCGTCTTGGCAAGGAACAGGGTTATTTGACTTATGCAGAAGTCAATGACCAACTGCCTGAGTCTGTCACCGAAAGCGATCAAATCGAAGACATCATTCAGATGCTGACCGATGTCGGTATTCAGGTCTTTGAAGTCGCCCCTGATGATGACGATATGCTACTGGCTGATACAGGTAGCGATGACGATATGGCAGCCGATGAAGCTGCTGCTGTCTTGGCATCGGTAGAAACCGAGCCGGGTCGCACCACCGACCCTGTGCGTATGTATATGCGTGAAATGGGTACGGTTGATCTATTGACCCGTGAAGGTGAGATTGGCATCGCCAAACGCATCGAAGAAGGCACTCGTGAAGTGCAGTACATCATGGCGTATTGGCCGGGCACGGTCAAGCTTGTGCTAGACGAATACCAACAAGTCCTAGATGGCGAAAAGAAAATTTCTGATGTGGTATCAGGCTTTTTGAGCCTTGAAGACACTGATTTTGAGTTGAGCGAAGAAGATGCTGAGTTGAATTTAGACGAGCCAAAAACTGACACGCCTGACATTGATGATCTTGAAGATGATGACGAAGATGGTGATGGCGGTAGTATGGATGCCGATGCCGATGACTCAAATCTTGATCCCGAAGAAGTGCGTGTCCGCTTTGAAGAGCTACAAGCCCTATATGACAAGACGCAACAAGTCCTAGACAAGCACGGTCGTGGTAGTGAAGAAGCCAAAGCCGCCGAAGATGAGCTTGCCAATCGCTTTATGCTCATCAAGCTAAACAATCGCTTGTCTGATCAAGTGATGGAGCTAATGCGCGAAGTCTATGAAGATGTGCGCGCCAACGAACGCCGTATCATGAAACTGGTGATTCGTCGTGGTAAGATGCCACTAGAAGAGTTCAAAAAGACTTTCCCAAGTAACGAAACCAATATCGAGTGGCTGGCGCATCGTATCGAAGGCAAGCCTGCTTTTGCAGAGACTTTGGCAAAAATCGAAAAAGATGTCGTCGCCCTACAAGAAAAAATCCTAGCGCACGAAGTCGCCCTAAAAATGGACATTCGTGATATGAAAGCGGTCGCTCGCCAAATGGCCATCGGTGAAGCCAAAGCACGCCGAGCCAAAAAAGATATGGTCGAAGCCAACTTGCGTCTGGTCATTAGTATCGCTAAGAAATACACCAACCGTGGCTTGCAGTTCTTGGATTTGATCCAAGAAGGTAACATCGGTCTGATGAAGGCGGTGGATAAATTTGAATATCGTCGTGGCTATAAGTTCTCTACTTATGCGACATGGTGGATTCGCCAAGCCATCACCCGCTCGATCGCTGACCAAGCACGCACGATTCGTATCCCTGTGCATATGATTGAGACGATTAATAAAATCAACCGTGTCAGCCGTCAGCTGCTCCAAGAAATGGGTCGTGAGCCAACGCCCGAAGAGCTTGGCGAACGTTTGGATATGGACGAAGCCAAAGTCCGCAAGGTGCTAAAAATCGCCAAAGAGCCAATCTCTATGGAGACGCCAATCGGTGATGATGAAGATAGCCACTTGGGTGATTTTATCGAAGACAACACCATCTCAAGCCCGATTGAGAATGCCACCGCCGAAGGCTTACGTGAAGCGACTCGTGAAGTCTTGGATAATCTGACCGAAAGAGAAGCCAAAGTCTTGAAGATGCGTTTTGGTATCGATATGCCAAGCGATCACACGCTTGAAGAAGTGGGCAAGCAGTTCGATGTGACTCGTGAGCGTATCCGCCAAATCGAAGCCAAAGCACTGCGTAAACTGCGCCACCCTTCTCGCTCAGAGCATCTGCGTTCATTCTTAGAAAACGATTGATAGCCATTTTATCAAGCTTTCAAAATTTGCTAAAGTCTGCTAATGATGATTGGCAGACTTATTTTATCCCTATTAATTTTAAAAACTTATTTATGATGAAAATTATCGGTTCAAAATACTACCATCCCCGCCGTATCGTGGATGAACACTATGTCAATGGCGTGCATCAGCTACAAGTGCAGGCACTCGATGAGCGTGTCAGCTCAGACAGCCACCCTTTTGCCGGCTTGATTAGTCGTATGATGGCGACGGTCAATTTTCGTGGTGATGATATCGTCATCAAAAAAGAATCGCTCAAGGACTTTGTGCAATGCACCGATTACAGTACGGCGCATTATAACGGTCAGACAGGCGTGTTTTATGCGGGTGAATTGTGCTATTTTCATCCAGACTATGAGTTTTTCTTAGTTTTGAATGAAGATTTGAGCAATGATTATGACAAGACCATCATTGAATCAGGATTTTATGGCGTGTCACTGCTTGGTTATAATAGCCAACAAGCGGATAATTTGACAAAAATCCGTCAATTTTTTGATAAATATCTGAGCAAATATGTCTCAACAGATGCCAAAATCAGTCTACTGCTCAAAGAAGGTCAAGATTTGGTGTTCAAAACTCATGTCATCAAACCGCTTAGCCTAGATATTGACACCATGTACAATGATGACTTTGCGCCTGTGCATCAAAAAATCAAGCAGGATTTGACGCAAGGCAATAAAGGCGTGGTGCTATTGCATGGCGTGGCAGGCTCAGGCAAGACCAACTACATCAAGTGGCTCACCGCCCAAATCCCCGATAAGAACTTTATCTTTGTGCCAAACAATCTCATCGGCGCATTGGCTGATCCGCAGTTTATGAGTATGCTGATTGATAACAAAAATTCAGTGCTGGTGCTCGAAGACTGCGAAAACTATATCGCCGAGCGTGTCGGCGGCGGCAATACATCGGATGTTGTTTCGACCATCTTAAATATCGCTGATGGTATCTTATCAGATGTGCTTGAATGTCAATTTATCTGTACTTTTAATGCTGATTTGATGGATATTGATCATGCCCTACTACGACATGGTCGTCTGATTGCCGAATATCAATTTGGTGCACTCAGCATTGATAAGGCAAATGCGTATTTGGCAAGTATTGGCAAACAAATGATTGTTGATACACCAAAGACACTTGCACAAATCACCAATATGGATGATGCACATTTGGTCGCTAAGCAAAACAAAGGTGGATTTGGCTTTATTAACTAAAAAAACCGACCAGATGGTTTGTTAATTGTATCAATGGCGGATTACTTGAAAAAACTGACAGCCACCCCCATTGATACGATATCAAACCAATTAGGAAAATGAATCATGACTAACAATACCACTCCAAGCCGTACCGAAATCCAAAATCCAGAGCTTTGGACTTTTCCGATGGATTATCCGATGAGCATCATTGGCAACGAAGGCTATCGTGAAGAATTACTTAATGAAGTGAAGCTAATTTTGGCGGAGATTTTCCCTGAATTTGACCACGCAAGCATCCAAATGCGTGCATCAAAAACAGGTCGCTATCATGCACTGCGTCTAAGCCTATACTTAACCCATGCCGATGAAGTCAATCGACTCTACACCGCACTGGATAAGGCAAAAACTGTACGCACTGTCGTATAACCGACAATCCCAAAAAGATCGCCTGATGGCGGTCTTTTTTTGTGGTGTGATTTGATAAACCTAGCCTATCACACCCTACAAAAAATCGCACACCATGCCAAAAAAAGTGCTATAGTATCCATAAGATTTCAACACTTGATAGACTATGAATAGCATCAAAACGCATCTAAGCACCGATACGCCCAAAGACATCGCCGTCCCCGCCAAGCCTGACCATGCACTGCGAATTTTACACACATCAGATTGGCATTTAGGTAAGCTATTGTACAATCAATCTCGCTATGATGAGTTTGAGTGCTTTTTAGAATGGCTACAAGAAAGCTTGCTTAGGCTTCAAGTGGATGTGCTGATTGTCGCTGGCGACATTTTTGATACGATGACGCCAAGCAACAAGGCGGAGCATCTATATCATCATTTTTTGGCACAGGCGTTCAAAAATCATATCAAGCATATCATCATCGTCGCAGGCAATCACGACTCACCGACCAGCCTACAAAAGACCAAAGAAGTGCTTGGCGTGCTCAACACTCATGTCATCGGTAGTGCCACTGACAATCCAGAAGATGAGCTCATCACCTTATATGACGGCGAGACACCGAGTGCGATTATCATCGCAACGCCCTATTTGCGTGACCGTGATGTGCGTACCAGTGGCGATGCCCAAAGTATCGAACAAAAAAACAGCGACCTACTTCAAGGTGTCGCTGACCACTATCATCTATTAGCCAATCTTGCCAAACAAAAACAGCAATATATTAAAGATACTTATCAAATCACCATCCCTATTATCGCCACAGGGCATTTGTTTGTCGCAGGCTCAAGCGTCTCATCGGCGGATGATGGTATGCGAGATTTGCAAGTAGGTACGCTTGGACAAATCAGCGCAAGTATCTTTGATGATGACATTGACTATGTGGCGCTCGGTCATATTCATGCAAGCCAAATCGTCGCTAAGCAAAGTCGTATCCGCTACTGTGGCTCGCCGATTGCGATGGGTTTTGGGGAGATTGGGCGGCATAAACAGGTGCTGATTGTGGATATTGCCGATGGTCAGCCGATTCAAGTGAACGCCCTATCCGTGCCAATTTTTCAAAGTTTAGCCAAGATTAGTGGCGAGCTAGATTATATTTATGATAATTTAGCAAAACTATCAGAATACGACCAAGATATTTGGCTTGAGATTGAATACACGGGGTCAAAAGTATTGCCAGATTTACGGCAATTAATTACTGATGCTATTAGTGAGACACGACTGACAGCGCTGAGTATCAAAAATCGCAGTACCTATAAAGGCAGTCTGACACAGGGCGATACATCAGATGTACCAAAGCTTGAAATGCTGAGCACGACCGATGTGTTTGATAAGCGACTTGAAAAAGAAGCGCTCAATGATGACGAAAAAACCGCACTCAAGCACGCTTATCAAACCCTGCTCAAAGAATTACAAGAAGCCGATACCAAAGCCCAATAACCGATATACATACACGGACAGACAATGAAAATTATTAAGCTTAGCTTTGAAAATATCAACTCGCTCAAAGGCAAATGGCAGATTAATTTTGAAGACCCTGCCTTTGATGCCAATGCGTTATTTGCCATCACGGGTGCGACAGGCGCAGGCAAGACCACAGTGCTTGATGCGATTTGTTTGGCACTGTATGGTGAGACGCCCCGTGTCACAGTCTCAGCATCGCACAATGAGCTGATGAGTATCGGCACGGCTTTTGCATCGAGTGAAGTGATTTTTCAAGTCAATAAAACGGTGTACCGTGCGTATTGGTCACAGCGCCGAGCTAATAAAAACCCCAATGGCAAGCTGCAGCCCATTGTCCGTGAATTATCATTATTAAGTAGTACTCAAGATGATACCGGCAAGATTATTGAAGAAAAAGCCAGCAATGTCGAGAAAAAAATCATCGAAATCTTGGGGATGAATAAAGAGCAGTTCACTCGTTCGGTGATGCTGGTTCAGGGGGATTTTTCGGCGTTTTTGCAAGCTGAAGCTAGTGAGCGCGGTGCAATTTTGGAGCAGATTACCGGCACGCAGATTTATGCCGAGATTGGTAAGCTTGCCTTTGAGAAGAATAAAGAGCAGGCACTTACGCTCAAACAGCTAACGACACGACTTGGTGAAGTCAATTGCATGGATCAAGCGACTTTTGATGCACTGATTGGCGAGCTTAATCAAGCTCAAGCACACAGCGAGACACTTGCCAAACAGCTAAATAATTATGAAAATGAGCTAAATACTGCCAATCACTATCAAAAGCTACATGATGAGATATGTCATTGGCAAGCCAAATTGAATGACAGCCAAGATAAGCTCGATAACTTTGCTGATGATAAGGCTAGGCTTGATAAAGCAAAGCATGCTTTTGAGATTTTACCCTTTTATCAGCAGTATTATGAGCTTAAAAGCGACCATGATACAGCCAATCAGTCTTTAATTAATCTCAATAATCAACTGCCACAATTCACCGCACAACTGGATGCGTATAACAATCAGCTAGCACAGCATAAGCAGGATTATGAGCGGGCGGTGAAAGCACTAAATGACAAAAAACCTGCCATCACGGATGCACGCAAGTTGGATCAACAGATTGCACTGACACAGCAAAGTCTAAATCAGTGCGACGCACAGTATAGAGATAGGCAGCAATCTTATGCAGAAAATAGTAAGCATATCACAGAGACGCAGTCAAAAGTCGAAAGCATCAGCGATGCACTCACCCAACTTCAGCAGCAACTAATGGCTGATGAACAAGATGAGTATTTATTAGACAAGATTAACTATCTTAAGCATAGTTCCAGCAAAATCAGCGATACAAAAGCCTATATCAGTAAGCAATACGGGCATCTAGCAAAAGCACATCAGGATCTACATCAAGCCAATACCAATCGCTTAGCCAAACGTGAAGCGTACAAATCGGTAAAAGACAAAATTGCAGATGTACAAAATGCACTGGCATCACAACAAGGTACGCTTGCGAGCATCTTGGGCTTAAGCGCGATTGATACTACGGATAATTATCAAGAATATTTAACCAAACTTGATAATCAGCTAAAGCATCTGCAACAACAAGCACATCACTACGAACAGCTCATTGCTCATACACACAATCATCAAGCATTGATGGCTGAAATGGCCAAGCTTGATGAAGCTATCTATAATGAGCAAAATCAGCTAAATAATGCCAAGCATGATATCGCAAGCAAACAGCAAGCACTGACTGATGTGATGGCGCTGCAAAATGCACTTAGCGATGCATATGAAACCAAAAAACAGCTGATACACATGAAGTTGCAGTTTGATAAGCTGAGCGACGGTCATCCTTGCCCATTGTGCGGTTCGACGACACATCCATATAAGCATAATGGCACACAGCCAAGCGATGATGATGCGCAAATCGCTAAAGATAAGCTGGATGCACAACTTATCATCACGACCAATCTACAAGATGAAATCAATCAAGATTTACTAAATATTCATACGCTAGAAACCAAAATCAGCACACTGTCAGCGACAAGCGGGCAGACCAAAGATCAGTGTCAACAGCTCTCTGAGCAGATGATCGGGATTTGGGCGCAGTATCATTCAGATAAGCCATTGCCAAGCTACTTACAACTTGAAGAAGATTATGAAGCATTACTACAGGATTTGACTCATAAAGACGGGCTCAAACAACAAGTGCATGGGCTGATTTATCAGATCAAAGATAGCCAATCCAATCTTGCGACCTTGACTGTGCAGCATGAGCATATCATCGCCGAAGGTACATCGCTCAAATCCCAAATCGCAGGATATCTGGCGCAGATTATCAGCATCCAAAGTGAACTGACTGCACAATTTGACATCATGAATACACTGACAGATGAGCTTGGTGCATTTGGCATTGATTGCCAATCTTATCATCAGTGGCAAGGTGAGATTCGCAGTCAATGCACCATCACAGAGCAGATATCGGTGGATGATTGGACTGCATCGCCTAGTCAGATGATTGTAGATATCGGTGCTGATGCCATTGATGATTTGTTATCTTTGATTAATAATTATCAACATAATCTTACTAAGCAATACGAGACTTATGAGCAGTTATCAGCCCAAAAAACCACACTGACCCATGAGCAGATTGAACATCAAACCCGATTAAATGCATTGATGGCTGAACAACAAACGCTTGAATCGGCTTGTCATAGCTTGGATACTCAGCGAGATGAGTATCAAAAAATTCTGCAAACTCAAAACGAGCAACGGTACGCCCTACTTGGTGATGCAAGTGTTGATGATGTAGAAAATGCACTACAATCTGCTATTAGCCATCATCAAGCACAGCTTAACCAAAGTGAACAAGCCTATCAGACGGCCAAACTCACACTTGAGCAAGCGTCACTCGGCATCAAGCATCAAGGCGAACAAGTCGCTCAGCTACACAAAAAACTGCAACAAGCAGGGAAACTTTGGCAAGATAAGCTATCGGATTCTTTGTTTGATGATGAAGTACAGTTTGTGGCAGTACAGCTTGATAAAGATGCGATGCAGGCACTCGATGAGACCTTGCAAGCACTTGAGCAGGCGCATCAACTTGCCAAAATCACTTATCAAGATCGTGTTAATAGTTTAGATGAATTACAAAAAAATCATCCAACTATCCATGAGATTAATCTGCTACAGCTACAAAAGACCGTCAGTCAGCTCAAAGATGAACAAGCCTTATTGCACCAAAAAATCGGTGAGCTTAGCACCAAAAAAGACACCGAAGAGCAAAACCGCCATTATCAACAAGCGCTAATTGAACAAATCGATCAGCAAAAGGTACAAAATGAAATTTGGGCGAAGTTAGATGTGCTTATTGGCTCGGCAGATGGTCGCAAGTATCGTAACTTTGTGCAGGGCTTAACGCTGGATTTGGTGCTATATCACGCCAATCATATTTTACAAAAAATGAATGATCGCTATCTATTAACCCAAAATGCAGACAGTGGCAAGGCGCTTGAGATTTTGGTCACGGATTTGCATCAAGGCGATGTGGTACGCAGCAGCAAAAATTTGTCAGGTGGCGAGACATTTATGGTGAGTCTAGCGCTTGCGCTTGGTTTATCACAGATTAATAGTCGGCAGATGCAGATTGAGTCGCTATTTTTGGATGAAGGCTTTGGCACGCTTGATGAAACTGCACTTGATATGGCGCTTAGCACCCTATTTGAGCTCCAACAAAGCGGTAAAAGCATCGGTATCATCAGCCATGTCGCAAGCCTAAAAGAGCGTATCGATACCCAAATCATCATCGAAAAGCGTGCCGGTGGCACAAGCGTGATGAGTGGTGCCGGTGTCAGTCGGTTGGATTAAACTTTGGAATGCTAGATATTTATTTTGCCATTGATTACTATCACTAATCAATGATTATGGCTATAACGATAATTACAGTTCATTCAGTTTAATTTACCACACCCTATACCCTACGCCAAGCCCATAATCCGTAGCATCGCCATACCGACCGCCATGCCAAGCATACTCACCACGGTGGTAAAGCCTAAGATATTGGCAGCCAGCACATCATTACCGCCCATTGCCTTTGCCATCACATAGCTTGCCGCTGCCGCAGGGCTTGCCACCATCAAAAACAGCACACCCATCTCAATCGGTGCAAGATTGAACGCCAATCCAAATGCCACCGCCATGAGTGGCGCAACCACAATTCGCCCGATACTCGCCTGCATCGACACCCCTGATAATGACAGCATGGATTTGACATTGAGCGTCGCACCTGCGCAGATGAGTGCCAACGGCAAAGCAACTGCACCGAGTAGCTCACCGGTTTTATAAGCGAATTTTGGCAACTCAGGCAATGCCAATGCCTTATAGCCAAATGCAGAAACCAGAGCGATAATTAAGGGATTTTTGATAATATGCAGTAGCACATCTTTGGCTTGATGGACAAATCCGCCACCACTTTGCATGGTGCGTGATAGCGTAATCACCGCCAAAATATTATACACGATGGTCAGCACACCCATATACACCGCACCGATACCAAGCCCTTCGTTGCCATAGGCGTTCGACACCACCGCCAGCGACATAATCGCCATATTGGAGCGAAACACTCCTTGCACAAACACCCCTTTATCCGCCACATCCTTGACCAAAAACTTGGCATACAGTTCAGCCAAGATAAACAATGCAAAAGTACACGCAAGCCCTGCGGTCAACAGATTAACCTGCTTGGCATAATCCACATCGCTTTTTATCACACTAAAAAACAACAAACATGGTAAGCAATAACTAAACACCATTTTTGACGCTACTTCAATAAAGCCTGGATTGATGACATTGCGTTTTTGCATCATAAACCCAAGCCCCATCAAAATCAGATTGGGCAGGGTGATTGAAATGGCAAAAATGATGGCATCAAGCATAATGTTCTCTTTTGGCTGATTGAATTGACAAATAAAAGGGCTGAATGCACTTCAGCCCTTATGATTATGACAAGATTTCTTGTTGTTTTTTGAGTTTTTTAATCGTCATCGCAAGCAGGCTCACTGCTGCAGGTGTCACGCCACTGATACGAGATGCTTGGGCAAGTGTCGCAGGTCGCACTTGGCTTAGCTTTTGTACGATTTCATTGGACAAGCCTGACACAGTCGTATAGTCAAAATCCATCGGCAATGGCGTATTTTCAAGGCGTTTCATCTGCTCGATTTCGTCATTTTGGCGGTCGATATAGCCTGCGTATTTCACGGCAATCTCAATCTGCTCGCCTACTTCGCTACTCACCGTGCTATCGGCGACTTTGGCAATATCGCCAAAGCTGATATTGGGACGCTTGAGCAAATCAAGCAAGGTATTTTCTTTGGTCAATACTTCATCGGTATTTGCCATAAATGCCTTACCGATGGCGTTGTTTGGCGTTGCCCAAATCTCTTGTAGGCGTGCGCTTTCTGATGCGATGGCATCCATTTTTTGATTAAATTTCGCCCAGCGTTCATCATCAATCAAGCCAAGCTTGCGACCGATGGCGGTCAAACGCTGGTCGGCATTGTCTTCACGCAGTAGCAAGCGATGCTCAGCACGGCTGGTGAACATACGATACGGCTCTTTGGTGCCATGCGTAATCAAATCATCGACCAGTACGCCAAGATAGGCTTCATTACGCTTAGGCGTCCAAAACTCTTTATCTTGACTGGATAAAGCAGCATTAATCCCTGCCAATAGCCCCTGCGCCGCCGCTTCTTCATAGCCTGTCGTGCCGTTGATTTGCCCCGCAAAATACAGCTGTTCGATGGATTTGGTTTCTAAGGTTGGCTTTAGATTTTGTGGGTCAAAATAATCATACTCAATGGCGTAGCCGGGACGTGTGATGTGTGCATTTTCAAGCCCTTTCATACTGTGAATAAAGGCGACTTGCACATCAAAAGGCAGGCTCGTTGAGATGCCATTTGGGTATAGCTCATGCGTGGTCAAGCCTTCAGGCTCAATAAAAATCTGATGGCTATCTTTATCGGCAAAGCGATGAATTTTATCTTCGATCGATGGGCAATAGCGTGGGCCGACGCCTTCGATTTTACCGCTGAACATCGGGCTGCGGTCGAGATTTTCACGGATGATGTCATGCGTGCGTTCGTTGGTGTGGGTGATATAGCAGTTCACTTGGGTTGGGTGCATGGACACATCACCCATATAGCTCATCACCGGCAGCGGCGTATCACCCGGCTGCACCGTCATCACGCTAAAATCCACTGTGCGAGCATCGATACGAGCAGGTGTACCTGTCTTTAGGCGACCCACAGGCAGCTTAAGTTCACGCAATCGATCCGCTAAGCGGATGGCGGGCATATCCCCAGCACGGCCACCACTTTGGTGCTCAAGCCCCACATGAATGACCCCGCCCAAAAATGTCCCCGAAGTCAGCACCACCGCATGGGTATCAAAGCGTACACCCGTTGCTGTCACGACCGCCACCGCTTTGCCATTTTCGACGATGATGTCATCGACAGGCTGTTGGAATAAGTCTAGGTTTGGCTGATTTTCGAGTGTATGGCGGATTGCCGCCTTATATAAGATACGATCGGCTTGGGCACGGGTCGCGCGCACTGCCGCCCCTTTTCGGTTATTTAGAACGCGAAACTGAATACCTGCCTTATCCGTCGCCAGCGCCATCACACCGCCGAGCGCATCCACTTCGCGCACCAGATGCGACTTACCAATACCACCAATGGCGGGGTTACAGCTCATCTGACCCAGCGTTTCGATATTATGGGTAATCAGCATGGTCGCTGCACCCATGCGAGCAGCTGCCAGCGCCGCTTCGGTGCCCGCATGACCACCACCGACGACGATGACATCATATTTTTTTGGATAAGTATAAGTGCTTTGGCTCATGGCTTGCTCTGATAATCTTGGAATACTGTAAAAGATAGAAAAATGCGCTTATTTTAGCACAGTTTGGATGATTTTAGCAGTGCTTGGTTTGGTCAATTGGTGGTTGCCACTCAGATTTGGGATCAATGACTGATGATACCACTGCAAGATTTGCGCATATTACCAAGATAGATTAGCTAAGCTTTTGTAGAATACACACCGCCACATGAATATTGTATAATTTTATATCTTAAAAATCAAACACTTATAAACTTAATCACAAAATTATCAAATTTTTGCCAAAAAATGTTTGACACCTGTGTAAATTTCTATATAATACGCACCACAACGAACGAACACAGCAACATAATCTAGCGTGTACGGTTCAAAACTTAAAATGTGATACCTTGACACAGTATCAGTTTTCCAAATGATGGAAAAGACATTTTAGGGTGGTTAGCTCAGTTGGTAGAGCATCTGCCTTACAAGCAGAGGGTCAGCGGTTCGATCCCGTTACCACCCACCACTATGCAGCGGTAGTTCAGTTGGTTAGAATACCGGCCTGTCACGCCGGGGGTCGCGGGTTCGAGCCCCGTCCGCTGCGCCACTATTCATCGCATTGCGATACTTTAAATCTCAAGTCTTTGGCTTGGGATTTTTTGTTTTTATGTCAAAATTTTATAATTTATAACATATCATTATTTACATTCTGGTTTCAGTTGGTTATAATTTTACAATAATTCACAACCAAAAGGAACTTGAAGATGAAGACCAGACCTACTTTTCTAGCTCTTGCACTATTCGGCACGCTTTCAGTTGGCACTACTCATGCTGCACCGATGCTGCATACACTTGGCAATTACAGCTACGCCGCCAATCACGCCATCACCAATGCCTATCTTGAGATCGATGTTCAGGCTTTTGAAGATAATATCACCAATCTTAGACAGACCCTAGGTGAAGAGACGAAAATCTGCGCCGTTCTAAAAGGTGATGCATACGGTCATGGCATCGATCTGCTGATGCCAAGCGTCATCAAATTGGGCGTATCATGCATTGCCGTCACCAGTAACGAAGAAGCGCGTGTTGCGCGTGCGCATGGATATCAAGGTATCATCAATCGCGTTCGTATCGCAAGTGGTGACGAAGTTGAATCTGCGCTTGCGTACGATATTACCGAATTGGTGGGTAGCCTAGATCATGCCAAAACTTTGGATAATATTGCCAAAAAACATGGTAAAGTTATCAACTTCCACTTGGCACTGAATGCAGGCGGCATGGGTCGAAATGGTCTGGATGTGAGCAACAAAGCAGGTCAAAAAGATGCCATTGCCATCACCAAGCTATCGAATCTGAACATGACAGGCATCATGACGCACTATGCTTTTGAAGATGAGGCATTTATTCGCGAAAGCTTGGCGCAGTTCAATAAACAAACCGATTGGCTAATCAAAGCCGCCAAATTGGATCGCAAAAAATTAACCCTGCATACCGCCAATTCATTTGCTACCGCTTTGGTTCCTGAGAGCCGCTTGGATATGGTGCGCCCTGGTCGCTTGATGTATGGCGATCCTGTCGGCGGCGTTGAACTGCCATCAAAGCGAATCATGCAGTTCAAATCAAAAGTTGCCGCCGTGCATTTTTATCCAAAAGGCACAAAAATTGGCTATGATGGCACTTATGAATTGACACGCGATTCGTATCTTGCCAACCTACCCCTTGGCTTCTCTGATGGCTACCGTCGTATCTTTAGTAATAAAGGTCATGTACTCATCAATGGGCATCGCGCGCCTGTGGTCGGTAAAACTTCAATGAACACCACCATGGTCGATGTGACTGATATTATGGCAAAACAACCTGTGAAAATTAATGATGAAGTGGTGCTTTTTGGTAAGCAAGGCGATAGTGAAGTCACGCAAGCTGAGATTGAAGAATTAAACGGTGCACTGCTCGCCGATTTATATTCTGTTTGGGGTAATTCAAATCCGCGTCTGATTAAGCCATAACCAAACTTTAATCAAGTTTGATTGGCAAGCCCTTTTATGAACCATTAATCCTAGATTAATGGTTCATTTTTTATTTAAAGTTACCAAAAGCTGATTGTAAATTCTTGATAATCTTTTGCTTAATCCGTAATTTTTTTCACCTTCGTACTTATAAAAATACAACACACCCTTTACTCAACGGATGCATTTGGTTACAATAACAAATTCTTTCACAACCAAAGGATCTGGATCATGAAGACCAAACTGACTTTATTATCGCTCGCCCTAACGGCACTACTATCTACCAGTACGGTACAGGCCGCTCCGCTACTGCACACACATGGTGATTATAGCTTTGCCAATCACAGCAAGGCAAATG
>NZ_CAMCBS010000010.1 GCF_945873075.1 uncultured Moraxella sp. | reverse complement strand
TATTCTTGCTGATTTCACCGATTTTGAAAAAGATGCTACAAAAAGTGGATTAATTCCCATCATCACAGCCAAACCGCTACTGTCATTCAGTGGCGGTTTTTTACCAATTTCTCATCAGTTTGCCATCTTTCCAATAAGGCACGGCGACATAGCTGTCTTTATTAATGGGGTGATTGATTCAGCCTAATCATCCCTGCCCAATGTTGGCTAAATTGATACGCCACACGCCCCGAGCGACCGCCCCGAGTGCTTGCCCATTTGAGTGCTTCGGCTTCGGTGATATCATCATAGCTGATGCCATGCTTGGCAAGTAGGTGCTTGACGATGTCCAGATACAGCGCTTGATTCATCGGATAAAACGACAGCCAAATCCCAAAGCGGTCTGATAGCGATACCGTCTCATCGATGGTCTCATAGGGATTGACTTCATCGGTCTGACCATTATAGATGCTGACATTGTCTTTCATCAGCTGTGGCAGTAGATGGCGGCGGTTACTGGTGGCATAGACGAGCAGGTTATTTTGTTCGCTGTCAAGTGCGCCATCGAGCACGCTTTTTAGGGTGCGGTAATTTTCATCTTGGGCGTTGAATGCCAAATCATCACAGTAGATGATGTAGCGATTGGGATTGCCACTTTTGGCGGCAGTTTTGATGGCTTGGCGAATTTTATCAAGATGTAATAAATCATCACGAGCCACTTCGATGATGCGTAAGCCCTTGTGGTGATAGGCTTTGAGCAGGGCGCGAATCAGCGATGACTTGCCTGCGCCACGAGTGCCTGTCATCAGCACATGGTTGGCAGGCAGGCGAGCCAAGAACTGCTCGGTATTGGCGATGAGCTTGTCTTTTTGGGTGTCAATACCAAGCAAATCCGCCAAATCCCCACCGAAGCTGACATCAATCGGCACAAGCTTGCCATGCAGACCGCCCACCCAGCGATAGGCGAGCACATCAGCATCGATGCTAATGGGCTGTGTGGTACGCTCGCTTAGGTATTGGGTGAGCAGGTCAATAAGTTCATTTGGCAAAGTCATGGCATATCCTTAATCATACAAATCAAAATAAAAAAAATTGGGATACGCCATTGTACCCCAATTTTTTAGCAAATTACCATCAAATATTGCGTGTGGCAAAGGTATCGCATTGCTTAATATCACCAGTTTCAAAGCCACGATAGAACCACTGCTTACGCTGCGCACTCGTGCCATGCGTAAAGCTGTCAGGGACGGCATGACCTTGTGCTTTGTGTTGTAGGTAGTCATCACCGATTTTTTCGGCGGCATCCAGCGCTTCTTCGATGTCGCCTTGTTGCAAGAACTGCGTGCGTTCGTGATTGTGGCGTGCCCATAGCCCAGCAAAGCAGTCGGCTTGTAGCTCTTGGCGGACAGATAGGTTATTGGCGGCAGCCGTGCTTGCCTGTGCCTGTGCTTGACGGACTTGGCTTGAGATGCCGAGTAGCGTCTGCACATGATGACCGACTTCGTGGGCGATGACATAGGCTTGGGCGAAGTCGCCTGCTTGGTCATTGCGAGTCAGTTCGGTGTTGTTTTGTTCGCCGCCGATGTCCATTTGGGTGCGCATATCACGAAAAAATCCCGTGTCCAAATACACCTTTTGGTCAGCAGGGCAATAAAATGGCCCGCTAGCAGAAGTCGCTGAACCGCACGCAGATTGCACCGCACCGCTAAATAACACAAGGGTCGGCGCTTGATAAGTCTTGCCAAGCTGATTAAAAATCGGCGTCCAGACTTCTTCGGTATCAGCAAGTACTGTTGCCACAAATTCACGAGATTCTGCCATATCCGCCGTTTCGGTAGCAGGGGCGGTAGCAGGCGTGTTGGCATTTTGGATTTGTTGCGTGACGCCTAGCGTGGTCTCGGGGCTGATGCCAAATACTTGCCATAAAATCAGCGCAATAATCAGACCGACGATACTGATACCGCCTGCTTTTTTGGCACCGCCACCGCGTCTGTCTTCGATATTACTACTTTGTCTGCGACCACGCCACTGCATAGTTTCACCTTTTGTTGAATTTGATTTTGGAAAATGATTAAAATGGGATTATTATACGAAAAATGCCGTCGCAGATGGATGATGGGTTACGATATTTTACAAAAGTCGCACCGTGATGGTCGGTGATGGAGATGAGCTTAGTGTGCACAGGTCGCCATATGCACGAGTGGCGACCACCAATAGCCTTTGATGGCGTCAGTTTGGTGTATATCCGATGCGTGCATATTTGCCAAATCCTGCTGGCTGTGGTGGGCGTGATGACTGCCGTGACTGTTATGATGATGGGCGTGCGATGCATCAAATCCACCCCGATGATGGCTGACCACCACTGCACACACCATAAAGGCGATGGCAATGAGTATCCCAATCATTACTTGATAAGTCTGCGTGCTGTCTGTGCGTGCTATCATGCGGATGCCTTGTTATTAGAGTGATTAGTATAAGCGGTTTGGTGGCGACTTGGCAAGCGTGATCGACTTGCAATTTTGGTACATTGAGCGTAAGATTGGCGGTATTACTGATTTTAGGAATGATTTATGCTAAAAAGTATCATTGTCGAGCACAACCCAAATAACTTACCCATCACTCATGCGGTGATTTGGCTGCACGGCTTGGGGGCAAGTGGTCATGATTTTGAGCCGATTGTCCCCGAGCTTGGCTTGTCAGGTGATGTGGGTGTGCGATTTATTTTTCCGCACGCACCACAGATTCCTGTGACGATTAATGGTGGCTATATCATGCCGGCGTGGTATGACATCCTTGAGATGACACTCGATCGCAAGGTGGATGTCGCCCAAATCGCTGCATCGGCAGATGCCATCAATGTGCTGATTGATGAGCAAATCAGCGCAGGCATCGATAGCCAAAACATCATCATCGCAGGCTTTTCGCAAGGTGGGGCGGTGGCGTATCACACTGTCTTGACCAATACTCGCAAGCTTGGCGGATTGCTTGCTTTATCGACTTATTTTGCCACCAGTAATGAAATCTCAAGCGTCGGTATCAACCAAGACATCGCCGTCAAAATCGATCATGGTGATTTTGATGACATCGTCCCGCCTGTACTTGGTGCACGAGCCAAAGCATCGCTAGAAGTGCTTGGACTATCCCCGACGCTATCAACTTATCCAATGGCGCATCAGGTGTGTCTGGCGCAGATTAAGGCGATTGGTCAGTGGATGAATGAGTTATTTGCTAAGTCTTGATTTTAATTGATGTATGTTTTTTAATCAATGTATTTATAATCGCAAAAAAATTATTGAAAATATCCCAATCTTCATGGTAATATCAACTTATCTATTTCTTGTGTTAATATGGAGAATTGATTTGAATAAAGTAAGATTGTCAAAGGTAGCTACTGTAACGGCGTTATCTGCAGTGATTGCTCT
Source organism: uncultured Moraxella sp. (assembly GCF_945873075.1). Taxonomy (GTDB): domain Bacteria; phylum Pseudomonadota; class Gammaproteobacteria; order Pseudomonadales; family Moraxellaceae; genus Moraxella. The sequence goes on along the minus strand of NZ_CAMCBS010000010.1, from coordinate 67,107 downwards.
ACCATCGGTAAGCCAAGCCAATTTCTTGGATAAGCTAAACAAAGGATTGGGTAAGGTAACTCAGGTTTTGGGAACTGTGGGAACTGCCACTAGTGGCACTGCGAAAACTGTAAATTCATCGCCATTTGCTGATGCGACAGATGATCAAATTCAAAAAATTGTTGATGCTTCATTGATTCGTACAGGCGTTGCTCATATTGATAAAACTTTGGATGAAGCCAAAGAAAATATCGGTGAAATGATGTTGATGGCTAGTTGCTCAAAAGCCGATAATTTAAACTTTGGTCGAATTCAAGCTGCAGACGCTTATACCATATTTACAAATGGGGTTTTAAGTAAAGTTAATCATCACCCGAAAGATCGCTGCATGACCGCTCAAAGCATGGGTGGATTTAAAAAGCCTGCAAATAATCAAATTGAGTTCAATGTTGTATATTATTCTGAAATTTCGGGTGAAGGAACTACTTGTGAAGTAATTATGCGAGATGATTATGGCACAGGTAATTGGCTTGTTAAGAAACATTGGTGTCGCAATTAAACATCCTGATTGATTTCGCCATAACCACTTATCAAGAATAAAAAAGCCCAACACGCTTCCCCACCTCTTGGGTGACCGTGGTCACCCCGTGGGAGTAGTGCTGGGCTTAATTGTCATTGTATCAAATGTGATTTGATATGACAAGTTGAGAAGTAAGCTTTGGAAAATTGGTCAAGAATAGACGATTACAAACCATCTGGTCGGTTTTATCTTAATGATAGCAATGATTAAGCATGATTAAATTGACCATGTTGCAAAAAATGTAGCGTCTGCATCGCCACCGTCTTATCAGTCAGCAGTCCTGAATGACTAACGGGCAAAACCAAATAATCCGTCGCATGGTCAAGGGTGGTTTCGGACAGTAGCACTGTGCCGTCGTGTCGTCTATCAAGCCTATCATGCCTGCGTTGGTAGCTGTACAGCGCAAGCAATGGCACGCCAAGACCAACGGGTCGATGTCCTGCGATGACACCAATCTCAACATCACTCGGCGGTAGTGGACAAGTGCCATCGAGCGCACCCGTGTAGGACTGCTTAATCAGTGGTGGCAGATATTTATGCGCAAAGTGTGCCGTCTGACTGCCCTGATGTGGTGTGCCAAGCGTGACACAGCGATGCACTTGCCACATCGGATAATGTACCAAAAAATGCCGTATCACAAGGCCACCTAAGCTATGTCCGACCAGATTGATGGGCTTGGCAGGATCATGATGCGTCAGCAGATACTCGTGCAGTCCTTGACTGTGCTTGGCGATGAGGTGATTTAGGCTTTTGTAGCCATAGCAATAGGTTGATAAGCCGTGATTTTCCAGTCTCTTGGCAAGTGGTTTCATATACCACGGATTTAGATGCAGTCCGTGAATTAGGATGGTTAAGGGTGTGTTCATTGATGTTATGATATTGCTTAGATGAACTGATATCATAACAAATCTATAAAATGACAATCAATCACTGCGCAAAAAGCATACAATACATACCATACAATAAAAAAAGACCCAAACCAGCGTTCGGATCTTTTAAGATTTAAATAAAGCTAAGTCATCAACTTGGCGGATTATTTACCACGATAAGTGATGCGACCTTTGCTCAAATCATAAGGGGTCATCTCAACCTTGACCTTATCACCTGTCAAGATGCGGATGTAGTGCTTACGCATTTTGCCCGAGATGTGGGCGATGATTTCGTGTCCGTTATCTAGGCGGACTTTGAATAGGGTGTTTGGCAAAGTGTCGATTACTTCGCCTTCAAATTCGATGATGTCGTCTTTTTTTGCCATAATCTCATCAATATCGTTAAAAAATTTGGGCTATTATACTATTTTTCATCATGAAAATATAGCCTTATTTTGGTAAATTTAGCCAAAGTGGTGTCAATGGCATATCAGGCAACAAGGATTGCAAATGCTCTGGATAATAGGCATTGATAAAATACAAGCCATCAGCCGATGCGGTCGGCGGGGCAAGCGTGCGATCTTTGGCATGAATTAGGGGTAGCAGCTCATCTACCGCCATCTCACCACGACCGATGGCAAACAGTGCGCCCATGATATTACGCACCATATGGTGCAAAAAACCATCGGCTTGGATGTCAAGCACGAGATACGCCCCATGCGTGAACAGCTCGGCATGGCTGACTGTGCGTACAGGCTGATTGGACTGACAAGCCGCCGCACGAAAACTTGTAAAATCATGCGTACCGACCAAAAGCTTGCTTGCCTGTATCATCTTATCGATATCAAGCGGTGCATATTCATGTGTCACCTGATGGCGCAAGATGGCAGGGCGATAGGGCTGATTGAGTGTGATGTAGCGATAGCGACGCGCGATGGCGCTAAAGCGAGCATGAAAATCATCCGGCATCGGCACCATCCAACGCAGGGCGATGTCATCGGGTAGCATACTATTGACACCACGTAGCCAGTTATAGACAGGGCGGTGCGCGTGCGTGGTGAAATGCGCCACCATATTGCCAGCATGGACACCAGCATCAGTGCGACCTGCGGCGATGAGCTCGATGGGTTCGTTGGCGATCTTGGATAGGGCATTTTCGATGACGGCTTGGACGCCGATGGCATCGATTTGGCGTTGCCAGCCACGATAGTTCGTCCCGATGAACTCGATACCAACGGCATAGACTTGCGCACGGCTTTGGGCGGTTTGGGTCTCTTGTGTCATGGGGTGATCGTCCAGTGTGTATCAGACAGCTTGTCATTTAGGCCAAGCCACAGTGCCTGCCCATAGATGCCTGCGATACTTAGCGTCCCTGCTGCCCAGACGCCATGCTCATACTGCCATGCGCCAGCTGCGTAGTTGCTGTTCGTACCGCCAAATGGACACATCGTCGTGCAGATGATACGCACGCCACGAGCGATGGCATCATCGATGGCGTGGATGATGGCGGGCGATGATGGCAGATTGCCTGCACCGTAGCCGATTAGGATGATGGCACACGCATTGGTGGCTGCTTGGCTGATGGACTGTGCCAAAGTGTCAGTGGTATTGGGCAGGGCGTAGATGGCATGGATGTGGGTGGTGCTTGCACGGGTTTGTAAGTTGGCAAGCGCGCTGATTTTATGTTCAATCGCTGTGCTTGGTACTGCATGATGATTGGCATTATCAAAAGTTGCCACCACACCATCAAACGCATCATGGATTTGGCTGTTGACTTTTTGGGTATTATGAGCAATTAGGCGCTTATGATAAAACTGCACATAGACACCCGTGTGCTTTGATGCTACGCTAAGTGCATCGCTAAGATTTGTCCACGCATCACTGTCTTTGTTAATCTGATAATCGGCAAGTTCGGGGATGAATAATGGCTGCATACTACCTGTAATCACAAGGCTAATATCAGGCAAATCCGCCAAAGCGTGTGCCAAAAATGCCGCCAAAAAACTGAGTGTATCCGTCCCTGTCAATAGCACAAATCGACGCACGCCAGTAGCATAGGCATCAAGGATAATGCGATAAAAATGCACAAACTCTGTCGGTGTCAAGGTGCTGGAATCTTTGATGACATCATTATCAAGTACACAAATGTGATAATTTTGCTCAGCTAAACGCTCGGTCAAAATCGGCAAAAACACATCGGCAGGCAGGGGTGATAACGGCGCACCATGACTGCCAAAAGTACCGCCTGCATAAATCAGATGAATGGGTGTGGTCATAAGAATCATCACTCAAAAAAGCTTAGGCGTATTATAAAGCAAAGCCACCAAAAAAGCACATCAAATCATCGGTAAAGCCGCCACGCCCACCACAAGGTGTGTCTTGGCTAAATAAAAAAACCATTTATGCCACGATTAGGACATAAATGGTTCTTGCACACGCCAAAATAGCGGTAAAACGCTCAATCAGGGTTTAGATACGACCTTGTACGATGGCAAGCATACGGCGTAGTGGCTCAGCAGCACCCCACAGTAGTTGGTCACCGACGGTAAAGGCAGTCAGGTACTCACCGCCCATGTTCATCTTACGCAGACGACCAACGGCAACATTTAGCGTACCTGTTACTGCCACAGGCGTTAGACGCTCCATGCTTGCAGGTTTGTCATTTTCGACGACATCCAGCCAAGGGTTGTCGCTTTCACGCAGTGCCGCTTCGATTTGCTCTAGCGGGATGTCTTGGGTAAGCTTGATGGTCAGAGCTTGGCTGTGGCAACGCATCGCACCGATACGCACGCAGATACCATCGATATTGATGAGTTCGTCGCCTGATTTGCCAAGGATTTTATTGGTTTCGGCTTGACCTTTCCACTCTTCACGAGATTGACCATTTTCAAGCTGACTGTCGATATAAGGAATCAGACTGCCTGCCAATACTGCGCCGAAGTGCTGTTTTGGGAAGCTGTCGCTACGCTGTGTATCAGCGATGGTCTTGTCAATCTCAAGGATGGCAGAAGCAGGGTCAGCAAGCTTGTCAGCGACCGAATCACGCAGTACGCCCATACCGCTGATTAGCTCACGCATATTGTTTGCGCCAGCGCCTGATGCGGCTTGATAAGTCATCGCTGATACCCATTCTACCCAACCACGGCGGAATAGCTCACCGATTGCCATCAGCATTAGGCTGACGGTGCAGTTACCACCGATAAAGTCTTTTTTGCCATTGGCTAGGGCGGCATCAATCACATCACGATTGACAGGGTCTAGGATGATGATGGCGTCATCGTCCATACGCAGTGAGCTTGCAGCATCAATCCAGTAGCCATTCCAGCCGCTATCACGCAGTTTGCCGTGTACCGCTTTGGTGTAGTCACCGCCTTGACAGGTGATAATGGTGTCGCATTTGGCAAGCTCGGTGATGTCGTTGGCATCTTTTAGAGTGCCTGCATCCACGCCAAAATCAGGGGCTTTGCCACCAGCGTTACTCGTTGAGAAGAATACTGGGGTAATGTGTGCAAAGTCCCCTTCTTCAACCATACGAGCCATCAGTACAGAACCAACCATACCGCGCCAGCCAACCAGACCAACTACCATTTTTTCTGCCATGTTAAAACTACCTTTTGCTTGGTGAAATAACCCAATCAAGACCATCACGATTGGGCGAGAATGAATAGATAACTATGCCTTGTTATGACCAAAAAATCAAGTGTTTTTATGAACTTTTGTACACTAATTTTTTGGGTTGGTTAAAACTTGTGGTTTGATATTGGCTACGCAAAGCGTATCAGCACAACAAGCGTCAGCACCATCATCAGATACACGCCGATAAGTAGCTTTAGCCCAAAGGCGAGTAGGGCTTTTTCGTCCAATGTGCCATCGTGTTTGTTTTGGGTGGCGATGGTGCAGATAAGAATAATCATAGGCATGGATGCAAATACCGCAAAGCCTGCACCAGCATTTTGGATGGCAGAAAATAATACACCGTGACCAAGACTATCACCAAGCTTGCTACTGATATCCATCAGCAGTGCATTACCACCCAAGTTCGAACCTGTTACAAAACCGCTCAGCATCGCAAACAGTGGCATCATCAGCATAAATAACCAAATATTGTCCATGTCATCAAGCATTGCCATCAGCTGTGTGATAAACCCTGCAAAATTCATCAGCTGTGCAAGTAGGATAAAAATAAACAAAGTAGCACAAGCTTTGAGTGCTTTGACAAGGGGAAATTGCACACGATGATGTTGATGGCGAACGGCAATCACCGCAATGGTCATCAAGATGGCAAGGCAGGGACTTGCAAAAAAGACAAAATTCACACCATAACCATGCAGGGTGCTTATATCAAGCAGTATAGGATAATGATTCGCCAACGCTTTGATGCTGATGACAAAAGCAACCACAAGCAGATAAGGTGTCATTACTGCCAAAAAGTTCATAAAACTGTGCATTGGATTTTGTTTGGCACGATATAACAAATAAGCAGCAAATACCAAGAAATTAACAAGCCCTGCAATCACCCCTGCTAACTCCACCAAGCCAAAGCGATTGGCGGTATATAGTGATATGCTAAATAATGAAATTAATAAAATGGCAAATATAATATCTTGTAGCTGTAATCCATGACCAAGCAATCGAAGTGCAACCAAACAAAACAGCAATAACATCAACGGCATAAAATAAGCGGTAGTCATCCCCAAGACTGCGCTATCTATGCCAGCAATCTTCGCGCCAACAAGTGTCGATAATCCAAGTGTGCCCCATGAGATGGTATTCATGCTAAGCATGGATAATCGACCAGCAACATCAGCACGAAATAATGAAAGCAAAATAGGAATTGCCAAAATTAGCGAAATGCCAAAGCCTGTGATAGATTCCACCGCAGGTAACAGTCCGAATAATAATAGCAGTACCTTGTGGTGCGTCTTGATGGGTAGGTTTGTCAAGAAGTGACGAATGTTCGAATTGTACTGATAGCGGTCAAGCAGCGTGCCAAGTGCCAGACCGGGCAAAATCACACAAAACGCCGTCAGGGATAAAATCGTCGTATTAATCAGTGATTGAGTCATAATAGTGGTATTCATTGTTAAGCCGTCATGCCATAGTGCTAATATGGCAGTAGATAGCACGCCAATGATGCCAGCGGTCGTACTACTTTTGCGTAGCACTAGCATGGTGAACAAACTGATTAAAATGGGTAATATCAAGACAACCATGTCACATCCATCATCATTAAAACAAAGAAACGGCATATCCATGATATACCGGTTCTTTGTTATCAACAATCACTAACTGCGCAACTGTCGTTAAATCTAAAGCTTAAGCTTAAGTCTTAGGCACATTCGATACCAAAGCCATCTGATTTTAGTGCTTTGGCGTCTTTACCATTGGCAAAATCACGATCGCTTGCAGGGACTTGTAAGCTATCTAAATGACTTGCAAAATCACCATCATTATCCGTGATGAAGCTATTGCCCGTACAAGCATCGATGGCAACATATGCTGTCTGCGTACCTGCGCCTGTCGTACCATAGACTAGGCTGTTATAGGCGAGTAGATGGTCATCATGACCGTGAAATCCTTGAGTGTTGGCGACATATTCGCCGTCATGATACAGATAGTATTGTCCGTCTGTCGCCATTTTCATGCTGACACCACCGCCGACCGAAATGGTCAGCTGTGAAATGCAGTAGGTAGCTGCAAGCGCCACAATAATCAAAGCGACAATACCGAAAGTGCGTTCTTTTAGACTGGTGGATAGCGACATAATCTTCATCCTCTTGATTGTGTGATGTATCTGATTGGTCAAGCTTTGCCAAACAACTACATCATGAAGCTATTCATTAAGACGGATCCGTTTGCTTTATAGAAATAGTATAATATAATTATACATAATTTGCAAATCTATAACATTAAATGATGGATATTTTGATATGTGATATCAAATAACAAGAGAAGGAAGTGGGGTGGTGTAAAAAAGACAAATAAAAAAGCCTTTCTACATAAGAAAGGCTTTCTTGAATATGGCTCCCCAACCTGGGCTCGAACCAGGGACACACGGATTAACAGTCCGATGCTCTACCGACTGAGCTATTGGGGAATGTCGGTATCTTTCGCTGTTTGCTTAAGATGGTGCGTATTATAGCAGGTTATTTTGACCTGTCAATACTTTTTGCAAAATTTTTTTGAAAATCATCAAAAATTTATAGCCAAAAAGCAATACACATAAAAAACCAAAGTACCGCTGCAAAGGGGTGACCATGAACCGTGAAGTTCAAGGCGGATAAGAGTAATGCTCATTACGGCTTCCTGATTCATCACAAGGATGCAGGCCTGCACAACAGAAACATTGAACCCAAATCCTAAAATAAGATTATCGGCTCAGGAATACGCTTCACTGGCGAGTACTTCAGTCTGCTTATTATAGCAAAATGAGCGAATTTTTCAAGTGCCTAGCCTGAATAATGTCAAGGGGCATATTAGGCAACTATTTGATTTTAATTAATTTTTACTAAAAATGTTGCCAAGTGTTCAGGTAAATAGCTACCAATGATACAAAAAAATGCCCATTGAAATCTCAACGGGCATTGTGCGTTCAAGTAGCAAATTATTTGATTTTTGCTTCTTTGAATAGAACGTGTTGGCGAACTTTTGGATCAAATTTTTTGATTTCCATTTTGCCAGGCATGGTACGCTTGTTCTTGGTGGTAGTGTAGAAATAACCAGTACCAGCAGTAGAAACTAGTTTAATTTTATCTCTCATGATCGTATCCTTTAACTAATGGTATGTGGGGTCAAATTAGATTTTTTGACCTTGGGCGCGTAGGTCAGCAAGCACTTTGTCGATGCCATGCTTATCAATGATACGCATACCTTTAGATGAAACGCGTAGACGAACAAAACGGTTCTCAGACTCTACCCAAAAACGATGGTTGTGTAGGTTTGGAAGGAAACGACGGCGAGTTTTGTTGTTCGCGTGTGATACATTGTTACCCACTTGTGGGCGTTTTCCAGTCACTTGACAGACTCGAGACATGGTGAACTCCTAATCTTAGCGGCACGGATATTGAGCGGTATCAGGTGTGCCAGTCACAGCTTTGGTGCTTATTTATTTGTGGTATGGACACGGCACAAATAAAGTGTGACTTTTTATGGTTAGGCCACTCTTTGCTTACCGTTAAAGGCGACGACAATCAAGAAGTAGCAGAAAAAATTAAAGCCCGAATTATACACGAAATAAAATCACTTGACAAGTGTTTTGGCTACTTTCAAGTATTCGGGCGGATAAATCAAATTAAGCTTTTGACTTTAGTGCCAGTGTCGGCATGCCAAAACCGTGCCAGCCATAGTGCATAAAGTTGCGGATATTGGCATGGTCATCGCCATCTGGCGTGGCGAGCACTGATTGATAATGCTCAGCAAATAGCGATAGGGTGTCGATTTGATTCAGACCGTGTAGCTTAGCTAGGCTAAATACTTTGGCACTGCCTTCGTTTGTGCCTGCTGGATTGACCACTTCGCCATTGCTAAATTCAACTGGCGTGTAGTGATAATTGGCTTCGATAAAAGCAATCACATCAGCGAATTTTAGGCTTTGATTGGCGATGCCTGCTAGTAGGCGAGAAATGTCTGTTGTGCTCATACATCACCCATTAGCGGTTAAAGTAGTCGTCATCATCAAACGATGGTGGTGCAAAGTTACCGCCTTGTTCTAAGTGGCTCATGTGCATTTGCATTGAGCGTTCGTGCTGAATGCGTTGGTAGATTTCTTCACGGTGTACGGCGATGTCTTTTGGGGCATTGACACCTAGGCGAACTTGGTTGCCTTTGACGCCAAGCACGGTGACGCTGACTTCGTCGCCAATCATTAGGGTTTCGCCGACACGGCGGGTTAGGATTAGCATGATAAACTCCTTAAAAACTCATCAACTCAATCGTTATTGTTAGCCATGATATCCGTTTTATCAATCAAGTTGATTGGTGAATGGACTGTCTAAATTTTGCCCACAAAAATGCCTAATGAGATATTATAATCTGCATTAGGCACATTGTCAGTAATTTTTCTGCCGATTTCGTTGTATTTTGTTTAACGAAATCTTTGAAAAACTCAATCAACAGTTACATTGATGGCTACTTATAGACCAGCTACTTTACTTTCGCCGTCTTCACGATCCAGACCAAAGGCGGTGTGTAGCTCTTTGACCGCTTTTTCGAGGTGCTGTTCTTGGATAAGTACAGACACTTTGATTTCACTGGTTGAGATCATTTGTAGGTTGATGTTGTTGCTTGCTAGAGTGTCAAACATTTTGCTTGCCACACCTGCGTGTGAACGCATACCGACACCGACGATTGAGACTTTGACCACATCGTTTGCACCAAAGACTTCGGTTGCGCCGATTTCGTCTTTGACACGCTCGTTTAGGATTTTTAGAGTCTTATCAAAGTCGCCACGCTGTACAGTAAAGCTAAAATCAGTATAGCCTTCTTGTGACGCATTTTGGATAATCATATCGATTTCGATATTGGCAGCACTGACTGGGCTTAGGATGGCTGATGCGATACCCGGACGGTCAGGCACGCCGCGTACCACGATTTTTGCTTCGTCTCGGTTGAATGCAATGCCAGAAATTACTGCACGTTCCATATCGTCTCCTTCATCAATCGTGATAAGTGTGCCTACATTTTGTTTAAAGTTATCATCATATACACCATCTGCATTGTCATCAAAGCTTGATAATACACGCAGTGGCACATGGTATTTGCCTGCAAATTCGACAGAGCGGATTTGTAGGACTTTTGAGCCTAGACTTGCCATCTCAATCATCTCTTCAAAGGTGATTTTTGAGAGTTTTTTGGCTTTTGATGTGACTCGTGGGTCAGTGGTATAGACGCCATCGACATCAGTGTAGATTTGACATTCGTCAGCTTTTAGGGCGGCAGCTAGGGCAACGCCTGTAGTGTCTGAACCACCACGACCTAGTGTGGTGACATCGCCATGCTCGTTGATACCCTGAAAGCCTGCAACGACCACGACACGACCTGCGTTTAGCTCATTCATGATGGCATCAGTATCGATACTTTGAATACGGGCTTTGGTGTGTGTCTCATCGGTGCGAATGGCAACTTGACCGCCAGTCATTGATTTGGCTTGTACACCGATTGACTGTAGCGCCATTGATAGTAGAGAAATCGAAACCTGTTCACCTGTGCAGACCATTTGATCATATTCACGGCCACTTGGTTCGGTGGTAATTTCACGAGCCAAACCAATCAGTCGGTTGGTTTCGCCACTCATTGCCGAGACGACAACGACGACTTGATGACCATTGTCGTGCCAACGCTTGACGCGCTGAGCGACATTTTTAATGCGGCTGATGTTACCCATCGAAGTGCCGCCGTATTTTTGTACGATTAGTGCCATTACATTTGCCTTGTAGTCTAACCCAAATACGGGTCGGGGTGGTGCATTATCATAAAATGCTACGACAATGCCAATAAATACAACAATTTAGGCAGAAATCCCAACTTCTGCCTAAGTTTCATCAATCTTGATGCAACACCTGCAATGTGCCAAATGGATAAAACCGACCTATTTTGGCACATTCGCAACAAATTGCATCGGATGATTTGGGATAAGCTTATGCCAAATCCGCAGTAAGCTTGGCAGTCAGTGCATCAAGCACGCTTGCCAGTTTATCCGATTTTGGTGCGCCGCCTTGAGCATAGTCAGGCTTGCCACCGCCTTTTCCACCAAGCTCACCTGCCAGATGACGGATGATGTCGCCTGCTTTGACCTTGTCTTGAGCGCCTTTGGCGACGCTTGCGGTGATGGCAAGATCATCGGTCTCGCCGACTAGGACGATGATGGCATTATTTAGGCGTGATTTGAGCGTATCGGTCAAGCCACGAATGCTCTTGCCATCAATGCCTGCGACTTTGGCGATGAGTAGCTGATAATCGCCAACGCTGATGGTGTTATCCACTAGGCTTACTGCTTGTACGCTGGCTAGTTTTTGGTTCAGCTGTTCGATTTGTTTTTCAAGTTCACGCTGTTTCTCGCTTTGGCTTGTGATGCGTGGCAAGATTTCGTTGCGTTTGGCTTTTAGGTTGTTTGCCAATGTGGTCAAGGTGCGTTCACCAGCTTGGATATAGCGTAGTGCACCCATACCGGTCAAGGCTTCGACACGGCGGATACCGGCAGCGATACCGCTTTCTGATGCAATCTTAAACATACCGATATCACCTGTGCGTAGAACATGGATACCACCGCACAGCTCGATAGAAAATGGCGTTTTGTCCGCTTTTTCGCCCATCGTCAGTACACGCACAGTCTCGCCGTATTTTTCGCCAAATAGTGCCATTGCGCCTTTTTTCATGGCGCTATCGATGTCCATGTGCTCGATGCTGACTGCGGTGTTCTTTTGGATTTGTTCATTGACCAAGCGTTCGACCTGTGCCAATTCATCCGCTGAGATGCTACCATCGTATGAGAAGTCAAATCGTAGCACTTCGCTTGAGACCAATGAGCCTTTTTGGGCGACGCCATCACCAAGCACAGTGCGTAAGGCAGCGTGCAGTAGGTGGGTGGCTGAATGGTTCTTGGCAGATGCAGCACGCACATCAAAGATCACTTGAGCGCTAGCCGCCTGCTTCGCCGTGATTTGACCCATTTTTACTGTGCCATGATGGATAATGGCTTGACCTGATTTTTTGGTATCTTCGACCGCAAATACCCCTGTCTCGGTGCTGATTTCGCCTGTTTCACCGACTTGGCCACCGCCTTCAGCATAAAATGGCGTCGCAGTCAGGACAATTACACCTGTATCACCTTCACCAAGCATTTCTACTTCTTTGCCGTCTTGGTATAGTCCTACGATATCAGTGTCAGCGGCTAGGCTGTCATAACCCAAGAACTGTGTCGGGGTGTCCACCTTGATAGCAGCTGAATAATCGACATCAAATTTACCCGCATCACGAGCACGCTCACGCTGTGCCTGCATATGCGTCTCAAAGCCTGCTTCGTCAATGCTGATATCACGCTCACGAGCGATGTCAGCGGTCAAATCGACAGGGAAACCATAAGTGTCATATAGCTTGAACACGGTTTCGCCATCAAGTGTATCGCCGTTATTGAGCTTCTCAAGCTCGCCTGAGAGTAGGCGCAGGCCTTGAGCTAGGGTTTTGGCGAATTGCTCTTCTTCTTTTTGGATGACGGCTTGGACTTCATTCAGTTTTTCGTTCAGCTGTGGGTAGGCTGCACCCATCTCGGCTGCCAAAGCAGGCACCATTTGATAAAAGAATGTACCGTCAGCGCCAAGCTTATTGCCATGACGCACAGCACGGCGGATGATACGGCGTAGCACATAGCCACGACCTTCGTTGCTTGGGCGTACGCCATCAGCGATTAGGAATGACACCGCGCGGATATGGTCGGCGATGACCTTAAGTGATGGCTGGTCTTGGTTTTCGATACCAAGTAGCTTGGCGGCGGCGTTCATCAGATTAACAAAGACATCCACTTCGTAGTTGCCATGTACGCCCTGCATGATGGCGCTGATACGCTCAAGCCCCATACCGGTATCGACAGATGGCTTTGGCAGAGCTTCCATCGTACCGTCTTTTTGGCGGTTGAACTGCATAAAGACACAGTTCCACACTTCGATATAGCGGTCGCCATCTTCTTCTGGTGTGCCTGGCAGACCGCCTTCGATGTGGTCGCCGTGGTCATAAAAAATCTCAGTACATGGACCGCATGGGCCAGTATCACCCATCATCCAAAAGTTGTCCGATTGATACGCACCACCTTTGTTATCACCAATGCGGATGATGCGTTCAGGCGCAAGTCCGATGTCTTTGTGCCAAATATCAAAAGCTTCATCATCGGTCTCATAGATGGTGACATATAGGCGGTCTTTTGGCAGGGCAAGCCAATCTTCTGAAGTCAAAAACTCCCACGCATAAGCGATGGCGTTCGCCTTAAAATAATCACCAAAAGAGAAGTTGCCGAGCATCTCAAAGAAAGTGTGATGGCGTGCTGTATAGCCGACATTATCAAGGTCATTGTGCTTACCACCTGCACGCACGCATTTTTGGGAAGTGACGGCACGCACATAATCACGCTTTTCTAGACCTAGAAAAGTATCTTTGAATTGGTTCATCCCTGCGTTGGTAAATAGCAAGGTTGGGTCATTGTGCGGAATTAGGCTGGATGATGGTACATGGGTGTGATTTTTGCTAACAAAAAAATCAATAAAAGCTTGACGAACTTCGTTCAATGTCATGGTTTTCATAAAAAAATCCTTTGCCGAATGTTGGCGAATTTAGATTTTGCAGTTTTTGCATCATAAAAGGGTGGTGGCTTAGCAAATTGCCAACCAAAAACGCTTAATTTTAGCATAAAAATTGGTAAATAACAGGCAATTCATTCAAAATTACTCAAATTTTTAACCATCTGATCATACCCATAAAATATTCATGGAATTTTTTGTAAAAGTACTTAACATTTGTGCAAAAAAGGTGTATAACTATAGTATTCCACACAATCAATGGGGTGTTAAGATGAATTTACCATTATTTAGTGCTATTTTTTCGATTGCGTTCACTGTGATTATTGGGATTTTGATGATTATCGCCTTTGTGACAGGCTTTGATAAAGCGATGCATATTGCCGGTGCAATTGTCGTCGGTGCAGTGATTAGCTTGCCTGTGGCGGTGGTTGTCACCAAAAAGATCAGCGCCTTGACTGGTGGCAAAAACTGATTAAGTTTGACACAAAAAATTAACCGCATTAGCCATTTAATGTTAATGCGGTTTTTTTATGTTAAAGCGATACCTAAGCGGTGTATTGTATATAGCAAAAAATAGCGACCGTTATCAGTCGCTATTTGTGTTATGCAAAGGATTATTTTAAATCATTATTTCAAATAATCTTTTAACGCACGGGCTTGCGCTTCAGCATTACCTGTATAAGTCGCAGGGGTCATGACAGCCAAGCGTTCACGGTCGGCTGCCGGTACGGTTGCCAATTCATCACCATTGACGAAGTTTACCATCATTTCACGAGTCATCGCCTGACCACGAGTTAGGGCTTTGAGTTTTTCGTATGGTTTTTCGACATTATAACGACGCATCACGGTTTGGATTGGCTCGGCAAGTACTTCTTGAGCATTATCAAGGTCTTCTGCCAAGCGGTCGGCATTTAACTCAAGCTTACCAATGCCTTTTAAACACGCATCAAAAGCAATCAAGCTTTGGGCAAAGCCAACACCCATATTACGCAGAACCGTTGAGTCGGTCAAATCACGCTGCCAGCGAGAGATTGGTAGTTTTTCGCCCAAATGAGCCAATACCGCATTGGCAATCCCTAAGTTACCTTCTGAATTTTCAAAATCAATCGGATTGACTTTGTGTGGCATGGTTGAAGAACCTACTTCGCCTTCTTTTAATTTTTGTTTGAAATAACCAAGTGAAATATAACCCCAAACATCACGGTTAAAGTCAATCAAAATGGTGTTAAAACGACGCAAGGCATCAAACATCTCTGCCATGTAGTCGTGCGGCTCAATCTGTGTGGTATATGGGTTAAAGGTCAAACCTAGGCTTTCTACAAATGCTTTTGAGTGCTTTGGCCAATCAATGGTAGGATAAGCAGATAGATGGGCATTGTAGTTACCGACTGCACCGTTAATTTTACCTAATAATTCAACCGCCTTGAACTGCTGAACTTGGCGATGCAGACGATAAGCGACATTCGCCATTTCTTTACCCAAAGTGGTTGGGCTGGCGGTTTGACCATGTGTGCGAGACAGCATCGGTTGACCTGCGTGTTTGTCGGCAAGAGCAGCGATTTCATCGACGATTTTTTGCATACTTGCCACTAGCACATCACGACCAGATTTGAGCATCAAGGCGTGAGATAGGTTGTTGATGTCTTCTGATGTGCAGGCAAAATGGATAAATTCACCGGCATTGGCAAGCTCTGCGATATCGGCGATTTGTTCTTTTAGGAAATATTCAACCGCTTTGACATCGTGGTTGGTGGTGCGTTCGATTTCTTTGATGCGCTCGGCGTCGCTTTCAGAAAAATTCGCTACAATCGCATCAAGGCGAGCATTGGTCTCTGCCGAAAACGGGGCGATTTCACCAATCTCTGGGTGATTGGCTAGGGCTTGTAGCCAGCGAACTTCCACAGTGACGCGAGCGTGAATCAGACCAAATTCAGACAAAAAAGGGCGCAGTGCATCGACTTTTGATGCATAGCGACCGTCAAGTGGTGATAGGGCGGTAAGGGTAGATAGGGTCATGGATAATCCTTAAAATCATCAAGAAAAAGGGCTTGGCGTATTATAACAAAAGTTTACACAGTTTTGGGGATTTGTGGTCAAAAAGTGGCTGTGTTGCACAAATTTTATGAATTGTTAGCAGGTTTGACTTGGCTTGTGGATATTTGATAAGGTGGTGGCTAAGTGCTTTTAAATTAAAATAAGATAAAACAAATCAAAGGAGATGTGCAATGAAGCTACATTATCATTTGACAATCAAAGAGCTGAACCGATATTTTATTTATAAATTTGATTGGCTTGCGATGCTGATTGTCGCTTATGCAGCTGTCTTTGGCGTGCAGTCTATCAATCAAGGTTCGGGTTTTCCTTGGGTTGGGGTGGTGGTATTAATTGCGTCCATCGTATTGGTCTATGCATTGATTATTGGCTTGCTGTCGTTTTGGTGTAAGCCTGCGGTGATTGAAATCACCGATACGGGCATCCGTGAGACGATGAGTGGCAAGACTAAAGAGTGGGCGTGGCACAAGGTGGGTGATTTTGCACTCGATGCACGCTATTTGACCATCAAACTTGGCGCATCCACTGCCATCATTCCGATTGAGCAAGTCGGCGTGACGGCGGCGATGGATTTTTATCAAAGTATTTATCAGCAAAAACGCTTACAATTCTAGTGAAATACTTCAAAAATACTAAAAAAAATATGAAAAAAAGACGGCTAACTACCGTCTTTTTGGCTTGAGAATTAATCTATTTTAGTCAATTTTCACATTACAACCATCAATCACACCACCGCCAAGGCACACATCACCATCATAAAAAACAACAGATTGCCCTAAGGTCACGGCTCGTTGTGGCTCATCAAACACCACTTTGACTTTATCGCCGTCATGGTACACGGTGCAAGTTTGGTCAGGTTGGCGATAGCGAGTTTTGGCGGTAAGTCTCACTCCATCAGCAGGCGGTGCAACCACCCAATCTAGCTTATAGGCGGTGAGTTCGGTGGACATTAAATAAGGGTGCTCATGTCCTTGACCGACGATTAGACGGTTGTTTTCAAGGTCTTTATGTAGGACAAACCATGGTTCTTCAGGGCGACCCGACACCCCGCCGATACCAATCCCGCCACGCTGACCGATGGTATAGTACATAAGACCATCGTGCTTGCCGATGCATACGCCATCATCGGTGTAGATGTCGCCTTGTTTGGCAGGCAGATAAGTTTGTAAAAAGTCTTTGAACTTGCGCTCACCAATAAAGCAAATGCCTGTGCTGTCTTTTTTCTTGGCGGTGGCAAGATTCCACTTTTCGGCAATGGCACGCACGGCAGGCTTTTCAAGTTCGCCTACAGGAAACAGCGTACGAGCGATTTTATCCCCACTGACCGCGTGCAAAAAATAGCTTTGGTCTTTGTTGCCATCAAGTCCACGAAGTAGCTCTGCCTTGCCATCTACCGCAAAGCTACGACGAGCATAATGCCCTGTGGCGATAAAGTCTGCGCCCAATGTCAAAGCATAATCCAAAAAGGCTTTGAATTTGACTTCTTTATTGCACAAAATATCAGGGTTTGGCGTGCGACCTGCGCCATATTCTGCCAAAAAATGCTCAAACACTCTGTCCCAATATTCCATCGCAAAATTGGCGGTGTGTAGATGAATACCAATGCTGTCGGCAACGGCTTGGGCGTCTGCTAGGTCTTCAAGGGCGGTGCAGTATTCGGTGCCGTCGTCTTCTTCCCAATTTTTCATAAACAAGCCTTCAACGGCAAAGCCTGCTTCTTTTAAAAGTACGGCAGAAACAGAGCTATCAACACCGCCAGACATACCGACGATGACTTTGATGTCTTTGGGTGCTTTGCCAAGTGTGCTTGCGACATCAGCTAGGGTAAAGGGTGTGGTCATAGTTTTTCTTAAATTAATGATGATAAAAAGCGGATGTTAAATTCAAATGCTCAACAAAAGGTTGAAAATCTCTATCGCAAAAAAGCAAGGGTAAATTATGTAAAATACAAAAGCCCGCAATCATAACATCATTGCTTTTGCGGATGGTGATACCTTTTGTGCGAAGTGTGCGATAAAACTGTGCGTAGCTTAAGGCATTTTGTTTGCCCAAAATCTCAAAACAGGGCAATAATTCTAGATATGTTTTGGCTTGTTCATATTCTTTTGGATTGCGGAAACCTTGTAGTATTTCCATTAAAATCACATCAAAAATCGCTACTTGTGAAAATTGCAAGTGATTGTCCAAAGTTTCTGTCTGTGGTGTTTGGCGACCATTAAAATAGTCAATCCAAACACTGGTATCAACGACAATCATACGCTTGTCCCATGAGAATTATCACGCAGTTGAGCCAAATCCCCATCCCAAGACAGCTTGCCACGCAATGCACGCAAGTTTTGCTGGGCGTGATGAGCAATCAACAGCCTTAAGCCTTGCTCAATCACATCGCTTTGACTATCTAGTCCAGTGCTTTTCATGGCTTGCTCAATCAAGCCATCATCAATCATAACAGAACCAATTTGCATAAGCTATCCTTAGGGTGTTTTGGTCATTATATCAAATTCCCACTTATTTTGTGCTATAATCCATCATTTCAAGAGATAAAAGGTGGATTATGCTAAGAATTGGTCAGGGCTTGGATGTGCACGCATTTACCGATGGCGACTTTGTGACGCTTGGCGGTATCCAAATTCCCCATACGCACGGCATCAAGGCACATTCTGATGGTGATGTGCTACTTCATGCCTTGTGCGATGCACTGCTTGGGGCGTTGGCACTCGGTGACATTGGTCAGCATTTTCCTGATACTGATGATGCTTATAAAGGGGCGGATAGCAAAGTCTTGCTTAATCATGTGTATGATTTGGTCAAATCAAAAGGTTACGAACTTATTAATGCAGACATGACCGTGATTTGCGAAGCGCCAAAGCTATCACCGCATAATCTTGCTATGCGTGAGTGTATCGCAGGCGTGTTAAATGTAAGTGTGGATTGTATCAGTATCAAAGCCACTACCAACGAAAAAATGGGCTATCTAGGACGAAAAGAAGGCATTTTTGCCAGTAGTGTGGTATTACTTCAAAAGATGAATGATTAAAAGGATTTGATATGAGCCATCAAAACCCTGCGTTATTGTTGATAGATTTGCAACAAGGCTTTGCCGATGAAGCGCATTGGGGTGGTAATCGCAACAATCCTGATGCCGAGCAAGTCTGCCTAACGCTATTAACCCATTGGCGGACGCACAAACTGCCAATTTTTCATATTCGCCATAATTCCACCGAGTCCAATTCACCGCTAAATCCAAAGCACGCAGGCTTTGCCTTTATGTCAGCGACTGCACCGATGGCGGATGAATGTGTGATTGATAAGACGGTGAACAGTGCATTTATCGGTACAAATTTGCAAAGCTTGTTAAATCATGCAGGTATTGATACGCTTGTCTTGGCGGGGCTGACAACCAATCACTGCGTATCTACCACCGCACGCATGGCGGGCAATTTGGGCTTTACCACCTTTGTGGTATCGGACGCTACGGCGACTTTTGATAGAATGAGTGCGATGGGCGAGCGCTTTGACAGTCAGCTTGTGCATGACATCAGTCTTGCGAATTTGCACGGTGAATTTGCGACAGTGTTAACAAGTGATGGGATTTTGGCGATGGTTGTAAGTTGATAAGTTGAGCGTCAAATTATTTATCAGTAACCAAAATTCATTGCGAATTTTATTTAAATATGCTATAAATCATCCCATAATTGTTTTATTGGAGTCTATTATGAAGCTCAAAGTAATGATGCCGTTATTACTTGGTTCGGTAATGATTACATCTACTGCAAATGCTAGTTTTTGGGATAAGCTTAATGGCGTGTTAGATGGTGCCGGTAAAGTGCTAGGTACTGTGGGCGCTGTTACTGGTGCAAGTGCTGCAACGGCACCAATGGCTAAAATTACCGATGAACAAAAACAAATCATTCGAGATAACATTCAAGCAAATACTGATGATCGTTTTTTAAATGAGCACATTTTGGCTGCCAAAGATAATATTGCAACTTTTCTTGAAGTCATGGGTTGTCAAACTGACAACGAAAAAATCTATGCGGGAAAAGTGTTATCTTCGGGTTTTTATAGCACGGGTCGTGTTACCACCATCCCAAGTACTAAATACCATCCCTTGGATCAGTGCATGACAGTTACTTCAATTGGTAGATGGTCTGTTCCTGTCCGTGATAAGTTAGAATTTGAAGTTATGTTTGCTTCGGATGTTTCTGGTGAATCCGCAAAGCGTTTAGTTACCATGGAAAAAGAAAATGGTAAATGGCTTGCTGACCATGTACTATCAGGTTATTAATTTAAATAATTGAACATATACTATATAAGGAAAAACTCATGACCGATATCAACCCACAAATCAAAGAATTGATTGAAAACCAAATCAAAGACCATGCCGTGCTACTATATATGAAAGGCACGCCGCAGTTCCCACAATGTGGCTTTTCTGCTCGTGCGGTAGAAGTGCTGACGCAAATCGGTCGTCCGTTTGCGTTTGTGAATATCCTAGAAAATCCTGATATTCGTAGCACCTTGCCACTGATTGCCAACTGGCCAACTTTCCCACAACTATGGGTGAATGGCGAGCTGATTGGCGGTAGCGACATCATGCTGCAAATGTACCAATCAGGCGAGCTTAAGCCATTGATTGAAGAGCATACGCAAGCGGTGTAATTGATGCAGCTTGATGAATGACAAAACGACTGCTTTGGCGGTCGTTTTTTATGGATAGTCATTGCTTGATTTTATGAATTTTAGCCTTATTAACAAGCCATCAATCCCACAAGGCAACACCATGAACCCAATCAAACAAATCTCAGAACAAATCCTAACCCTGTGTGAGTCGCCAAACACAGCCCTACGAGCCATTCATCTGATTATACAGCATGGTGGGGCAGGCGAGCTTGCATGGCAGGTGGTGTATAATCGTGTGATGGCGGATAAGGATGTCGATGGGGCGTATTATTTGGCGAATTTTGCTATGCAGGTGCAGGACTTGCCGTTTGATGGCTTACCACTCATTGAGCTTGTGCTCAAACAAGGCGATGACAATATGCGTCTAGCATTGCTTGATAAGCTGCCTGATGATGCCAAGGCAAACCTAGTAGCGATGGGGATTTTGACGCCAAATGAGAATGATGATTGATTTGAAAAGTGGCGTATGATATTGACGCCATCAAAGAATGGGTATTTAGCCAGTCTAAATAATTGACAGTGAAATATAAAAGCCAATCATCAATGATTGGCTTTTTGTTGGTAGGGTGTTTATTTACCCTTACGAGCTTTATTAGCACCTGTTTTACGCGGTGGCAATCCTGTATGCTGTGTCAATACTCGCCCTTTGGGTGGGTGATTGGCTGATTGGCGGTTTTTGGATGTGCCTGTGCCTTTTTGGGTACGTTTGACGCTATCGCCATCGACAGTTGAGTTCTTTTTGCGTGCCGATTGATAACTGCCCGTACCTGCAGGCTGATAAGTTGGAATTAAATGTTGTTTACTATTGCCAATTAAATCACTTCTACCCATTTCTTTTAAGGCTGCTCGTAACAATTCCCAATTATTGGGGTCATGATAACGTAAAAAGGCTTTGTGCAGGCGGCGACGTTTCTCACCTTTGACAATATCCACATCTTCACTGGTGCGAGAGACTTTCGCTAGCGGATTTTTCCCAGAATAATACATGGTCGTTGCGGTTGCCATTGGGCTTGGATAAAAGGTTTGCACTTGGTCAGCACGGAAACCATTTTTCTTCAGCCAAATCGCCAAATTCATCATATCATAATCACTGGTTCCGGGGTGGGCAGCGATAAAATAAGGAATCAAATATTGCTCTTTACCTGCTTCTTTACTAAAACGGTCAAACATCTGTTTAAAGCGGTCATAAGTACCAATGCCTGGTTTCATCATTTTAGATAAAGGGTTTGCTTCCGTATGCTCTGGTGCAATTTTCAGATATCCGCCTACATGATGCGTAACCAATTCTTTGACATATTCAGGATTTAAAACTGCCAAATCATAACGCAATCCTGAACCAATCAAAATCTTTTTAATGCCGCGGATTTCACGAGCTTTACGATAAAGTTGGGTGAGTGGAGCATGGTCAGTATGTAGATTTTGACACACCCCTGGGTAAACACATGACGGTTTACGGCAATTCTTCTCAATTTCAGGGTCTTTACAATGCAAGCGATACATATTCGCCGTTGGCCCCCCAAGGTCAGAAATAATGCCGGTAAAATTTGGTGCGGTATCACGGATTTTTTCCACTTCTCTTAAAATGGACTCTTCCGAACGATTTTGGATAATTCGCCCTTCATGTTCGGTAATTGAGCAGAAGGTACAGCCCCCAAAACAGCCCCGCATAATATTGACCGAAAACTTAATCATATCAAAGGCAGGAAAACGAGCATTGCCATAACTTGGGTGTGGTAAGCGAGCATAAGGCAAATCAAAAATATAATCCATCTCTTCGGTGGTCAGCGGAATCGGTGGTGGATTGAGCCAAACATCTCTATCGCCATGACGTTGCACCAAGGCTCGGGCATTGCCGGGGTTGGTTTCTAGGTGCAAAATACGATTGGCATGGGCATACATCACACGGTCATTTGCCACTTGCTCAAAACTTGGCATACGAATGACTGCCAATTCTCGTGGCGGTAATTTGTGTTTAATTGCTTTTGATGGTTTAAGATTCACAATTTGCGTATTGCTTGGCAGTTCATCACCTGCTTTAACGATTGGATTTTCAACCACATCTTTATTAAAATTTTGATATTGCTTAGGTTTATTTTGCTCAATTTTACAATCGGCAACGTCTTCCATCATGACATAAGGGTTGATAATAGGGTCAACTCGCCCAACGGTATCCACATCATTACTAGCAATTTCGATAAAATCCTTTTTCAGATGGCGATTAGATTTATTTAAAATAAATGCCGTACCACGCACATCGACAATGGTTTTGATAGATTCACCACGAGCCAAACGGTGCATAATTTCAATTAATGCTCGCTCGCCATTGCCATAAACCAAAATATCAGGTTTTGCGTCCATCAAAATCGAGCGACGTACTTTATCTGACCAATAATCATAATGGGCAATACGGCGTAAACTGCCTTCAATTCCACCTAAAATAATTGGGACATCGCCAAAGGCTTCACGGCAACGCTGACAATACACCGTTGCCGCACGGTCAGGGCGTTTATTCGGCACATTATCAGGGGAATAGGCATCATCAGAACGGATTTTGCGGTCAGCCGTATAGCGGTTAATCATGGAATCCATATTGCCTGCGGTTACGCCAAACGCAATATTAGGTTTGCCTAGCACTTTAAACGCATCGGCTGATGTCCAATCGGGCTGTGCAATAATACCAACACGAAAGCCTTGAGCTTCCAACGTTCGCCCAATGACCCCTGAACAAAACGATGGGTGGTCAATATAGGCATCACCGCACACTAAAATAAAATCGCAACTGTCCCAACCGAGCATATCCATCTCTTCACGAGACATCGGTAAAAATGGTGCAGGTTCAAAACAACTTGCCCAATATTTATCATAATCTAAAATATTTTTGGCAGTTTGGCGGTGTTTATAAGCGGTGGACATGGATGAGATTACCAAATAAAAAGCAATATTGAAAACTTCTCATTTTAGCATGAATTTTATTCAAATTGGCGAAATGTTGTGGGCTTTTGGTAACTTGGGTGGATGGTCTTGGGAAAAAAATTACGCCATACCGAATGGATATGGCGTAATTCATTGCAAGGTCGGGATTAATGAGCAATCTGACCAAATTTACCACTTTGGACATCTTGCATGGCTTGGACAATCTCTTCACGAGTATTCATCACAAATGGACCATAGCCGACGATTGGCTCATTGAGCGGTTCACCGCTTAGAATCAGCACTTTGGCATCATTATTGGCTTCGATACGCACGCTATCGCCACCACGCTCAAAGGTCACAAGTTCTGCACGGCGTACGATGTCATCACCGTTGATTTGTACCGTACCATCAAGTACTAGGATGATAAGGTTGTGACTGATTGGGATGGCAAACTCATAGCCACCGCCTGCATTTAGGCGTACATCCCACATATTGACAGGGCTAAAGGTCGATGCTGAACCTGTCGTGCCGTTTAGCTCACCTGCGATGATGCGCGCGATGCCTGCACCGTCCAAATCCACCACAGGGATGTCATCACTGACGATGGCTTGGTATTTTGGTGGTGTCATTTTGTCTTTGGCAGGTAGATTGACCCACAGTTGCACCATCTCAAACAGACCGCCTTCAAGAGAGAATTTCTCGGAATGAAATTCTTCATGCATTAGTCCTGAGCCTGCGGTCATCCACTGTACATCACCTGTGCCGATGATGCCACCGCCGCCTGCTGAATCTTTGTGCGCCACTTCACCTTGATAAGCGATGGTCACAGTCTCAAAGCCACGATGTGGATGCTCGCCGACGCCACGAAAATCACTTTTGCGATTGCCATCAAAATGCTGTGGCGATGCATAATCCATCATCAAAAACGGATCAAGGTTTTTGTGCGTTTCTTGGTAATTGAACATACCATGCACATGAAAGCCATTGCCGACCCAGTGTTTGTGTGGTGCTGGATATACTTGTTTTACTTGTTTCATCTTAAAATCCTTAGCCATCAGGCTGTCATTGGTTGATGGGTGTATTATACGCCTTTTAAAAATAGAATAAAGCGCATCTGGTGCAATATCATGTTCCATATTTGCAACGATAATTGTGCAAATCTTGGTCAGTGTGATGGATGGTGATAAGCTTGATTTTAAGAATATTTGATGATAAATTATCAATGATAAATGTAAGTTATTTGATTAACGAGCCTTTGACAGTGTAATCGACAACGTAAGGAGTGATGATGAGTACAGCAGATATTTTGGCATGGACTTTGATCGAAGAATGTCCAATCCCAAGCGATGTGAATGAGATTTTGACCGATGGCGAGCAGGCGATTTGTGCGTACAAGACATTTCGTGATAGTGCGATTTTTACCACCAAGCGACTGATTGTCCGTGATGCACAAGGGCTGACCGGCAAAAAGGTCGAGATCTATTCGCTACCGTATAGCAGTATCAATATGTGGTCAAGCGAGAATGCCGGTAGCTTTTTTGATTTTAATTCTGAGATTGAGCTGTGGACTCGTGTGGGTAAGATTAAGGTTAATCTCGATCGTAAAATCGATGTACGCAAGCTCGATCGGCTGATTGCCAGCTGTGTACTAGGCGGCTAGGTATAATAAAATCCACAATCCATCGTTTGCCAATCAATCAAGACTGGCGGATGATGGTTGTGGATTTTTTTGATGAATTTTTCTAAATTATCTCACTAAAAGATTGTCAGGCACTTCTGGGGCGATTAAGCGCTTAAGCTGCGTGCCACCAAGTGAAATATCACCAAAGCGTTCGTGGTGATTGTTCCAATCGCTCACCGCTTGCTTGAGATCATCAATACTGCGACCCACGAAGTTCCACCAAATCACTGTCGGATGTGCCAGTGGCTCACCGCCAAGTAGCATCACATGAGTGCCTGCTGCCGCCCATAGCTCAAGCTCGCCTTGGGCATTTTTGCAGTCTGATAGTACGGCAAGTTCGTCTTGGGCGTAGGTCTGACCGTTGATACGCAGTTCGCCTTTGATGACCAAAAATCCGTATTCAAAGCCATTGACTTCATCAATGCCAAATGCACCATCTTGTGTAAACTGCATATCCACACCCAGTAGCGGACTGTACTGTGTGGTCGGGGCGGTATGCCCGTGATAACTGCCTGTTGTTAAGATATAGTTAATACCATCACGACTCCAAGTCGGTAGCTCTGGGTAGTGCTCGAAGTTTGGCTGGATGTCTTGATCCATCGGTAGGGCGATCCATAGCTGAATCGCGTGCAAATCCTTGATACCATCAGGGGTTTGTTCGGTATGACTAATCCCTGCTTGATTGCCCGTACCGGCGGTCATCAGATTGACTTGCTTTGGGCGAATCAGTTGGCGGTTGCCCAGACTGTCTTGGTGCCACACTTCGCCTTGCAGCATCCAAGTAAAGGTCTGTAGGTTGATGTGTGGATGCAGTCCGACTTGCAGGCCGTCTGAGTCATCGGCGAACTTGAGCTCGTCTGAGCCTGCATGATCCAAAAAGCACCATGCACCCACTGTCTTGCGACGAGCTTGCGGTAGCAGGCGGGCAACAGGAATGCCACCGACATCTTTGGTGGCAGCGGTATATTTATCAACGCTCATGAATTTCTCCTAAATAATTGTTCATTGATAAAAATTTGTTTGTGTTTGTGATTTGCTTGGCATTATCCATCAAAATGACACAGAATGCAAAAAAAGCTACATCAATGCCAATGGTGTGGAATGTTATAGATAATCAGCTGTATTGGTTTGATGTTCAATGATGGTATAAGACGATGCCATCATAAAAATTCCTACCTATTGTTAAGGTTTGACAAAAAATCAGGACTGTGATTTGCTCTGTTTTGTGCGTTTTGGTCAGCCAATCGCGTGTTATTATAATAATTGCCAAATTAAGAATATATACTTATAATTGTAACTATACATTCCATTTTTGGAACACTATTAATGCCAAAAAATTTACACAAAATTAATCTTAATGATATGAGCCTGTTCGTCTCGGTCGTCCAAGCAGGCAGCCTAACTCGAGCATCTGAACTGCTTGATATCCCAAAATCGCACATCAGTCGCCATCTGACCGAGCTTGAAAATAGTCTTGGCACGACGCTGATGGATCGGGGTCGGCGTGGTATTGTGCTCAATGAATTGGGGTTGCGGTTTTTGCACAATGCCCAAGAGATGCTACGACTTGCCCAAATCGCCATTGATGATGTTCAGGATAACTTACAAAAGCCCAGTGGATTACTGCGATTATCGGTCTCGACAGAAGTGGGTCGTGGCTTTTTGATGCATCATCTGCCCGAGTATTTTCGCCGTTATCCCGATGTAAATTTGCAAGTTCAGATTGATAATCGTAAAGTCAATATGATCCAAGATGGCATTGATATCGCTTTGAGAATCGGTAGTGCCGATAGTGATAATGTGGTGGCGCGTAAGCTGTTTGATATTGAGCTAGGCTTGTTCGCATCCAAGTTGTATATCGATGCACATGGTATGCCAAGCAGTCCGCATGAGCTGTATGGGCATACGCTACTGCATAAATATGATGGGCCAGATTGGGCGTTTTGGTGCGACCATCATTTGGTGCGTATCGATGGGCAATATCGCCTAAGCTGTAATGACTTTAATCTTGTGGGGCAAATGGTGTCCGATGGGCTTGGTATTGGGCTGCTGCCTTGTTTTGACAATATGATTCGTGCTGACTGGGTGCGATTGTTACCACAGTGGCAGATTGATAGCGTGCCACTGTATGTGGTGTATTACAAAAATCGTGGCGCAGTGCCGACGGTGCGTAGCATGGTGGAGTTTTTGGTGTCTGTGGCAAAAGCTGTGTAAGTATCAGGACTTGGCAAGCTCAAATAACGCCTGACCCAAATATTCGCCTTCACGCACACCGCCAAAACAAGCAAACAGCCCACTGCCAATATGGGTGGTGTACTCGGTCATTTTATCCATCGTGCCAAGTGCATTTTGGATGTCGATAAATTGCTTGGGTGATTGTTGAAAACTAATAAACAATAAGCCTGCGTCAAATTGACCCGTCTTTGGATCAATCCCATCGGCATATGAATAGGAACGACGTAGTATCTGCTGATTGCTACCTTTGGCGAGTGCTGAGTGTGCCACCTGTGGGATAATAGGTTTGCCTTGATGGGTGGCGTGAATATCCAAAGGGGCAAATTCATCTGTCTGTCCAAGTGGAGCGCCTGTATCACGATGGCGAGCAAAGGTTTCTTCTTGCCCGGTGAGACTTGTGCGATCCCAAGTTTCTAGATGCATGGCGATGGTGCGTACGACCATATAGCTACCATGCGCAAGCCAGTTAGGGTGTTGCACCCAAATGTGCTGATCGGCATTACTTAGTACTTCTTGGTTGGCAGTGCCATCTTTGAAGCCGAATAGATTTCGTGGAGTTTGACCATCTTCATCACTGCTGGTAAATCCCATGCGACTATAGCGTAGCGTAATCAATGAGCGAGCTTGACGAACCAGCTGACGCACCGCATGGAACGCAACCTGTGGATCATCACTACAAGCTTGGATACAGATATCACCACCACTAAGATGATCTTTGAGTTGGTCTTTGGCAAAGTGGGGTAAATCCACAAATTCAGGCGGTGCAAATTGAGATAATCCAAGTTTGGATAAAAAACTTGGTGAGATGCCAAATGTCAGTGTCAAACCCCAAGCGGATAAACTGTCTGCTTCTCCTGTATCGGCAGGTGGGATGTGCGGATTGTCGCCATAGGCTTGATGGTTGTTGCCTTGACATAGACTTGCGGCAGAGCGTGTCCAGTTTTTGAACATGGTTGCGATATCGTTAATGTTCAAACTGTGCAAATCTGCTACCAGCAGATAAATATGACGCTGGCTTGGCGTGATGATGCCTGCCTGATGTTGTCCATAAAATGCATATTGCTTGGATGCTGATGCGTGTCGTTGGCAGGTGGCGTTATTGGGTGGTTGTTTTGGTGATGTACAAGCCCCAAGACCCAGTCCTGCCAAGCCTATACTTGTCATGCCAAGCCCCGTCAGACTAACACCGCCCAAAAATCTACGTCTGCTGAGTTGAGTCATATTTATCATCCATCTAGTATGATGTTACAAAGTGCCTGCTAAGATGGTATGATGCATTAGCCCATGATGGCTGTGGTCTTGGCTATGCATCATACCATGCTGATGGTGTGTGGTTATTTTAGGATGATGCCCATTTGTGCCAATGGCTCACCCAGCTGATTGATGGCATCAGCAAGTGCTTTGGTATCAGCTTCACTTAATTCTTGATAAGATTTAAAGTCTTTATCACCAATTTTATGTTGATTGAGTAGTTTATAGACGGCATCAAATTTTTCACGTATTGTTTTGACAAGTGTTGGGTCTTTTTCGGCGATTTTTGGACTAAGAATTTCAAAAATCTTGTCCGCACCTTCGATATTTGCCCAAAAATCATACAAATCCGTATGTGAAAAGACTTCTTCTTCACCAGTGATTTTGCTTGTAGAGATTTCATTGAGCAAATCCACAGAGCCTTGAACCATCAAATCGCCAGTGACATCAGCGGTTGGGGTTTTGGCTTGCAATTCTTTGACATCTGCCAGCAATTTTTCGCCCAATGCTTGAGTGCCATCGGTGGTGTTTTTGGTCCATAGGATTTTTTCGATGGCGTGATAGCCTGTCCAAGTTTCACCTGCTTGCAAGTCAGCTTCTCGGTTATCGATGCGTGGGTCAAGGTCGCCAAACAGCTCGGCAACAGGCTCGCTACGCTCAAAGTACATACGTGCGTGCGGATATAGCGCTTTAGCTTCTTCAACTTTGCCATCATTTAGCAAGGCGACAAACTTTTCGGTCTCGCTGACCAGTCCATCCATTTGAGTGCTTACCCACGCTTTATAGGCTTCGGTTTCTTTGCTTAAGTCGGTGGTGGTGTTTGGGGTCGTGGTGGTTTGACCTTGAGTGCTTTGAGTGGTTTGCTCGGCAGGTTTGGCGCTTGACTGCTCTTGATTGCAGGCACTTAGCGTCATAATGGAGCATAAACTCAACCCAAGTACTGTGAATTTATTCATAAAAAATTTCCTTTTTGCTAACAAATAAAAACAAGAATAATAACGATAATTGTTATCATTTATAATTATTATAATGGAATTTTCTTGGGTTGGCAATGATTTGTTATATCATATTGAAAATAAAATTCGCCAATAAACAGCGCACAGTGCGAATATTGTGAATGTTGTTATGGGTGCAGACAGCATAAAAAACGCTTGGCAAATAACCAAGCGTATGCGATGCCAGCTAGTGTGCCAAAGATGACATCCGCCGTAGCATCAAAAATCCTATATTGCCATGCATGGCTACGCTCGTGTGTGCCTAATCTTAGGCTAACTCAAAAAGTGCAGATAGTCAAAAACGCTCCAGTAGTACTGAAGCGTTTTTTTGTGTTGACAAGCTAAGACGGATTAGGCGTCGGTCTTTTTACGACGAGTGGTGGTTTTCTTTGGCTTGTCGGTAGCTGTCTTGGTTGCCGTGCTTTTGGTTGCTTTTTTGGCAGGGGCTTTTTTGACAGCTTTATCATCTGCTGATTTTTTTGCCGCAGGTTTTTTGGCGGCTTTGGTCGCAGGGGCATCATCGAGCAGACCTTTTTCGGCGACTTTTGCCAATAGTACTTCGCCCATTGGTTTTGGATTACCGGTAAATAGCGTTGATAGACCGTTATTTTCGATGATATGACGGCGTAGTGCCAGACGCTCTTCGTGGTTTTCGGCTAGGCGGATGGCACGCTCAACATACTCATCAGCGGTATTGGCGATGAGCCATTCAGGTAGTCCCAGACGACCAAATAGACCTTCGTCGATGTGCTCATGCACTTCAGGGCCGGTCTTGCAGACGCCCACCAAGCCAAGTGTTACCATATCAATGATACCGTTGGTATTGCCAAATGGGAATGGGTTCACCATCATATCACACTGATGTAGAATGCCTAGATATTGATGATATGGGGTGTGTGGATGTGCTGTTGCGCTATCACCTAGGTATGACTTGATAAAACGCTCGACATACGGATGGGTGATACCTGATGACTGACCTAGGGCAAAGTGGAAGTGTACTTTGACTTTGGCACGGTCACGGATGGTTTGTAGTGCTTTTAGGAAATATGGGTTTAGCTTCATTGTGGTTGAAGCGATACCGATATTTACCACTTCTGGATTTTCACGCAGGCGATACTCGACTGAGTTTGGCGCTAGTGCTGATGGCACATACGGTAGCGCATCTTTTGGTAGGCGAAGTAGTGTTTCGCTAAAGCAGTCTTCTGAGCCGACATAATCATCTTCGACGATGACATAGTCAATAAACGGCGAGTGCGTCGTGCCCGGATGACCCAGTGCGACACTTTGGATTGGTGCGATTTGGGTATTACTTAGGAAAATCGTGGTCAAATCCATACCGATGCTTGGCATATACAGCACAGCAGGCTCAAGTTTATCAGCATAGTCTTTGACAGCATTTAGCTTATCAAAAATGCTGTTTTGGTCAAGCAGATGGAACTCATCAAAGACATCACGGCCTGCTTGATCCACAGCTTCACCACCAAAGCCGACAATGTGGAATAGCTCACGAGCAGCAATCATCGAAGTTGAATGCGTGCGATAGATTGAGTGCGCAGAATGGAAGTGCTCAAGCACGACGAACATCACAGGCTTGCCATTGACACGGCCGATTTTGCTGACATCACGATCTGTCCAGCCGCTGGCTAGTAGGTGCTTACGAATCACGGCATTGAGCGATTCTTTGACACGGTGCTTGTCGGCATCGACATCATAGCTACAGTGCATATAGACATCATGACTGATGGCTGATGGTAGTGTATTTAGGTTTTCGAATGTTTTTAGTTTTTCTGGGAACCATTTTAGGACAGCGGCACGCTTGGTGAATGATGATTCAGTACCGATAAAGCGTGGTGACTGTAGGGCAAAGCATAGCGATGCGCACAGTGATGGGTTCAGATTCCACAGCACATCAAGGTTGAGCGGAACATTGGATTCCATCGTGTATAGGATACAAAAACGCTTGATGGCTTCGATGTTGTTCGGTAGGTGAATCTCAAGCGGACGCTCTGGGTTTGGATTTGGGTTGGCGTCATAAGTCTTTAGGATATGGTCAGCATTGACATAAGGCGAGCTGGCAAAAATCAGACCCAACCAGCGGTGCAAGGTCATAAAGCGATTAAAACCGCCTTCGGTGATGCTAAAGTTATTTTTGGCATCAAATAGCTCGGTGACGGCTGATGCCACACGAGTTGCAAAATGCACCACGCGTTCTTGTTCTGAGAAATTTAGCTGTTGTGGGTAGTTGCATTCGATTTGGTGGATGCCACCGAACTGATTATCCAGACTGCCTAGGA
This sequence comes from uncultured Moraxella sp., assembly GCF_945873075.1. GTDB lineage: Bacteria > Pseudomonadota > Gammaproteobacteria > Pseudomonadales > Moraxellaceae > Moraxella. The sequence goes on along the minus strand of NZ_CAMCBS010000010.1, from coordinate 35,291 downwards.
TATCAAGCAATTCATTGCAAGACGCTTCAAAATCTTTTTTTGCGACCGCTTGTTCAAAGCGGATAACACTGGCTTGTTTGTTTTGAGACATGGTCATACTCGATTAGTAAAAATAAAAACTATCCATCAACCTAGATGGATATTCGGTCAAAAATTAGACATATTATAATCATTTTTTTATTCAAAAACAGATGTTTCTACACAATAACAAAATAAAAAACAAAAACACAACAGATGCTAGAAATGATATTTTAATCTTGCCAAAAAAGTGAGCATATATATTTGTTGCCGATTTAAGGTTAATTTAAGTTTGCTGTGATTTAATAGTCGCCATCGCAAGTAGTGTGCTAAAATGACAGATAGATGCTTGCGAGCATGATATTTTGTGATATTTTATAGGTGAATTTATGATGAAAAAAACCGCTTTATGCGCAATCTTGGCAAGTACAGCATTGGTGACCGCGTGCCAAAATACGACTGACAAACCACAAGAAATTAAGATGTCAGCAGCCAATGCCCAACCAATTCCATCGCAGCAGTCATCGACGAACGCAGCACAAACAGGCGTGATCAATACTTCTGCTATCAATAGTCAAGTGACTGTATCGCAGCTTGCAACTTTAAAAGATGACAGTCAGGTACGCCTAACGGGCAAAGTCACAAAATCACTTGGTGATGAAAAATATGAATTTGCTGATGCAACAGGTGTGGTTGTCGTAGAGATTGACGATGAAGCATGGCAAGGGCGTGCTGTGACAGCCAACGATACTTTGACCATCGATGGTGAGCTAGACATTAGCCATCTCCCAACCAAGCGCACCAAAGTCGATGTTGATACCGTGACATTTCATTAATTTTAATCAATAAAAACATTAACTATAAAAAGCACACGACTCATTTGGGTTTTGTGCTTTTAATTTTGAAATGATAAAATAAGATTTTTGTTATCACAAAATCAAGGGGCTAGGCATGAAAATCATGGGCGATACCATTCCTGCATGGGTGCTGTGGGGTGCGGTCGTGCTGGCATTTTGTGCAGGATTGCTAAACACCATCGCCTTGATGGGCTTTACCCATGTCTCTGCATCTCATGTGACTGGCAATGTCAGTCAGTTTGCCTTATCCTTGCTTGATGGCGACTGGGTGAATATGCGCCTGTTTTTGATTTCGATTGCATCGTTTTGGTTCGGTTCGGTGTTATCAGGCATGATTATTGGCTCAAGTGAGCTTAATATCAACCGTCATTATGGCTATGCGATGTACCTAGAAGCACTGCTACTGTGTTTAAGCCTAGCTCTGTATATCAATGATAATTATTTTGGGCAGATGATGATTGCGATGGCGTGCGGATTGCAGAACTCGATGGTCGCCACCTATGGCGGTGCGGTCGTGCGTACCACGCATTTGACAGGGACGACATCTGACCTTGGGGCGACGGTGGGGAATTGGCTTGTCGGCCGTAAGGTGGATATCAGTAAGGTGGTGCTACACAGTGGATTGTGGTGGGCGTTTTTTATCGGTGGCTTTGTGGCGGTATGGCTATACCGTGAAGTGGGCTATTGGGCGATGCTGCTGCCGATTGTGATTATTTTGCTTGCGGCAACGAGCTATTCACAGATGGAGCGTTGGTTTCCTAGCATTGTACGGGTGGCACGACTAAAACAGCTAAAAAAACTGCGTAAATTTGAGCAGTTGAAAAAAAACCAACACGATTAATCGTCAGCCAAATTTCATCTTTCATCAGGCAATAAAAATAGGCAAAGTACAATACAGCACTTTGCCTATTTTTTATATTTTTTATAATCACTTAACCAAACGCAGGCGAGCGTCTAGGCACAGCGTCCAAAAACTCACGGCGAGCATCATGATTGCTGACAAATTCACCGAGCATACTCGTCGTACGGGTGGTGGATTGTTGCTTGCTGACACCACGCATCATCATGCACATATGGCTGGCATCCATCACCACAGCGACACCACGACAGCCGGTCAACTCTTCGATGGCGGTGGCGACTTGTTTGGTGAGATTTTCTTGGATTTGTAGGCGGCGAGCATACATATCGACGATGCGCGCGACTTTGGACAGTCCTAGCACCTTACCATTTGGCAGATAGCCGACATGAGCCACGCCATAGAATGGCAGTAGGTGATGTTCGCACAGCGAATAAAATTCGATATTTTGCACCAAGACCAATTCAGGATTGTCCGAGTCAAACACCGCATCATTGGCCACAGTCGCAAGATCTTGATGATAACCACGAGTCAAGTAGCCAAACGCCTTAGCAGCGCGCATCGGCGTATCTAGCAAACCATCACGGCTCAAATCTTCGCCTGATGCACTGATGATCTTGGCATAATGTTCAGATAGGACTTCAAAATCGGGTGTAAAGTTTACGGTATCAGAATTTGACATGGTCTTTGATGAATAATGAATGAAAACAACATAGCTTAACGCAAAACGGCAATTTTTTAAAGCTTTTATTGGGATTTATTGTGATTTTTGGGGAAATTTATCACGGCTTGGGCGTGCAGGCGGGGTAGGCGTGCGATTGTTTATTAAGTTTACATCTGTACTAATTTTTCTGCACAATTTCAAAAACCATGCTATAATGAGCCAAATTTTCCCTAATTTCACCTACAAAGGATCAAACCCATGCTACTAAAAGGTCAGCGTTTTGTTGTCACTGGTATCGCCAGTAAACTGTCTATCGCTTGGGCGATTGCAGAGAGCCTACACCGTGAAGGTGCGGAGCTGATTTTGACTTATCCAAATGACAAAATCAAAAAGCGTGTCGATATGGCAGCCGAAGCATTCAACGCCACAGCCGTGATTGAGTGCGATGTCGCATCAGATGCATCTATCGCTGCTTGCTTTGAAGAAGTGGCGAAGCACTGGGGCAATGGCGATGATCGTGGTGTCAATGGTATCGTGCACGCCATTGGCTTTGCGCCAGCAGATCAGCTTGATGGCGACTTTACCAGTGCGACCACTCGTGAAGGTAGCCAAATTGCTCACGACATCTCAAGCTACAGCTTTGTGGCGCTTGCCAAAGCAGGTCGTGAACTGCTTGCCGCTCGTCAAGGCTCGCTATTAACCCTAACTTACGAAGGCAGTATCTCTGTACTACCGAACTATAATGTCATGGGCATGGCAAAAGCCAGCCTAGAAGCATCGGTACGCTACCTAGCATCATCACTGGGCGGTGAGGGCATCCGTGTCAACGCCATCAGCGCAGGCCCAATCCGCACATTGGCAGCGAGCGGTATCAAGTCATTCCGCCGTATGCTCGATGTCAGCGAAAAAATCGCACCGCTACAACGCAATGTCAGCCAAGAAGAAGTGGGCAACGCCGCCTTATTCCTACTATCGCCGTGGGCGAGTGGTGTGACTGGTGAGATTTTGTTCGTCGATGCAGGCTTTAATACTGTTGCCATCAGTGAGCAAATCATGGCAATGGCATCGGATGACGAATAAGTCTTAATTAAACGAAAATAACCACGATGCTGATATCGTGGTTATTTTTTTTGTCAAATGGTAAAACTGAAATTGATGTCAAGTTCAGTTATAAGTGTGTTGAGCGTCATCTAGCCAAGCCACCACAGCACCGCCATCGGTAGCCAAACAGCAGTCACCAGTCCATTGATGGCAAGTCCAAAGGCGGCATAGCGTCCTGCGGTCGGACTGATGGTCCACGCTTCGACTGTGCCGATGGCGTGCGCCACCAAGCCAAGCGCCAAGCCATGTGCGCGTTCATCTTTGATATTGCGAAACAAAATACGACACATACCTGCGCCTAGGATGCCCGAGACGATGATGATGAGATTTGCCATGACAAGCGGTGCTTCGATGATTTGGGCGACTGACAGACCCACAGGCGTCGTCACCGAGCGAGTGGCAAATGCCAAGATGGTATCCATATTTAGCGCAAACAAGTAGCTTAATGACATGGGCACGATAGCGCCGACGAGACTTGCTAGCACGACGATGATGGAGAGTTTTTTGACAGGCAAGCCCTTAAAATCCATCCCTGCTAGTGGCACAGCAAGTAGCACGGTGCTATAACCAAGCAAGCGGTCAAATACAGGCTTGGCATTGGCATAATAGGTGGCATAATCTAGCTGAATAATCAGTAGCAAAATCAGCGTAATCACAATGGCGATGATAATCATCGGCACGCCACGGATATAGCGATTGAGATAGCGGAGCACATATTTGGCACTGATATGCGCAATCAGCGTCACGATAAAGGCGATAATGATGGTCGTGCTGTCAATCTGTGGCATGGCTTACCCCTTATCCTGTTCAGAGCCTTTGAGCCACGCTGCTGACAGCTTAGCAAATGCCCAAAGCGGAATGAGTGTACTAATGATAATCACAGCCGAGACAGGCAACAAATCCGCACCAAGCCCAAATAACAAAATCCCAGCCCCAGCCGATACAGGCAAAAATGCAAAACCGCTATCCACAAGTAGTACGCTCGATGAATAGCTGAGCCATTCAGGTAGCCCAATCGTCATACGCACGCTAATCAGCACGATAAATAAGCTGACCAAGCCCACGATGTTTGCCGCTGTCGGCATCCCAAAATAAGTGCAGACCACCAAGGCAAGCTCACGCACCGCCACGACGATGATGATGGTTGCGAGCATACCAAGCCAAAACTTAGCTGAGTGCACGGGTATTTTCATACTTCATCCTTGTTGGGAGCTTGTGACAAAACTTTGTCAAATTAATCCGGCTTACACCTGTAAACTCTAATAAATACAAGTAATTAGCGTATTTTGACAGTTTACCCACTATCGACAAAATGGGTCAAGTTCTTCATCAAAATGTTCGCTATTTTGATTTGTGATGTTATTTTGTATTGCGATTTCAAAAGGCTCTAGCACAGGTTTTAGGCTGTCGGCTTGCTCGCTCGGTAGGACTTCATCAGCATTAAGTGCATATTGCCCAAGTAGCTGTTTTAGCTTGGCAGGGGCAAGTAGCACTTCTAGGACTTCTTTGCCCATGTCATCATAACTGCTGTCAGTGATGACACCAAGTCCGTGCAGGGTATTTTTTAGCCCACCTGCATGATAGGGCAGGGTAAGGGTAAATCGCTTAAGCTCACCTGAGAGCAGCTCTTGCACGGCAATCATCAGCTGATCGATGCCCAGATTATCACGAGCGGACACATAGACACGGTGCGGTACGCCATGATCTTGATAATAGATGGCAGGCGGCTCACCGCTTTTATCGATTTTGTTATGCACAAGCAAAATCGGCGCGTCGGCTTTGATTTGTGCCAGTACATCATTGACGGCGGCGATTTGTTCGTGACGATCTTCGCTGGCGGTATCGATGACGTGTAGCAGTAGATCCGCTTCAAGCGTCTCTTCAAGTGTCGCATGGAAGCTTTCGACGAGCTCATGGGGCAGATGTCGCACAAAGCCCACAGTATCCGCAAGCACGACATTGCCGACACCCGGCCATTTGACACGGCGTAGCGTCGGATCGAGCGTGGCAAATAGCTGATCGGCAGCATAGATATTGTCATCAGCTAGGCGGTTAAAGAGCGTGGATTTACCGGCGTTGGTATAGCCAACTAGTGATACGGTGGGGATTTCAGACTTTTGGCGTTTGGCACGACCTTGTGCACGAGTTTGCTTGACTTTATCAAGCTTGGCTTTGAGCTGTGTGACACGGATCTGTAGCAATCGGCGGTCGGTTTCTAGCTGAGTTTCACCCGGTCCACGCAGACCGATACCGCCTTTTTGGCGTTCAAGGTGTGTCCAACCACGCACAAGCCGAGTGGCTAGATGGTTTAATTGTGCTAATTCTACTTGTAGCTTACCTTCATAAGTGCGAGCACGCTGAGCAAAAATATCGAGAATTAGACCCGTTCTATCTAGCACACGACATTTTAGAATTTGTTCAAGATTTCGCTCTTGGCTCGGGGTGAGTGTGTGATTAAAAATCACCACTACATCACCTTTTTCGCCATCGGTGCTATCGCGAAAACGACGCACGGCATCGGCGATTTCATCGGCTTTACCTGTGCCGACGAAGTATTTGGCGTGTGGCTTACTGCGGCTGCCTGTGATGATTTCGATTTCGTTCGCCCCAGCTGAATGTACAAGCAGGCGAAACTCTTCTAAATCATCAGGATCGATGATTTGATGGATATCAAGATGAACCAAGATGGCATTGTCGCCACCTTCATGTCTGTCAAAATATTGCAAATTTTATCCTTATGATAAATATTATTATAAATAAATTTTAACCAATTAATCAGCAAGCGACCGCATGGGATGGTGATGGGGAATTTTGGTGTGCCACTTACCATCGAATGTGTCACTTGGACTACATCTTATGCTATTATAAGGCATTTTTTGGGATGAGGTGAGTTTTTTATGTCACAGCGAGCAATCAGACAGCTACACGCACATGGCAAGACATTGGATTTATCCACGCCAAAGGTGATGGGAATCTTAAATGTCACACCAGATTCGTTCTCCGATGGTGGTCGCTATCATGGCGTGGATCGGGCGCTTGCCCATGTCGAATCGATGATCGCCGATGGCGTGCATATCATCGATATCGGTGGCGAATCGACAGGCCCCAATGCGACCGCAGTCGGCACGGATGAAGAGCTGCGCCGTGTCGTCCCTGTGGTGCAGGCGATTCGCTCGGCGTTCGGCGATGAGATTTGGCTGTCGCTTGATACCAGTAATCCTGCGGTGATGCAAGCAGGTATCGAATCGGGCGCAGACATCATCAATGATGTGCGTGCACTTCGCCGTGATGGGGCGGTAGAGATGGCGGCTAAGCTTGGTGTGCCTGTGGTACTGATGCACAGCCGTGGCGAGCCTGATACGATGGATAATTTAGCAGTGTATGATGATGTCGTCGCCGAAGTCATCGATGAGCTGACACACAGCATTGAACGGGCGGTGATGGCGGGGGTGGCTCGTGAGCAATTGGTGATTGATATTGGTATGGGTTTTGCCAAGACTTATGAGCATCATCAGGTGCTGATGACGCAGTTGAGCACTTTTATTCGGCAGTTTGATTTACCGATGCTGTTTGGTGTGTCTCGCAAGCGGTTTTTGGGTGAGATTTTGCAGCGTACAGGTCTAGATAATCTACAAAATCATCAGCCAAGCGACCGTGATGTCATCGGCGCAGGGATGTCGCTACTGGCGGTACAACAAGGCGCAAGTATCGTGCGTGTGCATGATGTCGCCAAAAGTGTGCAGATGCTGTCAATGTGGCAGCAGATTTATGGTGAGTGAGTGAAAATTGGATAACTTTTATTAATTTTATATTAAAAAAAATTTCAAATTATTACTCAATTAACTTATCACCCAATCAACCCAAATCATTAATAATCTGCAACGCCGTTAAAGCCACCACAGGGGCGGTCTCGGTACGTAGCACTCGCTCGCCAATCGTCCAAGGTACAAAGCCATGCTCGGTGGCAAAGTCAATCTCGGTCGGGGATAGACCGCCTTCAGCGCCGATGAGTAGGGCGATGGTGTCAGGTAGGGGGCTGGTAAAGCTTGGCTTGCCATCTGATAGTGCTAATACCAGTTTTAGATGATCTGTACAATCCGTCACCCAAGTTTCGAGAGCGACAGGCGGGATAATCTTTGGAATGATGTTCAATCCGCATTGTTCACAAGCGGCGATTGCCACGCCTTGCCAGTGCTCAATTTTCTTAAAATCACGCTCATATTTAAGATGGGCTTGACAGCGTTCACTTGTGAGTAGCTGAATCTGATGTACGCCCATTTCGCACGCTTTTTGGATGGCATAATCCATGCGATCGCCACGACTCATCACAAGCCCAATACTGACCGCAAAGGGCGGTGTGCGATTGATGGGGTCGTAGGCATGAATGATTGCTTGTGCTGATTTTTTATCAATACTTATCAATTTGACAGCGTATTCACCCCCTGCACCATCAAATAAGGTGGCGGTATCATGCATCTTGGCACGCAAAACTTTGCACCAATGATGATAGATGGTGTCGCTAAGCGTGATAGTCTGACCGACAAGCTCGGTGGATAACGGCGTATCAATAAAAAATCTAGGCATAATTGACCAGTGATAAAAAAATCAAAAACCGCTCAAATTTGATAAGACTATCTAAATACCATCATCTAAATAACGCTATCAAATCATCACGGCTTTATTGGGTAAATCTGATTAAATCAATCCCAAACTTTCGACCAACGCTTTATTTGGTTCGGTTTGGTTCATGCTATAAAAATGCAAGCTTGGCACGCCTTCGCTAATTAGGCGTTCGCACAGCTGATGCACGATATCAAAGCCAAATTGACGGATGGATTTTTTGTCATCGCCATAGTCGGCAAGCTGTTTACGGATATAGCGTGGGACATCAGCACCGCAGCCATCAGCAAAGCGGATCAGGTTTGATGCGTTGGTGATTGGCATGATGCCTGCGATGATGGGGAAATCGTCTTGATGCACGCCTTTTTTTGCCAAGCGATCACGCAAGAACAGATAGCTGTCAGGATTGTAGAAAAATTGGGTGATGGCTTCGTTCGCACCGGCATGATATTTGGCGACCAGATTATCAATATCTGCTTCAAAATTCTTCGCTTGCGGGTGCATTTCAGGATAAGCGGCGACCTTGATGGCAAAATGCTCACCACTATGCTCACGGATGTATTTGACCAAGTCAAGCGCATACGGTAGCTCGCCATAGCCGACCTGACCTGATGGCAGATCGCCACGCAACGCCACGACACGATCGACGCCCAATGCCTTATAAAAATCAAGCAATTCGCCAATCTGCGCCTTAGTATCACCGATGCATGACATATGGGGTGCAATCGGGGTGTCGCCTTTTTTGATTAATGCTTCGACGATACCAAGCGTGCGTTCACGAGTCGAACCACCTGCGCCATAGGTCACTGAGAAATATTTTGGATTGAGTGCATTAAGCTCATCAAAGACGCTAAGTAGCTTATCTTGCCCTTCGTCAGTCTTGGCAGGGAAAAATTCAAACGAAAATGGCACTGTGGCGGCGCTTGGTGTTTTTGGTGTAGGTTTTTTTACTTCGGTGTTGATTTGGGTGGCTACTTCGGCAGACTTGGCGGCTGTCGTGGCTTGTACAGGCTGTTGATTTTTAATATCAGATTTTAGTTCATTTAATAATTGTTCAATCGCTGCAAGGCGATTTAGAGTGTCTTGGCTCATGATGGCTCTCTAAAATTATCATGATAAATCAAATGACTATAGGATTTATCAATTTTGTTAAAATTATTCAATTATAGCAGATTTTTGGCAGTTTGTTAATGCCAAATAGATGTTAGTAAATTCCATGTTGGATTGGTTTATAGGGCGATAATCTTGCCTTATGGCATGGGAGTGACTGATCGGTAAATTAAAAATCAATGTCCGGCAGAGTGTGATTTGTTATGATGGCATTCCGATCAATATTAATGATTTGTGATATTATTTAATTTTAATCAAAACAAATAATAGGAATAATAAATATGTCAATCTCAAGACGATCTCTATTAAAATCAGCAATGCTAACAGCAATGACTGCAGGTGTGATGAAAGGCGCTGCTGCTCAAGAATTTGCCAACCCCCAATTTTCAGAACCCGTACCCGTTGGCAATGATGAATGGCGAGTTGGCACCAAGCTTGTATTGTTTGGCACGCAAGGCGGCCCTATTATGAATGTCGCTCGTATGATGACATCGCAGGCGATTATGATTGATGGTCGGATGCACTTGGTGGATTTTGGGTATGGTGCATTGCAGCGAATGGCTGAAATGGGGATTCCAGTTGAGACGATTAAAAATATGTATCTAACCCATCATCATTCTGATCACATGATGGATTTGCCTGCAATTATGAATGTTACTTGGGCATCTGGCGTCAAAGGACCGATAGGTGTCTATGGCCCTGCACCAATTGTGCAAAGTTTGGTTGCTGCCAAGCAGCTTTTTGCCGAAGATTATCGCATTCGTGGTCGTGGCGGTCGTTTTTTGCCAATTGAATCAGTGTTTGAAGCACGCACAATTGATATGAGCAAGCAAATCGCCCAAAAGCCTGTTTTGATTCATCAAGATGACACGGTGAAAGTCACTGCTATCAAAGTGCCGCACAGTGAGTTTGAGTTAGCATTGGCATTGCGATTTGATACCGCAAACCGCTCAATTGTAGTGTCTGGTGATACAGGTTTTTCTGAAAACTTGATCGAACTTGCCAAAGGGGCTGATGTGTTATTGCATGAAGTGATGTACTGGCCTGGTATCGAAAAAATGCTACTTGCTCGTGGTAATGGCGTGATACCAGAAGCACAGCGTCAGTATTTTTTGAGTGAACATACGACTGCTGAAGATGCAGGTAAGATTGCAGCTGCAGCAGGGGTAAAAACTTTGGTGCTTAATCATCTAATCAGCGGACCTGAGCCCGTTACTGACGCACAGTGGATCGCATCTGCCAAGACACATTATCAAGGGCAGGTAATTGTAGGGCGTGATCGTATGATCATTTGATAATACCAATTACAAAACAGCCTTGGTGAGCAAACCAAGGCTGTTTATTGTCAGTATGTCTAATCAGTATTTGTATTCATCTGATTTAAACGGGCCATCCACTGACACGCCGATATAGTCGGCTTGTTTTTCGGTGAGCCTCGTGATCACGCCATTAAAGCCTGCAACCATCGCAGCTGCCACTTCTTCGTCCAGTTTCTTTGGTAGTACCTTGACATAGACTTTGCCTGGTTTTTCGGCAGCAGGCAAATCAGCAAATTTTTCTTGATACAGATGAATCTGTGCTAGTACTTGGTTGGCAAATGAGCCGTCCATGATGCGTGATGGATGACCTGTAGCGTTGCCAAGATTCACCAAGCGACCTTCTGATAGTAGAATCAGATAGTCATCATCGCTGTCTGAGCGATAGACTTGATGCACTTGTGGCTTGACTTCCACCCATTTCCAGTTGTCACGCATAAATTGAGTGTCAATCTCGGTATCAAAGTGACCGATGTTGCACACGACAGCGGCTGATTTTAGGGCTTTTAGCATTTCGCTGTTACAGACATGATAGTTGCCTGTGGTGGTCACGATCAAATCAGTGTCTTGTAGTAGGGCGGTATTCACGCCTTGAGCTTGATCGCCACCGATGAATGGTGAGACCACTTCATAGCCGTCCATGCACGCTTGCATCGCACAGATTGGGTCGATTTCAGAGATACGCACGATCATACCTTCTTGGCGTAGTGATTGTGCTGAGCCTTTGCCCACATCGCCATAGCCGATGACTAGTGCGCGGCGACCCGACAGCAGCATATCTGTACCACGCTTGATGGCGTCGTTCAGCGAGTGGCGGCAGCCGTATTTGTTGTCATTTTTTGATTTGGTGACAGCGTCATTGACATTGATGGCAGGGACTTTGAGTGTGCCATTGCCCAGCATCTCGATTAGGCGGTGCACACCTGTGGTAGTTTCTTCTGAGATACCGTGGATGCTGTCTAGCATTTGTGGGTATTTGTTGTGAATGAGAGCGGTCAAATCGCCACCGTCATCTAGGATGATGTTGGCATCCCATAGTTTGCCATCTTGGTGGATTTGTTGTTCTAGACACCATTCGTATTCTTCTTCGGTTTCGCCTTTCCAAGCAAAGACAGGGATACCAGCAGCGGCGATGGCAGCAGCGGCGTGGTCTTGGGTAGAAAAGATGTTGCAAGAAGTCCAGCGAACTTCAGCGCCTAACGCCACCAAAGTCTCAATCAGCACCGCAGTCTGAATGGTCATGTGGATACAGCCGACGATTTTGGCACCTGCCAAAGGCTGGGCGGCGGCATAGCGTTTACGCAGACCCATTAGGGCAGGCATTTCGGTTTCGGCAAGGCGGATTTCTTTGCGGCCAAATTCGGCAAGGCTGATGTCAGCCACTTTATAATCGGTAAATGTAGACACTGCGTCCACTCCTTTTAAAAATTAACGATCAGATTATTGGTAATAATCATAAAAAAGAAAACGCAGATGTCGTTGATTATTTTAAATTCACCCTATGATAAATCTAAAAAGCAAGCCTGACCGCTGTAAGGTTGTTAAAACCAACAGCGGTTGCAACATCTCTTGCAAACTCATTATTATAACAAATTTTTGCAATGATTACAGTGCTTACTTAAATTTAGACAATAAAAAACGGCTGATACAATCAACCGTTTTCAATCCTAGTGATGGATTAGTATTTGAAAGTCACACCAAGATTGGCTTGGCGACCGCCATTGACATACCATTGGTCTTGGTAGTAGTTGGCAGTTTTGTACTCAACATTGCTGATGTTTTGGATGTTGGTGAATAGTTTGACATATGGATTGATGTTCCAATAAGCATCCACATCCACAGTGGCATAGCCAGGTACTTTGATGGTGTTGGCTCTATCTGCAAAGGCATCTGAGCGCGCGATGATTGAGGTGCTGACACCAGCGACGCCATCATCATAACCCAAGGTTAATGTACCAGTATGTTTTGGACGATAGGCGATTTCACGATTGTTGTCTTTATTTTCGGTTTCTATGTATGCATAACCGGCTTTTGCGTAGTAATTATCACGAACATATGTAGCACTGATTTCACCACCAATAAACGAGGCTTTAGAAATATTTGAATAAGTGCCAGTATTGAATCTCTGAATTGTGCCTGGGTTGGTTGTATCTAAAATATCAGTGGTTGAGTTTTGAATATTGATTAGGTTTCTAACATGGGTGTGAAACGCAGTAACATCCAAAGTCAAGTTATCACTAAATTGATGCGAAGCACCTAGCTCATAGCTAATACTTTTCTCGGGTTCTAGGTTTTCATTACCAATTGTGGCATATGTTTCAAGTATGTCTGGATTCTCCCAGTTTGGATATGGTCCATCAATACTTTCGTAATACAATTCAGACAATGCAGGTGCACGGAACGCTGAGCCAACATTGGCATAGACGCTGGTAGCAGGCGTAATATGATAACGCACCGCACCTTGACCAACGGTGTGATTGCCAAAGCGTTCATTGTCTTCTAGACGCACACCAACTTGGGTGTTTAGCTTGTCGCTATTGTATTGATGCTGTGCATAATAGCCAATAGTATCAATGCTTTGGACGCCATCTTTGACGGTATTGCTGGTGTATTCAGACTGATTGCCTGTGGCACCCACTAGGATGTTTTGATTGTTTGTAAATGACCACTTAGCGTTGATATCCGCTTCATCAACTTGGGTGTTATAAAATGAACTGTAAGCGACGACATCTTGTTCATTTTTGATATTGCTATAACGAGCATTCAAGCTAAGATTGTCAATTGGCTTATAAGCGATTTTGGCATTGGTGATTTGGTTTTCAAATTCACGCACAGCAGTGTTTGGTGATGTGCTGACGCCCGAACTATTAAACTCATTGATGCCTTCGTTGTGCTCAAAGCTGATACTTGCATCAAGGTTTTGTTTGTTATCAAAACCAAGTTTGGCGGCGTAGCCTTTTTGCTCATAGCCTGCTTTGTTGTCACGGCTTTGGGTGTTAAAGATGCGTGTACCATCAGATTCTAGACGCTGACCTGACAGGCTAGCATAAAAGCCGTTATGTACCACATCACCGCTGACAATGGCTTTATAGGTGTTGTTTTCACCGATGATACCAGTGATTTCACCGCCTGTGCGTGCAGGTGTTTTGCTGACCATTTGGATGACACCGCCGATGGCATCCGAGCCATATTGTACAGATGCAGGACCTTTGGCGATTTCAACACGGCTTAGGTTAGTGGTATCAATAAAGCCGGTATAAATAGAACCAAGGTGATTTTGGTTATTTAGGCGAGCACCATCTTTTAGCACTAGGGTGTGCACAGGGTATGTGCCGCGAATCGATACTTCAGGTACTTGACCCATGCCGCCGTACTGTTTGACATAGATGCCTGCGTCTGACTGGATGACATCCGATAGGTTGCGTGCAGGATTTTTCTCAATTTCGCCTGCGCTGATGACAGTCACTGATGCTGGCGTGTCACTGAGTGGCGTGGCTGTGCGTGACACAGTAATCACATCCGGATCAAGCACAACAGTTGGCTCGATGGTCTGTGCATAAGCAGTGGTGATAAGACTCGTTGGGGCTAATGCCAAGATAATGGCACGGCGTAGAGCGGTCGATGACATAACTAACCTTAATATTGCTAATGGTTTGGGTTTTGTAAATTTAACTGTCTTATTATAACATGAAAAATTTTTTAACAACTTAGGATTTGATGAAAAATTTTAATCATAGCATGAAATTTATTCAATGATACCAATTTTTCATACAATATTTAGCCATTGGCATATTATGCAGGTGGTTGCAAGCACTGCTTATCAGTTATACAATGGCTTAATTTTTAGTGAATTGGGGAGCGTCATGTCCAATCAATCGCCCGTGATGGCATTTCTTGCCAAGCTTCATCAGCGAGTGCCGATGCTGTGTCGGTGGCTTGTGATGATGCTGTGTAGCTGTGTTTTATTTAGTGTGCCGAGCTATGCCACCACTGCCAAGCTTGGGCTAAAAACCACACAAAGCGAACAGCCTGCCGAAGTGTGGTCGGACAGCTACGGGCGAGATACGCCACGCAGTACGGTGCAGGGCTTGATGTCGGCGTTATCTGGTGAAGATACCGAGCTTGCCAGTCGCTATTTGGATTCGGCGTTTTTGAACAAATCCAAAGTATCCAATGCTGACATCGTGGCGCAGTTCAAGCAAGCGCTGGATACGGGCGGCCGCCTTGAGCCACTGTTACAATTATCCGATGCCAAAGAAGGGGATGTGGGCGATTTGTTACCCCATGACCAAGAAAAAGTCGGCAGCATCCGCATCGCTGATAAGTCGGTGGATGTACTGCTTGTGCGTAAGGTGGACAAAGATGGCAACCGCTATTGGCAGTTTGCCGGTGAGACTTTGGCAAATTTGCCCGATGTGCACAGCACAGGGCGGACTTGGGCGAGTTATTTTGAGATTGAGCAGTTAAAGGGCGTTAAGCTGTTTGATTTTGAGCTCTCAAAAATAGTCGCACTTGCGGTGATGGTGCTACTTAGCCTTGCGGTGGCGTATGCGCTGGTGTGGCTGATTTTTGTCATCAGTCGATGGGCGTTCCCCCGATTGACGGGCAAGCGTTTTGCCATCTCGCCAAATGTCATCATGCCAATCGCCATCATTGTTGTGGCAATGCTATTATCCGAAATCATGCTACGAGCAGGCGTGCCTGTGACCATCCGCACCCCTGTGGCTCGCCTAAAAGAAGTGGTGGCGTGGATTGCGACCACTTGGCTTGCGTTTCGCTTGATTGACGGTGTCTTTCGCCGTGCCGAAGCCAACTCGCTCAAACGCAATCGCCCCGAGCAGGTGTCGCTTTTGGGCTTGTCTCGTAAGCTTGCCAAAGTGTTTATTCTGATTTTGGCGATTATCATCATCTTTGGTAACTTGGGCTTTGATTTGACCACAGGGATTGCGGCGCTTGGGGTGGGTGGTTTGGCATTGGCGTTCGGTGCGCAAAAAACCATCGAAAATCTCATCGGCTCGGTGGTCGTCGTCGCTGACCGTCCTGTTCATGTCGGGGATTATTGTAAATTTGGCACTTATGAAGGCGTGGTGATTGATATTGGCATCCGCTCGACTCGTATCCGCACGCTCAATCGCACCGTCGTCACTGTGCCAAATGGCGAATTTTCTGCCTTGCAGATTGAGAACTTTACCGCAAGAGATATGTTTTATTTTCTGCATAATTTATTTATCAAACGCACCGCAGATTTGGCAGAAGTGGAGCGGATGATTGCAGATTTGCAGGTATTTTTGGCATCGCATAGCCTGACCAATAATGAGTGGAATCAGGTATGGATAAAAGAGCTACGCCAAGACTGCTATGTCATCGAGATGCGTGCTTATATCAATGCAAGTGGGGCGCAGGATTTTTATGCCAAGCAGACCCAGCTTGCGTTAGCGGTGCTCAAATTTTTAGAAAATTATCAAGTGGAGCACGCCTTACCAAGTCAAACTGTGGTGCTAGACGACAAAAACCGCCTAAATCAGGCAGATTCATGATAAAATACGGCATTTTATTAAGAGAACGACTATGTATACCGATTCGCACTGCCACTTAACTTATCTGAAGCTTGATAATCACGACCAGTCGCCACGCCAGCTACTCACTGCCATGCGTGAAGCGAGCGTCAGCCGTGCGATGGCGATTATGTGTAAGTTTGACGAAAACGATGCCATCCGTGCATGGTTGGATTTGGCGATGAGTGATGAGAGCCTGCCTGATATTGGCATGAGTGTGGGGATTCACCCTTGCCAAGATGAAGCGATGCTAAATAATGTGCAGGTGGATGATTTATTGGTGCTTGATACGGATAAGGTGTGGGCATTTGGCGAAACGGGGCTGGATTATTATTGGGATGAAAATAAAAAATCTGCCCAAAAACACAGCTTTGCCACACATATCGCCGCAAGTAAAATAGCCAAAAAACCCATCATCGTGCATACTCGCAGCGCCTATCATGATACTTTAGATGTGCTACACAGTGAGAGCTGTGAGCATGGTATCATTCACTGCTTTACCGAAGATTATGCCTTTGCCAAGCGAGCACTGGATATGGGGCTGTATATCTCACTATCAGGGATAGTAAGTTTTAATAAATCCGAAGCACTGCGTGAAGTCGCCAAACAGCTCCCCTTAGACCGCTTATTGATTGAGACGGACAGCCCGTATCTAGCACCTGTGCCCAAGCGTGGGCGTGATAATGAGCCGACCTATGTGCCGTATGTGGCAGATGCACTCGCCAAAGTCTATGGCATCGATAGCCAAGAGATTGGGCGGATAACCAGTCAGAATTTTGTGAATTTGGTGAATCAATATAAAGTGGTTATTGGTGAGTGATAGGGTATTTGTACTATCAAAAAAATGACCAAAAAATAGTGCAAATATAGTACAACACATATGCACAAAAACACAAGTAACCACAAACAAACACAAGTAAACGCAAGATAGGATTTTTAAATAAGTAGCTGATTTTAATAGAAAAATATGTAAATGACTGATATGATTAAAAATAAGAGAATTAGCCTTGCACCGATGATCGACTGGACGACATCCGATTTTCGTGCGTTTGCCAGATTGTTCAATCCCAATATTCATCTTTATACCGAGATGATCAGCACCAGCGCCACCCTAAAGGGTGATGCTGATCGTGTGCTACGCTTTGATGATACCGAGCATCCTGTGGTGCTACAGCTTGGCGGTTCGGATGCTGATGAGATGGCGCAGGCGGTGCAGATTGCTGATACTAAGGGTTATGATGAATTTAACATCAATGTCGGCTGCCCGTCCGATCGTGTTCAGCACAATAAGATTGGCGCGTGCTTGATGGCAGAGCCACAGACGGTTGCCAAGATGGTGACGGCGATGCAGGCAGTTACCGATAAGGCTGTCACGGTCAAGCATCGCATTGGCATTGATCATCATGACAGCTATGAGTTTATGAAAGACTTCGTTGAGACGGTGGCGGATGCAGGCTGTACACATTTTATTGCTCATGCTCGCATTGCGTGGCTACAGGGTTTATCACCTAAGCAAAACCGTGAAATCCCGCCCCTACGCTATGATGATATCTATCGGCTCAAGCAAGATTTTCCGTCACTAACCATTGAGATTAATGGCGGGATTGATCAGATGGATGCCATTCGTGAGCATCTACAGTATGTCGATGGTGTGATGATTGGGCGTGCGTTTTATCACAATCCTTATCTGATGGCAGAGTGTAATGAGTTGTGGGGATTGCCGATGCCGAGCCGTCGAGAGATTTTTGAAGGGTTGATGGCGTATCTTGCCAAGCGAGCTGACGAAGGCGCAAATCTTGCCACCTTGACACGGCATTATTTGGGCTTATTTCAAGGGCTGACAGGTGCACGAGCATGGCGACAGGCATTGAGCGGTAAGCCATCTTTGATACCGGATGACATCCGCCGTGCAGGTGAGCAGGTGCTAAGCCAAAATCACGAGTAATAACACCAAGCTATTATTGATACTATGAAGTAGCATCGGTGCAAACACCGAGCCTGTACGCACCCGAGCATAGCACAGCCCTAGAGCGATGGCGAACATCATGCCCGTGTCAATCAGATTATACTGAAAATGTAGCAGAGCAAATATCAAGCTACTCATCACACTTGTTAGTATCGTGATATATCGAGCGTTATCAGTGATGACGCCAAAGACATCTTGTCCCAACCGCCAAAACAGCCCACGACAAATCAGCTCTTCATAAATCGGCGCACACACCATCACCATCAAAGCAAATAACCACATCGGCGTGTCATGCCCCATCAAAGCCGTGCTATCGGCTGATGGCGTTGGCGATAGGATATGGCTAAGTAGATTGGCGATAAGGCTTGAGCTTGCAACAATCGCCAAAAATACCCATAAGCACCGCCAAAACTGCCGTCCATCCATCGGCAGTAGTGCCAGATAATCTTGCCACAGTCGCTGTGCCGTCTTGGCATCATTAGTATGTCTTTTTAGGCGAAAATACTGCCAAAAGACAATCAGCCACACCAAGCACACCGCCGTCAGCACCACCGACATGACAAGCAAGGTATTATCCGTCACCCGATGATAAGGCGTAGCATCCGCCAAAGTGCGTAGAATAAGTAGCCAGCCATTTTGTAGGGCGAACATGGTCGCCACCACCATCGCCATCAAGCTTGTGGCGATAGCAGGGCGATAGCGTGGTAAGGTGCTTGCCTGCATGATGGCTATAATTGGCGTAGGATGGTGGCTAAAATTTCATCACTGATGGCATCGGGCCGCTCAAGCGGGAACATATGCTCGCCATCGACATAGCGTACGGTCAGCCCAAATTTGTGCTCGGCATCTTTATACGAGCCGATACGGGTAAAATGACTGTCCTTGCCTGCGATGATGGTCAAGGGACGCTTTGGGCTAATCGACTTATACCAATACAGTGATGGAATGGTACGAAAGATGGCGACTTCGATTGCTTTTGGTATGGCGAGTGTTACTTTGCCATCAGCCGTCGGCACAAAGCCGTGCTGAATATATAGCCTAAAACAACGCTCATCAAACGGGCGAAACAAAGGCTTATCCCGCAGGGCTTGATAGGCATCATCATAGCTATTAAAGGTGTCCTTGCGGTACTTGGATTTGCCAGCAGGCGAGAGCTTATCAATCATACGATTGGCAAGGGCTGGTATTCGATTAAGCTTGCTATCGGCAGTTTTGGCAAGATGCCACATCAGGCTGTTTTTACCCGTCAAGAGTGATGGGTCAAGTAAGATGGCTTGGCTAATCGGCTTGGGATTGGCGAGCAAAGTCTGCATCGTCGTCATCGCCCCGACCGAATGCCCAACCGCCACCACCGTTGGCACACCATGCTTATAACAAGCATCATCAATGCTATCACCGACTTGGCGAGTCAGGCTCTGCCAATGATTATCCACCGGATAATTGGGATGTGTGCCAAGCTTATCAATGCGCTCAATGGTGAAGTATTTTTCTAGTCGCTCAAGTATCGGTAGATAAGTTGGTGATGGCACGCCATTGGCATGGACAAAGTGCAGCACAGGCTTGCCGGTGAGCTTGGATTTGGGCAAGGTGTCCAGCTGTGCCAGTTGTTCGGCGCTGAATTGGATATTGGGTTGCGTGTTGGGTTGGGCGTTGGCTTGGATATTGGGCTGTGCGGTTGTCATTAGGGCGTCCATTTTTTTATTTGATAAATGCCTTAGCATACCCAATTATCACCGATTTTACCAGTAAAAAAATCATGACCTATGAGTGTTGATAAATGTGCAAAATTTATACCAAATTTACACAGCAGCAACTCATCAAATCGGATGGGGTGTGCTATAATTTGTCAAATTTTTCAGCTGTACAAATATTGTACAAACCATAGCCAAGCAGATGCCAAAATGACGCATCAAAGCGACGGCGGTGAGTTTGAAATTATATTAATTGATATCACTAATTAGCCACTTAAGAATAAGTGTAAGGAATGACGATGAGCTATTTTGGTACTGATGGGATTCGTGGGCAGTTTGGGACATTTCCGATTACCCCTGATTTTTTACTGCGTTTGGGCTTTGGGGCAGGTCGTGTGTTGGTCGCCCAAAATCCAAGCAAACGCCCAAGCGTCTTGATTGGCAAGGATACACGCTTGTCAGGCTATGTGATCGAAGCGGCACTACAGGCAGGCTTTAACGCGGCAGGTGTCGATGTCTATATGCTTGGCCCATTGCCGACGCCTGCGATTGCGCATTTGGTCAAAAGCTTCCATGCCGACATGGGTGTGGTGATTTCGGCAAGTCACAACCCGTATCAGGATAATGGCGTCAAATTCTTCTCACACGAAGGCAAAAAAATCTCCGATGAGATCCAAGACGCCATCAATGTCGAGCTGGATGCACTGGTCGGTGATACCGATGCACGCTTGGCACGCCTAGCAGGCATCAAGGCAGACAGCATCGGCAAAAACCACCGTGTCGATGATGCCAAGGGTCGCTATATCGAATACTGCAAAGGCAGCTTCCCGTATCATTATAGCCTATCAAACTTAACCATCGTCGTGGACTGTGCCAATGGCGCAGGGCATAGCGTCGCCCCACGAGTACTAAAAGAGCTCGGTGCCAAAGTCATCGCCATCCACAATACACCAGATGGCATCAATATCAATGACAACTGCGGTTCAACGCACCCAGAAGTGCTACAAGCTGCCGTGCGTGAACATGGTGCTGATGTCGGTATCGCCCTAGATGGTGATGGCGACCGCATTATCATGACGGATGAATATGGCAATATCGTCGATGGTGATAGCATCCTGTATGTGCTTGCCAAGCACCTACAGCCTGCAGGCGTGGTCGGCACACTGATGAGTAATGTGGCGCTTGAGTTGGCTTTAGCAGAGCGTGGCATCGAGTTTCACCGTGCTAAGGTCGGCGATCGCTATGTGATGCAAGACCTAGAAACTCGTGGCTGGACAATCGGCGGTGAGCCATCAGGCCATATCCTATGCTTAGATAAGAGCCGTACGGGGGATGCCATCGTTGCAGGCTTACAAGTGTTGTCATGCATGGCAGAGACGGGCAAAAAGCTGTCAGAGCTAACACAAGGCTACACACCATTTCCACAGACCTTGATCAATGTTCGCCTATCGCAGATGAGCGATCCGTATGCCAATGATGAGCTATCGGCTATCTTTGCTCAAGCCGAGAGCGAGCTGACGGGCAAGGGTCGCCTATTGATTCGCAAATCAGGCACTGAACCTGTCATCCGTGTGATGGTCGAGCACCAAGACGCTGAGACTTGCCAAGCGATGGCGCAGAATCTTGCGGATCATGTCAAGCGAGTGCTGGCGTGATTACTGACAAATCAGCGATGTCCATACCCGATGCCAAATCTTAGGATTTGGCATTTTTATTTGGCTGATTGTGTTAATGCAGGTAGTTCGAATCGCTGTTCTTTGAGCACAGCATCAATTTGTGCACTGCTAATACCTGCTTGTTGCATGGTGATTTTTAGTTGCTCAAGACGAGCCAAAAATGCTTGCTTGGCATGATAGACACCATCAGCGATAAACTGTGCATCCAAATCGCTCTCTATGCGATAAAATTTGATGTTTGAGACACAGCCATAGAACCAATCAAGTTTTGCTGTCAGCTCTTGGACAGCAATCGTCCCATGTGCTTCACTGACACCGTCAGCACCCAGATATACACTACCTTGAATATTGGCAAAGCCGTGTTTGGCTAAGATGGCTTTGATGTCTGCATAGGCATTTTGCCAACTTTTGCTTGGATAATTATCCTTTAGGCAGTTGGTATCCATATCAAAGGTGATTAGATAACGGCTCATAGTATGCGTGGGAGTTGTGAGTGATATGCTATTTTACTACAGCTTGACAGAATTTACATCATACAATGGTTGATAAATTCCCCACCATTTATAAGGGAATCGGTGTATAATAAACCATCTTGTAACCCAATCATCATCAGAACAAGGGGAATCCCATGGATCTAACCGACCACAGACAATCGTACGAAAAACACACGCTGCCCGATACAGGTCTGCCGACGACGCCGTTTGAGCTATTTCGCACATGGTTTGATGAAGCGGTGGCGGCAGAACTGCCCGAGCCTTATGCAATGAGCCTTGCCACTTGTGGTGCAGACGGTCGCCCAAGCGTACGCATCGTGCTGATGCGTGAGCTCACCGAGCGTGGCGTGGTGTTCTACACCAATTACGACAGTGCAAAAGGTCAGGATATCGCTGACAATCCCAATGCCGAAGTGCTGTTTTTTTGGCAGGGACTAGAGCGTCAGGTGCGCCTATCGGGTCGCATTGAGAAGGTAAGTGCCGAAAAATCCGCCGCCTATTTCGCCAAGCGTCCCCGTGAAAGCCAGCTTGGTGCATGGGTGAGCGAGCCCCAAAGCGGTGTCGTGGCAAATCGTGCCATCATCGAAGAAAAATTCGCCATCTTGGATGCGACGCATAGTGACACCGTGCCATATCCGAGCTTTTGGGGTGGGTATGAGCTGATTGTGGACTGCGCAGAGTTTTGGCAGGGGCGTGTCGGTCGGATGCATGACCGTATGCGCTATACCGCTGATGGCGATGCGTGGCGTGTGGAGCGGTTGTTGCCTTGATGGTGGACTACTGACTCTTTATCCCTACTGAATAATTCGGTGGGGATTTTTTTGTGTCTAGCGAGTGTCCATCAGCAGGCTTCAGACGATATTTTTGCCAATTAAATTATCAAAATGGATAAAAAACAAGCAATTGGTTAATATTTGTACAAACAATCCGTTATAGCCAAATTTTTTTTAAATACTCATATTTAGCTATTGTTTCTATGTACCAACTTGCAACACAGCTTAATAATATATCGTTTAAAAGTATGTGCTTAATGAATTATTTACATGCTAAAATATAAAAAAAATTCATCATTATTAAAAATATTTAAAGTTATTAAGTAATGTATTTATAATAGATAACCTATAACAATAAAAAATTACTTATAAAACAATATCTTGCTAATTTACACATATTTTAATCAATATTTCCAATTATTAAATAATCTACTACATTAAATTACAATAAATTACATATTGTTTATAAGGATAATAATATTTTATATTTTATATAATTTAGTAAAGTTAACTAATAATGAAATATAATTTCTGTGAACTATATTTGTAACTCATTGATATATATGATTATTATAAAATTGGAAAAACTGGTATGATGGAGTGATTTTTGGATTTTGGCAGGGGGGGGGTATGGATTTATGAGGCTTTTATTGCTACAATGTCAAAGTTTATGGTATTTATGCACAAACTATTTGTAACAAAAGTTGCTGTGGTTGGTGTATAAAATTGATAAACTGCCAGCTGATTGTAGTGGCTAAAACTTAACTATTTTGTTGTATTGTTCATTTATCATTAAAAGGTAAGATATGAATAAGGTTTATAAGGTTATTTGGAACCATGCAACCCAAACATGGGTGGCTGTGTCTGAAATTGCTCAAGCTAGGGGCAAAACGTCGTCTAAAACAGACAAGCGTGCAAAATTATCAAAGGCCGCTGCCGTAGTATCATTGGCAGTCGCAGGGAGTGCAGTGATTGGTGGGCAGGCATTAGCTGCGGAAGTTGCATATACGCCAGTATACGGCACAATTGATAATAAGTGGTCTATTAAAGGAACTGCTATTGGTTCAGGCTCTAAATCTATAGGTGAAAGTACGGTTGCTTATGGTACGAACGCACAGACGCTAAAATTGTCAGCTGTTGGTACTAGTCCAGTTGCGGCAGAGTTGGTACCGGGTGGTGCAACAAGTATTCAAAGTGAAGACAGTATTGAAAAAAGCTCTTCTGTCTTAGGTGCAGAAGCTAGAACATATGGACAGCAAGCAACAGCAGTAGGTAATTCAGCTGAGGCGGTGATTTTCTCAACTGCTGTAGGTCAAAATGCTAAAGCAATGCAGCATGCTTCGGTTGCGACAGGTCAGGACGCTAAAGCAACGGGAAAATGGTCAACCGCTACTGGTGTGCAAGCTAAAGCCTTAGCCGAATACTCAAATGCTATCGGTGGTAAGGCTGAGGCGAGAAGTTGGGGTTCAACAGCGGTTGGTAAAGAAACCATCGTTACAGGCGATGAAGGTACGGCAGTTGGTTATCATGCCGATGTCACAGGTCGTGACGGTACGGCTTCGGGTGCTCAATCTTTGGCAGGTGAAAAAGCCACAGCAACAGGTGCACAAGCCAAAGCAGAAGGTAATCGTGCGACCGCATCAGGTTTTAAATCAAATGCATCAGGTGCCAACTCAGTCGCATCTGGTGTCAACTCAACAGCTAATGCATCAGGTGCTATCGCTATCGGTGATAGCTCAGGTGCTGTCGCAGAAGATGCGATTGCTATCGGTCACGGTGCAGCATCAGGTGGCGTAAGCTCAACGGCTATCGGTGATGGCACTCAGATTCTACCAGGTGCGGTCAATTCTACCGCTATCGGTACAGCATCTAGCATCCAAGGCACATCAACCAATGCGTATTCACTCGGTACGAAAAACTCTATCGGTGCGTCTAATGTTGCGGTCGTGGGTAACAACAACACCATCACTCCAAGTGCAAGCAACACAATGGTGCTAGGTAACAACGTTACCGCAACCAAGCCAAATAGCGTCATCTTGGGCGAAGGCAGTACTGACCGAGATTATACGCAAGTCACATGTGTTACCATTCCAAATATCGCTGATGGCACGTCTATCGTTTATGATGGATTCAATGGTACAGCGACAGGTATTGTGAGTATCGGTAGCAAGGGCAAAGAGCGTCAGCTGACCAATGTCGCCCCTGGTGAGATCTCTGCGACATCGACCGATACTATCAACGGTTCACAGCTATATGCAGTGGCGTATAAGCTTGGTGAGCAAGTACAAAATATCTATTTCCATACCAATATCAATGAAACCAACCAAGGCGCTGGCGACCCTGCGACCAACAAAGGTCGTATCATGGACAAAGCAGGTGCGACGGGTGCGTTTTCTATCACTGCGGGTGTAGAAGCCAAAGCCATTTCTCAATACGGTATTGCAATTGGTAAAAACTCAAACTCAACGGGTTCTGCCGTTGTGATTGGTGCAAATGCCGCTGCAACAGGTTTGGCAGATGATGCCAATACACCAAATAGAGAAGATGCTCAGCAAGGTGCAAATGGTGCAGTGGCAATTGGTGAGAATGCTCGCGCAAGTGCAGCTAGTGGATCTCAACCAGCCTCTATCGCTATTGGTCAAAACGCAACAGCGGCAGGTGTGAGAGTTTCTAACACTACCATGCGTAATGGCGAAGAAGTTGATCTTGGTACAGCGATTGCAATCGGTGCGAAGGCAACAGCCAAAGATGCGAGTGTGGCAATCGGTCAAGCAGCAGATGCAGGTCTGTCGCAATTTGCTACGGCAGTGGGTGTGAATAGCCGTGCATTAGGCGATCGTTCTAGCGCCTATGGTGTGAGTTCAATTGCTAATGGACAAAAGAGTGTTGCTTTAGGTTTTGAAGCCAAGGCTAGTAAGGATAATGACCTTGCCGTTGGTGGTGATGCTAAAGCATCAGGCGGTAATTCAGCGGCCATCGGCCCAAATGCGAGCGCGAGTGGAGATACATCGCTTGCGGTTGGCTATACTGCCAATGCAACGGGCAAAAATGCTGTAGCTCTTGGTCGTGAATCGGGAGCAACGGGTATTCAAGCGGCGGCATTAACAACTTTTGCCAAAGCACATGGTAAGGATTCTATCGCTGCAGGCGTGAGTGCAACCACGTCAGCAGATGCACTTCGAGGTGTTGCGATTGCACGTCAATCGAGCGTTACGGCAGAGGATGGTATTGCTGTGGGCTATACTGCCAAAGTGTCTGGCACTGAATCTATCGCCATCGGTAAAAGCTCAAATGTCACAGGTAATCAGTCTATCGCAGTCGGTGTTGGCCACACCGTCGAAGCCGATAACGCTGGTGCGTTCGGTGACCCATCACATCTAACCGCAGAAGCGATTGGCTCTTATGCTGTCGGTAATAACAATACCATTACATCGGCTAATACCTTTGTACTAGGTAGCGGTATCGGACGTAGCTCGACCGATTTGGCGGCTGAGTCTGGCGAAGGCACGGTAGCCAACTCTGTCTATCTGGGTAATGAATCAGAAGTTACTCGTGGTGTAGGTCTTGTCGATGGCAACGGCGTTGGTTCGCTTAAGACATGGAATAAAGACCAGCGAAGTGGCACCACCGCGACAACCGCAGGTGCTAGTGGCACTGTCTCGACAGCAAAAGTTGGCGGTATAACCTATGGCTCTACTGAAGTGGGCGGTCAAGCCTTTGCAGGTGCGACATCTACTGGTGCAGTCTCTGTCGGCTCATCAGGTGAAGAACGTCGTATCCAAAACGTCGCCGCTGGTGAAATCTCAAAAACATCAACAGATGCTATCAACGGCTCACAGCTGTATGCTGTCGCACACCAAGCATCTAAGCCGATCACCTTTAAGGCCAATAGCAACAGAGATACCCTAAATACCACTATGAACTTCCCTAGTGATAATGGCTTAGAGCGTATCTTGGGCGATGAGATTGTTATCAAGGGTGCGAATGGAAACATACAAAACTTGTCTCGTAACTCTGATGCAGCAACCGCTGGTGCCTACAGTGCGCGTAACGTCCAAACGGTAGTCGATAATCAAGGCGTACAAATCCAAATCGCCACTAACCCAATCTTTGATAGCGTACAGTTTGTTAGCAGTAGCGGACCGAAAATCACTAATGATGGAGGTACTAACATCAAAGTCGCAAAAGCGGATGGATCAGCGACAAGAATTACCAATGTTGCTAACGGCACCGAACCAAATGATGCAGTGAATCTATCACAGCTGAATGCAACGCGTGTATCTGTCGTGGCTGGTAATAACACCTATGTCACTGAAAAACCATCGGCTGATGGCAAGACCTATAAGATTGACGCAGAAAAAACTGTCGTCACCACTGGTACAGGTCTAACTGTTAGTACATCAGGGGGAGATAGTGCAAACAACGTCACCACTTACAATGTTGAGCTAGATCAAGCAACCAAAGATCAACTTGCTAAAGAAGAGACGGTTATCGCAGGTGACTCAGGTCTTGTGACTGTTGACAACACCGCACAAAACACCTCGGGCGGTAAAGAGTTTAAGGTTGATATTGCCAAAGGCACATTCAATGGTGTAACAACAGCAGGTAAACTAAACGCAGACGGTACCACAGCAGGTGTGGCAACTGTTGGTGATGTAATCACAGCAGTTAATTCAGGCTTCTTCACTGTCAATGCTAATGGCTCAAAAGCAGCTGACATTAAGTTTGGTGATACGCTTAACTTTGCCAACGGCACAGGCACAACCGCTGTAGTTAAAGACGGTGGTGTGGCTTATAACACCAATGTTGATGGCACAACCATTGTTGTTGATGGTGCAACCAACAGCCTAAAAGTTAATACTGATGCTTTGCCAAAAACTGTGGTCGCTCAAGGCAACAACACAGTTGTTTCAAGTAATACTATTGGCACAACCACCACTTATACAGTAGATGCAGAAAAAACCACTGTATCAAAAGCAGCGACTTCACCAATCACAGTCACCGAAGGTGCTAAATCAGCAACAGGCGTGACGAATTATGAAGTCGGTCTAAGCATTGATGACACAACACTTGAAGTGGTTGATGGCAAGCTAAAAGCTAAAGCAGTCGAAAAAGTCGTCCTAGATGACACAGTTGCTGACAACATTGCAACCGTGAACACCCAGTCAGGTAAAGTTGCTGGTGAAGCAGGCGAAACCTATAAAGTCGGTGTATCTAAAGCAGCAGTCAAGACAGCTGCCAAAGAAGCAATCAATGTCACAGGTACAGCTCCAATTGCTGTAACTAAGACAGATGAGAATGGTGTAGATACCTATAATGTCACCTTTGATGGCACAAAAGCAGCAGAATCTATTCCATTAACTTATAAAGCTAATGGTGGAAATGCACAAACCGTTAACCTAAACAAAGGCCTAAACTTCACCAATGGTGACAAAACTGTCGCAACCGTTGGTACAGATGGTAAAGTTGTCTTTGATCTAAGCGATGATGCAAAAGCAGAACTTGCCAAAGTCGAAACCGTTGTTGCTGGTGACTCAGGTCTTGTGACTGTTGACAACACCGCACAAAACACCTCGGGCGGTAAAGAGTTTAAGGTTGATATTGCCAAAGGCACATTCAACAACCCAAGCACAACAGGTGAATTAGCAGCAGGTAACACTGGTGTTGCAACTGTCGCTGATGTTGTTGAAGCAGTGAATAAAGGCTTCTTGACCACAAAAGTTGGTGGCAACCAAGTTGAACAAGTCGGCTTTGGTGACGACATCAACTTCGTTAACGGTACAGGCACAACAGCAAGAATCGTTGACGGAGCAAATGGTGACAAAGGCATCACCTTTGATGTCAAAACTGATGGCACAACCATCAAGATTGATGACAACGGTAACCTAACTGTAAACACTGATAACCTACCAAAAACCAAACTGGTTGATGGTAAAAACACTACAGTACAAGGCGATGGTACGGAAGCAAATCCATACAAAGTGGATGCAACCAAAACCACAGTGACCGCAGCTACTGGTGGTAAAGTGGAAATCACTGGTGGTACTGAAGACCAAAACGGTGTGATTAACTACACAGTTGGCTTGGATGCAGCAACGAAGAATATCATCGACAATGCTGTAGTAGATGTTGTTGATACCGATACCGTTGATTTGACCAAAACAGCGGATAACAAAATCCAAGCAGATGTGAAAACAACGACGTTGACAGCTGTAGCAGCAGGTCTAGACAAAGCAGGTCAAGTGAATGCACCATCAGCAGATGATGCGAAAAAACTGGTGAATGCACAAGACTTGGCAACAGTGATCAATAACTCAGGCTGGAATGTCAAAGGTGATGTGGTTGATGGTGGTGTAGCCAAAGGTACACACGCAACTACCTTGATCAACCCAGGTGAAACTGTCACCTTGCGTGCAGGTAAGAACTTGGCACTAGATCAAGCAACCGATGTATTCACCTATTCATTGCAAGATGATATTTCACTCAACAGTGTCACTACCGTTGATCTGACCGCAACTGGCGCAACCACAGTCAATGACTTTACTGTTGCTCCAAATTCAGCAGTGGATATGGGTAACAATACCCTGACAAATGTAGGCTCAGGCGGTGATACAGATAGCAACGGTGCAAACATTGGTGACATCAAGCGTATCGCAGCTCAATCAGTCGAAAAAGTCGTCCTAGATGACACAGTTGCTGACAACATTGCAACCGTGAACACCCAGTCAGGTAAAGTTGCTGGTGAAGCAGGCGAAACCTATAAAGTCGGTGTATCTAAAGCAGCAGTCAAAACAGCTGCTCAAGAAGCAATTGATGTTGTTGGTGATGGCAAAGCAATTACCGTAACCAATGCAACTGCGAACGGTGTAGAAACCTTCACAGTAAACTACAATGGTGCAGAAGCAGCAAAAACTACACCATTAACTTACAAAGCCAATGGTGCAAATGCACAAACCGTTAACCTAAGCGAAGGCTTAAACTTCACCAATGGTGACAAAACTGTCGCAACCGTTGGTGCAGATGGCAAAGTTGTCTTTGATCTAAGCGATGATGCTAAAGCAGAGCTTGCCAAAGTTGAAACCGTTGTTGCTGGTGACTCAGGTCTTGTGACTGTTGACAACACCGCACAAAACACCTCAGGCGGTAAAGAGTTTAAGGTTGATATTACCAAAGGCACATTCAATGCACAAACCAATAACGGTGCATTGGGCGATGTTACAAATACCAATGGTGTAGCAACCGTTGCTGATGTCGTCTCTGCGGTCAATACAGGCTACTGGACAGCGAACGTAGATGGTTCAACCAAAGTTGCTGATGTGAACTTTGGGGATAGTCTCAACTTCGTAGACGGTACAGCGACAGACGCGGTACTTAAAGACGGTGGTGTAAGCTTCAACGTCAAAACTGACGGCACAACCATTAAAGTTGTAGATGGCAACTTGACAGTGAATACTGATGGTCTTGCTAGCACAGAAGTGGTATCAGGTAAAAACACCACAGTGACCCCAACTAAAGATGGTAACAAAACCACTTATAAGGTTGATGCAACCAAAACAACAGTGACCGCAGCTACTGATGGTAAAGTGGAAATCACTGGTGGTACAGAAGATGCTAATGGTGTGATTAACTATACCGTTGGTTTGGATGATGCAACCAAGACAGTAATTAATAATGCTGTGACTGAAGTTCAAGATAGTGATAGCATTGACTTCACCAAAACAGGCAATACCATCACCGCAACAGTAAATACGGGTACTTCAACCGTGGTTGCAGGTCAAGCAGTTACTACTGAAGGCAATAAAGTCGCCACTGTTGGTGACATTGTTAAGACAATTAATAATGTCTCATGGAAAGTTGCTTCTATCGCTGATGGTGGTGAGAATAGCTATACAACAGCGGATTCATCGAACATCACTGCTGGCGATACGCTAAACATCGATGCAGGTAAAAACATCAAGATCTCTGGTAGTGGCAATAAGCTAAATATCGCCACAAAAGACGATGTGACCTTTAACAACATCACCACAAGCAACCTAACAGCTACAGGTGATACAGTTGTGAAGAACTTCACTATCAAGCCAAATTCAGCAGTGGATATGGGTGGCAATACCCTGACAAATGTAGGCTCAGGCGGTGATACAGATAGCAACGGTGCAAACATCGGTGACATCAAGCGTATCGCAGCCAAATCAGTCGAAAAAGTCGTCCTAGATGACGCAGTGGCTGACAACATTGCAACCGTTAGCACTGAGTCGGGTGCTGCTGCAGGCAATGCAGGTGAAACTTATAAAGTTGGTGTATCTAAAGCAGCAGTCAAAACAGCTGCCAAAGAAGCAATCAATGTCACAGGTACAGCTCCAATTGCTGTAACTAAGACAGATGAGAATGGTGTAGATACCTATAACGTCACCTTTGATGGCACTAAGGCTGCAGAATCTATTCCATTAACTTACAAAGCTAATGGTGGAAATGCACAAACCGTTAACCTAAACAAAGGTCTAGACTTCACTAATGGTGACAAAACTGTCGCAACCGTTGGTGCTGATGGCAAAGTCGTCTTTGATCTAAGCGATGCAGCCAAAGAACAGCTTGCTAAAGAAGAGTCTGTATCTACTGGTACCCCAGACTTGCTAACGGTCACTAAAGATAAGTTGAATGACACCAAAGGTCAAAACTACAATGTTGATGTGAAAAAAGGCACATTCAATGCACAAACCAATAACGGTGCATTGGGCGATGTTACAAATACCAATGGTGTAGCAACCGTTGCTGATGTCGTCTCTGCGGTCAATACAGGCTACTGGACAGCGAACGTAGATGGTTCAACCAAAGTTGCTGATGTGAACTTTGGGGATAGTCTCAACTTCGTAGACGGTACAGCGACAGACGCGGTACTTAAAGACGGTGGTGTAAGCTTCAACGTCAAAACTGACGGCACAACCATTAAAGTTGTAGATGGCAACTTGACAGTGAATACTGATGGCTTACCGAAGACTGTTGTGGCTGAAGGTAGCAATGTTAAAGTCAAAGCTGATACACAAGGCACAACCACAACGTATACCGTACACGCGGATAAATCAGTCGTTGCTCCAGCAACAGGTACAACAAGTGTGACTGTGACGCCATCAGAACAGGTAGATCAAACAACAGGCTCTAAGACAACAACTTATAACGTTGATTTAAGTGCAGAAACCAAAGCACAAATCGCTAAAGTGGAAACTGTTGTTGCAGGTGACTCAGGACTAGTGACTGTTGACAACACCGCACAAAACAAATCAGGTGGTACAGAGTTTAAGGTTGATATTGCTAAAGGCACATTCAACAACCCAAGCGCAACAGGTGAATTGGCAGCAGGTAACACTGGTGTTGCAACTGTCGCTGATGTCGTTGAAGCAGTGAATAAAGGCTTCTTAACCACAAAAGTTAATGGTACTCAAGTTGAGCAAGTCGGCTTTGGTGACGACATCAACTTTGTTGATGGCAAAGGCACAACGGCACGAATTTCAGGTCAAGACATTACTTATGATGTAAACCTGATCTCAAGCGATAACTCTATCAGTATCACAGATGGTGCAAAAGGTGCAAAAGACTTAACAGTCAACACAGGCACATCAACAGTGGGTGGTGATGGCAAAGCAATCACAACTGATACGGATGAGGTAGCAAACCTAGGCGATGTGGTTAATACTATTAACAATGTGTCTTGGTCTGTAAACTCAGTGGCTGCAGGTGGTGAAAATACTTACAAAGCAACTGATGCTTCTAAGATCAGTGCTGGTGATAAGTTAAACATCAACGCAGGTAAAAACATTGCAATCAGTGGTGAGGGCGATACCCTAAATATCGCGACGGCTGAAAACGTCACCTTTAACAACATCACTGCAAACAACCTAACTGTAGGTCCTGTCACCATCAACAAAGATGGCATCAATGCAGGTAATACGAAGATTACCAACGTCGCTAACGGCACCAACGCAAATGATGCTGTTAACCTAAGCCAGCTAAATGCTTCTACAGCAGCCAATGCTTGGAAAATCACTGGCAATAATGACAATACCAATGCAACTACAGTGGGCAACCAAACGGTCAGCTTCAACAATGGTACAGGTACAACTGCAGTAGTTGATGGTACTAATGTGACTTACAACATCAACACCGACGGCACAACTGTTAAAGTCGGCACTGATGGTAACTTGACTGTCGTGACTGGTGGCTTAACCACCACTGACGGTGCAGTCTCACTACCAACAGGTGATGCAGGTACAAGCCTAGTGAACCAAACCACTGTGATGAATGCTGTCAACCAATCAGGTTGGAAATTAGCAGCAGATGGCACAGCAGGTACTGAGCTAATCAACCCAAGCGAAACAGTGACTTTCATCGCAGGTACTAACCTAGAAGTGACTCGTGACGGTGCAAATATCACCTATAAGACCGCTGATAATGTATCGTTCAACAACATCACTGCATCAAACCTAACTGTAGGTCCTGTCACCATCACGAACGATGGCATCGATGCAGGTAACACCACCATCACCAATGTTGCTCCAGGCACCAATGGTACAGATGCAGTGAACCTAAGCCAGCTGAATGCTTCTACAGCAGCCAATGCTTGGAAAATCACTGGCAACAACAATGCAGCTACTGCAACCACAGTGGGCAACCAAACTGTCAGCTTCAACAATGGTGCAGGTACCACAGCAGTGGTTAATGGCACCAATGTCACTTACAACATCAACACAGATGGCACAACGGTTAAAGTGGGTGATAATGGCAATCTAACTGTAGTCACTGGCAATACTACCGTCACTGATGGTAAAGCAGGTGTAGCGACTGACAGCAAAGTCTCTGATGTTGCGACGATTGGTGATATTGTCAATACGATCAACAATGTTTCTTGGAATGTATTCCAAGATAGCACTGCACAGACCGATCCGACCAAGCGTGATGCGGTGACTGCAGGGGATAATATTGTCTTTAAAGCAGGCACGAACACGACTGTGAATGTCAGCTCAAATGGCAAAACAACCGACATCACCTATGATGTTGATTTCTCAAAAATCCCAACCACTGAGCTGGTCGTAGATGCAGGTAAGGTACAGTTGCCAAATACTGTCGAAGGTGCGAAGTTTGTCAATGCGACAAACATCACCAATGCCATCAACAACTCTGGTTGGAAAACTGTCCTGACTAATGGCAATACAGAAATCATCAATCCAGGTGATACAGTAAACTATGTCAATGGCACAGGCACCGCAGCAAATGTGACCAAAGTTGGTGATGTGGTGAATGTCGCTTATGATGTCAAAGTTGATGGCACAACCATCAAAGTTGGTCAAGATGGTAACTTGACAGTAGATGTCAATTCACTGCCAAGCACCAAGCTTGCAAACAGCACTACCACTGTCGTGACAGGTGCAGGTACTACCGCTGATCCATATAAAGTGAATGTGGTAACCGGTGGTACGACTGTGAACTCAAATGGTACAGTGGCAATCGCAGGTGGCGCAAACACGACTGATGTAGCGACTATCGGTGACATCACAAGCACCATCAACAAAGGCTTCTGGACGACCAAGGTCAATGGTACGAATGTCGATCAAGTGAACTTCGGTGACGCAGTGAACTTCGTCAATGGCACAGGTACAGTGGCTCGTGCAAACGGTACGAACATCACCTTTGATGTGAATCTGAAGTCTGATGATGGCAGTGTGGTGATTACCAACAATACTGATGGCTCGCTAAACCTAGCGGTGAATGTCAGCAGCTTGCCAACGACGAAGTTGGTGAATGGTAATAACACCGTTGTGACAGGCACAGGTACTACAGCAGACCCATATAAGGTGAATGTGGAAGGTGATCTGACCAATATCACTTCGATTGCTAATGGCGACACCAAGATCACACTGGGTGATAATGTGGTCAATGTGGGCGGTGCTCAGATCACTGGCGTTGCCAATGGCACCAAACCAACTGACGCAGTGAATCTACAACAGCTAAATGCCGCCAAGACTGAAGTCAAAGCTGGTAATAATGTCAATGTCACTTCAGCAACAGGCTCAGCAGGTCAGACGATCTACACGGTCAATGCTGAGAAGAGCACAGTGACTGCTGCTGATGGCTCACCAATCACCGTAGCATCAACCACTAATGCAACAACTGGCGTGACTGACTACAAAGTCGGCGTGGCTGTTGATGGTGATACGATTACTATCAAAGATGGTAAGCTAGTATCTGTTGCAGGTGAAGCGAACAAGGTTCGTGAAACTGTTGTCGCAGGCAGCACCAATGTCGTCGTCAAAGATGACAAGACCAATGCCACAGGTGGCAAAGAGTTCACCGTTGATCTTGCCAAAGACATCACTGTAGATTCTGTCACTGCCAACACCGTGAATGTCGGCCCTGTAACCATGACTGGCAACACTGCCGAAGATGGCGTGAGCGAGCTAAGCGTCGGTAGCCCGACAGCACCAAGCCGCATCACCAATGTCGCACCAGGTGTCAAAGGCACAGATGCAGTGAATGTGAATCAGCTTCAAGGTGCTGTGACCAACATCAACAACCGCATTAATGGTCTAGAAGACGATATGGAAG
>NZ_CAMCBS010000009.1 GCF_945873075.1 uncultured Moraxella sp. | reverse complement strand
AGTTTTTTAACAAAACCCTCTTAGGGGTTGTTTGAAAATAGTTGACCGGTACAGTTGGCGGTAGGGGATGTGTTTGGCGTGGTCATAGGCTTGTGTAGTGGCATTGCCTGTTGTGTGTGCTAACTGCAATTCTATGGCATCGTGATTGTATTGGCGTTCGTGTAGTGTGGTGCTTGCCAATCCCCTAAAGCCGTGCCCCGTCATTTTGTCCTGCCAACCTAGCCTTTTGAGTGATGCTGTCAAAATGGCTTCACTGATAACATTGCGTGATGATGGATTGAAAAAAACAAATTCATCACTTAGCCCCATAGCCTTGATGGTCTGTAGTATCTGTATGGCTTGGCTTGATAGTGGGACAATGTGGTCTTTACGCATTTTCATACGCTTGGCAGGAATACGCCACAAACACGCCTGCAAATCAATTTCGCCCCATGTCATAAACCGCATTTCTTTGGTGCGCACAAAGGTATAACAAAGAAACCGAAAAGCAAGCTTGGTTAATGGTTGGCAGTTGGAATTTTCAATATCAGCAAATAGGGCGTTGAGTTCATGAAATTCAATGCGTGCATAGTTACGCTTTTGGCGTTTGCCTAGTTGCTTTTCTAGCCCTGTATGCGGTGATACGCCGTTGAATTGGTCTTTGTGTATGGCGTGTTGGTATATCGCCCCTATTTGGCGTATTGAACGGCTTGCCATGTCACCCGCTCCCCGTTTCTCTATCGTCTTTGCCACATCTAGCACCATTGCAGGCGTGATGGCTTGTATATCGATATGGGCAAGCTTTGGGGCTATGTCGTTAATATACGCTCTGTAATCCCTGTTGTATGTGCCAATAGTTACGGTGTGTTTGCCTGCATTGTCGGGGTTGTTGGGGTTTCTTTTGGCGTGGTAATCATTTGCCACATCACCAAATAGCACCGCTGTTGGCTTGGCGTGCTTTGGGTCAATGCCTTGTTTGATTTTCTCTTTGATTGATAGGGCGTGTATGCGTGCCTGCTGTAGGCTGATAGTTGGATATGTGCCAATGGTCATGCTTTGCTGTTTGCCATGCCATCGGTAGGCAATCACCCATGACTTTACGCCTGTATGTCTTACCCATAATTGTAAGCTGTTCCCATCGGTGTATTTATCTACTTTGCCATGTGTGCATTTGTCGGATGGTTTCAGCTTTTTAATGGCGGTATCAGTCAGCATTTTAGCCCCTTTGTTGGTATCACAAAAACCGATACCAACGATGATACCAACATTTTTCATTGTTTACAATGGTTGCATACTGTATCATAGATACCACAAAACCGCTAAAAGCCTTGAAATACAAAGGGTGTTACACATAATGCAACACCCTGAAAATGTAATATGGTCGGAGTGGCGGGATTTGAACTCGCGACCCCTTGCACCCCATGCAAGTGCGCTACCAAGCTGCGCTACACCCCGATTGCCGTATATTGTAGCGGATTTTGCCAAATTAGCAAGGGTTTTATGCGATTTTCGTGCGTAGTCGTTGAGTGATTGATCAATTGACATCGGCAGGATGATTGATAATTCCAATAAAAAGACCAAGCGGATATATTGGCTTGGTCTTGATATGATTGGATTGAAATGATTAACAAGATGCCAAAGCGATGCTTATGCCATCGCTTGCAAGGCTTGCTCAAGCTTCTCCATCACCAAATCGAGCTCGTCATCACTGATGCCAAACTGTGGCGTAAAGCGCAGGGCGTTTTGACCGCCATGAATGACACCAATACCATGCAAGCGTAGCCACTCTTCGACACTGCCTGTGCCATAAGCCTTGTAGCGTGGATGTAGCTCACAGCTGAACAGTAGCCCCGTGCCTTGCACATTGGTGATGGCATCACCAAGCTTGGTTTGTAGGGTGCTAAGCTTAGCAATCGCTTGTTTGCCTTGATGGACGATATTGGCACGCACATCATCTGTCATACCAGCCAGCACCGCACAGGCGACATCCAGTGCGCGTGGATTGGTGGTCATGGTGTTGCCGTACAGCCCACGCTGATATTCACCGCTGGCATAGTCGGTCATGGCTAGGATGGATAGGGGGAATTGCCCTGCGTTGATGGCCTTTGAATAGGTCTCAAAATCAGGTGGTTCAATGCCCTCAAATTCAGGCGAATCCACAATCGACAGATAGCCTGTGGTACGCAGACCTGCTTGGATTGAGTCGATGAGTAGCAGGCTACCATGCTCACGGGTCAAGGCTCGTGCAGCATCATAAAATGCTCGTGGCACACTACGCCCTGGGTTGCCTTCGCCCATCACAGGCTCCATCAGCATCGCTTCGATGAACCAGCCGTTGGCATCAGCATCGGCAAAGACTGCTTTGAGTGCATCGATGTCATACGGTGCGACGGTGATGACGCTGTCTTCATCTTTGTAGCTGGCCAGATATTTGTCATAGCTACTACGGCTTGAGTTTGAGTACAGAGCAGGGCGGTCGGTGCGTCCGTGAAATGAGCCTTTGATGGTCAGACGCTTGATGACCTTACCGGCATGGCGTGCCCCTGCGTCGGTTTGGCGTTTGGCATGAGCATCGATGATGCGTGTAGCAAGTCCGACCGCTTCTGAGCCTGAGTTTAGGCACATAAAGCCAGTATAAGGACAGCCGTTTTGGGTTTGTCCGATTTCTTGTTTGAGTGCTTGGATAAGCCGATATTGGGCAAGATTTGGTGTCATGATATTGGCGGTGACTTGTGGTTTTGCCATCGCTTGGATAACCGCATCAGGCGTATGCCCAAAGCCAAGCATCCCATAGCCACCGGTGTCATACAGCACAGCGCCTTTGAGCGTGATAATCCACGAGCCACAAGCAGATAGGGCAACATAGGGATTGACAGAATCACTGGCATAAAAATTGACAAAGCCATCTTGGATAGCGTCAATCTGCGCCTGCTCATCCAGTGCGAGCAACTCAGGATAATGGGCTTTGATGTCTTGATAGCGAGTGAGCGCATCATCGATGGCTTGGGTGAGTTCAGGCGTACAGCTTGCAAATCGCTCAATGGTCGCATCGTCCAATCCTGTACAAACCATACCCCCGTGTGCTCGCAATACGGATAAAGTGTCTAGTGCCGACATAGTTCCACTCCTTGGCTATCTGATTTATCTATCAAAATTTTGGGAATTTATCTCCAAACTTTTTGTTAGTGTATCATGAAATATTGCCAAAGACAGCTTTTGGGGTGGAAAATTTGTTATGGTGTAATGCCAAAAAGTTGTGGGCGGTTGATAATTATACTGATGCTTGAATTGTCATAAATAAAAAACAACAGACTGCTGATGAGATATCGCATAGCGAAGTATTTGTATGATTTTTAGGGCAATTTCATCTTGCTGAAATTCAGAATGCTCCAACGCTTGAATGATGGCTGTCATCACATCAACATCAAAAATCCAATCATCTTCCCAAGCACCAAGCAACTGATAGTCGGTTTCTTGGGCAATCAGATGCCAAAGACCTTTTTGTGCGTAGTCTGCAACGGTTTATTCGTTAAGTATTAATACAGTATCGCTATTTGGGTGTTGATACGCCCAATCAATCATTTGCGTATATTCATCATCCAAATGCACTGATTTATCTAAACAAAAAATGGTACATAGTCTGTCCTGTGGCGGCATAGGTTGTCCTATTGAGTTGGTATGTTTTGCCATATAATCCAAGTCGTATTCATCAAGAATCTGAGCAAAACTTGTTTAAAATTAACAAGAAACTTTCCATTGTTGTTGATCGGAATCATACATTAAATACGGGCAGCCAAATCCTTTTATAAAAATTAGTTGATAGTGTGTATTACTGATTTTTTTATATTGAGGATTGGTACCATCGGTCATCTCGAACCCAAGATTGGCTAAAGTCTGCCAATCAAATTCATCGGGCAGCATTGAATGTTGTGTTTGATAATTGTGCAAATTTGCAACTAGTTGATCGCCTTGTTTGATTTGCAAATAGTGTGTCAGTGACAAGGGTAATTTAGGATAAATTAACCAGCATGACACGAATAAAAATAGGTTAAGTACAAAAATTAAACTTTTTCATGATTAATCAAGGTCGGTGG
This sequence comes from uncultured Moraxella sp., assembly GCF_945873075.1. Classification (GTDB taxonomy): domain Bacteria; phylum Pseudomonadota; class Gammaproteobacteria; order Pseudomonadales; family Moraxellaceae; genus Moraxella. The sequence goes on along the minus strand of NZ_CAMCBS010000009.1, from coordinate 76,656 downwards.
TAAAGCGTTTATTGTATAACAATGCTAATCAATTTTCTTAATCCATTGATATTTTGGTTCAATCGGATAAATATCGTATTCAGCATTCAAAAATTTCTCTACAAAAGATTTGTCCCCACCAATAAATGTATAGGGTATATCGTGATTAGTTGCGATAACCCATGTTTCACTCTTGTCAAACAGCATGCTTGGCTGTGTGAATATTTTTGAATACTGTTGCACTTCTTGATGCGTTAATATCTCGCCTTTAAATAATAGCTCGGATATGTTGCGATAATCGTATTCTGAATAACAGATAATTTTCAAAAGTTCATAATAATAGTAGATGTCATTATTAACCAATTTTTTTAGAGTATTGATAATAAAGTTATATTGCACATCAGAACATTCACCTAAATACAGTAAATTGTATTTTGAAAGACGAGATATTTTGCAATTGTTTTCCATTAACTCACCTTCCATACGATACAAATCATCCGCATGATCCAATTTAATATCGTCATTTGTTAATACGCCAAATGCTTTGAATATTGACTTTCTGTTATTGGTTTTTGGTTCTATGTATTGCTCATGTTGATGATAACCAATTGGATGTAAAATGATTGCATAACTTTCAAAATGATGTGGAATGATATTGACAAGTGCTAAATAATAATCATCCAATGATGGGTAATTATTTTGAAATTCTGGGTAAATTTGATGCTTAGAAAAATCAAATGATAAAAATTGTGGTAATTTATCATTGGATTGGCACAATTTTTCTTTTGACATAAGAATCCTTAAACTCACTCTAATAAAAGCCCCAAACACACAGTATTTGGGGCTTAGTTGATTAACCAATCAGCTTTTTCATCAGTTCATTGACTTGGGCTGGGTTTGCCTTGCCGCGAGAGGCTTTCATCACTTGACCGACCAAGCCGTTAAAGGCTTTTTCTTTACCGCCTTTATATTCATCCACCATCGCTTGGTTGTTTGCAAGCACTTCTTTGATGATGGCTTCGATGGCGCCTGTGTCGGTTTCTTGTTTGAGTCCATGCTCGGCGATGATGTCATCGGCTGATTTGTCAGATTCCCACAGATAGCCGAACACTTCTTTGGCGATTTTGCCACTGATGGTGTTGTCCGTGATACGAGTAATCATCCCCGCCAGACGCTCGGCGCTAATCGGTGATTGGCTAACGGTCAGTTCATTTTTATTTAACGCCCCTGACAATTCACCCATGACCCAGTTTGCCCCAATCTTGGCATGGTCTTTACCAATAATGGCAATGACCTCCAAGAAATAATCAGACAATTCACGGCTGCCATTTAAGACATTGGCATCATAAGTCGATAAGCCAAGCTCATTGACAAATCGCTCTTTACGCACGCTTGGTAGCTCTGGCATATCGGCTTTGACCTTTGCCAAAGTCTCATCACTAATCACCACAGGCAATAGGTCAGGGCATGGGAAGTAGCGATAGTCATTGGCTTCTTCTTTGGTACGCATCGCACGAGTTTCGTCACGCTCTGGGTCATACAGGCGAGTGGCTTGCACGACTTTACCGCCATCTTCGATGACATCGATTTGGCGTTCGATTTCTGATTTGATGGCACGCTCAATAAAGCGGAATGAGTTTAGGTTCTTAAGCTCACAGCGTGTGCCAAATGGCGTATTTGGCTTGTGTACTGAGATGTTGATGTCAGCACGGAATGAGCCTTCTGCCATGATGGCGTCAGAGATACCCAGCCAAGTCACGAGCTCATGGATGGTTTTGACATAAGCCACCGCTTCGCCAACCGAGCGCATATCAGGTTCGGAGACGATTTCGATAAGTGGCGTGCCTGCACGGTTCAAATCCACACCGGTCATGGCAGGCACAGCATCATGCACGGATTTACCGGCATCTTCTTCTAGGTGGGCACGGGTGATGCCGATACGCTTGGTGTATTCGTTTTTTTCACCGGCATTGACTAGGATGTCGATGTAGCCTTTGCCGACGATAGGATTTGCCATTTGGGTGGTTTGATAGCCTTTTGGCAAATCGGGATAAAAATAGTTTTTGCGGTCAAAGGTGTTGTACATACCCAGTTCGGCATTGACGCCCAGACCGAATTTGAGCGCACGCTCAATCACGCCTTCGTTGAGTACAGGCAATGCACCCGGAAAGCCCAAATCAACGATGGTGGCTTGGGTGTTTGGCTCTGCACCAAAGGCAGTCGGTGCATTTGAGAAAATTTTACTTTCGGTGTTTAATTGGCAGTGAATTTCAATGCCGATGACGACTTCATAGCCGTCAATTAGGGGGGCTTGATTACTCATGGTTGGTTCTCTTATTCATTGGTATCTGACGGAGTGTTGGTTCTCGCCATCATATATAAATCGCACAGCTTGCCATCACGGTAGGCATAGTGTCGTAGTGTGCCTTCGCTGACAAAGCCAAATTTTTCGTACAAGGCAATCGCAGGCGTGTTATCGGTATAAACTTGCAATTCCAGTCGGGATAAGCCAAGCCAATTATCCGCCAAATCAATGATGGTCTGCATCAGCATCGTGCCAATGCCTTGTCCGTGATTATCAGGGCTGACGGCGATGACGATTGAGCCTGCATGACGGCGACGCATGGCAGTCTCGATGGTCAAGGCGACATTACCCACGATGCGATATTCGTCATCATTATCAAATAGTGCCACGAACGAATGTACATGGCTTGGGATGGCAGACAGCCGTTTTTCCCAGCTGTGCAAGGATTGGCTAGGCAAAGCAAGCGTCTGGCGATAGACAGCAGGGTGCTGATATAGCTCATACAGCCCTTGATGGTCGTAGGGTTCGGTTGGTCGAACCACGATGTTTGTGCTTATCGCTTCTTTGCCCATGTCCTTATCCTTGTGGTTGCTCGTTATCGATGATTAGCCAATCGTTGGCACAGCCTTGTGATAATCAGTCACTTGCTGATAAGCATCAGTTGTGGTCAAAAGCTTGCCTTCTTGCCAATGATTGCCAATCAGCTGTAAGCCTACTGGCAAGCCTTTGGTATCAAAACCAATCGGATGGCTGATGGCAGGCAGACCGGCTAGGTTCACACCGATGGTATAGACATCGCCCATGTAGATTTCAGATGGTGATAGACTTGCACCGATTTGATAAGCGGTGGTCGGCGCTGTTGGCGTTGCGATGACATCACAGTCTGCAAAGGCTTTGGCAAAGTCTTCGGCAATCAGACGACGCACTTTTTGGGCTTTGACATAATAAGCATCAAAATAGCCCGCCGATAGTGCATAAGTGCCCATGATGATACGGCGTTGTACTTCTGAGCCAAAGCCTTCAGAGCGAGAGCGTGTATATAGGTCTTGCAAATCTTTTGGACTCTCACAGCGATAGCCAAAGCGTACACCATCAAAGCGAGATAGGTTTGAGCTGGCTTCAGCAGGGGCGAGTAGATAATAAGTGGCAAGGGTAATTTCAGGACTGGTTAGGTGAATATCCACAAGCGTTGCGCCCAATGCTTCGTACTGAGCGAGAGCAGCTTTGACAGTGCTTGCTACTTCATCATTGAGACCTGCGCCGAAGTATTCGGTTGGCACGCCGATTTTTAGACCTGCCAATGGCTTGTCGGTAGTGCGTGATGCGTGGATTTCAGCGACCCAATCAGGCACATCTTTGGCGATGCTGGTTGAGTCTTTGGCATCATAGCCTGACATGGCTTGGAGCAGATAGGCGCAGTCTAGGGCAGATTTACCAAATGAGCCTGCTTGGTCAAAGCTTGACGCATAGGCAATCATGCCATAGCGAGAGACACGGCCATAGGTTGGCTTGATGCCTGTGATACCACAAAAGCTTGCCGGCTGACGGATAGAACCACCAGTATCTGAGCCTGTCGCCACAGGTACTAGGCTTGCTGCCACAGCTGCTGCCGAGCCACCTGATGAGCCACCGGGTACACGGCTTAAATCCCAAGGATTGTGCACCGCACCGTAGTACGATTTTTCGTTATCCGAGCCCATGGCGAACTCATCCATGTTCAGCTTACCTAGGCTAATAAAGCCTGCATTGGCGACATTGTCCACCAATGTGGCGTTATAAGGCGAGACAAAGTTATACAGCATCTTTGAGCCACAGGTGGTCAAGACACCTTGGGTGCATAGATTGTCCTTGTGTGCCATCGGTACGCCAAGTAGCGCACGAGTATCGCCACCTGCACGCAGGGTATCGGCGGCTTTGGCGTTTTCTAGGGCTTGTTCGGCGCTGATGGTGATAAAGCTGTTTAGCTCTTTATTCAGTTTATCAATACGACCAAGCAACTGTGTAGTAATCTCAAGACTGCTAAAGTCTTTATTGGCAAGACCTGATGCGATTTCGGCAACAGATAAGGTGTGTAGATTTGACATGGAGTGTCCTAAGTGTTAATTATCACGAATTTTAATCAAACTATTCAATTATTCAATCACTTGTGGTACAAGGTACAAGCCATCTGCTGTGCTTGGTGCAACGGATTGATTGGCGGTGCGGTCAATGTCGGTGGTCGGCACATCGGCACGCAGGGTTTGGCTAGATTCGTGAATATTGGCAAGTGGGGCGACGCCGTCGGTATTGACCGAGCTTAAGATATCCATCATCGCTAGGATTTTGCTGATGTCTTTGGCGTAGTCGGCTGCTAGGTTGTCATCCACTTTTAGGCGTGCCAAATTGGCAACCGATAGGATATCGTCCGAAGTAAGTTGGCTCATGGTTTTTCCTTGAGATAAAAATAAGAAAAAAATCAGCACCATTGTACCATAGCTTGCCATGAGTACAAAGAGATGGATAGAAATCTGTGCTGATGACGATTTGATTTGACCAAGTCTATGAAAAGGTGGATAATTGCCACACTTTTAAGCCGACACTGGATTAATCCGCATGAACACAGTCACACGCCCAGCCATCATCCTAGCATCGACATCACCGCGCCGTAGAGAGCTGCTTAGCCAAGCAGGGATTGAGTTTATGACGGTGGGTGTGGATATCGATGAATCGTGGCTGGCAGGCGAGACGGCAGATGCCTATATTCGCCGTATGGTGATGACCAAAGCCGATGCGGTGATGGCGGATGCGACTTTGCCAAGTGAGTGCATTGTCATCACTGCCGATACCATTGGCGTGCTTGATGATGGTGAAGTCTTGACCAAGCCTGTCAATCAAGCAGATGCTTATCGGATGTGGGATAGGTTATCAGATACGACGCATGAGATTTGGACGGCTGTTTGTTTGACTCGCCTTTCACAGGGTGCGTGCATTGATCAGCGTTATTTGTGCGAGCGGACACAGGTTGAGTTTGTCCGCCTAAGTGATGCCCAAAAGATAAGCTACTGGCAGTCAGGCGAGCCACAAGATAAGGCAGGAGCGTATGCCATCCAAGGCGGTGCAGCAGCATGGGTACGAGCGATCCACGGTAGCTATACCAATGTGGTTGGCTTGCCACTTGCACAGGTGGTGCAGGCGCTAGATGATATGCTTGACTGCCCAAAAGCGGATTAATAAAGTAAAACACCACAAGCATCAATTACAAGTACCGATAGTGGCTTAAGTCATACGCTTGAGCACCAATCAAGCACCATGCACGCTGTACGCAAGCTGTATCGCTTTACCTTGCATAAATCCCCAATATCGCTTACTATAATTAATAGCGATTTAGAATGTTAAAATTATAAAAATTGAGTAAAAAATGTCAGAAGAGTTATTAATTAATTATACCCCGATGGAATCTCGGGTAGCGGTGCTTACCGATGGCATTACAAGCGAAATCTTAATCGAACGCCACCAAAAGCTTGGCTTGGTGGGTAATATTTATCTGGGCACGGTGGTGCGAGTGCTACCAGGGATGCAGGCGGCGTTTGTGGATATTGGGCAAGCACGCACCGCGTTTTTGCACGCCAATGATATGCAAAAACCCAAGCGAGCCACCGACAGCAGTGATGAGATGCCAACGACCGCCATCACACGGCTTGCCATCGCCCAAAGCCCTACAAGCCTAAGCCCTAGCCAAGCCCAAAGCGAGCTTGAGCAAGGGCACAGTGCTGTCACTGATGTCAAATCACTTGCCGTCGTCAAAAAATCCATACCAAGCACAGATCTGATCCAATATCGCTTGAGAGAAGGCGACCGTATCTTGGTGCAGGTCATCAAAGATGAGCTCGGCACAAAGGGTGCTCGCCTGACGACCAATATCTCATTACCATCACGCTATTTGGTTTATCTGCCGACCAGTGATGAATATGTCGGCGTCTCCATTCGTATCGAAGAGAGTGATGAGCGTACACGGCTCAAGACTGTCTTGACCGAACTGTTGCAATCTGCCAAGCTGAACGGTGGACTCATCGCGCGCACCGCCGCCGAAAAGGTCAGCGACATTAAGCTTGAAGAAGATATTTATTATCTCGTGCAACTGTGGCGTACGATTTTGGCACGCCAAGCCGCCGCCAAATTACACTCAAACAAAAAATCCGAACTCATCTATCAAGAGCTGTCCCTGCCGCTACGCTGTATTCGTGACCTAGTAAACGAAAAAACCACCAAAGTGCTCATCGACCACGAAGCGGTATATCACGAAGTGGCGCATTTTGCTCGTGAGTTTGTACCATCGATTGCGCCGATGGTAGCGCATTATGCGGGCGAAGTGCCGTTATTTGACCTGTATCGTGTCGAAGAAGATGTCCAAAACGCCCTAAAACGCCGTGTTGATCTCAAGTCTGGTGGCTATCTGATTATCGATCAAACCGAAGCGATGACCACCATCGATGTCAATACAGGCTCATATGTCGGCGCGCGTTCACTCGAAGATACAGTCTATAAGACCAATCTAGAAGCCACACAAGTCATCGCAAGGCAGATTCGCCTAAGAAACTTGGGCGGGATTATTATTCTAGATTTCATTGATATGCTCGAAGAAGCACACCGAGCGGATGTCTTGGCAAGCTTACAAGAACAGCTGTCGTATGACTATGCCAAAACCAATATCACGCAGGTCAGTGAGCTTGGATTGGTTGAAATGACACGCAAGCGTACCCGAGAGTCGCTGCCACAACAGCTGTGCGAGCCATGCCCCGTCTGTGAAGGCAAGGGCTATATCAAGACCGCAGAGACTGTCTGCTTTGAAATCTTTCGTGAAATCATGCGTTATGCACGCACCTTTAATGCACCACGACAGTTCACCGTCATCGCACATAGTGCCGTGATTGATTTGATGCTCTCAAGCGAAGCGAACACCGTGGCTGATTTGGAATATCTGATTGGTAAGCCAATCCGTTTTGAGATTGAACCTTTGTACCAACAAGAGCAGTATAACATTGCACTGGATTGATTAATATTTTATAGTAAATTACAAAAAGTAATTGGTTAAATTAATATTGTTTTAAAGATTGAGAAATTTTATTAAATTAATAAATGTATCAATATACACAATCATTGATAACGATAGTGGCAAATTGATTAAAATTTAACCAAATTCAACACTTTGTTTGCCTTTTGTAAAATCCACAAAAAACTTAGCGAAAAACGCACAAAAAGCCAATAAATACCTTGCATTGTGCCAATTTTCGTGTATAATACGCACCATCATTATATTGCGTTGCGCTTTTGATGGCAGAATTTGCCAAATGAATCAAAAGTTTACTTCATGAATGAACCAATGTTCAACAGTTGAGGAAGTACCAAGTCAACGCCACAGCCAAAGCATCGATTTTGGCACTATTGAACAAAACACCCCTGCTACCAGCGTTCTTATGCAAGGTTGGCAGGGATAGGATTATTTTGTTTTCAGATTTTCGAGAACAAATTTTAACGGTTTAACTGAAGTCTAAAACGCAATAAACGCATAGATGGAAGTTTATAAAGCACTTAATTAGGAGCTTGTTGGCATGGCTAACCAGAGAATCCGTATCCGACTAAAATCGTTCGACCATCGTCTGATTGACCAGTCGGCACAAGAGATTGTCGATACTGCAAAGCGTACAGGTGCACAAGTTTGCGGTCCTGTACCGTTGCCGACTCGTATTGAGCGGTTCAACGTATTGACATCACCACACGTCAACAAAGACGCTCGTGACCAGTACGAAATTCGCACCCATAAGCGTATGATCGACATCGTGCAACCAACTGACAAAACTGTCGATGCACTGATGAAGCTAGATCTAGCTGCTGGTGTTGATGTTCAGATCGCTTTGGGCTAATGAACATAAGTCTGGTTTGAACTATTAACTTTTAATATAAATGAGGTCTAAAATGGCGATTGGTTTAGTCGGTAAAAAATGCGGCATGACCCGAGTCTTCACTGAAGCAGGCGTTTCAATCCCTGTGACAGTGGTTGAGGTTGATGCCAACCGCATCTCGCAAATCAAAACAGTAGACACCGATGGCTATAACGCGATTCAGATCACCACAGGTGAGCGTCGTGACAGCCGCGTAACTGCTGCTCAAAAAGGACACTTCGCAAAAGCTGGCGTAGCCGCTGGTCGTGGTGTTTGGGAATTCCGCGCAGAAGAAGCTGACCTAGAAGGTCGCGAAGTTGGCGGCAATATCCTAGCTGATATCTTTGAAGTTGGTCAGTTGGTTGATGTGACTGGTCAAAGCAAGGGTAAAGGTTTCCAAGGTGGTGTGAAGCGTCACAACTTCCGCACACAAGACGCAACTCACGGTAACTCTGTTTCTCACCGTGTATTGGGTTCTACAGGTCAAAACCAAACCCCAGGTCGCGTTTTCAAAGGCAAAAAAATGCCAGGTCAAATGGGTAACAAGCGTGTTACCGTTCAAGGCTTGGAAATTGTTTCAGTTGACGCCGAAAAAGGTGTACTAGTCATCAAGGGTGCTGTTCCAGGTGCCAACGGTGGCGATGTTATCGTACGTCCGTCAGTTAAAGCCTAAGGGGATTAAACGTGAATTTAAAAACTGTTACAGGTGCAGCGGTTGAGCTTTCTGAGGTCGCATTCGGCCGTGAGTTCAATGAAGCCTTGGTACACCAAGTAGTTACCGCTTATTTGGCTGGTGCTCGTCAAGGTACTCGTGCACAAAAAACTCGTGGCGAAGTTTCTGGCGGTGGCAAAAAGCCATGGCGTCAAAAAGGTACTGGCCGTGCACGCGCTGGTTCTATCCGTAGCCCTATCTGGGTTGGCGGTGGTCGTGCATTCGCTGCTAAGCCACAAGACTGGTCACAAAAAGTGAACCGTAAAATGTACCGTGGTGCAATGCAATGCATCTTAGCTGAGCTAGTGCGTCAAGAGCGTTTGGTATTGGTTGATGACATCACTGTTTCTTCACCAAAAACGAAAGAATTGGTTGCTAAATTGGCTGACCTAAACGCACCGCGTGCATTGATCGTAACTCACGAAGTTGACGAAAACTTGTACCTAGCTGCACGCAATATCCCATATGTGAATGTATTGGGTACTCGTGAAGTTGATCCAGTAAGCTTGGTTTCTTTTGACAAAGTAATTATGACTGTTGAAGCAGCCAAACAATTTGAGGAGACACTTGCATGAGCAACGCAAGACTATATCAGGTACTAAAAGCACCTGTATTTTCAGAAAAATCTCAACGCCTAGGTGATACGCTTGGTGTGCAGGTTTTCAAAGTTGATGGCAAAGCTACCAAAAAAGAAATCAAACAAGCTGTTGAGCTAATGTTTGAAGGTGTTGAAGTTGTTAAAGTAAACACGCTAAACATCAAAGGCAAAACTAAGCGTTTTGGCCGTGTTGTTGGTAAGCGTAACGACATCAAAAAAGCGTATGTAACCCTAAAAGCTGGTTCAGACGTACAAATCGGTGCTGGTGAAGAAATCACTAGTGAAACAGCGACTAACGAATAAGGATTAACAAAATGCCTATCGTAAAAGCAAAACCTACATCACCAGGTCGCCGCTTTGTTGAGAAAGTAGTGCATCCACACCTTTACAAAGGTCGTCCATATGCACCGCTTGTTGAATCAAAAGCTAAAACTGGTGGTCGTAACAACAACGGTCGTATTACTACTCGCCACATCGGTGGTGGTCACAAGCAACACTATCGTCTAGTTGACTTCAAACGCAACAAAGACGGTATCCCAGCTGTTGTTGAGCGTATTGAATACGATCCAAACCGTACCGCACACATCGCACTACTTAAGTATGCAGATGGTGAGCGTCGCTACATCATCGCTCCAAAGAAATTGAGCGTAGGCGACCAAGTAGTATCAGGTGAAGCAGCGCCAATCCGTCCAGGTAACTGCTTGCCACTTAAGAATATTCCTGTTGGTACTGTGATCCACAACATCGAACTAAAAATCGGCAAAGGCGCGCAAATCGCTCGTTCAGCTGGTGCAGCAGTTCAGTTGCTAGGTCGTGATGGTGCTTATGTGATCGTTCGTTTGCGTTCAGGTGAGACTCGCCGTATCCACGCTAACTGCCGTGCGGTAATTGGTGAAGTATCAAACACTGAAAACAACCTAAAATCACTAGGTAAAGCAGGTGCAGCACGCTGGCGTGGTGTTCGTCCTACCGTTCGTGGTACTGCGATGAACCCGATTGACCACCCACACGGTGGTGGTGAAGGCCGTAACTTCGGTAAGCACCCAACTAGCCCATGGGGTCAGAAAGCTAAGGGTCTTAAGACTCGTTCTAACAAGCGTACTGACAGTATGATCATCCGTCGCCGTCGTGCCAAGAAATAAAGGAAAAGTTTCATGCCTCGTTCATTGAAAAAAGGTCCATTTATCGATGCGCATTTGTTTGCCAAGGTTGAAGACGCTCTAGAGAGCAACAACCGCAAACCGATCAAAACTTGGTCACGTCGCTCGATGATTCTACCACAAATGGTAGGTCTAACCATCGCAGTTCACAACGGTCGCACTCATGTGCCAGTGATTGTGAACGAACAAATGGTTGGTCATAAACTAGGTGAATTCGCTCCGACCCGTTCATATCGCGGTCATGGCGTTGATAAGAAATCTAAGAGATAAGGTGCTACCATGGAAGTAACTGCAAAATTACGTGGTGCCGCCATTTCGGCACAAAAAGTAAGATTGGTTGCGGACGAAGTTCGTGGTAAGCCAATTGAACGCGCTTTAGACATTCTTACCTTCAGCAACAAAAAAGGTGCTAAATTGGTTAAGAAATGCCTAGATTCAGCGATTGCTAACGCTGAGCACAACAATGGTCTTGACATCGACAAGCTTCGTGTTACTACCATCTATGTTGATGAAGGCATCACTTTGAAGCGTATTATGCCCCGTGCCAAGGGTCGTGCTGATCGCATCAGCAAACGCACTTGCCATATCACTGTTAAAGTAGGGGAATAATCATGGGTCAAAAAGTACATCCAATTGGTATCCGTCTAGGCGTTATCAAAAAGCACAATGCAAACTGGTATGCAAGCCCAAAGCAATACTCTGAGTATCTGCTAAACGACTTCCAAGTTCGTGCTTTCCTACGCAAAAAACTAGAAGGTGCAATGGTAAGTCACATCAATATCGAGCGTCCTACTGGTGCAGCAAAAATCACCATTCACAGTGCTCGTCCTGGTGTCATCATTGGCAAAAAAGGCGAAGACATCGAAAGCCTACAAAAAGAATTGACCAAGTTGATGGGCGTACCTGCACAGGTTAACATCCAAGAGATCACCTCTCCAGACCTAGACGCTCGTCTAGTAGCAGAAGGTATCTCAAGCCAGCTTGAGCGTCGTGTGATGTTCCGTCGTGCGATGAAGCGTGCTGTTCAAAACAGTATGCGTGCTGGTGCACAAGGTATCAAAGTTGAACTATCAGGTCGTCTAGGCGGTGCTGAAATCGCTCGTACTGAGTGGTATCGTGAAGGTCGTGTGCCACTACACACACTTCGTGCTGATATCGACTATGCAACAGTTCGTGCAGAAACCACTTACGGTACTATCGGTGTTAAAGTTTGGATTTTCCGTGGTGAAATCCTAGATGGCATGAACAGTGCTTACAACCCAGTTGTTGAAGACAAAGCTCGTGCACCAAAACGCCGTGGCCGTACTAACCGCCGCAACACAGACAGAGGTTAAGATATGTTACAACCAAAACGTACCAAGTTTCGCAAAATGCACAAAGGTCGTAACACTGGCCTAGCCCAGCGTGGTAACACAGTTGCTTTTGGTGAAATTGGTCTAAAATCTATCGGTCGTGGTCGTATGACTGCTCGTCAAATCGAAGCTGCTCGTCGTACAATCACTCGTCGCATCAAGCGTGGTGGTAAAATCTGGATCCGTGTATTCCCAGATAAACCAATTACCGAAAAACCATTGGAAGTTCGTATGGGTAAAGGTAAAGGTCCTGTTGAGTACTGGGTAGCAGAAATCAAGCCAGGCAAAATGCTTTATGAAATCCAAGGTGTTAGCGAAGAGCTAGCCCGTGAAGCGCTAACGCTAGCGGCTGCTAAGCTTCCATTCAAGACCACCATTGTTAAACGGACGATTATGTAATGAAAACCAACGAATTACGCGAAAAATCAGTAGAAGAGTTGGCTCAATTGCTTGACGAAAAGCAACTTGATGCATTTCGTCTGCGTATGGCAAAAGCAACGGGTCAGCTTGGCAACACTCACGAAATCAAAGCGAATCGTCGTACCATCGCTAAGATTTTGACTCTGATCAACGAAAAACAACGAGGTGATGCATGAGCGAGAACACCACTCAAGAAGTTGGCGTTGTAACTGGCAAAGTAATCAGCAACAAGATGGACAAGTCTATCGTGGTGTTGGTTGAGCGCCAAATCCGTCACCCTATGTATGGCAAACAAGTTCGCCGTTCTACCAAACTAAAAGCTCACGACGAGAATAATGTTTGTCAAGAAGGCGATATCGTACGCATCAAAGAAACCCGTCCATTCTCAAAGACCAAAACTTGGGCTTTGGTAGATGTGGTTGAGGCTGCGGTAAAAATTTAAGTTATTTGCAATTTAAGCCATTTGCCTGTATAATGTACATCTTTTTAGGTGTTCATCTGTCAGATCTCTGACGGCGAATGGCTTTTATTGCTTTATTATATGGAGTAATGCGATGATTCAGACTGAAACAATGCTGGAAGTTGCAGACAACAGTGGTGCAAAACGCGTACAGTGCATCAAAGTACTGGGCGGTTCTCATCGTCGTTATGCATCTGTTGGCGACATCATCAAAGTAACAGTAAAAGATGCAATTCCACGTGGCCGTGTTAAAAAAGGTGACGTGATGAATGCGGTTGTAGTTCGTACCAAAAAAGGCGTTCGTCGCCCAGATGGTTCAGTGCTTCGTTTTGACGACAATGCTGCTGTATTGTTGAACAACAACAAAGCGCCAATCGCTACTCGTATTTTTGGACCTGTTACTCGTGAACTACGCGGTGAGCAATTTATGAAAATTGTATCACTTGCACCAGAAGTACTGTAATTGTATTAGAGGCTTATTATGGCAAAGTTACGTAAAGGCGACACCGTGGTTGTGATTGCTGGCAAAGATAAAGGCAAGCAAGGCACAATTTTGGCGGTGAAAGCGGACCGTGTAAAAGTTGAAGGCGTTAACATTGTAACTAAACACCAAAAACCTAACCAAATGCTAGGTAAAGAAGGTGGCATCGTTAAGCAAGAAGCTTTCCTACACATTTCAAATGTTGCGATTTTTAACGCAAAAACCCAAAAAGCAGATCGTGTTGCTTACCAAGTGAATGCAGAAGGCGTGAAACAACGCATCTATCGTTCAACTGGTGAAGTAGTGGCGACTGCATAAGAGACTAAGGGTAAATAGTAATGGCAAGATTAAAATCTTTATACAATGACAAGCTAAAGCAGCAAATCAAAGAAGAGCTTGGCTTAGAAAATGTCATGCAAGTGCCAAAAATCACTAAAATCACTCTAAACATGGGTGTTGGTGGTGCAGCACAAGATAAAAAATTACTAGAAGGTGCTTTGACAGACATGACCGCTATCGCTGGTCAAAAACCTGTTGTTACCAAAGCACGCAAATCAGTTGCAGGCTTCAAAATTCGTGAAGAATGGCCAATTGGCTGTAAAGTTACTTTGCGTGGCGATCAAATGTACGAATTCCTAGATCGTCTAATTGCCATTGCAATTCCTCGTATTCGTGACTTCCGTGGTTTTTCAGCAAAAGCATTTGATGGTCGTGGCAACTACTCGCTAGGCATCAAAGAGCAAATCGTTTTCCCTGAAGTAGACTTTGATAAAATCGACCGTATCCGTGGTTTGGATGTAACTATCACAACTACCGCAGCAAACGATGATCAAGGTCGTGCATTGCTAAAAGCATTCGGCTTCCCATTTAGATAAGGTAAAACGTTATGGCCAAAAAGAGCATGATCAATCGCGAACTAAAACGCGAAAAAACCGTCGCTAAGTATGCCGAAAAGCGTGCTAAGCTAAAAGCTATCATCAGTGATGTAAATGCAAGCGAAGAAGAGCGTCTAGATGCAATGCTAGCACTACAAGCTCTACCACGTAACGCATCACCTGTGCGTCTACGCAATCGTTGTGGTGTAACTGGTCGTCCACACGGCTATTTCCGCAAATTTGGTCTATCTCGCAACATGTTGCGTCTATATGTAATGCAAGGCGATGTGCCTGGCGTTCGTAAAGCTAGCTGGTAAGGAGTTAAGCTATGAGTATGCAAGATCCAGTTGCTGATATGTTAACTCGCATTCGCAACGCACAATCACGAAACAAACCATCTGTACAGATGCCAGCTTCAAAACTTCGTAAATCAATCGCTGATCTACTAGTTGCTGAAGGCTATCTGACTTCTGCAGAAGTAAGCGAAGTGGAAAACGGTAAAAAAGTTCTAACCATCGAACTTAAATACTACCAAGGCAAAGGCGTTATCGAGCAATTGAAGCGTTTCAGCCGTCCAGGTCTTCGTCAATATCGTGGTAAAGATGAGCTACCAAGCGTCAAAAAAGGTCTTGGTGTTGCTATCATCTCTACCAGCAAAGGCATCATGAGTGATCGTGCTGCTCGCGCTGCAGGTATCGGTGGTGAGGTTATTGCACTAGTTGCATAATCCCTAAGCGTGATGCTTACAAAATTATTACACTTAAGGTTTACTCTTAAGCGTAAATATGTTAAACTAGCAGGCTTTAATGCCTGTTAGTTTTTTTGTGACTACCAATTTCTGGTAGTTTAATTTTCATTTGAAGGAAATTCCTATGTCTCGTGTGGCTAAAGCCCCAGTAACGCTACCAGCTGGTACAAGCGTTACTTTGAACGATCGGCAGGTTGAGGTCAAAGGCAAAAACGGTACTCTGTCTTTGAGCCTGCATGAATTGGTCGAGCTAAAACAAGAAGAAGGTGTCGTAACACTATCTCCAGTTGCTGACACTAAAGAAGCGTGGATGCACACTGGTACAGTGCGTGCACTTCTTAACAACATGGTTAAAGGTGTTAGCGAAGGTTTCGAACGCCGCCTACAGTTGATCGGCGTTGGTTATCGTGCACAAGTTGCAGGTAACAAAGTTAACCTAAGCTTAGGCTTCTCTCACCCAATCGAATACACCCTTCCAGAAGGCGTTAGCGCAGAAAGCCCAAGCCAAACTGAAATCGTTCTAAAATCAAGCGATAAGCAAAAACTTGGCCAAGCTGCTGCTAAAATTCGTAGCTTCCGTCCACCAGAGCCTTATAAAGGTAAAGGTGTTCGCTATAGCGATGAAGTTGTTCTTCGTAAAGAAGCTAAGAAAAAGTAAAGGTGGGTAATCATGTTTGATAAAAAATCAGCACGCCTACGTCGTGCCAAAAAAACCCGTGCTCATATCCGTCATCTTGGTGTTAACCGTTTGACTGTTAACCGCACACCACGCCATATCTATGCTCAAATCATCTCGCCAACTGGCGGTGTTGTTGTTGCTCAAGCTTCAACTTTGGATGCAAGCCTACGTTCAGGTTCAACTGGCAACGTTGAAGCGGCTAAAGCTGTTGGTGCTCTAATTGCTGAGCGTGCAAAAGCTGCTGGCATTACCAAAGTTGCATTCGATCGTAGTGGTTTTAAATATCATGGCCGCGTAAAAGCTTTGGCTGACGCTGCTCGCGAGAACGGATTGGAGTTTTAATCATGGCAAAAGTAGAACAAACTGAAGGTTTGGTTGAGAAATTGGTTGCCGTTGATCGCGTTGCAAAAGTGGTCAAAGGTGGTCGTATCTTCTCTTTCACAGCACTAACTGTTGTTGGTGATGGCAATGGTCGCGTTGGTTTTGGTCGTGGTAAAGCACGTGAAGTGCCTGCTGCTATCCAAAAAGCACTAGAAGCTGCTAAACGCAATATGATCACTGTTGATCTTGATGGCACAACCATCCAACACCCAATCAACGCTCGTCATGGTGCTTCAAAAGTATATATGCAACCTGCATCAGAAGGTACCGGCGTTATTGCTGGTGGTGCAATGCGTGCTGTACTTGAAGTTGCTGGCGTTCAAAACGTATTGGCAAAATGCTATGGCTCAACCAATGCAGCAAATGTTGTACAAGCAACATTCAAAGGTCTGCGTGATATGACTTCACCAGAGCAAATCGCTGCTAAGCGCGGTAAAACTGTTGAAGAAATTTTGGGCTAAGAAATAGGTGAGTTACGATGAAAAAAATGAAAGTTACTCAAGTAAAGTCGAGCGCCCATCGTTTGGCAAGCCACAAAGCTTGTCTTAAAGGTTTGGGACTGCGTCGCATTGGTCATACTGTAGAAGTGGAAGATACTCCTTCAACTCGTGGTATGGTAAATCGTGTGATCTACATGGTTAAAGTGGAGGAAGCGTAATGGGTCTTAAGCTTAATGAACTATCACCAGCACTAGGTGCTAAGAAAAAAGCACTTCGTCGTGGTCGTGGTATCGGTTCTGGTATTGGTAAGACTGGTGGCCGCGGTATCAAAGGTCAAACTTCACGCTCAGGCTCTAGCATTCCTGCGGGTTTTGAAGGCGGTCAAATGCCAATCTACCGTCGTTTGCCAAAATTTGGTTTTACGTCAAAGATTGCTATGACAACTGCTGAAGTTCGTCTATCTGAGCTAAACAAAGTTGAAGGTGACGTAGTTACCGTTGAAACTTTGAAAGCTGCTAACATCATTCGTGGTGATATGAAGCGTGCACGCATCATCCTATCAGGTGAAGTAACTCGCGCATTGACCTTTAAAGGCGTAAAAGTTACTAAAGGTGCAAAACAAGCAATCGAAGCTGCTGGTGGCAGCGTCGAGGAGTAATCTATGTCTAAGCAATCATCGTCTCGCCGAGGCGTGCCTTTAAATCCACTGGCTTTCATTCGTAAATACGATGAGCTGTGGAATCGTATGCTTTTTTTGCTTGGGGCGTTGATTGTTTATCGTCTTGGTTCGCATATCCCTATTCCAGGTATGGATCCCAATGGTTTAGCTCAGTTCTTCCAACGCAATCAAAACACTTTCTTGGGCATGTTTAACATGTTCTCGGGAGGTGCATTGGAGCGCATGTCAATCATGGCATTGGGTATTATGCCTTACATTTCTGCATCGATTGTGGTGCAGATGATGTCTACCGTGATACCTTCGCTTGATGCGCTTAAAAAAGAAGGTGAAGCTGGTCGTCGCATTCTAAATAAGTATACTCGCCAAGGTACTTTAGCATTGGCGTTGGTTCAGGCGATTGGCATGTGCACAGGTTTGATTGCTGGTGGTCTGACCATTACATCGGGGCTTGGATTTTATATCCCTGCTGTCGCTTCTTTAGTGGCAGGTTCAATGTTCTTGATGTGGTTGGGTGAGCAAATCACTGAACGAGGTGTTGGCAATGGTATTTCCATGCTGATTTTTGCCAGCATCATTGCTTCAGCGCCAAGCATGATTTCACAGGCTCTAAGTCAAGACATGAATATGATTGTTATCTTGATTTTTGCCGCACTTGGCTTGGCTGTGGTTGCCGCAATTGTGTTTATTGAGCGTGCACAGCGTCGTGTGCCTGTAAATTATGCTCAAAAGCAGCAGCAAGGTCGTAAGGTCTATGCTCAGCAGCAATCACATTTGCCACTAAAGCTAAATATGGCTGGTGTCATTCCTGCAATTTTTGCAAGTTCGCTATTGCTTTTGCCTGCAAGTTTGGGACAATGGACTAGTGGTGTTGATAATCCGACCTTAACCCAAGAGGTTCTGCAAAACATCTCTTTGGTGTTGCAGCCGGGTCAGCCACTTTACTTGTTGCTTTTTGCATTGATGATCATCTTTTTCTGTTATTTTTATACAGCATTGATGTTTAATCCTGCAGAAGTTGCTGAGAATTTGAAGCGTAGTGGTGCCTATATTCCTGGTATCCGCCCAGGGATGCAAACCAAGCGATACCTAGATTTTGTTTTAAACCGACTCACCTTTATTGGTGCAATGTATATGACTGTCATTTGCTTAATGCCAATGATTATTCAGTTTTCATTCAATATACCAATCCCATTGGGTGGTTCTTCGCTATTGATTATGGTTGTTGTACTGATGGACTTTATTTCGCAGATTCAAGCACACTTGATGTCACATCAATACCATGATCAAGCGTTAATCAAATCATCGCATTAGTGATGAGCTTTAGGAGCATGACATGAAAGTTCAAGCATCTGTCAAAAAAATCTGTGGTAGCTGCAAAATTGTTCGTCGCAAAGGCAAAGTCCTTGTGATCTGCAGTGCGGAACCACGTCATAAACAACGTCAAGGTTAATTTTACAAATTAATACTTGATATTTGGTAGCGGATAATGTATTATCCGCTTCTTGCCATGCTATCATTTTTGATAGCGGTTAATACTTAGCAAATGCACTTGCATTTGTGCTAATGGAGAGAAATCAATGGCTCGTATTGCCGGTGTAAACATTCCGGACAACAAACATGCTGTGATTTCGCTAACTTACATTTTTGGTATCGGTCGTACCACTGCTAAGCAAATCCTTGCTAAAGTTGGTATCGCTGAAACTACCAAAATTGGTTCGTTAGATGATTCACAACTGGATGCTGTTCGTGCAGAAGTTGCAAACTACACAGTTGAAGGCGACCTTCGTCGTGAAGTTTCAATGAACATCAAGCGTTTGGTCGATTTGGGTTGCTACCGTGGTCTTCGCCATCGTCGTGGTCTGCCTGTAAATGGTCAACGTACTAAAACTAACGCGCGTACCCGTAAAGGTCCACGCAAAGCAATTAAAAAGTAACTAACTTAGGAAGCTAAAAGATGGCAAAAGACACTCGTAGCCGCAAAAAAGTGGCTCGTCGTTCGGTATCTGAAGGTATCGCCCACATTCATGCGTCTTTTAATAACACCATTGTAACGATTACTGATCGTCAAGGTAATGCATTGGCTTGGGCCACTTCTGGTGGACAAGGCTTCCGCGGTTCACGCAAATCTACACCATTTGCTGCACAGGTTGCAGCTGAAGTAGCTGGTAAAGCTGCTCAAGAAACATATGGTGTTAAGAATGTCGATGTCTTGGTTAAAGGTCCAGGACCAGGTCGTGAGTCTGCGGTTCGTGCATTAGGTGCATTGGGTTATAAAATTAACAGCATCAGCGATGTAACACCAATTCCACACAACGGCTGCCGCCCACCTAAGAAACGCCGCGTTTAAGGAGATAGACTTATGGCCCGTTATATTGGTCCAAAACTAAAACTATCACGTCGTGAAGGCACTGATCTTCAATTGAAATCAGGCGTTAAAGCTTACGATGTGAAGACTAAGAAAGCAGGTCGTGTACCTGGTCAGCATGGCAACAGCCAAAATAAAACTTCTGAATACGCATCACAGCTTCGCGAAAAGCAAAAAGTTAAGCGTATGTACGGCGTACTAGAGCGTCAGTTCTCTAACTACTATAAAGAAGCTGCTCGTCAGCGTGGTGCTACTGGTGAAAACCTACTAGTAACCCTTGAGCGTCGCCTTGACAACGTTGTATATCGCATGGGCTTTGGTGCTACTCGTGCAGAAGCGCGTCAGTTGGTTAGCCACCGTGCTATCTTGCTTAAAAAAGCAGGTCGTGATGAGTTTGTTCGTGTAAACATTCCATCAATTCAAGTTCAAGACGGTGATGTGATTGCTGTTCACGAAAAATCAAAAGAACAACTTCGTATCAAAAACGCAGTTGAACTTGCGACTCAGCGTGGCATTCCAGCATGGTTGGAAGTTGATCACAGCAAACTACAAGGTACTTTCAAATCTGCGCCAGAGCGTAGCGAATTGCCTGCTGAAATCAACGAACACTTGATTGTTGAGCTATATTCTAAATAATCCGAATTAAATCGAGGTGACACTATGACAAATGCAACTGAGTTTCTAACACCGAGCGCGATTAACGTGGACACGGTTAATGAAACGACTGCAAAGGTCACGCTCGAGCCGTTAGAACGCGGTTTTGGGCATACCCTTGGTAATGCTCTTCGTCGCATTCTGCTTTCTTCATTGTCTGGTGCAGCGGTAGTTGAAGCTGAAATCGAAGGCGTAGATCATGAGTATTCTACCCTAGAAGGCTTGCAAGAAGACGTTTTGGATTTGCTATTAAATCTAAAATCGTTGGCAATTATCCTGCATGACCAGAATGAAGCTTATTTGACTTTGGATAAAAAGGGTGCAGGTGTTGTAACTGCTGCAGACCTAGAACTACCACATAATGTCGAAATCGCCAATCCAAACTTGGTGCTTGGTACATTGAGTGAGCGTGGCCATCTGAAGATGCGCCTGCGTGTGGTGACTGGTCGTGGTTATGAGCCTGCAAATCAGCGTCGTGAAGATGCAAATTCGAAGGTGATTGGTCGTCTAAAACTTGACGCTAGCTTTAGTCCGATTTTGCGTGTTGCTTATGATGTTGAGAATGCTCGTGTTGAACAGCGTACCGACCTTGATAAGCTAATTATCGAGCTTGAAACGAACGGCACGATCGACCCAGAAGAAGCTATTCGCAAAGCTGCGACTATTCTACAACAGCAAATCGCTATCTTTGTAGATCTAGAAGCAGAAGAAGCACCTGAGCCAATCAAAGAAAAAGAAGAGATTGATCCTGTACTACTTCGTCCAGTTGATGATCTTGAGCTAACGGTTCGTTCAGCAAACTGCTTGAAAGCTGAAAACATTTATTACATCGGTGATTTGGTACAGCGTTCAGAAACTGAACTGCTTAAGACACCAAATCTAGGTAAGAAATCATTGACCGAGATCAAAGATGTGTTGGCATCTAAGAATCTTGAACTTGGTATGCGTCTAGAAAACTGGCCGCCAAGTGATTTGCGTGTCGATGATCGTTTCTCTTATCGTAGCCGCTAATTTTAAGGATACTTGACCATGCGACATCGTAAAAGCGGAGTCAAGCTGGGTCGCACCAGCAGCCATCGTAAGGCTATGTTCCAGAACATGACTAACTCATTGTTCGAGCATGAGCTAATCAAAACCACTTTGCCAAAAGCAAAAGAGCTTCGCCGCGTTGCTGAGCCACTAATCACTTTGGCAAAAGAAGACAGCGTTGCAAATCGTCGTCTAGCATTCAGCCGTATGCGTAACAAAGATATGGTAGGTAAACTATTTGCTGAGCTTGGTCCACGCTACCAAACTCGTCCAGGTGGTTATCTGCGTATCATCAAGTGCGGTTTCCGTGATGGTGACAATGCACCTATGGCATATGTAGAGTTGGTTGACCGTCCATAATCAACCACACTGCTAAAAAACCCTGATTATTTAATCAGGGTTTTGTTTTATCTTTGATTTACTTTTCTTATTGTTAATCAATTTGTGCATCACCTTGTATAAGTACGGTGGCACTCTCATCGATAAGACTGACAAGCGTCGGTGTGCTTTGAGCAATTTCACCGGCATTGATATAGCCATCCACCAAATTTTCTACTGCCATTTCCACTTCATAGCTACTGTCATAATTAAGTGGCTCGCCATCGATGATGATGGGTAGGCTCACAAATGCTTCGCCAAGTTTATCAACCAATGCCTGTTCAATGGCTGTGGTGGCTTGTCGTACGGCGATGGTTTTGGTTTTGTCATGGATGAATTTTTTGGGTGTCAGCTTGGTAGGATTAAGGGCAAAATCAATGCCCGTGCCAAGCTTTGATTTCATGATGCGATGGGCAAAATTATCCATGTCAGCATAGTGGGTGATTTGGCTTAAGTTTTGGCAAATAAGCACAGCGTGCGGCATAGTTTGCCAATTGCCCATACGAGATGCTTGTGTATGGGCATCTTTGGCAGATAGGCTCATGGCAAGCTGATAGCCGTGCTGACTTGGATAGACGATCAGTTTGTCATTTTGCAGGGCATCAATGATTTGGTTGATGATGCGCTCTTGTGGGTTGTCGGGGTGTGGATAGTAGGTGTTCATGCAGTTTCCTAGTTGATGGATTGATAAAATGGCGTGTGCGTCAGTGTCAAAAACACCCACAACAGCCGTCTGGCATCTCTTGGCAGGGTGTGTGGCTCATTCAGATAATGCAGTGCTTTGGCATAGACATCTTGGGCAAAGGTGCTTTTGGATGTGTCAAAATCGGCATTGATATTGTCTTGCGAGACATAAAAATAACGCCCAAGTGCAAGGCTTAATAAGCACTCGATGGCTTGTGGGGTGATTTCAACTTGCTCAAAAATCGCCTGCGTCGTCTCATTGCGACCGTCTGCTTCGTACCAATAGCCAAAGTCATTCAGCGTGCGTCTGTGTCTGCCCGCCACGCACCAGTGGCTAATCTCATGTAGCGCACTTTGAAAAAATCCATGTGCAAACTCAATGCGTGCCACATCCTGCTCATCGGCAGGAAAATATTCAGGTTCGCCATCACCACGCACGAGCCGTGTCGGCATTTGCATCAGCTGTGCATTATTAAACAGGGTATCAAACAATCGGATAAGCCAATCGGTGAGTGCGACTTCGGCCTGCGTATCGTGCTTGATGGCTTGCCAAGTGTGATAAAAACTTTGCCAATCATCAGCGCTGATTTGGGCAAATAGATGCTCGGCATCAACAATCAAGGCGTTATTTTGGTGAAAAGCTTGCCATAGTGTATGAATACGATGGGCGTGCGTCGTATCGCTGGCTGCTGTACAGATGTCAATGTCGGGCGAGAGCTGATTAAAGTCAATCATGATTCATCAAAGGTCAAAAACTGTTATTATAATATCTTTGGCTGATTTTGTTTGAGAAATTTTACTTTTGAAATTGGCAAAAATATGCCATAATGCTAGCTTATCCCAAGATTTTGACGACCATGACACACACGCACAAACACCCCGATAATCAAACGCTACCAAACAATATCCTGCTTGAAAAATGGGCGGATATTGGCTTTCATTGGCAAGGTGAGATTGCCATTGATGAATTGCCACGCCTAAATGAGCAGATGGTGGGTGGCGACGCTTTGCAGGTGGTGTTTGATTTGGCAAAACAAGACGGCGTATTGTGGCTGGATTATCAAGTAACAGGCAGTGCCAATGTCGGCTGTCAGCGTTGTCTTGAGCCGTTTACGATTGATTTATCGGGCGAATATCGCTTGGCGTTATTGAGTGATGAGAGCGAAATCGGCTTGGTTGATGGCGCTGAATATGTGCTGATTGATGAGCTTGGTGAATCTGCTCGCCGATTGCTACCTGTCAAAGATTTGCTCGAAGATGAGCTGATTTTGGCATTGCCATTATCGCCACGCCACGCCGACTGTGAGATGCTGGTGGAGTCGGTCGGTGACGAAATCGAAGAAGAAATCCAAGAAAATCCCTTTGCAGCACTGGCAGCCTTAAAGGGTAAATTATCATAATATCAATCACTTAATGAGATTGAGTGTGATTGAAAATACAATTTGATGAAAAGTTTTGTAAATTTTTGCGATTAGGCTTTGAAATTTGCAAGATTTTTGCGTATAATACAGCGTTTATTGTGCATAGGTCTATGATGGACGGCGATTGATGCTTAATCGCATTGACACAAATTGACAAAGACGCACGAACCGTTTATTTCTTGATGGGCACAAACTGCCCACTGACTTAATTAGGAGCTATCATGGCAGTTCAACAAAACCGCAAGAGCCGCTCACGCCGTGACATGCGTCGTTCACACGACCATATCGCTATTGCTGAGCTAAGCATCGATTCTACTACTGGCGAAAAACACCTTCGCCACCACGCGACCAAAGACGGTTTCTACCGTGGTCGTCAGCTATTCAAGGTTAGCCAAGATAGCTAAGCATCACTGTGTGATGATGAAGCCAAGCCAACATTGCAAGTCAATGGGCTTGGTTTTTTATTTGGGTCGGAATAAGATTTTGTGAATTGTGCGGCCAGTTGATACATTTGGGTAAACAAATGTATTTTTTTGTGATAAAATTGGCAAAATATTTTTATTGAATTTTCCAATCAAGCCAAGCGTGTGTTGGCTAAATTTTACATAGGTGAATTATGACACAAGACATCACCACAGTTGCCAAGCGATTGGCGGTGGTTTTCCCTGGTCAAGGCTCGCAGACAGTCGGCATGATGAATGAGCTGGCTGAGACTTATGATGTGGTGCACAAGACGTTTGATGAAGCAAGCAGTGCGCTTGGCTTTGATTTGTGGGAAGTGACCCAAGATGACAGCCGTCTGAACAAGACCGAATTTACACAGCCTGCGTTATTGACCGCAAGCATTGCCATTTGGCGTATTGTTGAGCCGCTACTTGCCAAGCAGTCATTGAAGCCCCTGTATTTGGCAGGACATTCACTCGGTGAATATAGTGCGCTTGTGGCGTCAGGCGTGCTAAGCCTAGGCGATGCTGCCAAGCTTGTGCATGAGCGTGGCAAGCTGATGACTGAAGCGGTCAAGGGCATGGATACGCAGATGGCGGCTGTTTTGGGGCTTGAAGATGAACAAGTGGCAAGCCTATGCGAAGAAGTCAGCGGTAGCACAGGCATCGTCAATGCGGCGAATTTTAATAGCCCGGGGCAAGTCGTGGTCGCAGGCACAGAAGTGGGCGTGGCAGGTGTGCTATCGGCTGTTGAAGCACTTGGCAAAAAAGCCGTACCGCTCAAAGTCTCTGTGCCATCGCATTGTGAGCTGATGAATCCTGCTAGCGATGCATTGGCTGAACTACTAAACCAAACCGCCTTTGGTGAAGCCAAAATTGCCGTTATCCAAAACCGCCATGCCAAAGTGCATTCCGATGTAGCGGATATCAAGCTTGCTTTGACCGAACAGCTGTCTATGCCTGTCCAATGGTCAAAAACCATGCAAAAGCTTGCTGACCAAGAGATTGAGCTGATTATCGAATGTGGCCCGGGCAATGTATTATCCAACCTTGCCAAGCGTCAAGCTACCCCAATCACAGCATTGCCAACGGATAAATTGGCACGATTAGAAAAATTGGAGAATTTGGTATGAGTCGTAAAATTGTACTAGTAACGGGCGCAAGCCGTGGTATCGGTAAGGCAATTGCACAGCGTTTCGCCGACGAAGGGCATTTTGTCATCGGTACAGCCACGAGCGAAAAAGGCGCTGACGCCATCGCAGAATACTTGAGCGAATCAGGCGGTATCGGCCGTGTGCTGGATGTCTGCAGTGATGAAGATGTGGATAAACTGTTTGAAGAAATTGACAGTGTCTATGGCGGTATCAATGTGCTTGTCAATAACGCAGGCATCACTAAAGACGGTCTGTTGATGCGTATGAAAGATGAAGACTGGGCAAGTGTTATCGATACCAACCTAACTTCTATCTATCGCATGAGCCGTCGTGCGGTGCGTGGCATGATGAAAGCCCGTCATGGTCGTATCATCAATATCACATCAGTCGTCGGTCAAATGGGCAATGCAGGTCAAACCAACTATGCCGCCACCAAAGCAGGTGTCGAAGGCTTTAGCCGTGCGCTCGCTCGTGAAATCGGCTCTCGTGGCGTGACGGTGAACTGTGTTGCACCCGGCTTTGTGGAAACTGACATGACCGAAGAGCTGGATGAGCGCCTGCTCAACTCAATGCTAGATGCCGTGCCAATGGGTCGCATGGGTCAGCCAGAAGAAATCGCCGCAGCGGTGTCATTCCTAGCCAGTGATGATGCAAGCTATATTACGGGAGCGGTGCTAGCAGTTAATGGCGGTATGTACATGTAATCGTCTTGCTAATCGTGGCTATTGCGTCGTTAGACTCGCTCGATGTACTAAATGTACACCATCGCTCGTCTGCCTAGCACTAGCCCCGATTAGTGTGACGATGGATTGTGCTTATACACCTGCGTTCGCCTGCCTAGCACTAAACGCCAGCCACTTCGATAACCCGATTGCCTAAACCTAATATATTTGATAACCATTTGTTCCGTGTGTTTAGCGGTTGGTATGGCTTGGCAAACATTGATTGGACTTAAGCGATGATTGCTTAATGTCATAAATTAGTTAAAAGCATTGACAAAGTACAAGTTTGCCATTATCATTGAAAAAAGTGTACATATGTATTCATAAACGCTTGCACTTTTTGGGCAAATGTTTTATGATACGATTCAAGTTTCATATGAGCCAACTTTCAGCGTGGTGCTGATGGCTCTTTTATTCAAAGGAAATTACCCATGAGCGATATCGAAGCCAAAGTAAAAGACGCAGTAGCTGAGCAACTAGGTCTAAGCGTTGATGAAATCAAAAACGACGCATCATTTATGGATGACCTAGGCGCTGACTCACTAGACCTAGTTGAGCTAGTGATGGCATTTGAAAGCAGTTTTGGCATCACCATCCCTGATGAAGATTCTGCAGAACTGACCACAGTTCAAAAAGCAATCGACTATGTAACTGCAAAAGTTGCTTAATAGCGATTATATACTTGAAAAACCGTTGATATCATTATCAACGGTTTTTTGTTGAGTTACAATATCGCTTAGCTTGAGTGCTGATGCTACATAAATTAACACTTCTACTAATATTGCGGATGATTTCTGTTGGGATTGTGCTTTATGATGAAGGTATCCAATGAGTTATTAACAACAGTAGGAGAAAGTACATGGGTATTTTTAGTTTTGCCAAAGACATCGGCGATAAAATTTTTAATCGTGATAAATCAGCACAAACAACCGCACCAGTGGCGAATGAACCAGCCACAACTACACCAGCGACAAGCAGTGAACCAAGCGCACAGCAAATCGCCGAACTGCTATTGGCTCGTATCCAAGAACAAAATGTCAATATCGCAGGTCTAAAAGTGAATTATAACAGCGACAGTGACACCGTCACGCTATCAGGCACTGCTAAGACCCAAGAAGACCGTGAGCGTGCACGCCTAGCGGTGGGTAATGTGCAGTATGTCGAAACTGTCGTTGATGACATCGAAGTAGAAACGCCTGCTGAAGAATCACGCTTTTATACCGTTGTCAAAGGTGATACACTATCAAAAATCGCCAAAGAAATGTACGGCAATGCCAATGATTATATGAAAATCTTTGATGCCAACAAGCCAATGCTAAGCCATCCAGATAAGATTTATGTTGGTCAAGTATTGCGTATCCCTGCTTAATTTGGCACGATAAACGCTCAATCCCCAGGCCATGCGGTTTGGGGATTTTTATTTAAGCTCATCAATCGCCCAATAAATATGCTCATCAAGCATCGCATCCATGCCAAGCCGTGATTGCAGTGCGGTGATGGTGTCTATTTTGGTGGTGTCATCAGGCTGACTGTTGCCAAGAGCAATAGCGGTGTTACGCAGTAGATTGAGATAGCCTGTACGCCGAAGTGGTGAGCCTTCGGTCTTGGTCATAAACTTATCTTCATCCCACGCCCATACATCGAGCAGACGCACTTCATCAAGCCCATGTCGTGGTGCGTAATCAGTCACAGTGGCAATCTTGGCATAGCGATTCCACGGACAAATCAGCTGACAGTCATCACAGCCAAAGATGCGATTGCCGATGGCTTTGCGGTATTTGACATCGATACTGCCCTTGTGTTCAATCGTCAGATAAGAAATGCACGCTCCAGCATCGAGCGTGTGCGGTGCGATGATGGCTTGGGTCGGGCAAATGTCAATGCAAGCGGTACAGCTACCGCAGTGCACCTTGACAGGGTGGCTCTCGGTATCGCCCATCAAATCAAGGCTAATAAACAGCTCGCCCAAGTTAAAAAACGACCCTGCTTGGCGATTAATCAGCAAAGTGTGCTTGCCCGTCCAGCCAAGCCCTGCGGCATCAGCAATCGGGCGCTCAAAAATCGGCGCAGAATCGCTAAACGGCCGAAATACAAAGGGCTTATCAGCACCGATGGATAGGTGTGTCCAATTGGGCAGCTCCGATTCGATGGCACGAGCCAGTTTTTTGAGCTGTTGGCGGACGGTCTTATGATAATCTCGCCCCCGAGCGTAGCGCGCGATGATGGCATGATTGGGGCGTTCATTATCTTCGATGCGTCGTGGTGCAGGCAGGGTATGCAGATAATCCATGCGTACACTGATGATGGTCTTTGCGCCATCAACGAGCTTATGCGGATTGGCTCGCAGTTCGTGATTGTCGTGCATAAAATCCAGCGTGCCGTGCAGTCCTTGATTGAGCCATGCTTTGAGCGCTTGGGTTTGCTCGGCAAAGAGCGGATGATGTACGCTTAAGAATCCGCAATCAGCAAAGCCAAGCTCGTACGCCTTGGCACGAATCCAGTCCTTGACATCATCGACATCGGGCAAGGTGGTGCTGTCTATGCGTGATGGCTGTGATGGTGATGGTGGCGATGATGGCTTAGTCATGGCAGTACTGCGTGAGTGCATCACGGATTTGTGCTTGGCGTTCGCTGACTTGAGCGGGGCTTAGCTGTGTTTTGTTGCCTGATGCGTCAATCTCATGGATGACACCGCCAGCGTTTAGGGTGGTTAGATGTCCTTTGAGTTTTTGGCAGTCTTGTTGCATCTTGTCGCTTTTGGTGGCACTGTGTAGCACGCTGATGGCTTGATAGGGCTTGCCAATGGGCGGTGTTTGGCTATACACCATCTCGCCAAATTGCCCTGTATATTGATAAATAGGTGCAGCGATGGCTGTGGCAAAGATGCCTGACAACCAAGATGTGTGCAAAATCAGCCAAAATAATCGCTTGAGCATGGGTTTTATTTATCAAATCAAAAGGGCTATTTTATCATGCGTTCGGTGGCTTTATTATTTATTTTTTGTCATAAAATTGGATAGATAATAATTAAAATTTATCATACTTGACAAAAATGCGCCAATTTTTACAAAATTTAAAAAAGAACGCCAAAAATAGCAAAATACGCTTGGCAAGGGCGGATTTTTGGGGTAAGATATTCATATTGTTTTGATGACGCTTATAAACCATACTAAAAGTTATAAGCATTATCATGAGTCGGCGTAGCTATTTATCAGGTGCTGCGTTTGTGCGATTGGTGCCGTCGGATTACCGTTCGATGACGCAAGATTGTACATTGCAATAGGACTTATCGGTCTGCAAGACACAAGAAATTATTCCAATTCCTTTCTTGTTGGCATTGTCATGATGCCCTTGCTTTGAAGTCATCTTGTATTTGACAGTCCGTTACTGACCCACGCTACGCCATTTCGTCTGTATATTGCCGATATG
This sequence comes from uncultured Moraxella sp., assembly GCF_945873075.1. Taxonomy (GTDB): domain Bacteria; phylum Pseudomonadota; class Gammaproteobacteria; order Pseudomonadales; family Moraxellaceae; genus Moraxella. The sequence continues at coordinate 47,190 of NZ_CAMCBS010000009.1, read as the reverse complement.
ATTGGCAAAAGGATGCAACTGATGACGCAAATTACCCAAAAAGATGCGACTGCACATTTTCACGAAGCCCAAGAACGCCTAGCCCGTGGTGAGACGGTGATGATGTCTGGTGGCGAGATGTTGGTTCAAGCCTTGATTGATGAAGGCGTTGAGTACATTTTTGGCTATCCAGGCGGTGCGGTACTGCACATTTATGATGCCCTTTTCAAACAAGATAAAATTGAGCATATCCTAGTTCGCCATGAGCAGGCGGCAGGTCATATGGCAGATGCCTATAGCCGTACCACCGGTAAGACAGGTGTGGTGCTCGCCACTTCAGGTCCAGGTGCGACCAATACCGTGACCGCCATTGCTACCGCTTATATGGATTCTATCCCGATGGTCATCCTAGCAGGTCAGGTACCGACCACGCTCATCGGTGATGATGCTTTCCAAGAGTGTGACATGGTGGGTATCTCTCGCCCAATCGTCAAGCACAGCTTCCAAGTACGCAGTGCCGAAGAAATCCCTGAAATCATCAAAAAAGCATTTTACATCGCAGGCTCAGGTCGTCCAGGCCCTGTCGTGGTCGATATTCCAAAAGATATGACCAACCCAAGCGATAAATTCGCTTATCATATGCCTGAATCGGTAGCGATGCGCTCATATCAACCGACACACAAAGGGCATGGCGGTCAAATCAAAAAAGCCATCGAAACCCTACTTTCTGCCAAGCGTCCAGTACTGTACTCAGGCGGCGGTGTGATTTTGGGTAATGCCAGTGATGAATTACGCCAATTAGCGGATATGCTTAAGCTGCCTGTCACCAATACCTTGATGGGTCTGGGTGCGTATCCAGGTTCAGGTGAGCAGTTCATCGGTATGCTGGGTATGCATGGCACTTATGAAGCCAACATGACCATGCACCATGCGGATGTGATTTTGGCGATTGGTGCACGCTTTGATGACCGTGTGACCAATAATGTCAAAAAATTCTGCCCAAATGCAACCGTCATCCATATCGATGTCGATCCTGCAAGCATCTCAAAGACCATCACAGCACACATTCCAATCGTCGGTGATGTCAAGCTTGTGCTGACTGAGATGTTATCACTGCTCAAAGAAACTGATAAGCGTATCGATGAGCACGCACTGAACGACTGGTGGCAACAAATCAACGAATGGCGTAAGCGTCACGGACTACACTATGATGCTGATGATATGGAAGCTGAAATCCACGCCATCAAGCCGCAGCACGTCGTTGAGACATTGTATAAGCTAACCAAAGGTCAAGCCATCATCACATCTGATGTCGGTCAGCACCAAATGTTCGCTGCACTGTACTATAAATATGATGAACCACGCCAATGGCTGAATTCAGGTGGCCTAGGCACGATGGGTGTCGGCTTGCCGTATGCAATGGCGGCCAAGCTTGCTCGTCCCGAAAAAACAGTCGTCTGTATCACGGGTGAAGGCTCGATTCAGATGAATATCCAAGAGCTGTCAACCTGCTTACAATACAATCTACCTGTAAAAATCCTAAACCTAAACAACGCTCAACTGGGCATGGTCAAGCAGTGGCAAGATATGCTATACGAAGCACGCCATGCACAGTCGTATATGAAGTCGTTGCCTGATTTTGTGAAGCTTGCCGAAAGCTATGGTCATGTGGGTGTCAAGATTACCAACCCTGCGACGATGGAACAAGAGCTGGCAGCGGCGCTAGCGATGGATGATAAGCTTGTATTTATCGATGTCTATGTCGATAAGAGTGAGCATGTCTATCCGATGCAAGTGGCAGGCCAGTCAATGCGTGATATGTGGCTATCAAAAGGGGAGCGCACCTAATGTCAAATCAAGTCCATAAACATCTGATTTCTGTATTGATGGAAAACGAAGCAGGGTCACTATCTCGTGTGGTTGGTCTGTTTTCACAGCGTGGCTACAACATTGATACGCTCAATGTCGCTGCAACCGACGATCCGACGATTTCTCGTCTGACGCTGACGACCATCACTACCAATGATAAGATTGAGCAAATCACCAAACAGCTACACAAGTTGATCGAAGTGGTCAAGGTGCAAAACCTGTCTGAAATTAGTGGCGGTAGTCAAATCGAGCGTGAGCTGATGCTGATCAAAGTGCGTGCTACAGGCTCGCACCGTGAAGAAGTCAAGCGTACGGCGGATATTTTCCGTGCCCAAATCGTCGATGTCACCCCAAATCTTTACACCATCTTGATCACCGGTGATGCCGGTAAGCTGGATGGCTTTATTGATGTCATCGGTCGTGATCGTATCCTAGAAGTGGTACGCTCAGGTGTGATTGGTATTGCTCGTGGTGAGAAGACTTTATCTTTATAAGATAAGGAGCAAATTGTGATTGTGGAATTGGCAAGCTTGCCACCTGTTGTGCAGGCATACATCAAAAATGAGCAACAAGTGCAAATGGTCATCAAAGATGGGCAGGTGCATATCAGCCCTTTGTCGCAACAATTACCGCAATCACAAGGATTAAAACCCAGAGTGGCAGGTCAATTGGCACATCTGAATACTCAAACCGATGATAGTGTGTGGTTTGAGCCGATGAGTGATGAAGAATTGGCTTGGTGGCGTGGCGATCATACTGATGAGTATGGGCTTAGTCAATGAACGGCTATTTGCTAGATACCCATGTATTGATTTGGTGGTGGCAAAATCCAAAGCAGTTATCTGAAGCTGTCCGTCAAACAATTGAAAATCCCCATAACCAAATTTTTGTCAGTGCGATAAATTTGTGGGAAATGAGTATTAAATACCACAAAGGCAAATTGCCAATTGCCAAGCTGATGATTGATGATTTTGAGCATTTGGCGATGAGTAATAGTTTTGATGTATTATCCATAACTACCGCTCATGCAAGATTGGCAGGTGAATTGCCACAAATACACGCTGATCCGTTTGATCGAATGTTGGTTGCCCAAGCCATCAGCGAAGGACTGACATTGATTAGTAAAGATGATAAAATTTATCAATTTGATGCAAAAATTCTTTGGTGAGTTTTATCAATGAATCGTTTGATTTTAACTTGTTGGTGTATTTATACTTTATACACCGTAAATATTTAACTTCACCCTGACTGGATTATCCAGTGTAATTATCAAGGAAACTCTTATGAGCCTAAATATCTATTATGACAAAGATTGTGATTTGTCGATCATCCAAAGCAAAAAAGTTGCCATCATTGGCTACGGTTCTCAAGGTCATGCACACGCATTGAACCTAAAAGATTCAGGCGTTGATGTGACTGTTGGTCTGCGTGCTGGTTCTGCTTCTTGGAAAAAAGCTGAAAATGCTGGTCTAAAAGTCGCTGAAACTGCGGATGCGGTTGCTGGTGCGGATGTGGTGATGATTTTGACCCCAGACGAATTCCAACGCCAACTTTACCGCGATGTCATCGAGCCAAACATCAAACAAGGCGCAACTTTGGCATTTGCCCACGGCTTTGCGATCCACTACAACCAAGTTGAGCCACGCGCCGATCTTGATGTCATCATGGTTGCACCAAAAGCACCGGGTCACACTGTACGCTCTGAGTTCACCAAAGGTGGCGGTATCCCTGATCTAATCGCTGTATGGCGTGATGCGTCAGGCTCAGCTAAGCAGCTTGCGCTATCTTATGCAGCAGGCGTGGGCGGTGGCCGTTCTGGTATCATCGAAACCACTTTCAAAGACGAAACCGAAACTGACCTATTCGGTGAGCAAGCGGTTCTATGCGGTGGCGCAGTTGAGCTTGTGAAGATGGGCTTTGAGACCCTAGTTGAAGCAGGCTATGCACCAGAGATGGCATACTTTGAATGCTTGCACGAGCTTAAGCTAATCGTTGATTTGATGTACGAAGGCGGTATCGCTGACATGAACTACTCAATCAGTAACAACGCTGAGTACGGTGAGTATGTGACTGGCCCAGAAGTCATCAACGAAGAATCACGCAAAGCAATGCGTAACGCTCTAAAACGCATCCAAGACGGCGAATATGCCAAGATGTTCATCGCTGAAGGCATGACCAACTACCCATCAATGACCGCTCGTCGTCGCAACAACGCAGCGCACCCAATCGAAACTACTGGTGCTAAGCTGCGTGCGATGATGCCTTGGATTGGTGGCAACAAAATCATCGACAAAGAAAAGAACTAATTTCTCGGTTCTAATTTGTCCAAAACAGTCATCCTACAGGGTGGCTGTTTTTTTGCACCAAAAAACTTGCAAACTGATAAAGGTGATGCCATCATAGATATCAGCAGGCAGTTTTTGCTGTTTGATTGATTAACAACCCAAGGATAACCATGAAACATTATGACTATATCGCCATCGGTGGCGGTAGTGGCGGTATCGCATCCATCAACCGTGCAGCCAGCTATGGCAAAAAATGCGCCATCATCGAAGCCAAGCACATCGGCGGCACTTGCGTCAATATCGGCTGTGTCCCCAAAAAAGTAATGTGGTATGGGGCGCATATTGCTGATGCGATTCATAAATACGCACCTGATTATGGCTTTGATGTGACGGTGAATCGCTTTGATTTTCAAACTTTGATTGCCAATCGCCAAGCGTATATCGGGCGTATTCATCAGTCTTATCAAAATGTCTTTGCCAAAAATTCGGTGGATGTCATCACAGGCTTTGCCAAGTTGATTGACAAAAATACCATCGAAGTTGGTGGCGAGCGTATCACGGCTGAGCATATCTTGATTGCGACAGGTGGTCGCCCAAGCCGTCCTGATATCACAGGCGCTGAGCTTGGTATTGATTCGGATGGATTTTTTGAATTGACCGAATTGCCACAGCGTATCGCCATCGTCGGTGCAGGCTATATCGCTGTAGAGATGGCAGGTGTGGTCAATAGTCTTGGGGCAAAGACGCATCTGGTGGTGCGTGGTGATAAGCCGCTGCGTAAATTTGATGCTGATATCGTCGATGTACTGGTTGATGTGATGAAAAAAGATGGTATCGAGCTACACACCCAAGCCAATCCGCAATCACTGACCAAAAACGATGACGGTAGCATCACCATCATGATGGCGGATGGGGCAAGTCTTGTGGTGGACTGCGTGATTTGGGCGATTGGGCGTACGCCTGCCACCGATGGTATCGGGCTTGCAGAAGTTGGCGTAGCGATGAATGAGCGTGGGCAAATCATCGTCGATGAATACCAAAACACATCGGTCGATGGCATCTATGCAGTGGGTGATATCATCGCAGGCGGTATCGAGCTAACCCCTGTGGCGGTGGCGGCAGGTCGCCGTCTGTCTGAGCGACTGTTTAATAATAAACCGAACGAAAAACTGGATTATTCGCTCATACCGACGGTGATGTTTAGCCATCCGCCGATTGGTACGATTGGCATGAGTGAAGCGGACGCTCGGGCAAAATATGGCGATGATGCCATCAAGGTCTATCGCTCAAACTTCACGCCGATGTATAGTGCCATCACAGCACATCGTGAGCCTTGCCGTATGAAGCTAGTTTGTCTTGGTGATGATGAGAAAATCATCGGACTGCACGGCATTGGCTTTGGTGTCGATGAGATGATTCAAGGCTTTGGCGTGGCAATCAAGATGGGCGCAACCAAAGCAGATTTTGATAATACTGTCGCTATCCATCCAACAGGTGCAGAAGAGTTTGTAACCATGCGCTGATTGTCCGCTGTTAAGACTGCTGATATCAAATACGATAACAAGCACGACAATAAACAAAAGCCACGATATGTATAAATATCGTGGCTTTGTTGTCTGCTATCGGCGTGCTGTGTTATTGTGCTTTTTTGGCATCAAACATCAAGCGAGCAGTTTCAAGCACATAGGCTTCGCTCTCGGGCAGCTTAGGGCGTTCATTTTCTTTCATTGCACCACGCTCTTCACTGATGGCATCAAGACTGGCTTGATAAGTGGACCAATCAGTATAAGGTGCTTCGCCAGTGGCTTGACGGCGAGTATTTTCGGCCGCCAAGGTCTGATTTTCGATCGAAGTTAGCTTGGCGCGGCGTTTATCCAGGCTTACTTCGGCAGGTTTTTTGTCATCATCAAGCGCACGAATGTCATTGAGTTTATTTAAGAAAACAAACTGCGGATCTTTGGCTTGGCGAGCCTTTGACTGTGCTTGAAGTGTGTCAATCAGCGCCTTAGAATATTTGCCGGCTGCGACATAGTTGGTCGAGTCGATGGTATCCCAAGGCAGTGGATTCTTGTATTCTCGTTCGCCAAATTCTACGCCTTGATAGATATTGACAAGCTCGACATCAGGGACGACGCCTTTGTTCTGCGTACTGCCACCATTGATACGGTAGAATTTGTTTTGGGTGATGGTCATTGAACCAAGCGCTAGATCATCACGCTGTGCTTGGGCTGAGCCTTTGCCTGTGGTGGTACTACCGACGATAAGTCCGAGTCCATAATCTTGGATAGCGGCAGCAAAAATCTCACTGGCAGATGCCGAACCAAGATTGACAAGCACCGCCATATCGCCATTATACAGCTGCTTGCCACCATCGCCATCACGATACACTCGGACATTGCCACGGTTGTCACGGATCTGTACAAGCGGGCCTTCTTTGACAAAAAAGCCAAGCATCTTTGCCACTTCATCGAGCGAGCCGCCCGGGTTGTTACGCAAATCCACCACCAGGCCATCGATGCCTTGGGCGGTGAGGTCTTTTAGGGCTTTTTCGGTGTCATTGCTGACGCTGCGATATTGGCTGGCATCCAGCCCTTCTCGGCGAGCTTGGAAATTCAGATAAAATGATGGAATCTCAAGCACGCCCACACGCTTGGTGCCGCCTTCATATGGTATCTCGATCACTCGGTGCTGTACGCCCGACTCTTCTTGTTGAATGACATCACGGGTGAGCGTCACGGTGCGAGCTTGTGAATCGGGCGTGTTAGGCTGTTTGACCTTGACGGTGACATTCGTGCCACGCTTACCACGAATCAGCGCGACGATCTCACGAGTGGTATAGCCGACCGTATCGACCATCGGCTCACCATCTTGGGCGACGCCGATGATCAAATCATTGGCACGCACCTGTCCTGACTTGGCAGCAGGGCCACCATCGACTAGGCTGATGATGCGGATGTAGTCAGGATTTTTGCGGTCGGGACGGATAGAGACGCCAATACCTTCAAGCTGTAGGCTGCTTTGGATCTGCATATCTTGCGCTTGCACAGGGGCAAAGTAGTTACTGTGCGGATCATAAGTCAGCGTCGCCGAATCAAGGATGTATTCCATGATTTCATCATTTTTTAGGCGAGCTAATTGTTCTTGTTGGCGGTTTAGGCGATTTTGCAGAATCTCAGTTGGCGTGCGAGATTCTGCCTTGACCAAATCTTGACCACGAGACAGATCAGGATTATTCAAAAATGCTTGGTCTTTTGCCTTGTCATCTTCTTGGCTGATGGTCAAATTGATGAGTGAATAGGTCAGCTGATTTTGCCAATAAGTGCGCTGTTCGGCGGTGCTGGTAAAGCGTGGCGCATCTTCACGATCGATGACGATGCTTTGATCGGTGTTGAGATTGACGGGTTTTGCCAAAAATGCTTTGGCAAAGTCATAATACTCATTTGAGCGAGTGCGATAACGCTCAAAAATCTCAATGCCTGCGCTCAAATCGCCACGCAACAGACGCTGAGCGTAGTTATTGCCATATTTGGCGGTAAATTCGTCAATGTCGGACTGCAAAAATAGCGTACGGCTTGGATCAAGCTTATCAAAATACATTGCCAAAATCTTCTGGCTCATCTGTGCATCCATGCGAGCATCGACATAGTGCGCACGGTCGAGCAGTAGGGCAACTTGGCGCGCGGTGATGCGCTGAGCTGGTGTCGGCTCAAAGGCGGCTTGGTCAGCGGCGCTGGCAACTGTCACATAACTTTGGGCAAAAATAACGCCTGCAACCGCAGTGGCGATGCCTGAAAGCAAATATTGGCGTTTTGACATAAGATTATCCTAACTATTGTTATCAATGGGTCTGTCTATATTAGCACAATTTTCCCAAATATTTTTTGCATTCATGAGAGTTTTTGTAGATGGAATTGGGTGGTGGGTTACACTTGGGCAAGTTTTGGTGATTTTTGCAAGAATTAAGCAAGGCATGATGACAAGCCAAAGTGTCATAAGTCATTAGCTAAGGCAAGCTGGTAAGTAGTGGAAAATCGCCATCACGGATGATTCGGCAACAAATCAGCACTAAAAAATCTTGGCAATTCATGGCATAATAAGCTATTTATCCAACAAAATCACTTGAATAAGGCGAAAACTATGGCAACAGGCATTATCATGGCGGATGTGGCAGGCAAGGTGCTCGATGACAGCGATGTGGCATTACTTGCCAATCCTGAAGTGGGCGGGATGATTTTATTTGCACGCAATGTCGAAAGCCCTGAGCAGGTGCGTGCCTTGACCGATGCGATGCGTGCCGCCAATCCTGATGTGCTGATTGCGGTGGACCAAGAAGGCGGCCGTGTGGCACGGTTTCGCACAGGCTTTTCGCCATTGCCTGCGATGGGGCGACTGGGCGAGCTGTATGACATCGATGCTGATAAGGCGTGTCAGCTTGCTTATGACTGTGGCTATCTGATGGCGGCAGAAGTGCTGGCGGTGGGTGTGGATTTTAGCTTTGCGCCTGTACTTGATATTAATGGAGTCAGCCTAGTGATTGGTGATCGTGCGTTTCATGCCAAGCCTGATGCGATCGTGGCACTGTCGGCACGCTTTATGGATGGGATGAAAGATGCTGGCATGGCGACGACGGGCAAGCATTTCCCGGGGCATGGCTCGATTGCGCCTGATTCTCATGTGGCGGATGCCATTGATGAGCGCAGTTTTGATGAGATTTTTAATTTTGATACCCAAACCTTTGTCAAAACACTGGATAAGCTTGATGCTTTGATGCCGGCGCACGTGATTTTTAGTCAAGTGGATGATAAGCCTGCGGGGTTCTCAAGCGTGTGGATTCATGAGATTATCCGTGAGAAGCTTGGCTTTGATGGGGTGCTATTTTCGGATGATCTTAACATGAAAGCTGCTCATGTTGCAGGCGGGGTGGATGCTCGCGTGCGGGCGGCGATTGATGCTGGCTGTGATATGGCGCTCGTGTGCAATGATCGAGCAGGTGCGCTACTTGCCATCGAGACTGCCAAGCAGATGCAGACGCTACCGCATCAGCGTTTTGGGCGGATGAAAGGCAATATCCCTACATGGCTTGGCGATCTTGAGACGACTTGTCAGCAGTTTGCGTATTGGGCACACGCCAAAGCATCGGTACAGGCGGCGTTTTTTGCTGAAGTTACCACCCCTTGTGACACCAAAGATCCGACCAATTATACCGCTTAATGCGTATATCACATGAAGTATGACAATGTGATGCGATATTGACATACTTATCATGCAAATTTATGACAAACACCGAATAAGCCATTGGGATTTTTTGCAAATCGTGATGGCGTTCGGTGCTATACTAACTTGTCTATTCAACTCACCCATCGAACGGACAAATAGGGACACATTTGCATGACGATTGAGTTTATTGAAATTTATTCTGACATTGGCGCAGGCAAACACGGCACGACGCATGGCGTGGCGATGTTATCCGAGCATTGTGAAATGCATTATCCGAGTGCGCCTGTACACAAGATTTATGCCAAGCATGATAAGCTTGCGCCTGCTCATCCATCGGCGAAATATATCGAAACTCTGTTGCCGTTTTTTGAACAGACGCTCGTGCCGCAGGTGGGTGAGCGCCTACAGCAGATGGATGGTCAATCTTTTCCCGTCATCATCAGCGGTGATCATTCTAATGCCATTGGCAATTTGGCAGCGTTTATGAATCATCATCGTGATCAGCGTATCGGCGTGGTATGGATTGATGCGCACGCTGATTTACATTCGGCATTGACCACGCCATCGGGCAATATGCACGGGATGCCACTAGCGACAGCATTGAGACTCGATAACGTCGATTGCCAAATCAACACGCTTGATGAGACGGCGGCAGATTATTGGCATAAGCTGAAATCACTCTCAAGCCATGATGGTATCTTGCCAAGCGATGTGTTCTTTTTGGGATTGCGTAGCTTTGAGCCACCTGAAGCGCATTTGATTACAGAGCATCAGATGTTTGCTTATTCTGCCAAAGGCACGCCGATTGCCGGCGGCGATCGCCAATCACTGGATGTGATATTGGATGCGATGATTGACAAGCTTGCAGGACTAGATGCGGTTTATGTCAGTTTTGATGTCGATGCACTCGATGATACGCTGATTCCTGCCACAGGTACGCCTGAGCCTGATGGCTATCAAGCTGATGAAGTCAGACGGATTTTTGATCGTGTGTTGATGTTGGATAATGTCAAATTGTTTGAAATCACTGAGTTCAACCCAACGCTTGATGATGACAGCGACAAGCACCGCACCATCTTTGGACTACTTGATCATGCGTTGGCATTGATTCATCAGCGTAGCTAAGTGATTGATATGATTGATATGATTAATATCGCTCAAGTCAGCTTGGGCGATATTTTTTGTTCAAGGCTTGTAAAATTGCCCAAGTCTCAGCATCCATCAGGCCTGTGGGCTGTTTTGGGCGAAAGTGTAGCTGAAAGGCATAGATGACATTTTGGCTCGGTCTATCCCATTCGGCGGTGTCATTGACGGTGTAGCCATAACGACGCAATGCCGATTTGATTTGCGTAATCATCTCGGGCTGATTAAAATCCGTTTCGCCATCCATCATCGCCAAAAACGCCTGCTTGTCGGCTTCATCATACCATGCGCCGATACCATGATGGCGATATAGATACTCCCAAGGGAATTTGGCGCCGGGGTCGATTTTGCGGTTCGGGGCGATGTCAGAATGCCCAAGAATACGTGTGGGGTCAATGGCGTATTTGACACTGAGTTCTTTGAGTAATTGGGCGGTTTGGGCGATTTGTTTGGGTGTATAATCGACATAGCCATCATAAGGGCGATAGCCTGTATAGTTGCCTGTGATGCCATCACTGACGATTTCGATACCCAGCGAGATGTCATTGAGTGATGATTTGCCACCAAAGCTACTGACACCTGCGTGCCATGCTCGCTTATCATCAGCCACCAGTTGATATATCTTATCATCATCGCCATCAGGGATGAGATAGTGGCTACTGACCCGCCCTTGGGTTAGGACATTGACCGAGCCATCATAATCTTCGGCGGTATAGTGTAGGATAATGTATTCGATGCGTTCGGATTGTCCGATGGCATGATAAGTCGTGCGGTCAATGGGATAATATGGCGTGGTCGCACAGCCTGTCAGGGCAAGGATACTCAGTAGTAGGATGATGGATTTTGGCATAGCTAAAGACGGCTTGGAAAGTGGCTTGAAATATGGCTTAGAAGGCGGATTGCACTGTGGGTGATGATAGCAAATTGGGCGTGATGATATTGTCAAATTTTGTGGCAAATTTCTTAAACATTCATTCAAACTAGCCTAATGGCAGATGCTAATTTTTACAATTCTCTTAATAAGCTTATTTATAAAATAGCATCAATCCAGCCAAGCTTGCCCAAAATCTTGGCGATGCCATCTTCATCATGGCGTAGGCAGACGATATCGGCGTGGCGTTTGAGCTCATCATGGGCATTACCCATCGCAATCGCTGTGCCGACCAGCTTATGCATCTCAACATCATTGAGCCCATCGCCAAATGCGCAGGCATCTTTGGCATCAATACCAAGCTTATCAAGCACTCGTGCGATGGCACGAGCCTTTGAACCATCACTATCAAGCACATCGACAGCAACCTGATGCCAGCGTACTGTCTTGGTCTGTGGTGGCAGTGCAGGCGTGTATTTGCCATCGGCATAAAACGCCAAAATCTGATACACCGCTTGGGTGTCATCAAAATCATCATGCGACACAAACCGATAAGGAATGTGCAGTGATGCCAATGCCGTACGCAGATTTGGCGTATCACGCATCGCATAGATGGTGTCATGCGTCATGCAGGCGTGCCCGATACCGTCAGCATCGAGCGTCTGAATGATGGTACGCACCTTGTCCGTGGCTAAGGGGAAATCAAGAAAAGGCTTGCCTTGCCATAGATTATACCCGCCATTGATGGTCAGTAGTAGCTCAATGCCAACATCATCAATCAGCGTGCGTACCACGGGCGGTATCACCCCTAGACTGCGACCTGATGCGATGGCGATGAGTGTGCCTGTGGCTTTGAGTGCTTTTAGGGCAGGGGCGACAGATGGCGGCACATGGTTGGTATCTTTGATGTACAAGGTGTCATCGATGTCAAAAAAGACAATCTTTGGGCGGGGTGTGTGGGGAAGTTGGGCAGCTTGGTTCATTTATTTTCTCAAAAAACTTTTTAATCGGATTAATACCACAAACAGCACAATCACACCTACCGTCCAGCCAACAGCGCTGCTAATCGGTGCGATAAAATCAGCGACTTCTTGATAATTGACACCAAGAACAAAGCCTGCATACGCCAAAATCGTCGTCCAAATCGCCGAGCCCAATGCAGTCAAAGTCAAAAATGGCAACATCGGCATCCGAGCCATCCCAGCAGGAATGGAAATCAGCGAGCGAATGGCAGGTATCATCCGCCCAAAGAATATCACCGATTTGCCATATTTGGCAAACCAGGCTTGAGCATTGATGATGTCATCAGGCTTGAGCAGTAGATATTTGCCGTATTTTTCGGTCAATGTATATAGTCGCTGTTCGTCAAAGACCGTGCCCAGATAGTATAGTGGCAACGCCCCAAGCACCGAGCCTATCGTCCCTGCGATAATCACCAAAAACAGCTCCATGCGACCCATCGCCGCCGCAAACCCTGCTGCTGGCATAATCAGCTCGGACGGTATCGGCGGAAACACGTTTTCCAAAAACATCATCAGCGCTACGCCAAATAAGCCAAGCTTATCCATCGTCAGTAGCACCCAGTCGCTTAATTGATTCATCATGGTGTCAAAAAAGATAGAATTTTTCAAAGAATTTATTGTACCACAAGATGAGTTTGCGCGTCTGTTAGGGATTGTATGAAGCAAGCCGAGTCTTTTAATAATCATATAATATTATTAGTTTATTCGTATATCATATAAATAATATTAATATTATTAACTTATCATATCATAATAAAAACTGATAAATAATATCAAATTCACAAAATTAAACTATTTTACACTGAATTACCTGTAGATATATAATTCAAATCACCAGAAGATAGCGCTATCAAGTCTCAACATTGTTATAAATTTTATCATAAATCAAATTCATGATTTTGATATTATGCGGAGAATGAATAATGTCAGCAGTTGAACATGATGAAAGTTGGCTTGAAAAAACACCTGAATCTCATCGAAAGGGATTTTTGCCCATTACTTTGGTTATTTTTGGGTTTACTTTTTTTACAGGTACGATGTTTGCAGGCAGTAAAATCGGTGTGGCTTTTGATTTTATTGATATCCTGTGGATTGCAATATTGGGTAATTTTTTACTTGCTAGTTATGCGGCAACTTTGGGTTATATTTCTGCCAAAAGTGGTCTAAATACAGTGCTGATGGGGCGGTTTTGCTTTGGTAATATTGGCTCAAAGCTGTCTGATATGGTGCTTGGTTTTGCTGAGCTTGGTTGGTATGCGTGGGGTACGGCGACGATTGCTATTTCATTGGTAAAGCTGCTTGATTTGTCCGAATCTCTGACCATACCGCTGATGATTGCTTTTGGCTTGGCGTTTGCAGTGACGGCTATTGTTGGTTCAAAAGGGCTTGCTATGCTTGCCAAATTATCCATCCCTGTGATGAGTGTGATTTTGGTATGGTCAATTGTGACTGCCACCAAAGATGTGGGCGGTTTTGATGGGCTGTTTGCTGCCATGCCAACGGATAAGCTAACAGTCGCTCAAGCGCTGACCATTGTTTTTGGTACTTTTGCATCGGGTGCAACTCAAATCACCAACTGGACTCGCACTGCCAAAAATGGCAAAACTGCCATTTGGGTATGCTTGGTAAGTTTTGTGGTGGGTAATGGTGCGATGGTGCTAGCAGGTGCTTGGATGGCGATTGCTTATCAGCAGGCGGATATTGTGGAAGTGCTGATTTTGCAAGGTTTATCCATTGCGGCAGTTGTAATGTTATGCCTAAACCTTGCCACTATTCAAGGACCAACGATTTACAATGTCTCGGCAGCTGCATGCCATCTGGTGCGTTCAGATCGCCATAAGCTGATGACTTTTGCGGCGGCGATTGTGGGTATTGTATTGGCAGTTGGCGGTATGTATGAAATGTTGATTCCATTTTTGGTATTGCTTGGCACTTTTATGCCACCGATTGGCGGGGTGATTATGGCAGACTTTTGGATTAAGCATCGTGGACAATATCCTGAACTGTGGACTAAATTACCAAATTTCAATTACCTTGGCTTGACGGCTTATGTGATCGGTTCAGCAGTGGCGTATTTTAGTCCTTGGTTTGCGCCGATTGTAGGCATCGTAACTTCAGTAGTGGTATATGGTGTGGGTGTAAAAGTGCAGCAAGCTTACAAAAACAAATCCACTAACCTAACTTTGGCAAAATCATCTTAATGTAATGAATGAAATTCGAATTGGAGAATCAATGATGAAAATTATTAATGCACGACTGCGTCAGCAAACAGAACTGTTTAGTGTTGAATATGAGCATGGCAGATTTACCGCCATCACGCCACAAGAGAGTAAGCTTGCTCTTGAGCCAAATGAACAGCTTATTGATGCCGATGAAAACCTACTCATGACACCACTGGTTGAACCGCATATCCACTTGGACTATGTGCTGACAGCGGGTGAACCTGAGTGGAATATGACAGGTACATTATTTGAAGGGATTGAGCGTTGGGGTCAGCGCAAAGCATGGGTTAAAAAATCTCAAACCGATCAAATTGAAGATACCAAGCGCCGAGCCAGACAAGTGGTTGAGATGCTTGCTAGTCACGGTATCCAATATGTTCGTACTCATGCTGACACCACAGACCCTGCCATGATTGGTATGCAGGCATTGCTTGAAATCAAAGATGAAGTTAAGGATTTGATGGATATTCAGATTGTGGCATTTCCCCAAGAAGGCATTGAATCATTTGATAATGGCAGACATTTGCTCGAAAAAGCGGTGCAGATGGGTGCTGATGTCGTCGGCGGTATTCCGCATTTTGAATATACTCGTGATAAAGGTGTATCATCCGTCAAATTCTTGGTGGATTTGGCGGATAAATATGACAAGCTCATCGATGTGCACTGCGATGAGACTGATGACCCAAGCTCAAGATTTTTGGAAGTGTTGGCGGATGAAGTGTTGCAGCGTGGTATGGGCGAGCGAACAACAGCTAGTCATACGACCGCTATGGGCTCATATGACAATGCTTATTGCTTTAAGTTGTTTCGCCTGCTTAAGCAATCAAAAATCAACTTCATTTGTTGCCCGACCGAGAGTATTCATTTGCAAGGGCGATATGATGGTTATCCAAAACGCCGTGGCTTGACCCGTGTGCCTGAGATTGATGCAGCGGGAATGAATGTATGCTTTGCCCAAGATTCAATCCGTGACCCTTGGTATCCAGTGGGCAATGGCAATATCATGAGAATTTTGGATGCAGGGCTGCATATTTGCCATATGCTAGGCTATAAAGATTTGTCCAGATGTTTGGATTTTGTATCGGTCAATGGTGCTAAAACACTCAATGTTCACAATGATTATGGCATTGAAATTGGTAAGCCTGCCAACTTTATTATCCTAAATGCCAAAGATGACTATGATGCACTTGCCAATCAAGCCAAGGTGATGCTGAGCGTCAGACATGGCAAGGTGATTATGCAAAGACAGCTAGAGTATTGCAAGATTCTGAGTGAATAATAGGAAGTAAACCGTCAAATAATCACTTGTGCATAAACAATAAAAATCCTAAGTAACTGATTTACTTAGGATTTTTATTGGAAAATTGGTGGAGATGGCGTTACTTGAACAAATATCATAACTTATTGATTTATAAACAGTTATCAAAAAATGTACCTAGTAGAGATACAAATAGAGATACAAAAAACAAGGTGCTATGATTTGGCAATTGCCCCAAAAAATCCTAGTTTTGTAACGGATATACCCCCTATGGGGTTTTGACCGTGTGAAAAAAATATTGCGGGTCTGGGTTTCTAGCGATAGACAATTTCACTTTGAAACCACCCCTATAGGCTTTGGCGGTCTGAATGTTTTTCCGCCTAATTTATCCCATGTATTACCAATCTTATCATGGGGATGGGATTTATACAATAATTTCCGCCTGTTTGGGGTATCTTTGGAGAAAAGCGGAAAAAATTTCGGAAAATGGAAATTTTTTTATGCACGGGATGGGGCGTGGTGTCCGCTGGGGGTGCTGTCTGAAACTTTTTCACCACCCCCCAGCCATCCCACCAAGCAAACATGATTTTATAGCAAGTATGGCAGGGCTTGGCGGTTAATGTGCATCTTATAACACAATTGCTTATTTTAACCCTGTTAAGCTTTGCTTGGCTGTGTCGGCTGGTCTATGTAATACTAGGTGGGATGGATAAGGCGTATTGATACCGCTGGCATGGTGCTGGCTATCCAGTCATTAACCCACAACAACACAAAGTTATAAAAAACTGGGAAAATGGGGAAAATGGGAAAATGACACCAGCAAAGCTATATATAGCAAGGCTTGCCCCGTTTTCCCCTATTTTAGGCAAATGGGAAAATGGGGGAAAATAAGGGGAAAATGGGTAGCTATCACGCCTGCCACAATGCCACCAATAGCATGATGGCTGGTGGTGCTGGCAGTGCTGGTTACTTGGTGATGCCATTGCCTACACTGGTAGCGGTGCTGGCAATTGGTGGCGGTGATATATGGCAATAACTATGATATAATACCCACAAACACAATCCAAAAAAAACACAATAAGGACAAGCCTATGATAATTGACTTACCACCACAAATAGAACAAGCCATCACCGCCAAGGCACAAGCCCAAGGGGTTAGCGTGGCAGAGTTGTTACAACGCACCTTTTTTGATGAACCCCAGTTAGATGCAGACCCGACAAGCTTTGTCATTGGGGTACAAGATGGGGCGTTATTACAAGAACTATTGGATAATCCACCACCGCCAAGCCCTGCCATGCGTGAGTTATTAGCATTGCATGGGGCTAATCATGCTTAAGATACAGCCATTAAACAAACAGCACGACAAACAAAGCTTTGATTGTGGCAATGCCAGTATTAACCACTATTTACAACACCTAGCAAGTCAGCACTGCAAAAAGGGCATTGCACAAGTCCACGCCTTGACAGACGGGGTAACCATACAAGCATTTTATACATTATCAGCCATAAGCCTAGATAACACCCAAGGAGCTATCAAAGGCTATCCCAAGCAGATACCAGCGGTATTGATTGGGCGTTTGGGGGTGGCAATCGGTGAGCAGGGCAAAGGCTTAGCCAATCAGCTAATTAGCCATGCCATGCACCAAGCCAAAAGTATTAGCACAATGGCAGGCGTGGCATTTGTGGCGATAGATGCCAAGACCGAAACGCTGGCAGAATATTACGCCAAGTTGGGTTTTATTCGTTTAGTGTCCAATCCCTTAAGGCTGGTTTATCCAGTTAGCCAAATTTAACCTTTTTGCATGGCTAGGAGTAGCTACCGAACGGCGTTACCATCCACACCATAACGCCAACGCCATGCACCCTATAAATATTTGGTGTGGTTAGGTGTGGAATATGAGTGATAACCCAAACAAGAAACCCCCCTTAACCAATCTTATGCAAGGATTGCGTGCATCTCAAGAGCGGTTAGAGAGCCTTGCCGCCCCTATGTTTGAACAAATTGAACATTTGGGGCGTATAGCCAAAGCATTTGCAAACCCATTTGGCGAAAACGCTATTCCTGCCAAACCTACCCCCGTTGTAATTGACCATGAAACAGGCGAAACCCGACCCGCACAATCGCCTAGCAACACGGGCAAAAGCAAAAAAGAACTAAAAAACGAAATAAAAGACTTAAAAAATGAAAATAATGAGCTAAAAAACCGTCTTATTACTGTAATGGAAATGGCGTTTGGTTTGTCAGAAAAGCCATTAACCGCCATTGAATACCGCCCAAAATCATCAAATGAGTTGCAAGAAAAAAATGATGAAATAGCCCGCCTAAAAGACCAGCTAAACCAAAAAGAGCAGAAAATTAACGAACTACAAACCCAAATTGACCAGTTACAAGCAACCGCCAAGCCTGCCACTAATTCGAATGATAAAGAGTTGCCTACAAGAACCGCAAACAATGCAGGTAAAATTATTTCAGCCTTAGCCGTTGAATTGCTAGGATTGGATATAACCCAGCCATACGGTGAAGCAAATAGAAAAATACGCACCAACATGGAATTACAAGGCAATACCCTTAGTGATGACACCGTTGCCACATGGTTAAAGATAGCCCACGAAATGAGCAAGTAACTACCCTGCCACGCCATGAACCCTAGTTAGGATGAACAAAATCCTAACTAGGGTTTTTTATGCTTTTCATTTTTTATCATATCCCCACACAGCCAAGCATGGCATGACTTTAACCAATATCACCAAATGGGGGAAATATGACCTTAAAACCTATCAGAGTAACCAAAAAACAAGCGTGCGAACTACTGGCAATTGGGCGTGAAAAGCTTAGAACGCTGGTAGAGAATGACCCAACATTTCCTAGACCCTACAAAACGGGTAACAAAATGCAATCATCTGTTTATTTTGACTATCAAGCATTGATTGACTGGCACAAAGCACAAGGGGAAAACGCATGAAACAAGCACCATTGACCCAAAAGCACAAAAAATCATTATCAGATACCACCAAGCGCATGTTTGAGTATCTACTCAAGGGCAACAGCCTAACCGCCCTTGATGGTGTGCAGTTGTTTGGGTGTCTATGCACTACCCAGCGACTGGGCGAACTTAGACGCATTTACGGCGTACCTATTCATGGCGATTATTTCTTTACCAGCAATGGCAAACGCCTAAAACGCTACTACCTAGATGCGGACTATATCAAACGGCATCAAAACAGCCCTAACCGCCCATGGGATACCAGCCATTCCACCAATCCAACCAATGACCAATAAGGATTAATCATGACAAACTCAAACCAACAATCCACTTTATCGCCACAAGCCAAAACCCACCGACAAACCATGTGGCAAGTAGAACCCTACAACCGCCAAGGCAGACGCCTAAACCAAAACGCCTACTTGAATAAGCTAATACGCCATGGCGAAAAAGCAGAATTATCATTTGTGGGAGTGGTAATTTATTGTCGCAATATGTGCGTCAAACATGGCTATCCCACTGCCTTTTAGTGCGAGTTTAAGCGGTGCAGGCGTGAACTGGTACAAAGCACCGCCCACGCCTGCAACAGGGTAAAAAAACGCACAAAAACCGCCCTAATGCACACTTATCACCGCAACCGCCAATAAAAAAGCCCCTTACACTAGGCAAGGGGTGATGATGAAAAACAACAAGGTAATTATATCATGCAATTTACTATTTTTTCGCAATTATCGCAATATTTGCAAAAATCGCTTGAATTTTTTGCTTGGCATAGCGATAATAACGCCACTACTAAACACATAACGGCATTGCCAAGCCGTCATTCATTGGCTATTTTTACGCCTACTGTTAGCGATAACAGCCCCACAAGCGTAAATATTCCGTCATTACAAGATACATACAGTATCACCAGTTATGGCGGGGTGATGGGGGTAAATACAATACCTTTTTTAGGAAATAGCCCCAGCCGTTTATGTGCGGTAGTTCAGCCCCGCCACCCTTTATTATGGGTGGCAACACTAACTAAACACATAGGAGCGTTCGCCATGAATGCAATCACCCATACCATTTCAACCACCATTCAAAAATTTTCCATTTTTACCCCAGTAGAAAGCCTTGTTTTGGGCTTTGTGCTTGGCTTGCCTATTGCTTGCCTTGTTGTCGCTATTTTAGCGGTTATGGGGGTATAAGATGGTGCATTTTCAAATTTACTGCAAAGAATTGGATATTTTGCAAGTGTTTAGCCAAGAATATGATGCCATCAAGCGGTATTACCAGCTACAACAGGCTAATCCAAAGGCGGATATCAGATTATCAAAAATCACCCGCCTAGTTAAAAGCCTAAACCCTAGCAAACAAGCTGGCTATATCTTAACCGCCCCAAAGCTTGGCATTAAACGGCTTTTTGATAGCCAACGCCAAGCCGTCAGCATGGCGGAACTTATCGCCAAAGACTATCCAGCAACACCCATTAGCATTGAGCAAGTGCCACACTAAGCATACGCCAAATTAGGCGGTTTATTCCAAGAATAGCACCGCTTAGGGCTTTATTACCCAAAATTTGGCTTTTGTATAACAGCATTGAATGAACAAATTAGGATTATTTATGAAAAGTACACAACATACCATCCACACCACCAGCAGTATCACCGAAATTAACGCATTATCGCAATCGCCTACAACCATTGAAATAAATGCGTGCGATTTTGCGGATATGGTGGGTTTTTTGCTATTTCTTAGCGGTGGATTGGAAAACATGATAGAGCTGGTCAAGGTGCTGGCAGATGGCAACATTTCCGCCCAGCTTGAACCCAAACAAAAATTTGCCCTAGCCCTAAGCGTGATAAACAAGGGCGAATATTTGGCGGATTTGGCGTTTGGTGATGCACAAAGCCTAAATGAACACCTAAAAGGCACACGCCATTACAAGGACTTTTGCGAAACGCTAAGCCGTGAGATTGTCGCAAAGCAAGCAATATCACTTATCACAAGCCATAAGGGGCAATCATGACAACAGACACTAACGCCACCACCAATCCAGCAATGGGGCAATCCGCCCCATTTGCCAAGCGTACAACGGGCGGTATTGGCAAACGCCACCCAGCACACCACTACCGCCACACGCACCATCAGCCACGCCACGCCCACAGGATGACATGGCAAGGCAAAACCACCAGCCACACCCAAAACCCCCAAAAAACCGCCCAAAATGGGGCAAATACAGGGGCAAACAAGGCAAGCTTTGGCATGGGTAGCAATCAGCAACCGCCACGCCAAGCACCCAGCCAAGCAAACCGCCAGCACAAAGCCAAGCCCCAGCAAAAACAACGCCAAAGAGCGGATTTATCACGCCTGCCAAGCCCGATAGATTTTTATCATACTTATGGGCTAACGCTTAAAGGCGGTGGCGTGTGGCGTTCTGCACTTTGCCCATTTCACGGTGATAAACACCCCAGCTTATCTATCAATACAGACCATGGGGGCTATATCTGCCATGTATGCGGTGCTAGTGGCGATATGGTGGGTTTTTATATGGCACGCTTTGGGGTGGATTTTGTGCAGGCGTGCAAAGACTTGGATTTATACCGCTAATCACGCCAGCACCAGCCAAACAACCCCTTTATTTATGATGATGAATGACTAGGAATAACAACAAATGTACAATCCAAACGAATTAACCCCCATTGCCAAAGGTTTATTTGGCAAACTGATAAATCAAGGCTATGATGCCATCACCATTCACCAGTACACCGATGCACAGGGGAACACGATTTACGCCAAAGCACGCCTAAAAAACGCTCAAGGCAAAAAACATATCCGCCCATTCTTTTTTGGTGTGGATAATCAGTGGAAAATGGGCGAACCAGTCTTTACGCCCAACCAAAAACCCTTGTATTACCTGCATAAGCTTAGCCAATCACAATCCGTATGGATTTTTGAAGGTGAACAAAAAGCGGATTTAATGGACAATTTGGGCTATATCGCCACCACAACAGGCGGTAGCAATACCATTACCGCCCATGATTTACAGCCCTTGGCAGGTAAAGAATGTGTATTATGGCGTGATAATGATACCGCTGGCATTTCATGGCTGGATACCTTTATTCAAGCCTTGCAAGCACTATCACCACCGCCCACAATCCGTATTGTAGATGTAGATAAGCTGGGCTTGGTAGAAAAAGGCGATATTGTCGATTATATGCAAGGGTGCGACATTGCCACCATGCACGCCAAATTACAGGCTTTGCCAATGCTGGATAATGACCGCTTGCAACAGCTTTTACACGCTACCAGCACCGCCAAAACAGCACCAAACAACCAGCCAGCAACCGCCACGCCTGTACCAAAACAGGATGAACCATGGGGCGAACCGTTACCACTGGATGACAAGTACCACAAAGAAAATGATTATCCGCTTGATAGCTTTGGCAGTGAATTGGCGGATGTAATCACACAAATCGCCTATTATGCACAAGTCCCTTTGGCGGTAGCTGGGCAAAGTGTGCTGGGCGTGTTATCTGCCATTGGTCAGCGTATGGCAAACGCCCCATTTTTAAACACCCATATCCCTGCCAGCTTGTTTTTAATCACCGAATTTCCCAGCGGTCAAGGCAAATCACAGGCAACCAAATTGGCTAACCATGAATTGGCAGAATGGGAAAAAGAAAACTATTTAAACTATTTGGCAGTACTCAATGAATGGGAACGCCAGCCACCAAAAGAAAAAGCGAACAACCCAAAGCCAAAAAGCTACACTTACATGGTATCAGATGGCACGATAGAGGCGGTTACGGATAAGTTTATTTTGGATGAACAAAAGGATGTTTATTGGAATACGGATGAAGCTGGGCAATTTTTTAATGGGTATAGCATGAAATCTGATACCGCTGGTAGTAGCATTTCAAGCTTAACCAAGCTTTGGGATGGTAGCCCAGTCAGTAAAATTAGAAGTCAAAGGGGTAAAACTGGGCAAGATAGAACAAATGCCTATGATGCACGCCTAACGCTGGATGTTATGGGGCAACGGGTGATATTAGAACCTGCCATGACAGACCCCGTATTAATCAATCAAGGCTTTTTGCCTAGGGCGTTATTGGCTTGCCCAAAGAGTTTCCAAGGGTACAGACAATACAACACGCCCGACCGCATGAACGCTAGCCCTAGCCAAGATTGGCATTTGACCAAGTATTATAAAAAATGTAGGGATTTACTGATTGATAAACCTATAGAGCGTGTAAATATGCCATTTAAAGACCAAAGTGCAAAGCAAGCCTTGGCGGATTATATGCAGGATGTAGAAACCAAGCAACGCACTGGCGAACCATACGCCCAAATCCCTGCATTTGCTGGGCGTATGGGCGAAAATACCGCCCGTATCGCTTGCCTGCTGGCATTATTCCAAGGCGAAAAGGCAGTAAGCAAAGAACATATCATCAATGCTAGTAAGCTGGTGGATTTTTCCATTGCAGAACGCTTGAAATATTGTGATATTACAGATGGCAACAAAGGGGATGCAGAACTATTGATAGAATGGCTTGTTAAGCGTGCCAAGATGCGAAATACAGCAAGCTTTGGTTATTCAGAAGTACAAAGCACCATTAGCCCAAAAGTACTTAGACAAAAGGCGGTTTTTGAATTGGCGATAGATTATTTGCTAGAAAAACAGCATATCCGCCTAGCCTATCAAGATGATTGTAGATTTATTGAGATTAACCCAAAGTTATTGACCGCCTAAGCCTACCGCCCAAAAAGCCTTTGCATTGCAGGGGCTTTTTTCTTTGGCATAGCCTACCACCAGCACCACCAGCCATCACCAAGCAAGCCAAACACCAGCCATCATGCCATTGGTGGCATTGTAGCAGGCGTGATAGCTACCCATTTTCCCCTTATTTTCCCCCATTTTCCCATTTGCCTAAAATAGGGGAAAACGGGGCAAGCCTTGCTATATATAGCTTTGCTGGTGTCATTTTCCCATTTTCCCCATTTTCCCAGTTTTTATAACTTTGTGTTGTTGTGGGTTAATGACTGGATAGCCAGCAATGCTACCAGCTTAGGCGATAGCACCACCAATCACCAGCACCGCCAGCCATCACCAAGTAACCAGCGGTATAATAACGACGGTCAAAATGACCGCCATTACCAATAATGGGCAATGGCTGGATAACTTGCCCTAATGCCACCAGTGGGCAACTGCCAATATCATGCCAGCGGTATCACCGCCACCAATTGCCAGCACCGCTACCAGTGTAGGCAATGGCATCACCAAGTAACCAGCACTGCCAGCACCACCAGCCATCATGCTATTGGTGGCATTGTGGCAGGCGTGATAGCTACCCATTTTCCCCTTATTTTCCCCCATTTTCCCATTTGCCTAAAATAGGGGAAAACGGGGCAAGCCTTGCTATATATAGCTTTGCTGGTGTCATTTTCCCATTTTCCCCATTTTCCCAGTTTTTATAACTTTGTGTTGTTGTGGGTGGGGTGGTGCTGGTATATCTTTATATGATTATGTGCCGACACGCCGAGCACACAAGCTAAATTTAATGGCTGGGCGGTTGCTGGTGATAGGTTTGCTGGGGTTGCCTTTGGGTGCTGGGCTTGGCAGGCGTGGGCGGTTGCTGGTATCTTGCCAAATGTGGCGGGTGCGATAATCACCAGCACCATGCCAACACTGGATAACCGCCAATGCCAATAATGGGCAATGGCTGGATAACTTGCCATGATGCCACCAACGGGGGCAACTGCCAATATCATGCCAGCGGTATCACTGCCACCAATTGCCACCACCGCTACCAGTGTGGGCAATGGCATCACCAAGTAACTAGTACTATGCCAGCACCACCAGCCATCATGCTATTGGTGGCATTGTGGCAGGCGTGGGCGGTTGTCATCCAAATGGCGGATTTATGGCGATTTATTTTATTTGATAAATGCTTTTTTAATTTCCCCTTTCCTTATTATATATATCTGAAATATTATTAAGATATTCTATATTATATATATTTTATATTATTATTTATTAGCCTGCATAAGCCCAAAAACAATCCGCCTATGTTGCATCATGGGCGGATTTATTCATTTTATGACTATGTTATGACTATTCTATGACTTTTTATAATCAATCATCATTAGCTTGTACAAGGCTATCCAAAAAATCGCTATACCATTGATTGATGATTTTTCTATCATGCAGATATTCCGCCTTGTTATAAACGCCTGCCACCCCTTGCACCTTGTGGGCTAATGCAAACTCAATCACACGCCCATCAAATTTCATACCGTTTTCATCTGTATAGTTATTTAGTTTGGTGCTAGCGATATGACGGAAACCGTGTAGGGTTTGTTCATCAAGATAGCCAAGGCGGTTTAATGCCATTCTAAAACGCTGGTGGGCGTTTTTACGGTCTTTGGCACGGCTGGGGAATAGATGGGTATCAAAGCCAGTCAAGCTATGCAATTGCTGTAATAGGGCAAGTGCCTGTTTGGATAGTGGCACAAGGTGGGGGCGTCGTTTTTTCATGCGTTCCGCTGGGATTTCCCAAATGCCATTATCAAAATCAATTTCCGCCCATTCACCATCCAACACTTCATTTGGGCGTAAAAATAGATGGCTAAGCAATTGCACCCCTAAGCGTGTGATTTCGCTGGGGATGGTTTGAATATCCAATAATAGCTTTTGTAAATCTTGTTCGCTAACATGGGCAAGCTGTTTGGGTTCGTGCTTTTCCAATCGTTCGTGCAAGTGTTCCAAAGGGTTAGACTGTACCCCTGCTAATTCATGGGTAAGGGCAAAACGATAAATACGGCTACACACCTGCAAAGCTCTGTTTGCGGTTTCTATGATGGGCTTGCCCGTTTGGGGGTTTGGCGTTTCTTGTAGCCTTTTAAAAAAGGTAAGCCATACTTGGCGTGATATATCGCTAATGGCTTTTTTGCCCATGGTGGGGAATATGTGTTTTTCTAGTAGGCTAAGATATTTGGATTTTGTGCCATTATCCAGCTTTTGAATGTTGGGCTCATTGTACCATTCCAAAGCCACACTTTTAAAAGTTTGGGCGGTGGGCGGTGCAGGCTTGGCGGTCAATTCATCTGCACCAAGTGCCAATTCTACTAATTTTTCTTGCACCAGCTTTCTAGCCATTGCCCCAGTAACGGCAGGATAAGCACCCAGCCCAGTCCAACGCCATTTGCCCTTACTATCCTTATAACGCATTTTCCAAGATTTCGCCCCAGTGGGTTTGACGAACAAATATAAACCTTTGCTATCTTTTTCATTGTACTCTGTCATTTCGGGTTCTAGGTTGGCAATAACCGTATCAGATAGGGGGCGTTTTTTAATATCGGTTCTTTTCATTCTTGTATCTCTCAATTTAGCTAACTTGTATCTCTGAAAAGTAAACTGGGGTTTTGGCTAATCTGTTTTGTATCTCTATTTTTGTGAACATAAAGAGATACAAATAGAGATACAAAAATGATTATAATATAGGGGGTAATAGGTGGCAATATAAGGCAATAAAAAAACCCTAGATGCTTGATTTATCTAGGGTTTTTTATCGTGTGTGGTGGTGTGTGGTTATATGTATGGTGGAGATGGCGGGAGTTGAACCCGCGTCCGCCAGCACTACGCCCATAGCTCTACATGTTTAGAATCTGTCTATGGCTTTAATCCGCACCGAACCGACAGTCAGGATGGATTGGACGATTTGCTAAAAGTTTCGCACCCATCATCGCAACGCTAACAGATGCTATCCTTTGTGCGTTCGCTTCGGGGAGAGTGACCAGACCAAAGGCAATCTGCACCGTCCCAAGCTGCCCTTAGGCTGCTAGAGCGTAAGTTTCGTCGTTTGCGACTATTTTAAATGTATGTTGATTTACAAGAGTCACACGCTCTTGACATGCACTATTGAGTTTCATTACCAGCGTCGAAGCCAGAACATCCCCATAGTTTTTTGATTATAGCAAGTCTTGTACAAAAACTCAATGATTTTGCCAGACTTGCCGTATCTCAATTTATGTATCAGTTGTAGTTTGGCATTTTGGTTGGCTTGCCGTCTTTGTCAATAAAATACACCTGCTCACCTTCGATGACGAATGCCGCACCTTCGACAAAGTCAGACGCCAAGTCATATTTGATTGGGATAACGACTTTGCCCGTCTTGTCAATAAAGCCAAATTGGTGCAGCTCTTCACCGTCGGCATCTTTTTTGCCGGTTTTTTTGCTGACCGCAGCACGACCTTCGGCAAAATCTTTGGCAGAGTCAAACTGTGGTTTGATGGCGACTTTACCCGATTTGTCCAAAAAGCCGTATTGGTTACCTTGCTTGAATAGCACCAAGCCATCTTCGAACCAGTCACCTGTCATTGCGTAGGTAGGCTTAATGACAATCTTGCCTGTGGTGTCAATAAAGCCGTATTTGCCATTTTGTTCAATCTTGGCACGACCTTCCCAAAAACCCCAAGCGTCGGTATATTGTGGCTTGATGGCGATTTTACCTGATTTGTCGATATATCCGTATTTGTCCGCTTGTTTGATGAGCGCCAAATTATCGCTAAACGGATGTGCTTCTTGGTAAATAGCAGGGATAACAAGCTTGCCTGATTCATCCACAAAGCCGTATTTGTCGTCTTTTTTGATGAGTGCAAGCCCTTGGGTATAACCGCAGTCAGGATAAACGACGGCAAAGCTTGCGCCGGTTGGTAGTGGCGTGCTGGCACAGGCAGGAGCTTCTTCATCATCAAAGCCATAAGTGCCAAGCGTGTCATCATTTGCCATCGCAGGCAGGGTGGTGAGCGATAGTCCGATTAGGCTTGCGATGCTGATTTTTTTTAATAAAGTTGTCATGGTATAGGTCCGTATCGATGGATAATTTGACACATTTTGACACAAAAAATGCCCAAATGCCACCATCATTGACGATGATTTCGTATCAATTTGGTGGCAAAACTTAAGCAAATTTTGCACAACTGCCAAAGTTGACAGGTGCAAAATTGCTTTTGAGGCAGTTTAGCTAAGTGCCGTGATGATGGCAGTTTTTAGTTTCGCTAATTTATCATCACTGAGTACACCACCATGACGATCGCTGACATAGAACATATCTTCGGCACGCTCGCCAAGTGTGGTAATGCGTGCGCCATGCACTTCGATGTGGTGCTGACTAAAGACAGCGCCGACTTTGGCAAGTAGGGACGGACGGTCTTTGGTAATGAGCTGCATTTGATGATGTCCTTGATGTGCAAGCGGTGTGGCGCTACTAAATTGCACGGTCGTCGGCACGGTGAAGTGCTTAAGCTTGGTATTAAAGCCATAAGTGCGTGGCGGAACTTTGCAGCCGCCTTGCTTGAGCCCATCAATCAGCCGTGTCATCACCGTCTGAATGCGTTCGGGATTGGACAACAAATCCACCTGATCGCCTGTGGTCGCCAAGCGGTCAATCACTACATAAGAATCAAGCGCAACCGAGATACCGTCAATCGTGGCGGTCAAGATGTTGGCATCAAGCACGCTCAAATCAAGCTGGTCAAGGATGCAGACAGTGGTGGCAAATAGATTGTCCTGATCAGGGGCGCAGATGAGTAGCTGGATACCGCCATGACTTAGATCACTGTGCGCACGCAAGGCGATGATCGGCTCACCGCTTGCAAGTTTGGCTTTGGCTTTGATGATTTCATCTGACTGCCAAGCGATGTCAAAGTGTTTTTGCTTAAGAAAATATTCTTCGCCAAAATTCGCCCACAGTGCATCCAGCTTTTCTCGCTCGACATCAGGTAGGATGTCGCAGGCTTTGTTTTTGCGGTTTTCGATCACCACATCTTTGTCGGTGACATGAGCACCAAGACTATGCACACGGTGCACCGAGATGTATAGCTGCTTGAGTAGGGCGGCTCGCCAAGTATTCCACAGCTGGCTATTGGTGGCGTTCATATCGGCGACGGTCAGCACATATAGGTGATTGAGCCGTGTGATACTACCGGTAAATTCGGCAAAGTGTGCAATGACTTCAGGGTCTGAGATGTCCTGTTTTTGGGCAGTCAATGACATGGTCAGGTGCTCAAGCACGAGCCATTCGACCAGTCGGCTATCCGCTTCGCTCATGCCATGACTTTGGCAAAATTCATAAGCGTCCACCGCCCCCAGCTTGCTATGGTCACCGCCACGACCTTTGGCGATGTCATGAAAGATGGCGGCGATGACCAAGATGTCTTTGCGGACGATTTTTTGATAGACTTCAGATACCAGCCCAAAATTATCCGCACGAGCATCATCACCAAAGCGATGCAAAATCCGCACGAGCAGCAAAGTATGCGCATCCACCGTATAGCGATGGAACAAATCATACTGCATCAGCCCCATGATTTTGCCAAAGGCAGGCAGATAATTGCCAAGCACGCCAAAGCGCTTCATCAGTCGTAGGCGGTGAAACAGATAATTGCCTTCTTGTAAATTCGCCAAAAATAAGCGTCGATGTTCGCTATCGGCACGATAATTATCATCAATATGGGTGCTGGCTTGATAAATGGCTCGCAGGGTGCTTGCGGTGATTTGTTTGATGCCAAGCTGACCCATCATCAAAAAAATCTTCAGCAAATTGGCAGGATTTGCCAAAAAAACATCAGGGCGAGTGATGGCGATTTTGGGCGGCGCGGTATCGGATTGTTTATTATTGACTTCACAAGTCCCATCATGGGTATCACTCTCTTGAATCAGACAAAAATCATCATCAATCGGTGTGGTGCTGATGGCAGGTGATAGATAAGTTTCATAAAAATACGCACACAGCATCTCGGATAGCGCCGCCACACGCATGGCATGGCGATAATACAGACGCATCATCGCTTCAAGGGCGGTTTTGACATCGCTGTGGGTGGCATTCGATGAGTCGAGATAATAGCCAAATCGCTGAGCGACGGTTTTTTGATGGTCAAATAGCAGTCGATCTTCGTGGCGAGCGGTCTGCATATGCAGATGATGGCGGATACACCACAAGAATCGCTGTGCATTTTGTAAGATGGTGCATTCTTCGGGACTGATAAAGCCTGTTGCTACAAGGTTATCAAAGCTTTTGCCATGCCCAAAATAAAAGCGACCCAGCCAGCCAATCATGTGCAGATCTCGAAGTCCACCGGGCGCGTTTTTGATGTTTGGCTCAAGGTTGTATTCGGTGGCGTTTTGGGTAAGATAGCGTTCTTTGGATTCTGCCATTTTGGCGTCATAATACGCTTTGGCACTCCAAGTCTCCTTGACCGCTTGATAAGGAACATCTGCCCATGCCACATTACCTGCCAGTAGCCGTGACTCAATCATGGCACTGGCGATGGTCTGATCGGTGGCGGCAAGCTTGGTTTCATCTAGGCTACGCACCGAGATGGCAGGCGTGATACCGATGTCCCACAGCATCGCCACAAATGCTTCAATCTGTGTTTTGAGCGCATTGGGATTTTGACCGATTAATAAAATATCAATATCGGATGCAGGTAGTAGCTCAGCTCGACCATAGCCGCCAACTGCAAATAACGCCAGCTCATCCCCAAAGCCAAAAGCATGATAAATTTCACTCAAAATCGCATCAATCGCCAAAGTGCGAATACCAATCAAATCGGTGATATACGAAGTGGCATCCACGCCATAAGCGATGATGTGCTGATCGATGGCGTGATTGAGCGTGCCAAGCCATGTGCGGATGGCAGTGCCATCAAGCGTATCGGCGCTGATGGCAGGTGGTGGCGTGATACTCAGATGCAGTGCTTGGCTTTGGCGCATCAGGCGCTCATAGGCTGAGTGTGGCATACGATTTCCTTGTTTTTTTGTTATAAAAAATGGGCGAAGTCATCAGCTTCGCCCATAGCCATACGACCCATCACAGGGCAGATTAGCTGTTCAAAAAGCTTAAATCTTCTTCGGGGCGAGCAGTGGTAACGATACAGCCAGTGTCCGTGACAATCAGCGTATGCTCCCATTGGGCAGATAGCTTACGATCTTTGGTGATGGCGGTCCAGCCGTCTTTCATGACTTTGGTTTGCCATACGCCTTGGTTGATCATCGGCTCGATGGTGAATGCCATACCAGTTTTGAGCTCGACGCCTGTGCCTGCTTTGCCGTAGTGTAGCACCTGCGGCTCAGCGTGAAAGGCCTCACCGATACCATGACCACAGAACTCACGCACGATGCTAAAGCGTTCTGGCTCAACGACTTTTTGGATGGCGGCACCGATATCGCCAAGTCTTGCGCCATTTTTGACGACTTTCATGCCGGCGTACAGTGCTTCTTGGGCGACACGACAAATACGCTCAGCCATCACCGAGCCTTCGCCGATGATCCACATTTTTGATGTGTCACCATAAAAGCCATCTTTAATCACTGTGATGTCAATATTAATAATGTCGCCATCTTTTAATAGGCGTTCGTGATCGGGTATGCCATGGCAGACCACATGGTTAATCGATGTGCAGATCGATTTTGGAAAGCCGTTATAGTTAAGCGGTGCAGGGATTGCGCCATGATCAAGGATGTATTGATGAGCGATATCATCAAGCTTACCTGTGCTGACACCTGCTTTGACATATTCATCAAGCATGATAAGCACATCGGCAGCAAGCTTGCCGGCAATCTGCATTTTTTCGATTTGCTCGGCGTTTAGGATGGGAATATTTTTACTCATAATAAAGTCGATGTATAAAATAAAAAATGGTTATGAAAAACTCATAACCATTTTACCGTAAATGATAAGTTTTCACAAATCAAAGCGTCATTTGCCAAGAAATTTTTTGTGCAAATCATCACTTTGTGCGACTTATCCACTGTGTATCAATCTTCATCCAGCAAATCTTGCTCACGAGCCGCTTGCAAGATGATGCTAGAGCGATTGCCCGAGCGACAAAAGATGTGCAATGGGCGTTCGGTTCTATTAAAAAAATCCGCAAATTCTTGGACATGGTGCATCTCAAGCATCCCGCCGCTGAATGGGATGTGGGCATAGATGATACCGTGCTCGGTGGCGGCGGCTTTGATGGCGTCGCTGGTCGGCTGTCCTGCTTCTTCGCCGTCTGGACGGTTATTGATTAGGGTTTTGTAGCCTTGTTCGGCAAGCGTCTTGACATCATCGACGCTGATTTGACCTGAGATGGTGATGGTATCGCTCATGGATATTCCTTAATGGTAAAAATTATTTAAGTAGCTTACTCTGATTTTGATGATTTGGCAAATGATTTTAAACGCTTGGCAAAGCTGAACAAAATCTCGCCACATCGCTGTCGCAAATTAAGCGTACACTGATATACTGACCATGCAGTCACAAAATAAAAAGCGTGTTTAGATAATCCTAAATTATGATAAAATAGGTTACTTAGCCAAATCGCCTGATGAGCCACGAGCCTTTTTTGGTCTGTGCTTGTTGGGCTTTGATAGCAAAACGGATTTTTATTATGCCAATACCTTTTTTAAAAAAACGCCTAGCCAAACTTATCCCAACCAAAACCGCCGAGCCGACCGCAGTCGAGCCGACGCAGTATCCGCATCTGTTTGAGCCGTTGGATTTGGGCTTTACCACCCTAAAAAACCGCCTTGTGATGGGCTCGATGCACACGGGGCTAGAAGACCGTTTTTATAATTATGGCAAATTGGCTAGCTATTTTGAAGCACGAGCCAAAGGCGGTGTGGGGCTAATGATTACAGGTGGTATCTCGCCCAATCGTGAAGGTTGGTTAACCCCGCTTGGCGGTACGCTCAATCGCCGTGCTGATGTCATCCATCATGCTCGAGTGACCCGTGCCGTGCATAAGCATGGTGCAAAAATCTTATTACAAACCCTACACTCTGGTCGCTATGGCTATCATCCGTTTGTGGTTGCGCCAAGCCCCATCAAATCACCGATTTCGCCGTTCAAGCCACGACAGATGAGCCTAAAGAATATTCAGGCGACGATACAGGACTTTGCACATACGGCAAGCCTTGCCAAAAAAGCAGGTTATGACGGCGTTGAGATTATGGGTTCTGAAGGATATCTTATCAATCAGTTCTTGTCAGCACGCACCAACAAGCGAGATGATGCCTATGGTGGTAGCCTTGAGAATCGCATGCGTTTTGCCATCGAGATTGTACAGGCGGTCAGAGCGGCAGTGGGCGTGGATTTTATCATCAGCTTTCGCTTATCGATGATTGAGCTGGTTGAGAATGGGGCGACGATGGCAGATGTCATCAGCTTGGCGCAGGCGCTTGAGACAGTAGGCGTGACCTTGATTAATACGGGTATCGGCTGGCATGAAGCGAGAGTGCCGACCATTGTGACAAGCGTGCCACGAGCGACTTTTGTGCGTTATACCGCAGCGGTCAAACAAGCGGTATCCATCCCTGTCATCGCCGCCAACCGTATCAATATGCCCGATACTGCAGAAGCCATCATCGCCAGTGGTCAGGCGGATATGGTGCAGATGGCACGACCATTTTTGGCGGATAGTGAGTGGGTGAATAAGGCATATCATAATCAAGCCAATCTTATCAATACTTGTATCGGCTGTAACCAAGCTTGCCTAGATCATACCTTTAGCGGTGAGCGGGCATCGTGCTTGGTCAATCCTTTGGCGTGTCATGAGAGCGAGTATGATATCAAGCCCGCCAAAAAACCCAAAAAAGTCATCGTCGTCGGTGCAGGCGTGGCAGGTCTGTCAGCGGCGGTGACAGCGGCATCTCGTGGGCATCAGGTGAGCCTGTATGAAGCCAAGCCGTTCATCGGTGGGCAGTTTAATATGGCAAAGGTTATTCCGGGCAAAGAGGAGTTCTTTGAGACGATTCGATATTTTCGTGAGCAGATTGCTACACTTGGCATTGATTTACACCTAAATACTGCGGTGGATAAGGGCTTTTTGGATGCGCAATCAGCCGATCATATCATCATCGCCACAGGTGTTGTGCCACGAGAGATTGATATCACAGGTCGGCAGTTGCCACAGGTGATGAGCTATAGTGAGTTATTGACCGGTCAAAAAGTCGCCGGTGAGCGTGTGGCAGTGCTGGGTGCAGGCGGTATCGGCTTTGATGTGGCGGAATTTTTGGTACATGGTGCAAGTGTGCCCACTGCTGTCAATAATGCAGACTATCAGCCACAGGCGCAGACGGCAGAGGCGTTCTTTGAGCAGTGGGGCGTCGATGGCGATGCTCATTACCAAAGCGTCGGTGCGCTACAGCCTGCCAATCCACCGACGCCTGCTCGCCAAGTGTATCTACTACAGCGTAGCAAGGGTAAGCTTGGCAAGAGTCTCAATAAAACCACAGGCTGGGTGCATAAAGCGGCTATCAAGCAAGCAGGGGTGATTCAGATGGCAGGTGTGACTTATGACAAGGTCACGGATGAAGGGCTATGGGTGACGGTCGATGGCACAAGTCAGCTACTGCGTGTCGATACTGTGGTGCTGTGCGTCGGCCAAGAGTCAGTCAATCATCTAATGCCACAGCTTGGCGATACGCCAAAAGCTGATTATCAAGTCATCGGCGGTGCTAAGCTGTCTGATCGACTCGACGCCAAGCGTGCCATCCGAGAGGGCTTTGAGGTGGCGGTGCATTTGTGATGGTTTTTGGGGATTTTAGCCTAAATCATTGATAAATGAATGGGTGCGATTATCGTCATGTATTATCATGGCTATCAATATTACCATCTAGCTACAAAAAACTCGCCTGATACACTGTCAGGCGAGTTTTTTATCAAACCATCAACAACCGCTGATTACTTCGCATTACGCTCATAAACAGGCAGTTTTTTGCAGATGGCGGCGACTTTTTCACGAGTGGCAGCGATAACGGCTTCATCACCACGAGCATCTAGCACATCGCAGATCCAGCCTGCCAGTTCACGGCATTCAGCTTCGCCAAAGCCACGAGTAGTCACCGCAGGCGTACCGATACGGATACCTGAAGTGACAAATGGCGATTTTGGATCGTTTGGTACTGAGTTTTTGTTCACAGTGATGTGTGCATCGCCCAGCCATTTGTCCGCTTCTTTACCGGTGATTTCTTGCTTGATTAGGCTAATTAGCATCAGATGGTTCTCTGTACCACCTGAGACGATGTCATAGCCACGAGATTGGATGACTTCTGCCATTGCTTTGGCATTGGCGACGACTTGCTGTTGATAAGCTTTGTATTCATCGCTCATCGCTTCTTTGAAGCAGACAGCTTTGGCAGCGATGGCGTGCATCAGTGGGCCGCCTTGGTTGCCTGGGAATACAGCAGATGCCAATTTTTTCTCAATCTCCGGATTGGCTTTGGCTAGGATCAGACCTGAGCGTGGGCCACGCAGAGTTTTGTGGGTGGTGGTTGTGGTGACATCAGCGATTTGTACTGGATTTGGATAGACGCCAGCTGCGACCAGACCTGCCACGTGTGCCATGTCCACCATCAGATACGCACCAACTTCATCAGCGATGTCACGGAATTTTTGCCAATCAACGACTTGGCTGTATGCTGAGAAACCTGCGATAATCATCTTTGGCTTGTGCTCACGAGCTAGGCGTGCCACTTCATCATAATCAATCAAGCCAGTTTCGGTGTCTAGACCATATTGTACCGCATTATAAGTACGGCCTGAGAAGCTCACTGTCGCACCGTGTGTCAAGTGACCACCGTGTGCAAGGCTCATACCAAGCACCGTATCGCCTGCTTCTAGTAGTGCAAGATACACAGCGCTGTTGGCGTTCGAGCCTGAGTGTGGCTGTACATTAGCGTAGTCTGCGCCAAACAGTTCTTTGGCACGATCGATGGCGATTTGTTCGATGACATCGACATACTCACAGCCGCCATAATAACGCTTACCTGGATAACCTTCGGCATATTTGTTGGTCAAGGCAGTGCCTTGAGCTTCCATCACTGCAGGCGAGCAGTAGTTTTCAGAAGCGATGAGCTCAATATGATCTTCTTGACGCTGTGCTTCGGCATCGACTTGAGCGGCGATCTCTGGATCGTATTGATGAAGTGAAATTTCTTTAAACATGGTGTTTCCTTGTTTGTATCAAATATGGAAGGATAAAACAGTGTCCCTAGTGTAGCATATTTATCTATCGATACACTAGGGGCGAGCGAGTTTTTACAAAGAAAATTTATCAATGCCAAAATTGGCACACAAAACTCATCACGCCGAGAGTCATCAAGCCGAGAGACTGTCAATAAAAGCAGGCAAAAATCGCTCATCAATCAGCAATTTTTTGCCATGATACTCATAAACAGTGCGTCTGCCGTGACATGAATTTTCATCATAATAATGACGCACATGGGGCAAGGTGCGATGTCCCTTAAATAGTACATAGCCAATCGGCGTACGCCCCAGATGACGCAGACGCTTGAGCACGCCTGTCAAGGTCGGTAGCGGAAAGATGCTTGTCGCCATCACCCACGCATCATCACTATTGCCGTATAATTTGACCGTGCGTATCCAAGCCAGTTGTGGCTTATGCACAGGCAATGACAGTAGGCGTTTTTGATGTTGATTGAGCAGGGCATGACCTTCATGCAGGACGACGACACGCAGCGCCTGATGTGCGTGTGCTTCAAGTAGGGCGGTCAGCGACCCTTTGGATGTCAAAAATGCCTGTAATTTTGGCGGTGCTTTGGGCGCTGCTGTCGGCGAATTGGCACAAAATGATGATGACATGACATTCAAGATAATAGATACAGGTGTTCAATTTTAGCATAAAATCCACAAAATGCGATGGGGTTTTGTGATATTAATAATTTATAATAATATAATAAATTTAAAATACTAACCATAAATCTGAATCTTGATAATTTTACTCATAGAAAATCAAGCACTTGCATCGATATACTATTATTTATTCTATTTGTAAATGATTTTGTAATAGCCATTTATTTATGAAATATTGAACATTGGCACAGGCTATTGGATTTGTGATGCGATTTTGGCTATTCTGTAGTCAACGGAGCAAGCACCCAAAGAATCGGGAGCTTTGGGTGTTTACTCTTAATATCGCAGTATGCATTTTTAAGTTGTCAATCAAAGGAGTTAGCCATGACTTATCAATCAGCACTAGACCATGTTCGTAAAGTTAAGGAAAAATTGGGTGGTACTTGGGATGCCATTCGCCCAGAAGATGCAGCACGCATGATTGTCCAAAACCGCTTTAAGACCGGTCTTGACATCGCCAAATACACCGCCGCCATCATGCGCCGTGACATGGCAGAATACGATGCGGACAACAGCAAATATACCCAATCACTTGGCTGCTGGCATGGCTTTATCGCTCAGCAAAAAATGATTGCCAACAAAAAATACTTCGGCACAACCAACAAACGCTACATCTACCTATCAGGCTGGATGGTGGCGGCACTTCGCTCAGAGTTTGGCCCGCTGCCTGACCAATCTATGCACGAAAAAACCGCTGTGCCAAAATTGATTGAAGAAATCTACACTTTCCTTCGTCAAGCAGACGCCAAAGAGCTAAACGACCTATTCCGTGCGATGCAAAAAGCAGAAGCGGCAGGCGACAGCGCCAAAGTTAAAGAAATCGAAGCGCAAATCGATAACTTTGAAACGCATGTTGTGCCTATCATTGCGGACATCGACGCAGGCTTTGGTAACGAAGAGGCGACTTACCTGTTGACCAAGCAAATGATTGAAGCAGGTGCTTGTGCAATCCAAATCGAAAACCAAGTATCTGATGCCAAGCAGTGTGGTCACCAAGCAGGTAAAGTAACTGTACCGCACGAAGATTTCTTGGCGAAAATCAACGCTGTGCGCTATGCGTTCTTAGAATTAGGCGTGGATGATGGCGTGATTGTTGCTCGTACCGACTCAGAAGGTGCTGACTTGACCCAAAAAATCCCTGTATCTCGTGAGCCGGGCGACCTAGCATCTAAGTACATCAGCTACCTAGAGACTACTGAGATTGACATCTCTGAAGCCAAAGAAGATGAAATCCTAATCAAGCGTAACGGCAAACTACATCGCCCAACTCGCTTGCCATCAGGTCTGTATCAGTTCCGTGAAGGCACACAGCATGACCGTGTGGTACTTGACTGTGTAACAAGCCTACAAAACGGCGCGGACATGATTTGGATTGAGACACCAACCCCAGATGTGGCGGGTATTGCAAGCTTTGTGAATGACATCAAAAAACAAGTGCCAAATGCTAAGCTTGTGTACAACAACTCGCCATCATTCAACTGGACCATCAATTTCCGTCAGCAAGCGTATGACCGCTGGGTGGCTGAAGGTCGTGATGTCTCAGGCTATGAGCGTGACAAGCTAATGGATGCCAAATATGACGGTTCTGAACTTGCGAACGATGCAGATGAAAAAATCCGTACATTCCAAGCGGATGCAGCCCGTGAAGCAGGCGTGTTCCATCACCTAATCACCTTGCCAACTTACCACACTGCGGCACTATCAACGCATGAATTGGCAAAAGGTTACTTCGGTGATGAAGGTATGCTAGCCTATGTTGCAGGCGTACAACGCAAAGAAATCCGTGGCGGTATCGCTTGCGTCAAGCACCAAGCAATGGCGGGTTCTGACATCGGTGATGACCACAAAGAGATTTTCTCTGGTGAGAATGCCCTAAAAGCAGGGGATGCGACTAAGAACACCATGAACCAATTTGGCGGCTAAAAACCGTCGTGGGTAACGCTACTACTTCGTCAAACTCGCTCGTAGTACTACTTGTACAACTTCGCTCGTTTTCCTTGTATTAGCATTTACCCACTTGGTTTTCCTTTATTTAAAAAGGCAATTCAAACGGTGTTTTGACAAAATGTTGAAACACCGTTTTTGATTTTAAGATAATGATTTTTAAGGATAAAACTATGGCGACACAACGCATCCAAAAAGGCAGCTTTGCCATTGACAAGATTTTGTATGATTTTATTGAAAATGAAGCTTTGCCATTGTCTCATGTTACTAGCGATGAGTTTTGGGCGGGGTTTGAAAAAATTGTCAAAGACCTAACCCCAAAAAACAAAGCCTTACTCGCTCGCCGTGATGACTTGCAAGCACAGATTGATGAGTGGCATGAGCATAACACCTATGAGCTTGGTGCTTATAAACAGTTTCTGACCGACATCGGCTATCTTGAGCCTGAAGTGGCGGATTTTACCATCACCACCAACAATGTCGATGACGAAATCGCCACCATCGCAGGGGCGCAGCTCGTTGTGCCTGTGCGTAACGCTCGCTATGCGCTGAACGCAGGTAATGCTCGCTGGGGTAGCCTGTATGACGCACTGTATGGCTTTGATGTCATCAGCGAAGAAAATGGTGCGGATAAAGGCAAAGGATACAACCCTGTGCGTGGGGCAAAGGTGATTGAATTTGCCAAAAATTTCTTAGATGAAACTTATCCGCTAGCATCAAGCTCGCACAGTGATGTCACCGCTTATGCTATCAAAGATGGCAAGCTTGTGGCGACTTTGGCAGATGGCGAAACCACCCTAAAAGACAGTCAGCAGCTACAAGGCTACAACGGTAGTAGTGATGAGCCATCAGAAATCATCTTAAAAAACAATGGCTTACATACCATCATCCAAATTGACAAAACTAGCCAAATCGGTCAATCGGACACAGCGGGCGTCAAAGATGTTATCCTAGAAGCCGCCGTCACCACCATCCAAGACCTAGAAGACTCGGTCGCTGCCGTCGATGCCGAAGAAAAAGTCGAAGGCTATCGCAACTGGTTAGGCTTAATGAAAGGTGATTTGTCAGAAACTTTGGAAAAAAATGGCAAAACCATCACTCGTACGCTAAATAGCGACCGCACCTACACCGACCTAAATGGCAACACCCAAACTCTGCACGGTCGCTCGGTCATGCTACTGCGTAATGTGGGCCACTTGATGACCAACCCTGCGATTTTGGTGGATGGCGAAGAGATTTTTGAAGGGATTATGGATGGGGTAATCACGCCACTGCTATCTACCATTGATATCACGGGCAAAAATACCCTGCGTAACTCTCGCACAGGCTCGATGTATATCGTTAAGCCAAAAATGCACGGCTCGGACGAAGTGGCGTTTGCGGTGGAGCTGTTTACCCGTGCTGAAGAGTTGCTAAAACTGCCAAAAAACAGCATCAAAATGGGCATCATGGATGAAGAAAAACGCACCAGCGCGAACCTAAAAAACTGTATCTCGGCAGCGCGTGAGCGTACCATCTTTATTAACACGGGCTTTATGGATCGCACAGGCGATGAAATCCACACTGCCATGAAAGCAGGCGCATTCGTGCGTAAAGGCGAAATCAAGGGTCAAAAATGGTTTACTGCCTATGAAGATCGCAATGTCATCATTGGTCTAAAAGCAGGACTAAAAGGCAAAGCACAAATCGGTAAAGGGATGTGGCCAAAGCCTGATGAGCTTGCCGATATGTACCGCACCAAGATCGAGCACCCACAAGCAGGTGCAAGCTGTGCATGGGTACCAAGCCCATCAGGTGCGACCATCCATGCGATTCATTATCATCAGTGTAGTGTGGCTGAGCGTCAAGCGGCACTGCAAAATGCTCAAGTGCCATCAATTGATGACTTGCTCACCATTCCGCTAGCGACCGATACCAACTGGAGCGACAGCGACAAGCAAAAAGAGCTTGAAAACAACTGTCAAGGCATCTTGGGCTATGTCGTGCGTTGGGTGGATTTGGGCGTGGGCTGTTCAAAAGTCCCTGATATTAACAACATCGGACTGATGGAAGACCGTGCCACCTTGCGTATCTCGTCTCAGCACATCGCCAACTGGCTAGCACACGGCATCGTCACCGAAGATGAAGTGTGGACAGTGCTAAAACGCATGGCAAAAGTCGTTGATGAACAAAATGCAGACGACCCTGATTATCGTCCAATGTCGGCAGACTTTGATAATAACATCGCCTTTAATGCAGCGGCGGATTTAATCTTTAAGGGGGCAACCCAGCCATCAGGCTATACTGAGCCACTACTGCACAAGGCTCGATTGAAGCTCAAAGGCTATACGGGTGATTGATAATTAATCATCTGATCCAAAACCACGATAGGACAACTTATCGTGGTTTTGATTATTAAACTTTTAGATAAAAACGCTTGACAAACCATCCAAAATACGGTTTAATATGCACCACTTTGGCGTGATAGCTCAGTTGGTAGAGCAACGGATTGAAAATCCGTGTGTCGGCAGTTCGATCCTGCCTCTCGCCACCATATTAAAAAAGCCTTTCGATGATGTCGGAAGGCTTTTTGTTTGGTTATTCGGTGGTCGTGATCAGCTGTTGGATGTGTTGATATTCTCGTAGATGCTTTGCAAAAATCGGCAGTACCGTGCTTTGACGATGACGGATGTGAGTATGATTTTCAATCAAGCTGAATAATTCGGCTGGGATGTCATCGTATGGCATCGGCTGGCATGGATTGCCTTGTAGGCAGGCAACTTTACGCATACGGTTAAAATGGGTAATTGTCCCCTTGGGGCTATCATACAGCCCTGCAGTATAAACTTTATGTTGATGATTGTAATAAAATCCGCACACAGCCTTGACCGTGCTCGAATCTTGATGCCTTAGGCTGGCGTTATATCTATGATGATAATTTTTAAACACCCAATCCAAAAACGCTCTACCTGCACCTTGATAAGCGATACCGATTTTATCAAAGACATCTATAGGTAAAATCGGTGCCGGATACTGACAAATTTGCAGTAGCTGTGACTGTAGTTTGGCAGGAATTTGTGGGATTTGCTTTAGATAATCTACCGCCCATTGCTTTTCAAAACCATGTTGTCTAGCATTTGCAATCTCTGTCATCACTTGCCAGATATCGAACACATCAGCGGTGGGTAGTAGATTGCTTTCTCTGATTAAATAATACTTATGTGTATTTTCATCAATTCTTTGGATTAATACATGATCATCAGTATGTGGCTTGGCGTCTATTTTGCCATTGATTGCATTGAGTAGCTGTAGATAAATAAAGCTAAGCTCATCAAATCTTTGACTATCTTTTGGGTCGTTGTCCATTTGGTTATCCAATGTCCAATGGTGTAGCCGATTGGATTTGGGGTGATAATCCACGCCATCAAAACGATTGACATATTTGCGCCCATCATCCAAGAGTGTGGGCTTGATGA
Source organism: uncultured Moraxella sp. (assembly GCF_945873075.1). GTDB lineage: Bacteria > Pseudomonadota > Gammaproteobacteria > Pseudomonadales > Moraxellaceae > Moraxella. Next base: position 5,256 of record NZ_CAMCBS010000009.1, on the reverse strand, counting down.
GTTGCCAATGGTGAGTGGGTTTGGCTTCAATTAATAAGGCTTGTTGTTGATTTTCAAGTTTAATAAATAGTTCGCATAGGCATTTTTCAAGCCCATTACTGTTTAATCGATTTTCAGGATAAATTTCTTCGACAGTCAAGCTTTGAGCGATACTGTTTTGACGGATGACTTGTTGGTGCCAAGTCCGATAAGGGTCATCAAGATTGTGATCAACATAGTGTTGCTGGTCATGATGTAGCAGTAGATAGATGGCTGTGTTTGGTGCGTTGTCGCCGATTTTTTGGATGGGCGTGGCATTGATTTGCCAAGTTTGTTGCAGATGGTTTCGTACATCATTGGCAAACATCGTGCTCACATTTTCATGCGTGAGCAGATAGATAGGATGCTTACGCAGCATCTCAATCATGGCGGCAAAATATCTGTTAAATGATTTGTGATTAGGTAGTGCTGCTTGATAGTCTTTGCTGATTTCTTGAAATTCTAGCTGTATATATTTTGCCAAATACAGCTTAACATCAAGCATGAATTGTGCCAAACAACCACTTTTTGAAGCAAAAAATTGCAACGGATTTTTGGGATTGAGAACAATATTTGGATTGGTTAAACGCTTGCTTTTACCTTTAGCCTTATTTGGCGCACGCATGATGTAGTCTGTGCTGTTATTGCAAATCGCTTGCAACTCTTGTTGCTTGACTTTGGGTTTTTGATGCTTGACGATATGTGTTACTTCTCCGAAGTTTGCAAGTTCAAAACTTGGCAATTTGGCGATTTTTTGTTGATAGTCATGACGATTAGCGAAATATTGTCTTGGTGTAAAGCAAACAGAGCGTACGGTCAAAACCACTTGTGATTCATCGCCAGTTAAATATTGTGCATCAACTTCATGAGCACGGCTGATCAGATGATTGTGGTGCAATTCATGATGAAAACAGTAATAAACCCCTGATTCGCAGACGACGGGCGCAGGTTGATCGGGCATTGTGGCTTGGTATTTATTGAGTGTTAAAGTGCGAAAAACTAGCCGTACCCAGTCAAGTAATGGCATGCCATCGATGGTGGTGATGCGAGCTACGGTAAAGTCCTTGAATGAGTGATGGGTCAAAGGCTGAGCTGTCAGCGCAAAGAATGTTTTGGGCTGATCGCTTGCTTTGATGAGTGCAATTGGTGATAGCTGTTGTTTAATACTGCTAACTTTTTCTCGGTAATTATCCTGCAAATTGTCCACAGTTACTTGATAAATAACAAAATCTGCCATAATGACATCGTGGTGGATGGTGGGTTTGATTAGGTTGGTAAAAATGCGCTGATTCATGATATTTCCCAAAAAAAGTTTATTATCTGCCGATTGTTCCAAAACTTATTTTTGCAAAAAGTGCAGAATTTCAGCCACAGCAAGTGGGTTGGTGTTACCAGTGCGTTCATCCAGCAAGGCGGCAATGGTAAGTATGCGCCCATCAAGATGGCTGTGTGCTGACTTGTTGATGTCTGCTAGAGTGTTGCAGACGATAAGCCGAGTTGGTAAATCTTGGGCATTAGGGTTTGGGTGAATGTGCTGGGCAATAAACTCAAGCTTTTGTTGTAAGTGAGCAAGATCTTGCTCTCGTTGGGACTGTGTTTGGGCTAAATATCCATCTATGTCCCAATGTTTAAAATCAATAAAAGCCATCTTGTCGCCATGCATGATGATGGCATCAAATAACTCAAAGTACTCATCAGGCATGGGTAGAAACTGACAGCCATGCGCTTCTAGAATTGCTTTGCAGGCAACTTCACCTAATGCGCCCTTATATATGTTATTGACCAAAATTGGAGTTAGGATAAACTTGGCATCATCTTGCCATGTGGTCGCATAGCCATGCTTTTCAAAATACGCCTTGATAATCTCATTTTGCATGAGTATAGTTAGGCATGTACTGTTTGCACTGATGCTTTGTGCATTTTTATCATCACAAAAGAATTGTTCGCCCGTGATGGTATCTTTGTCAAGATTTCCTAAATAAGTGTATTCGCCAGCAGGTTCAGGCAACTCAAGATAATACTGATAAAGCGTCTTGTCGGGAGTGATATTTGTTGGGTGCGTTAGACAAATGTCACGCAGTGTATGCCACTGATGGATATATTGCTGTGCCTGCTTACCGGTGAGCTCACCTTGCCATATTCTGCTAAATTGCTGTAAATGCTTATTAATCCAAGCGTGATGCTTAATGGTGCTATTGCTTGCTCTGGTCTGTAGTCGTAGGCGTGTATAATCCTGTACAGCTGATGGCGGTGTGTACTGATGGCAATGAGTCATCAGCCCAAGATATTCATGTGTGGTGATGTGTGACGGCATGGGTGCTTGCGCAAGCCGTACACCAAGCTCTTCGGCGTACAAAATCAGCGGATTTTTGCGTTTATACGCACTGCGGTTCATGCGACCGATTGCTTGTTCAACTTGTCGGCATAGCGCATGGGTGAAGTCACCGTTAGCGTTATTTGTTGCGCTATAACAATGTGTTTTGATGGATTGGGAAGATCTGGCGTCGCCTTTGAGTATGTTTTTTACCCAACCATTGCAGGCATCTTGGCTGATTTTACCTGCATCCTTGAGTGTCATGGCCTGCACGAGTGATTTTAGTCTTGAGCTATGTGGATGTTCATCATCTGGCGATGGCGTGCTAATCAGATGAGTGGGCGAGTCCAAATACATAGTATCAATGTCGCAAGTTGGTTCATCATCAGCCAAGATTGATGTGCAAATCCAATCTGTATCGTCTGCATGAAGCCGATAGTCAGGATTGGCACCTGATGACAATGTCTGATAAGTGGTAAAGACAATGACCTTATCGGTAGTATTTGTTAAGATATTTTTAATATTTTGATTGAATTTATTGGATTTTAGGTAGTTGGCATTGACAAAGTGTAGATGGATCTTGTGATTGGCTTGTGATTGAATTTGCTTAATGAAATCTTTCAAGCAGCGCTGTTCTTCAGTATTTAAAAAGCGATTAAGCATCAGCATCATATAGCGACTGCCTGTGTGATGTTGATTGACAAATGCTTGTATGGCTTGCTGATAGCCATCAAGTAAAGTTAGGTAATGTATGATTTGACGAGTTTTGTCATTTTTGGAGCGGTCATCATCAATATTGTTGCCATATAATAAGTTTTTCCCAACCTGTATAACCAAATGCTCATCTAGGCGATTTGGCGGTATCGGTGTTTGCAAGAGTCTAGAGTGATGCGTGCGAACAAACTGCAAAGCATTGCCTGTGATGGCTTGATAGTCAAGCTTGATTTGCTGATAATTACGCAGCTGATTGTAATGTGTTTGAATGGCGATTTTTTCATCATCTTGTGCAATCAAAAATTTATCACCAATGCGCCGTTTGAGATAATCAATGTCAAAATTGTGCACGACGCTTTGATTATTTGCTGTGGCGCTGATGCCAATAATGCCAGCACCACTGTCGATCCAACGAGCGAGCATAGCGGTAGGCGATTCATCAAATTGTGTGGTATGAAAACTGACAAAATCACGAGTATTAAGCGGTGTCAAAATCTGAGTCAAAGCAAAGCCCGCTGTATGAAAGCTACCATCTTTGATGGTAGTTGAGCTTTGCTTTTTGTGATGCAAATCGAGTAACGGTTCGATAAGCTCATCTACTGTATCTAGATGATAAAATTTAAGTAAACGCTGACGATATAAATAAAAATCAAGGTTTTCTAATAAGCCTTCATCAAATAAGCTTTTGTCATCGAGATGCTTGTCAGCAGAATTTGCCGCTAGACGGCGACAGGCATTTTGTAATGCATAAATAAAATCCCGAGCGACTAATTTGCTTAAAAGATTGAATAGCTCATACAGTGGATAGTGATGATCGGGCAAATTATCAGGAGCAAAGCACTGCTGATCAAAAATAACATTGGATTGGCTTTCGTCATCAAAATACACCCAAAGCATCTGGTTGATGCTAAAAAAGTGCGTAGTATAAAAATCTGTAAACAGCGCAGGCGTGTGCGGGTCTGTTAATTTTTCATGCAAACGAAAGCTGTAAGTTAGACGATAGCGATTACTGACAGGTAAAAGTTTTTGATAATATGCCTGAAAAATTTCATTCACCCCTTGATAGATCGGTAGTCGTGGCGGTTCAAAAATAGGCAATTTAGAGCATAGTTCTTGGACGAGTTTTAATAAATCCACCGATGATTGTTTGCATAAAAAGCTTGTAATTTCATCATTTTGACGGTCAATTTCATCAATCAATAACAGATGGCGCTGTATGTTTTGGTCAAAACTGTATTGGGATTTAAAAGGTAATTTTGCTCCATGCAGTAATTTCGTCGTTGTCATAAAAACTGCAAGCGCTTGAAAATTTTCAATCCGCAAAGCGGGGTAAAGTTCGGATAAAGCACGCTGCTGACTTTTAGATAGTAGGGATTTTTGTAGATGCTCGCTGTTTGAGATTGTGTTATGGATTGCTGAGAAAGTACGCTCTAGTAAATTTTGTAGCATCGTTGCAGCAGCACCCTTATTGGCATCTGATTCCAAAGAGTTAATAATACTGCACCAAATGTTAATATTTTTAAAATTATCCTGTAGTGGCTTAGATGGATGTACGCCAAGATCTGATAAAATATCTTTAATGCGGTCTGTTTCGATGAGTTTAAGCAAATGATTGGTATTGCTAGACAGTAGCACAGTTTGATCTATCAACCAGTTTTGCTGATCAGTAGTTAGGCGATTATCAGCCCGAATTAGAGAGTGTAATTTCTCAAAGGCATCGCGCACATTATCAACTGAATTGGTGAGATATATGGGCAGTAGTTGAAGTTGATAAGAGCTATTATGATTGGTATTGGGATAAAGTTGTCTTTGCACCCGATAGAGTAAAAATTCCAACAGAACTAACATTGAGTTATGAGTCTTGCCAATGCCTGTGGGAAAATCAATGGGTGAGAAACTGCCATCAGTGGATGGGCTAAACAGCATACGCTTAGCAAGAAACTGTGCGATAGGACTGTCAAAATCAATCGCAGATTGCTTAAGTTTAGAAAAGTCAAAGTCAGAAAAAGGATGTGGCGACATATAATCAACTCCATTTGATTAAATTTTGAACAGTATAAGCAAAAATACGCACAATGTAAATACATAAATAAAAAAATAAATCATTAAATTTCAAAGAGTTATAAACTAAATAATAAATATCAGAATAAAGCTATTGACTCCCCACCAAAACAGCGTATAATACGCACCCACTGACGACGACACAGCGA
>NZ_CAMCBS010000008.1 GCF_945873075.1 uncultured Moraxella sp. | reverse complement strand
AGATACAAAAACTGCCTTATTGTAGCAGGTTTTGGGCGTGGCGTGTTGAGATTGTGAAGCGTAATGAGTTCATTTGGCTAAGCGTTGCACACGCTGAATTGATGGTCAAAATCATCAAAGCGTTGGATTTTTGGCAAATTTGGCTATATAATAAAAAATCTAGCCAACTGCCAAGGATTTAGAGTTATGAAACTGATTTCTGCTATCATCAAACCCTTTAAGCTCGACGATGTCCGTGAAGCCCTATCTGAGATTGGTATCAATGGCATTACCATCACCGAAGTCAAAGGCTTTGGTCGCCAAAAAGGTCATACCGAGATGTATCGTGGCGCAGAATATGTGGTGGATTTTTTGCCAAAAATCAAAATCGAAATCGCCTGCAGTGATGAGATGACCGATGCCATCATCGAAGCTATCATCAAAGCTGCCAATACAGGCAAGATTGGCGATGGTAAGATTTTTGTGACGCCACTTGAACGAGTCATCCGCATCCGCACTGGTGAATTTGACGAAAACGCCCTGTAAGTCATTCTCGATAGCAAGCCTTGAGCTTGCTTTTTTATGCTGATTTTACCATCTGGTAGCATGATGATTGATTTAGGCTTGCTTTGATGAAAAAAACAATCGCCCAACTAAATGAGCGATTGTTTTTGTGCTTTTTAGAGCGTTACAGTACTTAGCTTAGAATGCGAAGTGTGCACCGATTGCTGCCATGTTTGCATCAGATGATAGGTAGTTGTAGCCTAGCTCAACACCGAAGTTAGCCGTTGGCTTGTAGCCTAGAGCCACACCACCAGCGATGCCAGTTTCGTCAGTGTTGCTATTAATAGAGCTTGAGCTGTTACGACCTTCAACATTCACTTCAGTTTTTGCAACACCCAGTTTGCCTTTGGCATAGATTGGGGTGTTGTTGAAGTTATAACGATATGTACCATAGACGCCATAAGTTTTTACATCACCTTCAACAGGGGTCGCACCGATGTTAAAATCTTTGGTGTCAGAACCCATGTATTCAGCTTCTACGCCGAAGTTTTGGTCGAAGTTGTAACCGCCATACACACCGTATGAAGTCACATTGCCGTCGATTTGGTCAGCGTCGATTGTACCAACTTTAACACCAACATAAGGCTGTGCTGCTTCTGATGTGCCATAGCTGATGGCTGCGTTTGCGCTCATCGCTAGAACTGATGATGCTGATAGTGCTAGTAGTGCTTTAGATAGAGTTTTCATCGTTTTTCTCCTTAGTGAGTTGGTTAATTAAGATGCCACATTGAAAAAGTTTTAAATCGTGTCATCTCAAACGATGGGTTCATAGTAACAAAATATTTCATACTGACTGTGCGTGTTTTGAGTGTTCTGTGTAAAGTTTTGCAAATTTTGGGGTATGCCAAGCAACACTCTACCCAAATATGCAACAAATTGTGTCAAAACTCTCTGCCAAGACCCGTCTTTTGCGCAACTTTGACAGGCAATTTGGCACAAGTCATCGCCAATTGATGAAATTTTAATCAATTTTAGCAAATTTTTGGGGATTTTTGGGAAATTGGTGGCGATTTTTGATGTTTGGCAAGATTTTTTTGGCAAATTTAATCGCACGATTTTGGTAAATTATTGCTGTCAAAGATTTTATTGGATAATTTTTTGCCCCTTTGCCCCAAAAAAACCATCAAAATCGCCGAAAATTTGAGCATTGTTACTCACTTAGGCAAATTTCGCCAAATGCCATCGGATATGTTACAATCAGTTTTGGGTGGATTTTTGATAAATTTGACAAAAAATCGTGCAGAGCGGTCGCACCTTTAGCCAAAACGGTGTAATTTTAAATTTAGCAAGCACGCCACCCAACTAAGCAGATGATAAACCAAGATAAGGCACAACAAAAAAAGGGGGAATGTGATGTCAAAATCAGTCATTATTTTTGATTTGGATGGGACGCTGATTGATAGCGCGCTAGATTTGGCGACGGCGGTCAATCGGATGCTGACCAAGCTTGATTTGCCTGCGGTCGCCATCGACACGGTCAAAAGCTGGGTGGGTAATGGCTCGTATAATCTCGTTACCCGTGCGCTCACTCATCATGATGCACCAAGTGATGACAAGGCGGTGCATGATGCGCATGAGATTTTTTTAGCTGAATATAGTCAAATCGCCAATGACACCACCGCCTATGCTGGCGTGCATGATGGACTAGCGACGCTACAAGCCAATGGCTTTCGCTTGGCATTGTGCACCAATAAGCCGTATCGCTTTTTGGCGGGGATTTTGGGTGCGATGGACTGGTCAGATAGCTTTGATGTCGTGCTAGGCGGTGATAGCCTACCCACCAAAAAACCTGACCCTGCACCACTACAGCATATCTGCACGACGCTCGGCGTCGCCATCGATGATGCCATCATGGTCGGTGATTCAAAAAACGACATCCAAGCAGGCAAAGCGTGCGGTATGACAACACTGGCGCTACGCTATGGCTATAACTATGGCGAGCCGATAGACTCAAGCGAGCCTGATGCTGCCTTTGATGATTTTGCTGGGCTGGTATCGTGGATTGTAGCGACTTATCGATAGCCCAATACTACTATCGATAACTTAGCGCTTCGGCAAGATGTGCACTGCCAATCATGTCAGCCCCTGCCAAATCAGCAATGGTACGAGCCACACGCAAGATACGATGATAACTGCGTGCTGATAGGTTGAGCCGTGCGCTTGCTAGCTTGAGCATCTGCTGTTCGTGCTCGCCAAGCTTGGCAACGCCATCAAGCTCGCTCGGTGTCAGCTCATAGTTTGCCTTACCTTGACGAGCGATGGCAATCTGCCGTGCCTTGATGACTCGCTCACGCACGACACTCGATGGCTCACCTGTTGGGGCATTTTGCAAATCATCAATCGGCAATGCCGGCACTGTGATGTGCAAATCAATACGGTCAAGCAGCGGTCCTGAAAGCCTTTCTTGGTATTTTTTGACTTGCTCGGGACGGCAGACACAGCGGTTCGACGGGTCACCATGATAACCGCAAGGACAAGGGTTCATCGCTGCAATCAGCTGAAAATCGGCAGGAAAAGTAACTTTGGTATTAGCACGAGAAATGGTCACTTCACCTGACTCAATTGGCTGTCTTAGCATTTCAAGTGCTTTACGGTCAAATTCCAAAATCTCATCAATGAACAAAACTCCATGATGCCCAAGCGTGATTTCACCTGGTTTTGGCTTTGAACCGCCACCCCCGCCAATCAATGCAGCTGGTGAAATTCCCTGCAGTATCGCCCTGAAAGGTCTTTCGCCAAAACGATATTCCACACCTGCGATGGAATAAATACTCGCCACTTCGAGCGCTTCGGCGTCGGTGAGTGGCGGTAAGATACTTGGCAAGCGAGATGCCATCATGGTCTTGCCCGAACCGGGTGTGCCTTTGAATAATAACGAATGTCCACCCGCTGCGGCAATCTCAAGTGCTCGTCTGGCATGGTGCTGACCTTTGACATCTGCCAAATCCTGCTGATAGCTGACGACTTCACCACATTCAGGGGTGGGCGCAATGGGCAATAAATCCGCTTGATTGCGATTGACACCGCACACCACATCTAGGTGGCGACAGACCGATGCTAGCGTATCTGCTGATAGCACGGTGATACCGCCGACTTTGGCAGCTTCGATGGCATTGCTAGTCGGTACGATTAGCTGTCTAGTATCGGGCATATTTTTAATCGCACGAGCCACAGACAGCGCACCTGTGATGGCGCGCAGCTCACCATTTAATGCCAATTCACCAATAAACTCAAAGCCATCGAGTATCTTATCATCAATCTGCCCACTGGCTGCCAAAATCCCAAGCGCAATCGGCAAATCCAATCGTGAGCCGTCTTTTGGCAAATCTGCTGGCGCAAGATTAATCGTCAAGCGCCGATTGGGAAATTCAAAGCCTGAGTTAATGAGTGCAGAACGCACACGGTCCTTACTCTCCCGCACCGCCGCTTCGGGCAAGCCGACAATGGTCAAGGCAGGCAAACCTTGAGATAAATGCACTTCGACTTCGACCTGCGGGGCATTAAGCCCGATGACCGAGCGAGTATGTACTTTGGCAAATGACATATCAATCCGTTTTATTCATCAATACCACAATGAGCATGGCATCAGCGCCATGCGTTATTCAGGCGAGACCACCACCAGCACTCGGATACTATCAGGCACGAGCGATAGATTGGCAAGTGCTGACAGACCCTGTTCTTTGCGCTTGGTGAGTGCGATAATCTCATCATCACGCACATTGGGGTTGATGGCTTGTAAGCGGGTCAGACGCCCGATTTCTTTATCCATATATTCCCCAAAGGCACTCATCGCCTGTGCACTAATCTCATCGAGCTGAGCTATAGCACGAGCTTTGGCATCTTGGGCACGAGCATCGATGATGGCGGCACGGGCTTTGGTCACTTGGCGCGCTCTTGGCTTATCAAGGCGGTCAATCAGTGGCATGATTTTGTCGGTGGTGGCGACTTTGGTCAAGTCATCGCCACGCTCGCTTAGGAACACTCTTAGGCTCTGCTGCGGCAAATAAGCGGATAAATTCAATGACTTAGCAGCGATGGCTTCGATACGATACTGACTTTCGATGAGTAGCATACCTTTTGGCAAGGCAGATGATTTGAGCAAGGCGACTTGGGTATTACCAAAAGTCCCTGACAGCACCATCTCAAGCACCGCCTGCACCAGCGGATGCTCATAAGTCATGTACTCCATGTCTTCACGAGCCAATGCCTGCTGACGGCTAAAGGTCAAAGTCATGCCATCTTCATCAATCGGCAGGCTCTCAATACCTTCGATGTCCACTTCGGATGCATCAACAGGATGGATAATCCACGAGCCATCACGCTGAACACTATAATCCATACCGACTGCGGTCAGATAGCGATCTAGGAACACAGGTAATAGCTTGTTGTTATCAAGCTCATGCATGGCAGTCTCAATGCGTGTGGCGACATTTGGACGGCATGAGTTATACTCAAGCAAGCGATCTCGCCCTGCTTGTAGCTCAGCTTCGAGCTGTCCACGATAGATGGCAGCTTCGGCAATCAGCTCAATGAGCGCTGTGCGGTTCTCTTCGCTCTCCCCACCTTCAAGTAATGGCTTGAGCGTAGCGATATAGGCTTCTTGGACAGATTGAGCGGTTGGGCTGATTTGATGGAAAATGTTCAATGCGCCATCATACCAGTTGTACAGACGCTCTTGGGCAGTCCCCATGACAAAAGGCACGTGCAGGCGGATTTGGGCAGTTTGACCGATACGGTCAAGTCGTCCGATGCGCTGCTCAAGCGTATCTGGATTGGCAGGCAAATCAAACAGCACCAAATCTTGGGCAAACTGAAAATTGCGCCCTTCTGAACCAATCTCCGAGCACAGCAAAATCTGCGCCCCCGCATCATCAGCAAAATACGCCGCCGCTTGGTCTCGCTCAAGTAAGCTCATCTGCTCGGTAAAAATCGCCGTCTTGATACCCGCGTGCAAGCGTAGTACGGCTTCTAGGCTCTCAATCGTCGCCCCACTGCGAGCAATCAGCAGTACCTTTTTGTGCTTCAGCTCTTGGCGCAATAGCCCAATCAGCCATGACACTCTAGGGTCGGTCTCAAGCCATGAGCCGTCAGGGTGATTTTCTTCGCCCCACAGCTGTTCACGCAGTTTGCCATCGGTATAGTGCGTACCTTTCCATGCATCAGGCAGTGGCAGTGGATAAGGAATACTCATGCGCCCGTGGAAACCTTGAACGCTATCACGGGTATTGCGAAACAGCACACGACCCGTACCATGACGGTCAAGCAGCTCATTAATCACATGGGTGCGCAGTCGCTCATTGGCATTGATATCAGCAAGCTCAGGTTCATCAAAGCCAAGTAAACCTGCCACGGCACGGATTTGCTTTTCGGATAATTCTTGACCATCAATCAGCAGTGTCGCCACCATCGCCACATCCGCAAAGGCATCTTGGGCAGCGATAAAATCATCCAAATCATCAAAGCGATGTGGATCAAGCAGTCTTAGGCGAGCAAAATGACTCTCCACGCCTAGCTGCTCTGGTGTCGCTGTCAAGAGTAGCACGCCTGCGATATTGGCAGCAAAATCCGCCACCATCTCATATTTATCATTACCGCCTTGCTCGCTATCCCAATGCAAATGATGCGCTTCATCCACGACCAGCAAATCAAAGCCTGCGGCATAAGCCTGCTCATACAGGTCATGATGGTCAAGCAATAAATCAATACCAACAATGATAAATTGCTCAGTCAAAAACACATTTTGCTCAGGGTTGTGTTCCTTAATGGATGCGGTACGCACCAAGTCAAACAGCGCAAAATCCAAATTAAAACGGCGCTTAAGCTCAATCATCCATTGATACTGCAAGCTATCAGGCACAAGCACAAGCACTCGATCGACCTTGCCGGTCAAAATCTGCTGATGCATGATAAGTCCTGCTTCAATGGTCTTACCCAGACCCACTTCATCTGCCAACAGCACGCGTGGCGATAGACGCTTGCCAACTTCATGAGCAATATACAGCTGATGCTTGATGATATCCACACGAGCGCCGATCAAGCCACGCAAGGGATGACGGCTTAGCATCGCATTGATACGCAGTGCATCTTGGCGCAGCTCATACCAATCCGCCCCTTCGATACGACCAGCGAGCAGTCGCTCAAGTGGTTTGGCAAGCGTGATATTCGCCGCCAAGCGAGTCTCCATCAGGCTCTTGCCACAGGTCAGATGATAACGCATCACGCCTGCGATGTCTTCACAGCGCTCGACGGTGAACTGATTGCCATCTTGGTCGGTAATGTTATCACCCACCGAGAACACCACACGAGACAGCAAAGCAGATGCCTTGGCATAGACTCGGGTTTCTTCGCTTTGGGGGAATAAGATGTGCACACAGCGTTCATCAACATTGATGACAACGCCAAGCCCTAGACTGGTTTCGCTGTCTGATAAATAACGCTGACCGATGGCAAAATTTTCACTCATTGACTTGCTCTTATTGTTTTTCGCAACTGGACGAATTTGTTATAAAACACCAAACCTTATATTTTACTTGAGTTTGGCGATTTTCGCATTATTTTTCTTTAGTTGATGGTTAAAATTTGTACGCTTGGGCAATTTTTCAACCCCTTATCCATTCATGGCTTATTCACCAAAATATGCTACAATGCCATCACGCCCATCTGTAGATTTTGTATGATAAGGATAAACCATGAAAGCTGTATTTTTGGATCGAGCGACTTTTTCGGCACAAATCACTCTACCCACGCCTGATGGCATCAGCGATTATCAAGTCTATGACGCCACGCCAAATGACACCGCCGCCATCATCGAACGCTGTCAAGATGCCGATATCATCATCACCAACAAAGTACTGATCACTCGTGATGTTATCAGTGCCCTGCCTAAGCTTAAGCTCATTCAACTGACCGCCACAGGTATGAATAATGTGGACAAGACAGCCTGCGATGAGCATGGCGTACAGCTGTATAATGTCGCCGGCTACTCGGTGGCAAGCGTGCCCGAGCATACCTTTGGGCTGATGCTGTCTGCCATGCGTGCGCTCAATCATTATCATCGTGTTGCCACTGATGGCACATGGCAAGCCGATGGACGGTTTTGTTTGCTTGATGAGCCGATTTATGACCTACAAGGTCGTACGCTTGGCATCATTGGTAGTGGCAATATTGGTCGTCGTGTCGGTGAGATTGCCCGTGTCTTTGGCATGACTGTGCTATACGCCGAACGACAAGGCAAATCGCCACGCAGTGCTGATTATACTGACTTTGACACCGTGCTCGCTGACAGTGATATCATCAGCCTGCATTGCCCTTTGACCGATGATACCTTGCGACTGATCAATGATAACACCATTGCCAAGATGACCAAGCGACCGCTGATCGTCAATGTCGCTCGTGGTGCGGTGGTGGATGGTGATAGCATTGTCAAGGCGCTCAATCAACAGCAGATTCTCGGCTATGCGTCCGATGTCTTTGATGATGAGCCATTTGCCAATGATGATGCACTGCTTGGCATCAAAGACCATCCACGAGTGCTATTCACCCCACATAACGCTTGGGGTAGTCTTGGCGCACAAGCCAAGCTATGGCAGATTCTAAGCAGGCAAGTCAGCACCTTTATCCGCCAATCAGCCTAAATGTTAAGTGTGTGATAAGCTGTATCATCATTAGATACACTTAATTTCAACATCTGATTCACTTCTTAATTATACAGAAAAACGCCCAAGTAGGTATATCTGCTTGGGCGTTTTTTTGGTGGAGAAAACAATCAGTATGAATTAGAAAGTATAATTCACACCCACACGGTATTCACGGCCGACGCCTGGATAGGTCGTTGCTGCGGCACGCTGTGAATGTGGATAATAAAATTCATCTTCAACATTGTTTACAGCAAAATTGACATTCATCTTATCATTGCCATATGGTTTCCAGTTAGCGAACACATCAGTTACACTATAACCAGGGCGTGAGCTAATGTTTGCACCTGCGACAACAGCATCTTCTGAATCCTCAACAGTACGGTTGCGCACGCCGATTTCTAGATTTGGATTGGCGAAGCGATATGCCAATGATGCCGTCCAAGTGCGTCCCACAGGTACAGCAAACTCAGGGTTTACTTCACTTGTAGAACTCAAGAAGTATTCAGGATTGCTCTCAGCCACACCAACTCGTGCAGTCAGACCGCCTTGGCGATAGGATGCACCAAGCTCATAGCCATGGTTCTTAGAATAGCCGTCATTCACCGCTTCTCGCTGACCTGCACTTTCGTGTCTGTCTTGTGGATTGACGATGACATCATTGACTTTTTGCCAATAATAAGTGCCGTCTAGACCAAAGTTACCATTGTTGTAGTTAAAGCCAATCTCAGTATTGCGAGCTCGCTCTGCTTTGATATTCGGATTGACTGACACACGAGCACGGCCCACCATCAGCGCATCATACAGGCGTGGACTGCGAGTAGCGTAGTTGTGGTTGGCACTAAAGCTTAGCGTTGGTGTCGCTTGATAAATCAAACCTAGGCTTGGGTTGAGATTACCACCAGTCGCATTGACGCCATCGTTGGCAGTGATATCAAAGTGATCATAACGCATACCACCGGTAACGGTCAGATTACCCACATCGCCAATGATCTCAACATAAGCACCTGTGTCGCTCTTTTCTGGCGTGTGCGTCATGATGCTAGGATTGATGTTGCCTGGGGTGATTTCTTGATGGCGATAGTTCACACCATACTTAACGACAGTATTTTCACCCGCCAAGGCATCAAAATTGATATTCGCACCTTTGGTTTCAATCTCGGTGGTGGTCTCAACTGGGTCAGGATAGGCAGATGCATTACCATAGCCACAGTAGCCACAGCCACGATCATCGGCCGAATAGCGCTCATTTTTCATCAGATAAGCATTGGCAGTGATGTCATTGACAAAGCTTAGACCCAAGTCCTTGGCAGTCCATTCAAGGTTGGTATTACTCAGTGATGTCTCACGATAAGCAGGTGCTTGGCGAGCCAAGCTCAATCTCGGCTGTACATCAGCGCCAAATGCCGAAAACTCTTCACGCACGGTACGCACGCCTGCTTGTTCATCTTTCATATGGCTAAGTACTAGGCGATGCTTGCCAAGATCTGCGCCGATTTTTGCCAAGTAACTGGTGGTCTCAAGCGCACTGTATGGCACATAATCTTCGCCATCGATGCCATTGACATAGCCATCACCAGCTTTGAAATTCTCTTCGTTTTTAAAATTATACGAGACCAATGCATCAACATTGCCCATACGACCAAAGGCAGTGGCGCCATAGTTATAGCCATCATTGCTTGAGTAGCCTGCATTGATCTTAGCGCCATAATCCTTGTCGCTATCAGCCAACAAATCTTTGGCATCTAGCGTCTTAGCGATGATTGCACCGTTGGTCGCACCGATACCTGCTGATGCCGATCCTGCGCCTTTTTGGACGCTGACGATCTTCACCAATGATGGATCAAGGATAAATCGGCCTTGATGATACAGAATTTGGCTGTCTGAATAGGCATTATCCACCTTGACATCCACAGAGTTTTGACCCATACCACGAATGGTCAAAAACTGCGATGCACCGGTACCGCCACCGATATCAATCGCAGGTTCTTCTTCAAGCAAGCCACGCAGATTGGTCTCGGTGCTCTCATCTTTTTCTTGAGCAGTGACCACATTGGTCTTAACTTTAGTGCCTTGACGGTCGATGACAATCGTGTCGCCTTCTAACACCACCGTTGGCTCGACAGCTTGTTCGATGGCTTGCTCATTGGCAAAAGTGGTGGTTGTCAATACACTCATGACAGCCAAACTTAGGGGGAGTTTTGCAAATTTTTTCATAATTTCCTCTATCATGGTTAATCAGTAGCCAAACACATCACGATACACATTCACCACAAAACCCAAAAAGCAGTAAGACTATCGTGAGTTTGGTAACGCTACGGAAATGAATTTTAGCAGAATAATTCTTAGTTGTAAATGATAATTGGTACTATTTGATAAAATAAATGGGAATTATTTGTATTTATAGATGTATTAAGATTGATGTTTGGCTATCAATAAGCCACAAAAAAAGCCTGTGATACAGTGATTCACAGGCGGATAATAGGTTTTATTTATTCCAAATGGTTTTATATTTGCTCATCAGCTCATCGGGTGACTCGACACGCTCGGGGTCTTTGATGATACAATCAATCGGGCAGACCTTATCGCAAGTCGGCTCGTCATAAAAGCCCACGCACTCGGTGCATAGGTCGGGATTGATGACATAGGTTTTTTGACCTTTTTGGTCATAGCTGATGGCATCATTGGGACATTCTGGCTCGCAGATGTCGCAGTTGATACAGTCGGTGGTGATTTTTAGTGCCATGTTTTAGCGTCTTTTATTTGTCCGAATTATGCGCCGATCCATTCATTGTCATCATTGGTCAGATTATGACAATTTTCACAGCCCAATAGCCAACACTTATAAAAATAATGCAAATCTGCCAAGCATTGTTCTTTTGCAGACAACTCGGGGGTAGGCGGTGTATCTATAAATTGGCTGATTTGAGCCAACTCATCTTGATGATATTGAATGGTGTCTTGGATGTCTTGTTTTTCACTGTCTTTACAATTTGCCAACTCATCTTGATATTCTTGGATTTGCACCATTTCTGCATCAATCAAGCCTTTTACATAAGCTTGCCACGCAGTCATATCTGTCTGCCAAATGGCATAACAAAGCCATGTCCAGCTAAAATGAAAATTAAATTTCCCATTTAGCGTCTGGTAAGATTGTTGATAATCACCCATCAGCGCATAACAATAAGCAATATCCAAGCGGGAGTCAGTATTGTAACTTTCTGCCAATACCAAAAATTTCTTGGCGGTTGCTAAGTCATTATTAATGACATTTAAACGCACTTTATTTAAAGCAATTGAACAAAGATAATCTTTGATAGATTCATCATTCAGGCAAGAATGCTTATCTTGCAACATATCAGAAAATATATCAATCGCTTGATTATAACACTCATCAGCCTTTGTAAAATCCTGTTGAGCGACATAAAAATTAGCTAAATTATTATAAAGATAAGCAAGCTCATGTTGATGGCTATTCTGATAATCTTGTGGCGTATTATTAAATAAGATTATAGATTTTTGATATAATTCAATCAATAAATCAGAATGATTGTTAATCGCTTGAATATTGGCAGTATTGCTATAGTCCGATGGTGAAAACAAAAGGTTGGCATACACAATATATGGATAAAATGACTTTGGATTTTTGGCGATTAACGCTTTAAATAACGGTAAAGCCAAGTCAGTTTCGCCATATTCATAATATGCCCAAAAAGCATAATTATGGGTGTTTTTGATATTTGGATTAGCCTCATAAGCCTTTTTGAAATATTCCAAATCCTTGCGACCATCAGGATTAGCAAGATAATAAAAAGCGATTTTGCTTAATAACTGATCGTCGTTTGGATTAGATTTTTCAGCTTGTAATAGCTCGGTTAATTCATCACTCATGTATAAATCGGCTCATTAACCTGTTTCATGATTAGGGCGAATTTTAGCACATCATGATCCATATCTTTGAATGGATTGATAATTTGGCAGATCCAGCCAGAGCCCAGCGCGCCATCGATTGGCTCGCCTTTTTTGTTCCACATCTGATCAAGTGTGTAGGTGATATTGCCTTGCGGGGTCATGATTTCGATGGTGTCGCCGACCATCAGTTTGTTTTTGACTTCTAGGGTGAGTCGCTCATCACTGATGGCAGAGACTTCGGCGACGAACTGCTGATGATCGGTCTTGGATGAGCCGTATTCATAGTTTTGGTAGTCGCTATGGACATGACGGCGCAAGAATCCTTCGGTATAGCCACGATTGGCAAGCCCATCCAGTGCTGTGATGAGACTGGTGTCAAATGGCTTGCCTGCCACTGCATCATCAATCGCACGGCGATAGACTTGGGCGGTGCGTGCCACATAGTAGTGCGACTTGGTACGCCCTTCGATTTTGAGCGAATGTACGCCCATATTGACCAAATCAGGTACGAGCTCCACCGCACGCAAGTCCTTAGAGTTCATGATATAAGTGCCATGCTCATCTTCGTACATCGCCATCAGCTCGCCCGGGCGGCCTTCTTCTTCGATGAGCACCACTTCATCTGATGGCTTTTCGACATAGTCATCACCCATCACCATATCGCCATTTAGGTTAATTGTGCCGATGGCGTTGCTGTCGTTTGTTTGATTTGGCACAAAGACTTGCGCAGTGTCTGTGCTTTGGGTTACAGGGACGATGTCGCCGGTTTCGTTCTCGGTGGCTTTGTAGGTATTGTACGACCAGCGGCAGGCATTGGTGCAAGTGCCTTGATTGGCATCTCGTTTATTGATATAGCCTGACAGCAGGCAACGACCTGAATACGCCATGCACAGCGCACCATGCACGAATACTTCGATTTCCATATCAGGGACTTCGGCGATGATTTGCTCAATCTCTTTCATTGACAGCTCACGGCTGACGATGACACGGCTGACGCCCATTTGTTTCCAAAATTTCACCGTCGCCCAGTTCACCGCATTGGCTTGCACTGACAGATGAATCGCCTGCTCGGGAAATGCTTCACGCACCATCATAATCATGCCTGCATCCGACATGATGAGCGCATCAGGCTTCATCTCAATCACAGGGCGGATGTCTTCGATAAAGGTCTTAAGCTTGGCATTATGCGCTTGGATATTGACCACCACATAAAACTGCTTGCCAAGACTGTGTGCATACTCGATGCCACGACGCAGATTATCTTCATCAAAGTCATTATTACGCACACGCAAGCTATAACGCGCCTGCCCTGCATAGACGGCATCTGCGCCATAGGCAAAGGCGTATTGCATATTTTTGAATGTCCCTGCTGGGCAAAGCAGTTCGGCTTTTTTGGTTGGCGAAGTAGGTTGATTGGCGGTTTGGCTCATCATCGGCTGCCTGTGTGATTCTTTTAAAAAGTATGAGAAATATTGGGAAAATTATTCTTATTATACCAAAAAATTCCGAGTATGCCACTAAGGATTACCAAAAGTCATAAAATTCCCAAAACCTGCCGTGATTTTGGCAAATTTTGGGAACATGGTTTAATTATCCTGTTAATCATCAGTTTATTATCAGTAATGCTCAATACCCACGAGCATATGACGGTGGCAAGTCTTGCATTTGTTGTGCTGTTAGCCCCAATCTCTGTTGAGCATTTAGCCACCAATGCGGGTCTCTGAGCAGCCCACGACCGATGGCGACTAGGTCGGCTTGTTGCGACTCAAGTACAAAATCAGCGACCAGCGCATCATCAAGCATACCCACAGCGATGACGGGCAGGTCAGTGGCTTTTTTGATTTTATCAGCCAAGCCCACTTGATAGCCTGCGCCAAAGGCTGGATGATGACCCTTGGTAAGCACACCATCACCGCCACCGCTGACATGAATCATATCCACGGTACCCAACATCATAACATTACATCACAATGGGATTTTTAGACCCTTGCAGGTCAAGGCTTGTACCGTTAGCCCGTAGCAAACCGTTCCTGTTGAATTTCAAGTAAATTCTCAGTCAGTTGTTTGCTTGATAACATGAGCAAGGTTGCGGTCTGTTGCTATCTAGTGCTTGGACTGTCCTTGCTGATGGTTTGGTTTTAGAACACAGCTTGTAGCTGTTGTTCTAAGCTGTTATTTGTTTGAAGTTGTTTTGCCAATCGCACTTCTCTGGCTAATTTGGCGATATTCTTTTGTTTTTTGGTGTTTTCTTTGAGCTGTTTTTGTAGTTTGTCATAAGCATCTTCTTCTTGTTTAGTGTACCTATCTTTAAATCCTAAGGCTCGCCTTGCAATGGTGTATGCCGCTGACATATGGACATTTAGCTTCATATGCGCAAACTTGATTTTACCAATTAGGCTGGTAAAGGCGGGGTTTACACCTACCAGATACACAGAATCTTTTGCGGTTCTGCTCAACATACAGCGTTTAAACATGGCGTATGGCAAGCTGTGAAGCATTTTATTATAAGACCGTTTACCCATATCAGACTGACCTTGAGCAGATTTAGCCTTCTGTTTTTTAAGCATAAAGTTTAAATCTTCAATCGCCAATGCCATTTGCTTTTCTTGAGCAAGCTGGCTTAACTCTTTTGCGATATGCGCAAATTGGTTCTTGTTAAAACCACTACTTTGTAACTCATAGTCAATCTTTTGGATACCAAGTAACCTACCGTTATTATCAACATACGATAGCGCCAAATGGTCTTTGTTAAAATCAATACCAATCACACCTTTGCTACAGTTGGCGACAACAGGTTGTTTGTCATCGGTGATATTTTTGCAGTTAATATCAATGACGCAGACCATATAATACCGACCGTTTTTATAAACAAAGTTGTAAGTTAAAGCTTGACCTAAAGGTCTAGTGCTGTCTTTGCCACTGTTCTCCAGTCGATATTGCAAGGCTTGGTTGATTTCATCCACCAGATAGTGGAATTTCACCTGTCCAAACACATATTTATCATCGCCTTTGGCATCTTTATAATCAAAATCTTTGCGCAGTTGGAATTGGTAGATGCCTTTATCATAAATCATGGTCATTTGGCAATTAAGATTACAGGATTTGTGGTTCTTATCCCCAATGAACATCATATGTCCATCACGATGGTCAAGAAACGCAGTTTTATGTCTTTTGCTGGCATCGGTACCCGTCGATTTGCGAGCAAGGCTTTTAGAACCAAAGCAAACATTCACTTTGCCACTATCAATGCGTTTTTCAAGCTTAGCGATACTTTGTTTAACACGATTGATTTTTTGTTTGATTTGCCAAATAGCACGTTTGCTTCTTTGGTAGCTTTCAAGTTGTTTGGTAGTTGCTGTTTTGTCCAACACCTTTTTACGTAATTTGGCAAGGACTTCTATTTTCTCATCCAACCGTTCATTTAAATCAGCCAATCCTTGCTTTAAACCGGATAGATTAATCAAGTTTAGTTCTTTGACGGATGCAATTTTACCACGAGCTTCACCAATGATAGCATCAGCGGTTCTTGAACTGATATTGTACTCATCTTGCATCCAGCTACGATATTCACTAATTAAGATGCCATGATTGGGTGTTATTCTATCTTGGATGCGGTAGTATACTGCATCAGCATTATTAAACGCATGAAAGGTGCGTCTTAGAATATATGCATATTCTCGTCGCTGGGCGTCAAGATATGCAATGACTTCTTTGTTGTGCTTAGGATGTAGTAGTGTTTTACTGCACAGCACAAGCTTATCTTGCGCAAATGAATAACTGTCACTCATCATCAAGACCTGTCATAATGGTGTCTAATTGATAATCTTCTACTTGGCTTTTGTGGCGAGAACGCATACCATACAGCTTACCGCTAAATGATGCCATTAGGCTCATCATGTCGTGTACAAGCTCTTCTTGAGCAGATTTGGGATATTCTTGTCCAACCAGTACGATTTTAGCACCATGACTTAAGCAGAACTTCTCTAGGTAGTTAAATCCAAAGCGGGTAAGGCGGTCTTTATAGGTGATACATACTCGAGATACATCACCAGATGCCACTTTATCCATTAAGGTTAATAGGCCTTTACGCTTATCATTCAAACCCGAACCAACATCTTTAATCACCATAGGATTATTTAAATCCCCAATCGCTTCTAAGATGCTGACAGCTTGTCTGTCTAAGTCACCATTTTCTTTTTGTTGATGCGATGATACACGAGCATAGACGATGTCTATTTTATCGGTATTGGCAACTTCATACCATAAGCGGTGTTGTTTTAACAAAGTAACCAGCTTATCTTTGGTCATATAGCGACGACCTGCATCGGTGCGTTCAAACAGAGTACCGCCACTGTCAATATCTTTAAGACGCAGAGTATTGTAATGAATATTAAGCATTTTAGCGACTTCTGATGGACGATAAGTCGGTTTGGTCAAATCTTTATAGGTGTACATTAATGAATAGTAGTAAATAGTGGAATATAACTATATATTACAACATTGGTATTAGAATGGTAAGTGGTTTTTATATAAATTATCGGTGTTTAGTGATATAAGTTAGTATTTCTGGTAGTTGTTGGGTAACGCCTGCTTTGGCAAACCGCTGTGCCATCTGTACACCATAGTCGCTGTCGTAGCCATTTTCGCCGTATTCTTGGGCGCTGATACGGATGATCAGTGGCATATCAGCAGGCATCACAGCTTTGACCGCTTGGATGACTTTTTCGCCAAATAAGAACTTATCTTGACCATATTCATCATCACGCACATTGGACTTAGGCGAGCTAAACTGATGAATCAAATAACCATGCGCGCCATGTAGCTCAATCACATCAAAGCCTGCCGCCACCGCACGACGCACCGATGCCACAAAGGCGGCGATGGTATCATCAATCTCCTGCACACTCATTGCCTTTGGCGTGATTAGGTTTTGCCCTTCATAGTCAAGCTTGCCATAGTGGATGGCACTAGGGGCGATGGCATCTGGGCAGTCTTGCGCCTTACGCCCTGCGTGGGCGATTTGGATACCGATTTTGGCGCCTTGGGCGTGTACGCCATCGACGATACGCTTGAATGCGTCAGCTTGTTCATCATTCCAAAGCCCCAGACAGCGTGGCGAAATACGTCCATTTGGCGCAACATTGGTCATCTCAACGATAATCAAGCCCACGCCGCCAATGGCTCGACTAACATAATGCACATAATGCCAGTCGTTCGGCATACCGTCTGTAGCTTGGTATTGGCACATCGGTGGCATGACGATGCGGTTTTTGAGCGTTAAATTTTTGATGCTAAATGGCGTGTGTAGATGGCGAAAGCTTGGCATGGTGTTTCTCTTTTTAATTGATCATAAAAGATTTATAAAAATCATTTTGGTTGTTATTTTAAATTTATTAAATCATTAAAACAATTTAGCATTAACTACTCAAATCAGCTTCAGCAGTCTGATTGAGATCTTGGACGATATCATACAGCATCTGATAGCTGTTTTGTTGTAAGTTTTCGTCAAAAATATGACTCATCACCATCAGCTCATCGGCTTGATAGCGTGATTGGAATGCTTGTAGCTGAGCCTTCACGGTATCACGACCACCGATGAATGAGCAGGCGGTCATGTGCATCACAGCGGCTTTTTCGTGCGGTAGCCAAATGGCATTCATATCATCGACAGGCGGCTGCATCGGCTGACCCCGACCACGCACGACATTCAAGAATGACTGCTGCTGTGTCGTCGCCAGATATTCAGCATGCTGATCGCTGTCAGCGACGATGGCATTACAGCCGATGATGACATACGGCGCATCCAGCGTATCCGATGGCGCAAAGTGAGTGCGATAAATATGCAGCGCTTCGGGCATCAGCGCTGGCGCAAAGTGACTGGCAAAGGCATAAGGCAGCCCAAGCCGTGCCGCCAAATATGCACTGTCAGTGCTCGAGCCTAGGATATACAGCGGAACTTGGGTGCCGATGGCGGGGATCGCCTTGACATCGCTCTGTACTGCATCATCACCAAAATATCGCTGCAGATCAGCAATATCCTGTGGAAACTGATGCGAAATATCATGTGCATGGCGTCTGAGCGCCGCTGCGGTCTTGGGATCGGTGCCTGGTGCTCGCCCAAGCCCCAGATCCACACGATCTGGATACATCGTCGCAAGCGTCCCATACTGCTCAGCGACCATCAGCGGACTGTGATTGGGCAGCATCACCCCACCACTGCCGACACGGATGCGATCGGTCTGCGACAGCGTATGACCGATGAGTACTTGAGTTGCTGAGCTCACTAGCGAGCGGGTGTTGTGATGCTCGGCGATCCAGTAGCGATGATAGCCTGCCTGATCGGCAAATTTGGCAAGTGCAATCATGCTGTTGATGGCGTCTTTATTGGTCTGACCTTGGCGGACGGGTACTAGGTTTAGGATGGAGAGCTTGGTATTTTGGTTAGTTGCTTGAGTCATTATCAGCCCCCTATGGCTGTCTTGGGCTTGCCAAATCATAAAATAGCAAAATACAACATCAATGTATTGGCACACCCTGCATTTATCAATAGCAAAACAATAAACTGATGAGTTCATGAATCGGTGATGTCGTCATTTGGCTTGGGTGTGTTGTGAAAGCAAGTGGCGGTATGCTATTCTATGTGAAATTGACATAACTTATTGCCATCGCCACCATGACCCAGCTCAACTACCGCCGTTATCCATCCACCACCGCCTTGCAGTGCTTTGAGTGCACCGCTCGTCATCTTAGCTTCACTCGTGCGAGCAAAGAGCTGCACATGACCCAAAGTGCGGTGAGTAAGCAAGTCGCTCAACTTGAAGAACTGCTTGCCGTTCAGCTGTTTCACCGCTCAAGCTCGGGGCTATTTTTGACCCCTGCCGGTCAAGCCTACTACCACGATGCCCAAAACATCCTACAACAGCTCGAACTCTCTACGCTCAATCTGATGGCACATGGTGTTGAAGCCGATACCTTGCACATCATCTCGCACGCAACTTTTTGTGCGCAGTGGCTCATCCCTGCACTCAAAGGCTTTCGCCAAGCGCATCCACTCATCCATCTAGACATTGCCGAACAAGCCAGTGCTCTACTCGGCGATAATATCGACATGGGCTTTGTGTATGGCGATGGCGTGTGGGCAGGTATGGAAGCGGTGAAGCTGTTTGATGAATGTTCGGTAGCGGTCTGTGCGCCTGATTATTTGGATAAAATCAATGACTTATCACATCTGGCATCAGCACACCTATTACAAGTACGCACCCGCCCCCGTGCTTGGTATGAATATTTTGCCGAACAAAATCACCCTACCGATACGGCACTGATGGGCGTGCGTTTTGATACTTTTAATGCCTGTATCAAAGCCGCCAAGCTAGGCTGTGGTGTGGCGCTTGTGCCATTGCGATTTGTCAAAAATCAGCTTAACCAAGGCGAACTTATCCAAGCCCACCCCTACCAAATGGCAGGTCGTGGCGCATACTATATGGTGTATCGCACCGAGCTTGGTCATAGCCACAAGGTACGCACCATGCTTGATTGGATTCATCAGTATCTGAAGCAGCACAGTGGATAATGTGTCCTGTCAGCACATCGCCATGTTTTTTTGCCATCTTGCCATGACAAAACAGAATACCCCACCGCCAAATATTCGTTTGATGCACTGAATCAAACTTGCCAAAATACCCTTATTACACTCATCATGATTGAATTTTTTGTGTATTTGTATAAGGAAGTATCATGGCAACACCAGTACATCTGCCCGATGGCATGGGCATCGTCCACCCCATCACCCTAAGTCATGGCAACAATGCCCGTGTATGGGACACGGACGGCAAAGCATATATTGATTTTTTTGGTGGGATTGGCGTGCTTAATTTTGGGCATTGCCACCCTGCCATTGTCAATGCCATCGCCACACAGGCAATCAAGCTCACCCATGCCGCTTATAACGCCACTTATCACACCCTTTATACAGACTACATTAATCGACTCACTGACATCATCCCGATTGATGATGATTTATCGGTCATGCTCACCAATAGCGGTGCTGAAGCAGTCGAAAACGCCCTAAAAATCGTCCGCCAAGCCACAGGCAAAGCAGGCGTGATTGCCTTTGATGGGGCATTTCATGGGCGTACGCTTGGCACAGTGAATCTAAATGGTAAAGTCGCCCCCTACAAATCAGGCTTGGGACTCTTGGCAAGTGGCGTGTATCACATTCCTTTTGCTAGCCGTGATACAGGCGTGAGCGTTCAGACGGCGATTGATGCGCTTGAGCGACTGATTAGCGTTGAAGTAGATATAGCAAACATCGGTGCGGTGATTGCCGAGCCTGTACAAGGCGAAGGCGGGTTTGCCGTGATGGATAGCGAGCTTGCCAAGTATCTGCGTGCGTTTTGTGATAGGCATGGCATTGTGCTGATTTTTGATGAAATCCAAGCAGGCTTTGGGCGTACAGGCACGCCGTTTGCCTTTAGTCATTTAGGCATTGAGCCTGACATACTCTTACTTGCCAAAAGTATGGCGGGCGGTATGCCACTTGGGGCGGTCGTTGGGCGGGATAAATTCATGCAAGGGCTGATTAAAGGCAGTCTTGGTGGGACTTATTCGGGCAACCCTGTGGCGTGCGCTGCTGCGATGGCGGTGCTTGAGATTATGGCGGATGATACGCTGTGGCAAAATGCCAAACGCTACGCCGACACGCTTGAGACGACCATCAGCACTTGGCAACAAGACGGTATCAGCGACTGGGTGGCAGGCTTGACAGGCATTGGTGCGATGCGTGGCATCATCCTAAAGCACCCCAAATACGGCACGCATCCTAAGGTCATGGACTATGTACTGACTACCGCAAGAGACAAAGGCTTATTACTCATGCCAAGCGGCAAATATCGCCATATCATCCGCCTGTTGCCCCCATTGACCATTGAGATGGAAACCTTGCATGAAGGCTTGACTATTTTAAAAGATGTCTTGGCAAGTATCCCTGATGAGATTGTTCAGTAAATTTATCATTAATTGTCTTGATGATTGTCAATTAGCTAATCAATAAATGGAGTTTTTTATGAGTCAATTTATCCCAAAAGCTGATATTCGCCACGCCTTTTCGCTAGCAATGTCAAAGATGTACCAAACCGAAGTGCCATTGTACAAAGATTTAATGGACTTGGTGGCGGACATCAATGCTGATACACTTGCCAAAGATAGTGAATTAAAACAACACCTTAGCAATACAGGCGAGCTATCTCGTATTGATTTGGAGCGTCATGGAGCGATTCGCTTGGGACTGCCAAGTGAGCTTGCCACCATGCGTCGGCTATTTGCGGTGATGGGGATGTATCCTGTGGGCTATTATGACCTTGCCCCTGCGGGTGTGCCCGTACATTCAACGGCGTTTCGTGCCATTGACAGTGCCGAGCTACAGATAAGTCCGTTTCGGGTGTTTTGCTCGCTACTACGCCCAGAGCTCATTGACGATGACAAACTGCGTGATACCGCCCTACAAACCTTGCAAAACCGCCAAATTTTTAGCGATGGCGTACTAGCTTTGATTGACAAATGCGAACAAGACGGCGGACTGAACGCTGATGATGCTGATAAATTTGTCAGTGAAGCCATCAAAACCTTTCAATGGCACAAAACATCGCCCATTTCCAAGGCGTTTTATGAACAGCTATTATCCCAACATCGCTTGATTGCCGATGTGGTAGGGTTTTATGGTCCGCACATCAATCACCTAACGCCGCGCACGCTAGATATTGACGCAGTACAAGACGAAATGGGTCGCCGTGGCATCACCGCCAAAGAAATCATCGAAGGACCACCACGCCGCAACTGCCCGATTTTGCTGCGCCAAACAAGCTTTAAGGCACTCAATGAAGCGATTACCTTTACAGGCGACGGTGAAGAAATTGGCAGTCATACCGCACGATTTGGCGAGATTGAACAGCGTGGCATTGCCTTGACACCAAAGGGTCGCACGCTGTACGATGAGCTACTTGCCAAAGCACGAACCAATCTTGCTACGACACCCGAAAAAGACCCTGATGCGTATTACAAGGCACTATCGGAGAGTTTCGTTGCATTTCCCGACGACTATCAGACGCTGTATGATGAGGGTTTGGCGTATTTTTATTATCAGCTAAGCGACGATTTTGCCAGCAAAGATATGGGCGATAAATCGGTACAAACGCTACTGGGTAATGGCGTATTGCGACCTGAACCGATTGTCTATGAAGACTTTTTGCCTGTGTCAGCAGCAGGGATTTTTCAGTCCAATCTAGGCGACGATGCCAAATCAGGCTATGATGGCGCATCCAACCAAGCCGCCTTTGAGCGTGATTTGGGCACAACCGTCTATGATGAATGCACGCTCTATCAAGCGATGATGGATCAATCATTGGTAGAGTGTTTGCAGAGATTGTAGTCGCTTTTAGTTCATACCCTTTCACCATTCCAGCTAGGAATGAGTGTATGAATTATCCACGGTTGCACTTTTATGCAAAACACGATAAGTTATTCGTATCAAGCGAACCGTAACTTACAAGGAGTTTTTATGTCTTTAGCCAATCAAACCCAAGCCCTACTTGCCAAAATGGGCGTCCCAGATACCTATCTAAACGGTGATTATGCCGTCCATAGTCCGATTGATGGCAGTGAGATTGCCAAAGTCGCCCTGCATTCTACCGATGATGCCCACACGGCTATCGCACAGTCCAAAGCTGCCTTTATCGCATGGCGAGTGATTCCTGCGCCCAAGCGTGGTGAATTGGTGCGTATTTTGGGCGAAGTATTGCGTGAGCATAAGGAGGATTTGGGTGCTTTAGTGTCAATTGAAGCCGGTAAAATCACCGCCGAAGGCTTGGGCGAAGTCCAAGAGATGATTGATATTTGTGATTTTGCAGTTGGTCTATCTCGTCAGCTGTACGGCTTGACCATCGCATCAGAACGCCCTAGCCATCATATGCGTGAGACATGGCATCCGCTTGGGGTGGTGGGTGTGATTTCTGCGTTCAATTTCCCTGTAGCGGTATGGTCGTGGAACGCTGCCCTTGCATGGGTGTGTGGCAACTCAGTAGTATGGAAACCATCCGAAAAAACACCACTGACCGCCATCGCTTGCCAAGCATTGTTTGAAAAAGCAGCTGCCAAATTCACCCAAAGCACAGGCATCGCCGTACCACAAGGCCTATCAGCACTACTACTTGGCAAAGCTGATGTGGGCAATGCATTGGTGGAAAGCCATGATGTCGCTTTGGTGAGTGCCACAGGTAGTACTCGTATGGGTCGCATGGTTGCCCCAAAAGTTGCCGAGCGTTTTGGCAAGTGCTTACTTGAGCTTGGCGGCAATAACGCCATGATTGTTACCCCAAGTGCAGATTTGGAGTTGGCGGTGCGGGCGATTTTATTCTCGGCGGTGGGTACGGCAGGTCAGCGTTGTACCACGCTACGCCGTTTGTTTGTCCATGACAGTATCAAAGATGTGGTGCTTGAGCGTGTCAAAAAATCTTATGCCAGCGTGAGTATCGGCAATCCAATGCAAGGTAATCTCGTTGGGCCATTGATTGACAAAGACAGCTTTGATGCCATGCAAAACGCCATCAGCCGTGCCATTGCCGAAGGTGGCGTGCTGACAGGTGGCGAGCGAGTGCTTGCGGACACCCACCCTGATGCCTATTATGTCAAGCCTGCCATCATTGAGATGCCAAGCCAAACTGATGCGGTCAAGACCGAAACCTTTGCACCGATTTTGTATGTGATGAGCTATAGCGATTTTGACGAAGTCATCAATCTTCAAAACGATGTCCCACAAGGCTTATCATCATGTATCTTTAGTGATAGCGTCAAAGAAGCGGAGTATTTTTTGAGTGCTAGCGGTAGCGATTGCGGTATCGCCAATGTCAATATCGGTACAAGCGGTGCGGAAATCGGTGGTGCTTTTGGTGGCGAAAAAGAAACTGGCGGTGGTCGCGAATCAGGCTCGGACGCTTGGAAAAACTATATGCGTCGCCAAACCAACACGGTGAACTATTCATCAGAATTGCCTTTGGCACAGGGCATTGTGTTTGATTGATACTCTGATAACTTTTTATCAACAAACATTCATTAGAAATGGGCATCACATCGGTGCTCATTTCTTTGATTATTTTGGGATTATTTTGGCAGGATAAGCTACCCCATTTGCCATAGATAAGGTATAATTAATAAATTTCCCAAGCCATACACCAAAGGAAGCCTCATGACCACACAAGCTTTTTTGACCGCCCTAAGTAGCGAGCTGCCATCACTTACCATCAAAACCGATGCCAACAGCACTGCCCATTGGGGTCGTGATTGGACCGTGCATTTTGCAGTGGACTGCACAGCCGTGCTATTTCCAAAGACCACCGAAGAAGTCGCTACCATCGTCCGCCTAGCCAATGAGCACGGCACAGCGCTCGTGCCTAGCGGTGGTCGCACAGGTCTGTCAGCAGGTGCGGTAGCTGCCTTTGGCGAAGTGGTGGTGAGCTTTGATAAGATGAACCAAATCGGCACATTTTATGAAGCTGACCGCATGGTCGAAGTCGAAGCTGGTGTCGTCACCAAAGCCCTACAAGAATTTGCCGAGTCAAAAGACCTATACTATGCCGTGGATTTTGCATCGAGTGGCTCAAGCCAAATCGGTGGCAACATCGGCACCAACGCAGGCGGTATCAAGGTCATCCGCTATGGCATGACTCGCAACCAAATCCTAGGGCTTACCGTCGTCACCGGTAAAGGCGATATCCTAGAATTGAACGGCGGTATGCTAAAAAATGCCACCGGTTACGATTTTCGTCATCTGTTCATTGGTGCTGAAGGTACGCTTGGCTTTGTGACCAAAGCACTGATTAAGCTTGAAAAACAGCCGGTCAATCTAACCGCAATGGTGCTTGGCGTGCCTGATTTTAATAGCGTGGTTGGTTTGCTTGATAAATTTGGTAAGGCGTTAAACCTAACCGCCTTTGAATTTTTTGACCACATTGCCGTGACCAAAGTCATCGAAGCAGGTCATACCAAAGCGCCGTTTGAGAGCGAAACGCCGTTTTATGTCTTGCTTGAATTTGAAGCATTGAACGATGAAGTGCTTGAGCTTGCAATGAGCGTCTTTGAAACTTGTGCCGAAGAAGGTTTGATTGTCGATGGCGTGATGAGCCAAAGCGTCGGTCAGCTGCACGAGCTGTGGAAACTGCGTGAGTCTATCTCGGAGACCATCTCGGTATTCACTCCGTACAAGAATGATGTATCGGTGCTGATTAGCCACTTGGGTGATTTTATCAGCGATATTGAGACGATTGTTAAGGATAACTACCCTGACTTTGAAATCTGCTGGTTCGGTCATATCGGCGATGGCAACTTGCACCTAAATATCTTAAAGCCTGCCAATCTGACCAAAGATGAATTCTTTGAAAAATGCCAAACCGTGAACCAATATGTCTTTGACACGGTCAAAAAATACAAAGGCTCAATCTCAGCGGAACACGGTGTCGGCATGACCAAAAAACCATATCTCACCTACACCCGCACGCCTGCCGAGATTGAGTATATGAAAGCGGTCAAAGCCATCTTTGACCCGAACAACATCATCAATCCGGGCAAGATTTTTGATTAATCTTATCCACCCCCAAAAGCTCTGCTCGTCAGGGCTTTTGTTTTATTGAGCCATCAGATTTATCATGAAATGGATTAAAACCTTAGTCAGCTATGTGCTTATCTTTGCCATCATCTATACAGTGGTGAATTATTGGCGTGCGCCAACATCCGTGCCACTATCCCAAGTCAGCACGCTTGAGACATCCACAAAGCTTGGCATCTCGCCTGCCGTGCTACAACAAAGCCATCGGTCGCCTGTACTTATCTATTTTTGGGCGACATGGTGCGGTGTGTGCAGTATCACCAGTGGCAATGTCCAAGCCATCAGCCAAACCTACCCTGTGCAGACCATCGCCATCCAATCAGGCACAGCCGATGAAGTGCATCAGTTTATGAAAAATCACGGCTATGATTTTGCGGTGGCACATGATATGGATGGGCGGATTTTTGATGCTTGGCAAGGGCAAGTAACGCCCTCATTTATCATCATCAAAGACAGGCAAGTCGTTCAGCGATTTACCGGCATCACACCCCTATGGTCGCTACACGCTCGGCTATGGTGGGCGATGATTTAGCCGAAACTTATCGTCATCACACCAACTGACTCTCACCACAACCCCCGTTCGCCTTATCAAGCTCTTATCAAAGCCAAAAAAAACACCGCCATCATAGCGATGGCGGTGTTTTTACCAATAAGGTCGATTAGCTTAGCTGAGCGACATTGATTTTGTCTGCTTTGCCAGTATAATCTGCCATTTGGTCGAAGTTTAGGTAGTTGTAAACTTCTGCTTGCATATTGTCAAGCTTACCTGCGTACTGCTGATATTCTTCAACAGTTGGTAGCTTGCCAAGTACCGCAGCCACAGACGCCAATTCAGCTGATGCCAGATAAACATTTGCGCCTTGACCTAGACGGTTCGGGAAGTTACGAGTAGAAGTCGAAACCGCCGTTGAGTTTGGAGCGATACGCGCTTGGTTACCCATACATAGTGAGCAGCCTGGCATTTCGGTACGAGCACCTGCTTGAGCGTAGGTGTTGTAGTAACCTTCATCCATCAATTGACGCTCATCCATCTTGGTTGGTGGCGCAATCCACATACGAGTAGATAGGCTACCTGCAGGGACTTCTGACAGTAGCTTACCTGCGGCACGGAAGTGACCGATGTTGGTCATGCACGAGCCGATGAATACTTCATCAATCTTGTCGCCAGCAACTTCTGATAGTAGCTTAGCATCATCTGGATCGTTCGGGCAGCATAGGATTGGCTCTTTGATTTCAGACAGATCGATTTCATACACTTTGGCGTATTCTGCATCTGGGTCTGCTTTCATTAGGCTTGGGTTGTCCAGCCATTTTTGCATATTTTCTGCACGGCGAGACAGTGTGCGAGCGTCACCATAGCCTTCCGCGATCATCCATTTTAGCATGACGATGTTCGAGCGTAGGTATTCTGCTACTTTCTCTTCAGAGACAGTGATCGCACAGCCTGCTGCTGAACGCTCTGCTGATGCGTCTGATAGCTCAAATGCTTGCTCAACAGTCAAGTCATTTTCCATCTCGGTCAAGTCAATCTCTAGGATACGACCTGAGAAGATGTTTTTCTTACCTTTTTTCTCAACGGTCAAATCGCCTTCTTTGATTGCATAGTAAGGGATGGCATGGACTAGGTCACGCAGGGTGATACCAGGTTGCATTTTGCCCTTGAACTTCACAAGTACAGACTCAGGCATATCCAGTGGCATCACGCCAGTCGCTGCAGCGAACGCCACAAGACCAGAACCTGCTGGGAATGAGATACCGATTGGGAAGCGAGTGTGTGAGTCGCCACCAGTACCAACGGTATCAGGTAGTAGCATACGGTTTAGCCATGAGTGAATAACACCATCACCTGGGCGTAGTGATACACCGCCACGGTTCATGATGAAATCAGGTAGTGTGTGATGTGTGATGACATCGATAGGCTTAGGATAAGCAGCGGTATGACAGAATGACTGCATCACCAGGTCTGATGAGAAGCCTAGGCAAGCCAAGTCTTTTAGCTCGTCACGAGTCATTGGGCCTGTGGTGTCTTGAGAACCAACGGTAGTCATCTTAGGCTCGCAGTAAGTGCCTGGGCGTACGCCTTGACCTTCTGGCAGACCACAAGCACGACCAACCATCTTCTGAGCTAGGGTGAAGCCCTTGCCAGTGTCAGCAGGTTGTTCTGGTGCACGGAATAGCGTTGATGGTGCTAGACCTAGCGCTTCACGAGCTTTGGCAGTCAGGCCACGACCGATGATTAGGTTGATACGGCCGCCTGCACGCACTTCGTCTAGCAGCACTGGGGTTTTTAGCTTGGTTTCAGCGATTTGTGCGCCATCTTTGACCGCAGTCACAGTTGCTGTCGCATGGTCGATTTTTAGGGTAACTGTATCACCCATGTTCATATCAGACACATCGATTTCGATTGGCAATGCACCTGCATCTTCCATCGTGTTGAAGAAAATTGGTGCAATTTTGCCACCTAGACACACACCGCCATCACGCTTGTTTGGAATGTGTGGAATGTCATCACCAAAGAACCATAGCACTGAGTTGGTCGCTGATTTACGGCTTGAACCTGTACCAACAACATCACCCACATAGGCAACAGGATTGCCTTTGGCGACCAATTCTTTGATTTGGCTTAGTGGGCCAACCACGCCTGGTTGCTCAGGCTTGATGCCGTCACGCTCATTTTTTAGCATAGCATTGGCGTGTAGTGGGATGTCAGGACGGCTCCATGCATCTTGTGCTGGTGACAAATCGTCAGTGTTGGTTTCGCCAGTCACTTTAAATACAGTGATGGTGATTTCTTCTGGGACATCAGGACGGCTGGTGAACCATTCAGCTTCCGCCCATGACTCCAGCACAGCTTTGGCGTTGGCGTTGCCCGCTTTGGCTTTTTCTTCGACATCATGGAATGCATCGAATACAAGTAGTGTCTTTTTGAGTGCATCAGCAGCCAGACCGCCTAGTTCAGCATTGTCTAGTAGCTCAATGAGTGGTGCAACATTGTAGCCACCTAGCATCGTGCCTAGTAGATACACAGCGCGCTCTTTTGAGACCAGTGGTGATACCGCTTCGCCTTTGGCAACCGCTGACAAGAACGCTGCTTTGACATAGGCAGCTTGGTCAACACCTGCAGGTACACGGTTTTCTAGCAAATCCACCAAAAATGCTTCTTCGCCAGCTGGTGGGTTTTTTAGTAGTGCCACCAAATCCGCTGTCTGTGCATCGGTCAATGGTTGTGGCGGTACGCCCAATGCGGCACGCTCTTGGACATGTGCTCTGTATTGTTCTAACATAATCACTTCCTCTTGTTTTCAAAACCATCCCATTCGGTGCTTGATGTCGTCGGCAAATGCCTAACCAAGTGCCTAGAGATTTTATCATCACAAGCCAATTTTTTGGCGTTGCGTTTCCACTTCTAATAATATCTCAAAATTATTATAAATTCAAAAAATCTATTGCCATAACCAACATTTATTTTGTAAATGATGATAAAAGTTATCAAAATATGTTGAATCAGTGCAAATAATCATGCATATTTTACATAATATTACGACCAAAATGGCATTGATAGCATTAATATGCATAACACCACATTAATGCCAACGCTCAGCCATTTTGGAGATGTTTGAGAAGTTTTAGAAGTATTTTGACTCAACATCACAGCCATCACCACCAGTAGCGCATAGACAGCATATGCCGCCCCAAAGCTTATGCCTTGTGTTGTCAGCCACGCCGTGATTGGCTTAGCAAACGCGTTTGTGATGATATTTTGGATAATGATCAATGACATAATTAGCAGCATAAATCGCCAAGTGTGCCATTTGCCGTTTTTTATCCAAATCTTTTGTACCCACGGCATCCATCGGACAGACAGCATAAATACCGCAAGCACCACCACCAAGATCAACGCATTCACCAATGCTTGCATATCATCACCACCTTGATTGATTTATTCTCTGCAACTTAGTATATTGTAAGTATAAATGACCGTCAATCCTATGAATCCACTCAAATCAGCCAGACATTTTATTTCACACTGATTGCATTTTTGACATTTGCCCCGAGATACAGACAATGCCAATTTGTGCGTGTTATTTTTGGCAATTTGGCGTATAATAAGACGATTTTTACACGATAATTTTTAAAACTGTTTATCGCAAAACCATCTATCAAATTAGCTATCATACAATTAGGATAAGCCATGACTGTCCAAACCTTTACCCCAGAAGCCAAACCCGCCCCAAAAAAAGCCGTTCAAGGCGAAAAATTGCGTGGCTATGATAAAGTGGCTCGCATCCCAATCAAAGTCATCCCAACGGTCGAAACCCCAAAAAAACCTGACTGGATTCGCGTCAAGCTCTCAAGCCCTGCCGAAGTCGATCGCATCAAGGCAACCTTACGCAAACAAAAGCTCTACACCGTCTGCGAAGAAGCCGCCTGCCCAAACCTACCGCAGTGCTTTGGCGATGGGACAGCAACCTTTATGATTATGGGTGATATCTGCACACGCCGTTGTCCGTTTTGTGAAGTGGCGCACGGCAGACCGAACCCACTGGACAAAGATGAGCCACGCCACACCGCCGAGACCATCTTGGGACTTGGGCTAAAATACGCTGTTATCACATCCGTCGATCGTGATGACCTAAAAGATGGCGGCGCAGGTCACTTCGTCGAAGTCATCACCGAATCCAAGAAACTTAGCCCAAATTGCTTGATTGAGATTCTTGTGCCTGATTTTCGTGGTCGTGAAGCCATTGCACTAGATTTGCTGACCGAGACCGCACCGGATGTCTTTAACCACAATATCGAAACTGTGCCACGCCTATACAAGGCATTTCGCCCAGGCTCAGACTATCAACATTCATTGAACCTACTCAAGGACTACAAAGCACGCCGTCCTGATGTGGCAACCAAATGCGGCTTTATGGTTGGGCTTGGCGAGACCGAAGAAGAAGTCTATGCCCTACTTGACGACCTAAAAGCGCATGATGTCGATATCGTGACCATCGGTCAGTATCTTGCACCAAGCAAAAACCATGCGCCAGTTGATCGCTATGTGCACCCTGATGAGTTCGCACGCTATACCGAATACGGTAAAAAGCTTGGCTTTTTTAATATTTGGGCGAACCCAATGGTACGCTCAAGCTACTTTGCCGATCGTCAATATTATGGCGAAGACTGCCCACCGCCTGTGCGTAGTGCCAAGGCATTGGCAGCCGAAGGCAAAACAGGCTGTTAATCCACAAGCTATCCATTGATCAATCGCATCACAGGTGATTCATGCAAAGCGTGATTTTATCATCCAACCAAGTCCATCGCCTACACCATCGGTTCTATGAGCCGACAGGCGATGTACAAGCCACCCTGCTCATCGTGCATGGCATGAGCGAGCACAGCGGTCGCTATGATGCCTTTGCCAAGTACCTTGCCGAGCAGGGTATCTTGGTTGCGACCTATGACCAGCTGGGGCATGGTCAGACGGCCAAGGACAAATACGAGCTTGGGTTTTTTGACGAAAAGCACCCTGTGCAGACACTGTGCAAAGATGTCATCATCATGGCGGACAAGCTCAAAGAAAAAGCCCCCACCGTGCCACACTTTATCATGGGTCATTCGATGGGCTCATTCATCGTGCGTACGGTGCTTGTACATCATGCCACAAGCTTTGATGGCGTGATTTTGATGGGTACGGGCAACCGCTTTGGACTCATCAATCAGCTAAGTCTTGGTGCACTTAGCATCCTAAACCGCCTAGCACCCAAGCAAACCAACGAACGCATGGGCTATCTACTTAATCAATACCTACTTAGCCAGCTGCGTTCACCGATTAGCGCATCGCCTTTTGCATGGCTTAGCGAAAATCTGGATGCCATCAAAGCCTTTGAAGCTGACCCCTTGTGCGGATTTTGCTTTACCAATAATGGCTTTGTTACCTTGCAGGCGCTCATCGCGCGAGCCTGCCAAAGCGACTGGTATGCGATGATGGACAGCACTTATCCTGTGCTGTTAATCAGTGGTAAAGATGACCCCGTTGGCAATCTAGGCACTGACATCAAACAGCTACAACAAGCTCTCATCCGTGCCAATGTCCACAATGTGCGGGTGCATCTATATCCCAATATGCGCCATGAGCCGCTGCATGAGCGTGATTATGAGCGTGTGCACCAAGATATTGTACGCTGGCTCAAAGACCAGTTATCCACTCATTCACTTCACCAACCTTAAGGAAATTTTATGTCAAATCTAGCTGCCATCATCGAACAAGCGTTCGAAGACCGTGCCAATTTCACCGCCGAAACTGTATCAGCCGAAATCCGTGATGCCGTTGAACAAGCCATCGAAGGTCTGGACAATGGCTCATACCGTGTCGCCGAAAAAATCGACGGCGAATGGGTTGTGCATCAATGGCTAAAAAAAGCGGTGCTACTGTCATTCAAACTCAACGACAACGCCCCAATGCAATCAGGCGATTTGCAGTTTTTTGATAAAGTCGCCACCAAACACGCCAACTGGAGCGAAGAAGAGTTCAAAGCCGCTGGCGTGCGTGTCGTCCCACCTGCGGTCGCTCGTCGTGGTAGCTATCAAGCCAAAAATGTCGTCCTAATGCCATCATATGTCAATATCGGTGCTTATGTCGATGAAGGCACGATGGTTGATACATGGGCAACTGTCGGCTCATGCGCCCAAATCGGCAAAAATGTCCACCTATCAGGCGGTGTCGGCATCGGTGGCGTACTTGAGCCACTACAAGCCAACCCAACCATCATCGAAGACAACTGCTTTATCGGTGCTCGCTCTGAAATCGTCGAAGGCGTCATCGTCGAAGAAGGCTCAGTCATCTCAATGGGCGTATATATCGGTCAATCAACTCGTATCTATGACCGTGAAACTGGCGAAATCCACTACGGCCGCGTACCAGCAGGCTCTGTCGTCGTACCAGGCAGTCTACCATCTGCTGATGGCAAATACAGCCTATACGCTGCCATCATCGTCAAAAAAGTCGATGCACAAACTCGCGCCAAAACCAGCCTAAACGACCTATTGCGCGCTGAATAATCATTCACCTGCAAAAAAAATTGGGCGCATCAGTGATACGCCCAATTTTTTTATTTATTTCTTGGCAAGTATCTGTAGTGCCGTGCTAGTCATCACCATGCCCGCCGTCGCTGTCATCACCACTGTCGAGCCATAGCCACCGCAGTTTAGCCCCACTTGGCAGGTCTTGTTCACAGTCGGCTGTTCGTCCGAATAGACGCATTTTAGCCCAAATTTCGCCTTACCGCCTTTGGCGATACCTTTTTCACGCAGTTTGGCACGCAGTCTGGCAAGCAGTGGGTCTTGGGTGACATCACGCAAATCGGCGACTTTGAGCCGTGTTGGGTCAAATTTTGCCCCTGCACCGCCCGAGATGACGCAGTCAATTTTATTAAATCGGCAATGCATGGCGATGGCAAATTTCGCAGCCATATCATCAACACAATCAAGCACCACCACCCGCTTACCATCCGCTAGCCAAGCTTGTGCCTGTGCCTTTGTCGGTAAAATCGTTGTGATATTTTCAGGGGTCAAAAAATCATCAACCAGCTCAAGCTCAATCCTAGGATTAATCGCACGAATACGCTGTGCCATCACATCAATCTTGCTCTCGCCGATGGTGTCCGTCAACGCAGGCAGCTGTCGATTGATATTACTGGCCACCAGCACATCCATATCAACGAGCACAATCTTGCCAATCGCTGTGCGTGCAAGGCTCTCAGCCGCCCACGAACCGACACCGCCGACGCCGATGACATAGACGATGGCATGGGCAAATTTATCAAACGCATCGCCGTACAGTGTGCGTACACCGGTAAATCGGCGTTCATAATCATCAATTTGGGTCATGATATTTCCAATCAACTTGTAAAGCTTGACAACTATTATCCCATAAAGTGCGTACCAATTCATCTTTAGCAATATTAAATAAACTTGATAACTCATCAAGCGCATAGGGTAAATTGGCAGGCTCATTAAACTGCCCCAAGTGCTGACACGGCAGCGGCATCATATCAGGACAATCGGTCTCAATCACAAAGGCATCCGCCCCATATTTGGCAAATACCGCCATCACCGCACGACGCAGTTTTTTGGCATTGGGATTGGTGATTTGTCCTGTGATACCAAGCTTAAAGCCCCGTTTGACAAAGGCTAAGGCTTCTTGTTCGCCACCGCTAAAGCTGTGCGCAATACCACCACGCTCATGCGCATCATAGCGATACCGCTCAAGCAGGCGCAGGACATCGGCATGATTTTTGCGAATGTGCAATAAAATCGGCAACTCATACGCCTTGGCAAGCTTTATCTGTTCAACAAAAAATAGCTCTTGTTTGGCAAAGGTTTTCGGTTCTTTTAATTCACTTGGATAAGTATCCAGACCAATTTCAGCGATGGCGATAGGCCTATGATTTTTTATAAATTTTTCAAGAAGCTCTAAATCTTGATGCTGTTGCTCTTGGATATATAAAGGATGCAAGCCAAATGCCAAATGCGACTTTGGCGCACCGTCCAATCCATTGATTTGCTCATTGGTAGCTACCATCTGCCCAAAATACTTGGCAAGAAATCCAACCAAAATCAAATGACGCACGCCATGCTGATGAGCACGATTTGCCATCTGGGCACGAGTATCGTCATATTCGGGCACATCAAAATGCGTGTGCGTATCAATCAACTTAGGAATCATGGTTGTGCTCAATTCACTATTTGGCTGTCATGCAGCGTGGGTTTGGCTTGTGGTGTTTTGCTACTGCGTCTTGGCAATGACACCAAAGCCAATACAATGGCAACTTTTAATGCTGTCTTCATGATGATTTGCTCTTTTTGGCATGGCTAGACTTTGGCTCTTTGGTAGCTTTACTCTCTTTGACATGGGTCAATGTGTCATGTGTCGCACGAGTCGCTTGCTCAAAACCATTTAGCAATGATTCAGAATGATACGGCACCAATGCCGATGGCACAACCGAGCGAGCCGCATTGATATGCTTAATCGAATCATCAAAGAAAATGTGCGGCGCAAAGGTCTTGAGCACGCCCGTCTTATCAAGCCCACCCAAGAAAAACGCCACATCCACCACCACGCCCCACTCACGCAAGGTCTTAATCGCACGCAAATCCGCTGGTGCATTGCGAGCGGTCACAAGCGCAATGCGAATGGGATTATGCGGTGCATCGGTGCTTTGATTGGGTAATTTGGCTTGTAGTTTTGATAGTTTTATTAAAAAATCAGCATACGGACCTTTACCAATCGGCAAATCCGCTTTGGTGCTTTCGTGATGATGAAATGCCTGCAAACCTTCTTGTTGAAACACCAATTCACCCGCATCATCAAACAGCACCGCATCACCATCAAAGGCGATGCGTAACTGCTCGCTATCTAGCTCATGCACCTTGACAGGCGTCGTATCAAGCACCGCACAAGCACAGACACCAGCATCAACGACAGCTTGTGCATCTTCACGATTGGTTGTTAAGAATAAATCAACATTAAAATCCTTGATATAACTCGCCACCGAATCACCCGAGATGAATGCCGAGCGGGTGATGCCAAGCCCATAAGCACGGATGGAGTTTAGCACCTGAATACCCATATCAGGCGAAGATTTGGAGACAATCACCACTTCAACATAAGGCGATTCAACTTCATAATCTTGATTTTCCTGAAATTGATTCAGGTTTAATAAAGCTTCAATCAGCGGATAACCCGAGCCTTTTTGCAGGATTTCGTTTTCGTGTTTTTGTAAGTAATTTTGAAAATTGCGAGCAGCACTATCTTTGTCCGTTGCAATAAAATCTGCCAATTTGGCTTCATTATCCGCCAAATCAAATAGTGCCGTTGCCGAAATTGCAACAATTAGCGTTTCTGAAAAATCTACCGCCATAATCTTATCTCTTATCCGCAGTCAATACTCACCACATCACCCGATTTGGCTGTAACCACGCCATGCATATTGATGGTCGTCAGATGGCTTAGACTGTTGTTTTGTTCAGTGTTGCAGTAGCGAATATTGCCAATGTGTCCACGCGGTTTGGCATTATCGCTCATGAATTTGATATAGTGCCGCCCAAGTGATACCCGCATGGACAATAACCCGTAGCGCAAATCAAGCGGCTGTTTCATCGAAACAATGTCCGCATCATCCAAGCGGTTATTGCTATTTTTATCAACAAATACCAGCAAACCCACCTGCCCTAGTCTATCACACTGCTCATTGACACCATAAGGGCATAAAATGATGTCTTTTTGGTGTAAATTGGCTTCAATCTTAGCACGGCGAATCGCTTCGGCAATATGCCGTTTGCTACTTTGGGACTCGAATCGCTGCATCATCGCATGATAAGCAGGTATCGCCACCATCGCCATCACAGCGATAATCGCTAACACCACAAGCATCTCAATGAGCGTAAAGCCTTTTTGCATCTGAACCCCTTATCTTGTCAGCGAATTATAGCACAAACCACATCAATCACAGTAATGATCTGTTTGTTACAGGCACAAAATCCAAGCGCCTTTAATAGCAGTTTAATAGCAAACATCAAAAAAAAACACACTGTGTCAAATAAAAATCCGCATCAGTCTTTGATTGATGCGGATTTTGGTTCGGCTGGCAGATTACCCAATCTCAAGCCCATCACACGCCATTTCTACAGCCTTGATGATGGCAAGTGCTTTTTTGTTGGTTTCATCCCATTCTGCCATCGGGTCAGAATCAGCGACCACGCCTGCCCCTGCTTGGACATGAACCTTACCATCTTTCATCACTGCGGTGCGAATGGCAATCGCCGTATCCATATTGCCATGCCAACCCAGATAGCCAATCGCCCCGCCAAACACCGTACGGCGTACAGGCTCGACTTCATCGATGATTTGCATGGCTCGAATCTTGGGCGCACCTGACAGCGTACCTGCCGGAAAAGTCGCACAAAACACATCTAGCGCATCGACATCATCACGCACTTGACCTTCGACATTGCTAGCGATATGCATCACCTGCGAGTAGCGTTCGATAAACATCTTATCCGTCACCTTGACCGAGCCGATTTGGCACACTCGCCCGATGTCATTACGCCCCAAATCAATCAGCATCAGATGCTCGGCGATTTCTTTTTGGTCGGAAAGTAGCTCAGCTTCAAGCGCCAAATCTTCTGCCGTATCTCGCCCACGACGGCGAGTGCCTGCCAATGGTCGCACCGTGACCGTA
The DNA here is from genome assembly GCF_945873075.1 of uncultured Moraxella sp. Taxonomy (GTDB): domain Bacteria; phylum Pseudomonadota; class Gammaproteobacteria; order Pseudomonadales; family Moraxellaceae; genus Moraxella. The sequence continues at coordinate 52,047 of NZ_CAMCBS010000008.1, read as the reverse complement.
CCATCTTCGATACGAGAGAGAATCTCAGGCGATGCACCGATGATATCAAATGGCGATTTACCTGCGCCAAAGGTCTCACCATGTAGCATAAACAGATATGGCGATGGATTCAGATAACGCAGTGCCCGATACACGCTCAAAGCATCCCCATCAAACTCCGCCGTCATCCGCTGTGCTGGCACGACCTGCATCACATCGCCTGCTAGGATATAGTCTTTGATTTTCTTGACATCTTTGCAGAATTTATCCTGCCCTGTGGCAGACACAAAGTTTGGCTTGGCTCTTGTGGTCGTGCTCAAATCAGGTCGCTCGCCCAATGCCTGCTCGATAGCAGCTAGGCGCACGAGTCCATCTTCATAGCCATTTTCAAGCTCGCTATTGGCATAGACAACGATGGACAAGGTATGCTCAAGATTATCAAACACCACCACTTCGGTCGATAGCATCAGCCACAAATCAGGTAAATTCAATGGATTGGGCGCATCCGACTGCCCCACCGATGGCTCAATGGTACGAATCAAATCATAGCCAAAATACCCCACCAAACCACCGCTAAACACCGGCAACGCAGGCACATCATCGGTCGTCGGCATGGTAAACTGCGCCATAAACTTACGAATCTCATCAAATGGCTTGTCCGTCTTGGTGCTCGATACCACACCGACAAGCTCACTGCCAACTTTCATCACGCCGTCTTGGTATTCAAAATACACGCCCTTACCCAGTCCAATCATCGAATAGCGGGCAAATCGCTCACCACCGACCACCGACTCGAACAAATAGGCTTTTGGGTTCAATTTACGGATATTGGCAAAGACCGACACAGGCGTCGCATCGTCCATCAGGCGTTTTTTGATGAGTGGCACATGGCTGTAGCCACGGTGTTTGAATTGCAAAAATTCGTCTTTGGTCATCGGATTTGACATTGTTATAATCCATGAATTTGATAAAAAATTGTTATTATCATAGCATAATTTTATCAAAATTTTTATAAAAAAACACACCGCAAGATGATGACTGCGGTGTGCCAATTATCATTATTTTAGGTATTGCGATTTTAGGATACCTTTAAGCTCGGCATAGCTGAGATGTAGCGATGGCATCCCAAAGACATAGGGCGTAATCTCATACGGCTGATACAAAAATTCCACCCCCGTCTCATCAAACACAAAATTATCCGTCACCGCAAATTCCCAACTCTCCATAATGCTTGACGGTTCGACATCCATCTGTATCAGATAGTCATAAAACTTGGCATACAGTTTTTGCTCAAGGGTATCTTCTTGTCCTGCGATGATGACATCAGCCAGGTTTAGCTGTTTTTTATTTTGTAAATCAAAGACATAGTAATAGCTACTTGGCAAATTATGCGCACCACCTGTATAAATATCACCATCAATCCGCATCAACACCAGCCCCTTGTGCATACCCACCATCGACGGCGTCGCCATTACCGAATAGCTATAAATGCTGTCTTCGGCACGCGCGGTATTCACGGCTCGGATAAGATTATCGGTAATGCGATTTAGCTCACGGGCAAGCTCACGGTCGGTGACCAATGGCTTATCATAAAAAGCTTTGGCCTGCTTGGCGATGGCAGAGTTTGGGTCGTTTTCATCCATCACATCGATGATGGCAAGTACATCTTTATTAATAATACTATCAAGCCACATCTGCCCTGTGTGTATCAGCTGATAATCCATCTCGGGACAATACTCGCCGCAGCGTTCGTACAGCGTACTATCAATCTCAACCGCTTTGGGCTGAATATAAATATCGCTCGCCTGCGCCGCGCTTGTCATCATCAAGACAGTCATCAACGCACTGCCGAACACACTTATCTTGCTACGCTTTGTCATTCTTATCTCCAAAAATAAGCTGATAATGATAAGCTTATCATAACAAAGCTTTAAAAATAATGCAAAATCTTATCCTGTCACCCTCAAGCCAAACATAAAAACAGCCATCAGTACAAATAGTAGCTGATGGCTGATAAGATTAATAAGTGTTTGATGATTGGGTAGGTTGTGCTGTGTTGGTCATTTGGGTAGTTTTGGCTGTCGTCTTGGCTTTGGCGATGCCATCTACCCAAGCAAATAACTCATCCAAATCATAATCACCGCCATGCCCCTTATCCCACGGCATTGCAAAATCGACATTTTTGCCCTGATTGGCAAGCTTGGTCGCCAAAATCACAGGGATGGCAAAGCCCGTGTCAGTGTCTTTAGCGCCGTGACGGATACGCCAATGCTGTGCGGTGTTGGCAGTGTTGTCATCCAAATATGCCATCGGGTTCATCAGTTTTACCGTATGACCATCTGCGACTTTGGCATCGGTGGCGGTGTTGCGCTTGACCGAAAAGGCAGTAAAATGGCGGTTGTCGGTCGCATTATCCCCAAACAAATTATTCTCACCTGCGGACAAATCCAGTGCATCAAAGGCAGGCGGTGTTTTTGAGCGACCTGTATAAGTCTTTAAAAACTCACTATAATCGGCGATATAATACGGCTCGGCTGATTTTTTTGCGCCAAAAAGGTATAACTGCTCAAATCCACGCCTTGCTTATGTGCCGTATTGACCGATTTATTCAGATAATACAGCACTTCGTTTTTAAAGCTGCCGCTGCCATCTTTATCTAGGCTCAAAAGCTTACCATCACGACCTTTTAGCTTTAAGCCATTGATATAGCTTGGAAAATCTGCTTTAAGCAGTTGGGCGATTTGCTTTTCTTTGTCAGTCAATCGACCCGGCACTAGCTCACGCTTGACATTATAGTCCAGCATGGTAACAGACATTTTTTTGTAATCCACGACATCAGCCAATTGCCACTCGTACGCCATATCAGCGTGCTCAAGATTGGTAATCGGGCAGTAGCTTGACACCGCAAACACACTGTCAGACGCTTTGGCAGCGCCCAATTTCTGCAAATACGGCTCATAGTCTGCGCTATCGCCCGTCGCCCCAAGCAGTGCCGTCATCGCACCGCCTGCCGATGTGCCATTGACGATGATTTTACCCGCATCGCCTGCCATCACGCCATCATTTGCCTTCAGATAACGCACCGCCGCCTTTAAATCCACAATCGCTGCGGGGGCTTTGCCATAATACTCGCCCTGCTCGCTCTTTAGCGTGCGACCCCTTGCCCCTGCTGATGCCACAATCATGCCACGATGCAGTGCCTGTGCCACGCTATTTGGCTTACCATCACGACCTGTGCCTACCGTCATGGGCTTAGCAGGCATATAGCCGCCGACCGCATTAGGCATAAAAATCGGCGCTGTGCTTGCCGTATAGCCATTGATGGATTTATCTTCAAAATAACTTTCGGGGATATAAATATTCATCGACTGATAAGCGGTGTCCACAGGATTTGCGACATAGACGATGTTCTCATAGGCACGCACTTTGATGGTTTGGTTATCCACCGTGACATCAAGCGGTTTATAATGATTGACATCAAACTGCAATGGCTTGGCAGTTTTTGACTGAGTGGCCGTTATGCTTGGCAATTTACCATCAATGACACTGATATTAATAGGATTCTCATTGATGTGCGTAATGGTCGATGCGATGGTAGAGCATCCTGCCAAGGCAACACTGGCAGCCAACGCACTGATGCCAAATAACTGTGGTGTTTTCATAAAAATATACTCAAAATAAGAATAATTCTTATTCTAACACGCTCATTGATCAGCTCGCGCCGCTTTGTGTTATTTTTTGTAAATCATCAGCTGGCTTGGTTAGCACTTCTTAAATACATACACACAAAATTCGCCACGCACATCAAGCGTATCAAAGCGTTCAAGCTCGGCTCGTTTGTCAGCTTTTGCCTTGTATGCATAAGGCGTCATGGCAATCAGGTGCTTAAGGCTCGTATTATCAAGCGTCATATCCGCATGAATAATCCGCTCATCGATGAGTGCAAACTCTGGGGCAAGGCTTGCGATGAATTTCTTAGGCTCATGGGCAATCACTTGTCCAAACAACGCCTGACGCATGGCATACAGATGATGCGGTGCTGGCGTCGCCACGACCAAATACCCATCTGCCGTCAGTACTCGGCACATCTCATCTTTTGGCAAGGGGCTAAATAGACTCGTGCAGACATCCACCGCACCATCCGCCACAGGCAATACTGCACCTGTACCCACCACCCAAGTGATACGCTGTGCCTTGTCCGCTTTGGCAGCGATTTGCACCGCTGATTTGGCGATATCAATCGCTATCACCTGCTCGGCGACATCTGCCAAGCCATCGGTATAGTAGCCTTCACCGCAGCCGATATCCAGCACTGTCTTGGTAGGCAGTGACGATAGCGTCTGCTTGATGGCATCTTTGAGTGGCTGATAATACTCCGCCGACAAAAACGCACGGCGTGCCGCTACTGACTCGGGCGTATCACCGGGATTTTTGCTCTTTTTGTGCTGGACGACGTGCAGATTGACATAGCCTTCTTTGGCGATATCAAAGCTGTGATTGGATGGACAGCGGTAGCTTTTTTGGGTCAGTGTCAAAGACTGTTGGCAGATTGGGCAGGTCAGCATGGTTTCGGGCATTAATAAAAATTATCGGCTATTGTAGCACAGCTGTGTCGCTTTTTGGGTGGGTAGGCTCATTTCTTACCCGCCAAAATCCCACTGACAATCACAAGCCCAATCCCCACCATCGCCATCATCGGTAGCACTTCATCAAACGCCACCACCCCATACAGCGTGGATAGCACCACCGACAGATAGCCTAATGCCGATACCATAAACTTACGCCCGACCTTATAAGCGTGCGTCATCAGCATCTGCCCACCTATCGCTGTCACACCAATGCCAAGCAAATACGGCAACATCTCAAGACGCAATGGCGTCCAACCAACCACCGTACTCGCCACCGCTGATAGCACAGTCGCCAATGCCGAAAAATAAAACACAATCCGCCACGACGGCTCACCAAGCAGTGACAGCTCTCGCACCTGCAAATAGGCATAGCCTGCAATCGCACCACCGCCAAGCCCCATCAAAGTCGGTAGCACGCCATGCCCCAAGATACTCGGGCGTAGTATCAGCCCAATGCCAATCAGGCCAAGTATCAGGGCAAACCAAGTGGTACGGCTTGGCATCTGCTTTAAAATCACCACTGACAAAATCGCCAAAAATATCGCCGAAGTATTGCTAAAAGTCGTCGCCGTCGCCAAAGGCAGATGATTGATACTATAAAAAATCATGCACAGTGCTGTCGTGCCTGCCAATGACCGCCAAAAATGTTCTTTGGGATAAGCGGTGGCAAAAGACTGACCTATCAGCATCGCCTGCACACCAAGCACCACCGCAGCAAACGCCACTCGCCAAAACACCAGCTCATACTCGTGCATGGCGAATCTCAGCCCTGTCATCTTGACCAAAATCCCCATCACGGTAAAACACACCGACCCCGCGACCATCCATAGCGAGCCGAGAAATGAACCTGTGTCAGTGTGGGGAGTTTTGGGCATGATGTTCTTCGGTGGATACGATTTGGGGTATTGTATCATAATTGGGGGGTGGCTAATAAAACACTGTGTTAATACATTTTATTTCAGATGTATCTTATCAATCTTATGTATTAATGTAAACGCATGCACATTCAACAATTCTTCTTCAAATTTACAGTCATAAGTATTTTTATAATAACTATTGCTTTTATTAGCATATTTACTATAAACTTATTGCCAATTAATTGCAAAATCTTTACTGTATTTATAAATCCAATATAGCTTTATGACCAAGATTCATACCCACTACGACAGCCTTGGTGTATCACGCGATGCACAACCCGAAGTTATTAAAGCCGCTTACAAAGCACTTGCGAGCAAATATCATCCAGATAAGAACCCAAACAATTCTGACGCCGAACAAAAGATGAAAAGCATCAATGAAGCTTATGAAGTCCTGTCGGATCCCAGCCGTCGAGCCCAATATGATCAGTGGATTGATGCACAAGAAACACAATATTCTCAAAACACTAAGCGCACTTATAATTACCAGCGCTCCAACGATCATGAAAGAGCCAATCCCCATCAGAGGCATGACTTCACCTATTATTCAGCACAGACCAAGCATGCCTTGCATTCTTTTTGGTCAATGCATGGTCGCATGAGGAGACGCACTTATATTCTGCTATTTATCCCGACCGCTGTTCTTGCAATATTTATTCGAAATCTTACTCATGACGCTGGAGTTCATCTAGGTATGGATGCTGCAATTACAGGCGAAATCCCTGTGTTATCTATGATGGCACTTTTAATACTAGAGCTAATTCCATATTTGTTCATCACATTTATTTCCATCAAAAGATTACATGACTGCAACTATAGTGGCTGGTGGACAGCTTTACCTTTTGTTCAGCTAATTATACTTTTTGCACCAGCTACAAAAGGCGTAAATCAATTCGGTGCCGATCCGCGTATCCCAAACAAAAATTTCCAACATGAGAATGCAAGATACGACTATTCTTTTATCTACCTATCCCTTCTTTTGATAGCCATCAACCTTGCGATGCTAGCGATCGCTGTTTCAGAAATACGCCAAACTATAAGCCTAGCAAATCAAGATGGCGAAAATACGCATCAGCAGTCCAACAACTCTGTTGAATCAACACCATCAATCAAATCTAACAGCCCACAAGCAATACACCAATTAGGAGAAATTATTACAACAGCCCAAGATATTTATTTATATGAATGCGCCTCGGCTAACTGTTCAATTCTTGGCATTATCCCTCAAGGCGAGGAACTAATCATCACCACCGATACAAATGATGCTCATTATAACAATGGTTGGTTTCATGTTGACTACCATGGAAATTTTTGTGCAACAAATAGCAATCTAAGTACTTGCAACACCCCTCAATACACCTCCCTAAAAGGTTGGATTTATCAGAATGCAGGCACTGGCACACAACCCACACCCGATGCATCAAATACGGTGGTCACAACCGATTACAGCAATATAATGGCAGTTTATCACAAGCCTGAACTCGCCCCAACCACTCAAGAGTGCTATGATAGTGAGCTATGCAATGCTTTTGTTGCCATTGCACAACAATGGCATAATATACCCATCGACTATCGCTATCAAGGGTTTGATATTCGTCAGCAGGCGGCAATCGGGGATGCGCATGGTTTGCATAAAGGCTTTACTTTGCAAAATCAGAGATCAATTGAGTTGGCCGAAGCTGGCAATATTTTTCTTTATCAAAATGCCAACATGTCAGGACAAGAGGTTCATCTGTTTGCGCAAGGTCTAGCTATGTTGCTGTATATAGAAGATCAAAATGGGTGGGCACAGTTGCATTAATCAAGCAATCGTCTTAGCAGTTCGATTTCTTTGTCTTTTTGTTCAAGCAGTTGTTTTTGGTGGTCGATGATAAGTTGTAATTTTTCGACTTCTTGGGCATTGTCATAGTATTTATTGGCACAGTTTGTATAATTATCACCCAAAAGCAATGTAAATTCTCTATCTTCTTTTAATAAATCTGCAATATCAATATTAAACACATTGGCGATATTTTGTAGATGTTCAACAGTAATCTTGCTCTCGCCACGCTCAAGCTTACCGTAGCCATTTTTTGACATACCCAACTCATGAGCCATTTCTTCTTGGCTCAAATCAAGCTTTGAACGCAGCTTTTGTAAGTTGGTGTGTATTGGCATAGAAAACCCGTTTTGTGGTTAGAAGATATTAAAAAATGGTTAATAAAAATACTGTTTTGTTGGTTGAGAACAATATTGAATTTCAAGTATTATAACATCAATTTTTCAATCTTGCTCTATATTTTCATCAGCCAAATTATGGATTTTTTCGATTTCTTTTTTTATGCCTTTCCGGTTGTGGTCTTGGTTGGTCACTATACATTTAGCATGCAAAGAGTGACCTACAATCTTGCAAAAGAATTTGGCACTATGCAAGCTGTTTTTGACTTTATGCTACCAAGCTGGCTCGTACCTCTACAACTTGTAGCTACTGTATGTAAATACAGTCTATTAGCTTTGGTGTTTTTTATGCCACCAGAAGGAAAGCCATTTGAAGACAGACTAACTGTTGCGTTATTTTCGTTTTTCGCAGCAGGTGCAGTTCATATTTTTGCACCTTTATTTCCAGCTTTTATGTTTCATAGAATGTTCTACAATAATGCTAGACATGTGCAAGAAATGCAGGATTATGAGCTTGGTTCATTCTACTTAGATGTTTTGCGTTCATCTCGACAATTTTGCAGTTAAAAAAAATCAACGATGCACAACCAAGGCTCTGATGATGGCAGTCTAATCCAAACCCTTAGTATCAGCACTGCATTAGTTTAGCTTCTTGCAGTAGCAATCATTGACGGAAAACACATCAATTATTACCACCATCTTCACCATTACGATAGTATTTATAAGGAGAGACTAAGTGGAAATTCTAGAATGGGGTGTATTTATTGTTGCCATTGCCGGCTTTTTTTACCTTCGCAGTCTTTTCCGGAATATTATGCGAAAATCTAGTTATAGAAAGATTTTAGATAATGTTATTCGACTATCGCAGGAAGAACCAGATAGACTCTTTAGGTCGATTTTTTTCATCCGATCAAATGTCCATTTTAGCCTAAATGACCTTCGACGAGGTTTTTTAAATATTATTACCGACATGGCTATTGCTGAAGGACTTCGTACGCGTAGTACGGCAAATTTAGTATGGTTCGATATCCAATCCTCACCTGATTTTCTATTAGTTTTTGAAGAATTGGTAAAAAGCTCTTACGAGATTGCCAATCAAATTGCAGTAGAAGATATTCAAGCAAGAGTCAAGTTTGCAAAGACCCTTTCTGAATCAAATTCTTAGCTCAACAAGAGAGAAATTACATGTTGGAAATTTTATTATGGGCTGTCGGCTTAATTGGTGCATATATTATTTATGCAATTTTCGCAGGCATGAAGATGGAGGATGCTTATTGTGCCGCAATTAGCGATCTAAAATATGAGCTACTTACCAATCCCGATCATTTTTTCTCTCCATACTACCAATTTGGCACTGGGAAGTATATTAGTTACGATGAAGTTATGATAATTGCTCTTGACAAAGTAACCCAACTTGCACTTGATAGAAAGATTAGATACGCCTTCAACACCAATGTCATTCCTTCGGATATCACCACTCTGCCAACCGCAAGACAGGATTTTGAAAATTTAGTTAAAACAGCTTATTTTATAGCCAATGATTGCAATTAAGTGTTAGATAAACCACCAAAAAGCGGTTTTTATTAATCCCAAACTACTCAAAACGCATTTTTGCTCTTTGTACCGCCAGATGTAAACGCTGCTCAAGCAGTTCTTTGGGTGGTAGTATTGTTAAATATTCGCTGACATGGATGTTACTATTTTCTAAGCCCAATAACTCAATTTGTTCTTGCTTTTTGGATGTGCATAAGATAATGCCGATTGGGGGATTTTCGTCAGGCTCTTGTTCATATTTTGCCAAATAATTCAAATACAACTCCATTTGGCTTTTGTGGCTGTGTTTGAATTTTTCGGTTTTTAAATCAATTGCTACAAGGCATTTTAATTTGCGGTTATAAAACAACAAATCAATATAAAAATCATCTTCATCAATACTGATGCGTTTTTGCCGTGCAATAAAACTAAACCCCGCCCCCATTTCTAATAAAAAACTCTCCATATCACGCAAAATCGCATCTTCCAAATCCTTTTCCATATAGCGGTCATTAAGCTCCAAAAAGTCCAAAATATAAGGGTCTTTTAGAAGTAACTGCTGGTTATATTCGCCTTTTTCACGCAGGCTCGTTAGCTCAGCGGTGATGGTGGCTTCAGGCTTTTTGGAAATGGCTGTCCGCTCAAACAACAGCGAGCCAATGCGTTCATCAAGCGTGCGAGTACTCCACTTTTCTTGCATTGCCATTGTCGCATAAAACTCTCGTGCTAGGGGGTTTTCAACGCTCGATAACTGTACAAAGTGCGTCCAACTCAATTGTGCAGACAGTGCCTGCACAATTTGATGATGGGGAAAAGTTTGATAAAACTTAATCATTTGCAACAAATTACGCTTACTCCAACCTTTGCCAAATTTAGCCGTTAGGTCATTTGCCAAATGTTGTACCACCTGTTTGCCATAATCTGCTCGCTCGCCTTGCAAAATATGCGTGGCAATACGCTCACCGATATGCCAATACAACAGGGTAAGTTCGGCATTTACGCTGATTGCAAGATTTTGTTTGCTCTTTTCAATCAGCGTGATGATGTCTTGGGTAAAATGTTGCTCGTTATTTATCAAATCCATAAATCAAACCATCAATGCTCCCGAGTCGCACGAAACTCCACTTCAGGATAACGCTCTTGCATCAGTTGCAAATTCACTCGGCTTGGGGCAAGATAGGTCAGATAGCCACCGCCATCGACAGATAGCTGGTCGTGGGCTTTTTTCTTAAATTTCTCAAACGCCACTTTATCATCACAATGCACCCAGCGTACGGTGGCGATAGACACAGGCTCAAAGGTGCATTGCACTTTATATTCTTCGGCTAGGCGATGTGCCACCACTTCAAACTGCAAGACACCCACCGCCCCTAGAATCAAATCATTATTGATTTGTGGCATAAACACTTGGGTTGCGCCTTCTTCGGAGAGTTGTTGTAGTCCTTTTTGTAGCTGCTTAGATTTAAGTGGGTCTTTTAGCACCACACGGCGAAACAGCTCGGGGGCAAAGTGCGGAATACCTGTGAAGTTCAAATTTTCGCCACTCGTGAAACTATCGCCAATCTGAATCGTGCCATGATTGTGCAAGCCAATGATATCACCGGCATAAGCTTCGTCCAGCGTCTCACGGTCGCCCGCTAGGAACATCAAAGCGTCCGACACACGCACTTCTTTGCCGATACGCACATGGTTCATCTTCATGCCACGCTCATATCGCCCCGAGCAAATTCGCATAAAGGCGACACGGTCTCGGTGCTTGGGGTCCATATTGGCTTGGATTTTAAACACAAAGCCTGTAAACTCTGGCTCGTCTGCTTTGACCGTACGCTCAAGCGTCTCATGGTCTTTTGGCGGTGGGGCGTATTGGGTGAGTACATCCAAAATCATATTCACCCCAAAATTGCCCAAAGCCGTACCAAACAGCACAGGCGTTTGTTTACCTGCCAAAAACTCGCTTTCATCCCAGTCTTCATGTGCCATCTGTGCAAGCTCCAAGCCTTCTAGGAACTCATTCCACATCAACTCACCCAGTCGCTCTTTGATGTCGTCATGATCATAGCCATCACGCACTTCAATGTCGGTGATTTGTGTGCCAAAGCCTTTTTTATAAAAGTAGGTTTTATCTTCGCCCAAATGATACACGCCAACAAAATCCTGCCCCATGCCAATCGGAAAAGTAAAGGGCACGCATTTGATTTTTAGCACGCTTTCAATTTCATCCAGCAGTGATAAAGGGTCACGGATTTCACGGTCAAGCTTATTGACAAATGAAATAATCGGCGTATCACGCATACGACAGACATCCATCAGCTTAATGGTACGCTCTTCGACGCCCTTTGCGCCATCAATCACCATCAAGGCACTATCCACAGCGGTCAGTGTGCGGTAAGTATCTTCAGAGAAGTCAGCGTGACCAGGGGTGTCAAGTAGGTTTACCATATTATCGCCATAAGGAAACTGCATGACAGATGTGGTGATAGAAATCCCACGCTCTTGCTCCATGCTCATCCAGTCGGATGTGGCGTGTTTGTCGGTTTTGCGGGATTTGACTTCGCCTGCTTTTTGGATGACCTGCCCCCATAGCAGGAGCTTTTCGGTCATGGTGGTTTTACCTGCGTCAGGGTGCGAGATGATGGCAAAGGTGCGACGGCGCTTAATTTCGGAGAGTTGAGTGGTCATAATCGTATTCGGTCAGTTTGGCAAATTTATAAGAAAAATGATGGCAAATTATAGCACAATTCAAGAAATTTTTGAGTATGAAATGACGGTATTGACTGCTATAATGATGGCTAATACCCGCTTGATACAATGAGACTTTTATGGCTCTTACCGTGATTTATGCACTACTTGGTTTGATTTTGGTTGCGCTTAATGTCTATCAGCGCAAACTGTGGCTCAAATACGCCATGATGGTGCTTGGCTTTGTGCTCGTATTCTCTGCCAGTCAGCGCGCAGGACTGGATAACAAAAGTTGGTCTGAAGTCGCCATCTACATCGGCGTGATGATTATCTTTGCTTTTATCATCCAAATCCTTGCCAAAGCCATCTGCACCAAGCTTGCCGTCTGTTATCCTGAATGGATTCGAGCGGATAGAAGTTTTTAGACTGGATAATTTAATTATACAAAAGGTTAGAATTTTGATACAATTAGGTAAATTTTCATTGTAATGGTGCATCATGAAACTCTCTATTAAATCACTATCTATTGTAACCGCTCTAAGTTCAAGCTTACTTCTAGCAGGATGCTTTGGTGATAAAAAACTTTCTTGCTCTGATAAACAAGGTATCGAACTTGTCAAAACATCCATTGCTGAAAGCATCGAAAAAGGATTTAAAAAAGATGCTGCCGCTCTTGAAGTCTTATTTGGGGATACGCCAAACCTATCAGCAATCCGTGCATCGCTCAATTCTCTTGGCTTGGACATTAAAGATATTCGCATTTCAAAAGAAGATCCAAACAGCACAAAGGTTTACTGCGAAGGCAACCTTGAAGTCACCATCCCAAGCGAGATGCTAAAAACCATTAATACCAAGATTGAAGATTATGAATTTCTTGGCGCAAGCGATCTTGAGTCTTTGATGGAAAAAGCAAATTATGAACTCTCATCAGACGCCGCCAATGCTTATAAAGTGCAAATTTTATATGATTTGCAACCAAGTGACGATGGCAAACAAATTTTTGCAAAAATTGAAAATAAAGAAATCAGCGAAGGCATTTCTGCTTTGGTAATTTTGTCACTTTTAAATCCATCAACAAATAATGGTGGATCATTTGCGGAGACTGTGAGTGCTGATGCGAGCAATGCTACATCAACCAATCAATCCGACAGCACCGCCCCTGCCGTCAGTGAAGTTGAACACAGCGAACCAGAAACCGAATTTGAAACCGCTGATCTTAGCGGTGAGCTCGCCCAAGCCAAAGCCGCTTTTGATCAAGGACACGCTGATCTCAATGCCACTTGGAAATCTTTGAGCTCAGAAACCAAAGATAATCTTCGTGAAGAGCAAAGAGCATCTAATACCGAACGCGAATCAACCTGCCGTGCACTAGCCAATGAGACTGGCACTACAGGCGATGAAAAAGAACTGATTCGCCTAAATTGTGAAGTCGAGCACTTAACAGAGCGTACCGCTTATCTTAGCCAATTCCAATGATCATCACTTCCCAATCAAAGCACGATTCATGAAATCGTGCTTTTTTTATCAACTGTGCTACAATAAGGTTTGACTTACCTAAGCTTTAAGTACACCCATGACTGATTTGACCGACTATACCAACATCCCAAACCTTGCCAAATTTGACACCAGCCACATCGATAGCACGCGCGCGCCTGTGGTGCTGGTCGATGGCTCATATTATCTGTTTCGCTGTTTTTTTGGACTACCGCCTTTATCCAACAAAGACGGTCTGCCAACCAATGCCATTCGTGGCGTGCTAAACGCCCTAAACAAGCTCATGCGCCGCTACAAGCCTGCGTATATGGCGGTGGCATTTGACACCAAAGCGCCGACCTTTCGCCATGAATTATCGGACAGCTACAAGGCGCATCGCCCACCGATGGATGATGATTTGCGGGTGCAGATTCCTTATATTCATCGCATGATTGAACTGCTTGGCATTCCCTTGATTAAGCTTGATGGCTTTGAAGCAGATGACATCATTGGCACGCTTGCGTATCAAGCTTGTCAAGCAGGCCACCCTGTCATCATCTCAACCGGCGATAAGGACATGGCACAGCTGGTCAATGACTGCGTGACGCTCGAAGACAGCTTTACTGGTAAGCTGACCGACCCTGCTCAAGTCATCGAAAAATTTGGCGTCACCGCCACCCAAATCGCCGACTATCTGACACTGATGGGTGATGCGTCCGATGGCATCGCAGGCATCCCAAAAATCGGTGCCAAAACCGCCGCCAAGCTACTCACCGAATACCAAGACATCGATGGCATCTTGGCAAATCTCGATGACATCAAAGGCGTCGTGGGCAAAAATCTAACCGAACACCGTGATGAGATTCCGCTCAATCGCACGCTTGCGACCATCGTGACCAATCTACGCTTGCCGTTTGATTTTGATGATATCAAGCTTGATAACCGTGATGATTTGCCACGCCTGCACGAATTGCACCGCTTATTTAGCGAGCTTGAGTTTCGCACCGAGATTAGCGCCATCAGCGATAAGCTTGCCAAGCTTGAAACTGCCTTTCATGCCGATGATGACAGCACCGATAGTGATACCACGATGGATGCCGAGCTTGAAGCGCAGTTTGCACAAGCCTTTGGGGAGCTTGGCATACTAAATGAAGCTACTGATACGCTTAGCGTGCCTAGCCTACCATCACAGCCTACCACCTATCAGACCATCAGCACGATGGATGAGCTTGATAAATTATTAGCTAAACTTCATACTGTGCCGTATTTTGCCATCGATACTGAGACCACAAGTATCAACTGGCAACAGGCTGAATTGGTCGGTATCAGCATCGCCTATCAGAACTTTGACGCTTATTATATCCCTGTCGGTCATGTCGATGATTTAGGCGTATTGCTTGATGGACAACTGCCAAGAGATACCGTCCTTGCCAAATTCAAACCACTACTAGAAAACCCTGCCATCGGCAAAATCGGTCAGCACATCAAATATGATGCACATATTTTTGCCAATTATGGTATCGACATCATTCACACGCTCAAAACACCAACCAATCCAATGTCGTCCGAGTGCAAGGCAGGTGAGCGAAGCTGTACAACCAGTACTGTGAGCGAGCCTAACGCAACAATGGGGCGACAGTGGGCAGGTTGGTTTGATACCATGTTAGCAAGTTATGTCATCCACAATGTCGCCACACGGCACAATATGGATGACATCGCCAAGCACTATCTGGGCGTGACGACGACTACTTTTGAAGATATTGCAGGCAAAGGTGCGAAACAGCTCACCTTTGATAGAATCGACATCGACACCGCTGCCCACTATGCTTGCGAAGATGCTGATATTACATTTAGACTATTTAGTATATTTTCACAATATCTATCCAAAGATAGCACAGCGCACCGCCTATTGCATGAGCTTGAAATCCCAACAGCGCAGATTTTGGCACAGATGGAGCATGACGGGATTTTGATTGCAACCGAGTTTCTTGGTACGCTGTCGCACCGCTTTGATACCGAGATTTTGGGGTTAGAACAGCGAGCCGAACAGCTTGCCGGTGAAAAGTTTAATCTAGCAAGCCCAAAACAACTTGGCGAGATTTTGTTTGATAAGCTTGGCATATCAGGCGGCAAAAAAACCAAAACCGGCCAATACTCGACATCCGAAGCCGTACTTGCCAAAATCGATCATCCGCTCGTCGATGTCGTGCTTGAGCATCGCAGTTTATCTAAGCTAAAAAGCACCTACACCGATGCGCTCGCTCGTGCTGCCGATAAGGACAACCGAGTGCACACAAGCTACCATCAGGCGCTGACCACCACAGGTCGCCTGTCGTCATCTGACCCAAACTTACAAAATATCCCGATTCGCACCGATACAGGGCGTCTGATTCGTGAAGCGTTCATCGCGCCAACAGGTCGTGTCATCATGGCAGCGGACTACTCACAGATTGAGCTGCGCTTGATGGCGCATTTTAGCGGGGATGAACGACTGATTGATGCATTTCATCGTGGCTTAGACATTCACACCGCCACCGCCAGTGAGATCATGAATAAGCCACTTGATGCGGTGACATCGAATGAGCGCCGAGCTGCCAAGGCGGTGAATTTTGGGCTATTATACGGCATGAGTGCTTTTGGTCTCGCCAAACAGCTTGGCGCCGATCGTGCGGTGGCGCAGGATTATATCAAACGCTATTTTGCTCGCTACCCTGCCATCCATGACTATATGGAAAATACCAAAACCCATGCCAAGCTGCACGGCTATGTGCAGACCCTACTTGGGCGTAAGCTGTATTCGCCTGATATTAATAGTAGCAATCGCATGATCAAAGAAGCCGCCGAGCGTGCCGCCATCAACGCACCGCTACAAGGCTCAGCTGCCGAGATTATCAAGCTTGCGATGATTGCTGTCGATCAAGTGCTGCCAAAAGACCATGCCAAGCTACTGCTACAAGTGCATGATGAGCTGGTGTTTGAAGTCGATGCAGATAAAGCCGATGACATCGCCATCATCATTAAAGACGCCATGCAATCGGTACTGGATGACTTTGCCAAAGCTCGTGGCTGGCAGGTGGACTTTGCCGTACCACTCGTCGTCGAAGTCGGTATCGGTGATAACTGGGATCAGGCGCATTGATATTTGGCTCAAAAAAACCTACAAACCGTTTATCATTAAGATGAACGGTTTATTTTTTTTGGCTGATAAACCAATACACAAAAAAACAACGGGCGATGCCATCAGACACCGCCCGTTGTTTTCCTTGATTTTACCACCGTAAAATCCGTATCCTTACCAACCTTCCTTGAATAGCATTTCATCCTTGCCCTGCTCCATCAGGGTTCTCCGTTGCTATGTGCGTATTATGCGTGATTTTATGCATAATGAAAATACGCAAAATGCGTCAATTGTTGTAAGATATTTCGTACAAAGCATTTCCGTGAATGATTTTCTAATTCACATACAAAGCTTGATTGTGCAACAGCCATCAATTTGCTAAGATATGATTGAATAAGCTCAGGGAAATATTATGCTAACACTAGACTTACCGCCACAGGTCGAACAACTTATCATTGATACCGCCAAAGCACAAGGCATCAGTATCAATGAACTGATTGCTCAGCACTTCGCCCCAAAAAATCCTTTGATTGAGCGTGCAAAAAACCGTCCAAATCGCTCCATTATTGGCATGGATGCTGTCGCCACTCAAAGACAGTGGCGTGACGGATAGTCAAACCAACCCCACAAAAAAAGCAAGCCATGAAAGCTTGCTTTTATCGTCATCAGCGCCTAGCGCATACGAGCGATGAGATTATCTTTTAGGATAAATTGATGATGTAGCGCACCCAAAATATGCGCACCCACCAAGCCAAGCAGTAGCGGCCACATCAAATCTTGATGTACGCCCATCAGCTGCTCAGCCAAGTCATAATTGGTCGTGGCAAAAGCAGGAATCTGAAATAGTCCGAACACACTGACGCTCACGCCATCATACAAAGATGCCAGCAGACCTGTCAAAGGCATACCCAGCATCGCCACATACAGTCCAAAATGTACCAAATGCGCAATGCCGGTTTGTAGTTTTGACATTGGCACAGGGGGCGGCGCTTTACTCACCAAGCGGTTTAGGATGCGTAGCACCGTCCAAATCAAAAAACTCACCCCAACTGCCTTATGTAGGCTTAGATAATCATCGCCCTGCTCAATCAGTACCCAAGCAGCCACAATCAACAGCGCGCCAATCCAGTGGAAAATGCGTGCCGACACGCTGTATTTTTGAACAACGGCATGTGTGATATGATTCATAAATACTCCATCAGATACGCCTATGGCACGCCATCGACACATCCAAACTCTTACCAATAATAAAAAGTATCAAAAAAAGAGATTAAAACTTAGACAAATTATACCAAATCATCCTTGATACAGTTTGCCAAGAATGTAGCGTTTTGTATCTTATCTACAGATAGACATGATGATAGGTTATCAGTTTGATGACAAATTTGCAGTTTGGCGGTATTTTTGATGTGATCAAAATAATATTTCTCCATGCTATCAGCTGGCACAAAATTGTTACTGACACTTTGCCAAGATAAGTGCGTTGTGAGTTTTTAGCCAAACTATTTAAAAATAACTACAAATTATCGCTTGCCAATCGCTTGAAATCTTGGCAAGATATATCAAAAATATTGTCACCAAATTTCTATAATCAAATCTTTATAAAAGGAACCCACATGGTTAATAATAAACAAATTCTACTCATCGAAGACGATCCAGATCTAGCCGAGCTGATCAGCGACTATCTATCCATGAATTATTATGAAGTGCATCACGCACCGACCGGTCAAGGCGGTCTTGATATCCTAGAAGCCAAAGAGCGTGATATCAGCTTGATTGTGCTTGATTTGATGCTACCTGATATGGACGGTATGCAAGTTTGCCAAAAAGTGCGTTCATCCAAAAACGCCATGATCAACAAAGTGCCAATCGTGATGCTGACCGCAAAAGGCGACACCACCGATCGTGTACTGGGTCTTGAGATGGGTGCGGATGACTATATCGCCAAGCCGTTTGAGCCACGAGAGCTGTTGGCTCGTATTCGTGCCGTCTTGCGCCGCCATGAGACACCGAACCAAGCAGACACCAATTCAGGTAGCTTAACCTTTGGTCGCTTGACCGTCTATCCTGACAGCCACGAAGTCACCATCGACGAAAAACCTGTCCGCCTGACGACGCATCAGTTCCAGCTATTGCACTATTTTGCTACCCATGCAGGCAAGGTGCTTAACCGTGAACAGCTATGGCAAGCGATGCCAAATGACGACAGCTCAGAGAATATCGATCGTGCTATCGATGTGCATATCTCTCGCCTGCGTGCACTGATCGAAGACAATCCACGCCAACCAAAACGCATCATCACTGTGCGTGGTGTCGGCTATCAGTTCGCCACCGATCAAGTGTAATTGATCAAAAATTATCCAAAAACCATCAAGCAATCGTTTGATGGTTTTCGTTGTTTTTCAAATTGATGGTTTGTTATGAATTCAGCTTCGCATGGTAAATTTGGCTTTCGCTCGATTTCGGCACGGTTATTTATCAGTGTCTTTTTGGCATTGGTGGGCTTTGCCATCGCCTTTGTGTTGTTGTCGCAATTTACGCACAACAATTCAGACTCGGCACGCTCTCGTGCGATTGCTAGCCAAATCATGACGCAGATTGAGCCATTTTTGGCAGAAGCTGAACAACTAAACGCCCAAAATAACCGCCTGCAAGCTCGCTTTGCGCTGGTCGTCATCAAAAAAAGCTTTGATATTTTTGATGAAAGTCTCAACGCCAAAATCGGTCTGTACGACCCAGCAGGTCAGCTGATTCTCCAAACCGAAAACACCGAACTGCCAAGCAGACTATTGCCCGAACAGCCGTGGATTAGTGAGATTTTCTCGCCTGCCCCGCCACACATCACCGTCGATAGCGCACTTGGCTACACTCTATGGTACGAATCTCGTAAACAGCCACCTGAACGCCCGTTGATGGCGTGGTTCAACCTATTTTCGGGGACTTTACTGCTACTTGTCATCATGTCGGCGGTGCTGTGGTGGATTTCGCACAGTATGACTTGGCGGATTAACCAAATGAGCCGTCAGATGAGCCGACTTGGCGAAGGGGATTTTAGCGTGCGTGTCAGCGAACATGGCAATGACGAAATTGCTGTACTAGCACACGGGTTTAACCAATCAGCACAAAAAATCGAACAGCTTATCAATGCCAACAGCTTACTGCTTGCGCACGCATCGCATGAGTTTCGCACGCCGATTACTCGTATTCGCTTGCAGATTGAGATGATGGATATGCTTGCAAGTCGTCTGGATGACGATACCAAAGCTAAGTTTGATAAACGAGCAGCGGCGGTGAATCGTGATTTGACAGGGCTAAATGATTTGGTTGAAAGCATCCTACTGGTCTCACGCCTAGATGCCGGTCATGCCCTGCAAGCTGCCGAGCAGGTCGATCTGTATGAACTGACTCGCCAAGAATGTCAGCACTATCCTGAAGCGACACTCATGGCAGAGCCGATTAGCCTTCTTGCACAGCCCAAGCTACTCACGCATCTGGTGCGTAATCTACTCAACAACGCCATGATTCACGGCGTGCCACCGATTGAAGTGTATCTGTATGGCGTAGTAGATGCCAAAGATGCCGCCGTCATTCCACAGAGCCTACTTGATAGCGTCTGCACCATCGATGATGGCGATGCTGATATGATTCAGTCGACAGATGCGCTTGATGTTAAAAGCGCCAAAAAAACCAGCGATTTTCTCAAGCGACTGACTCGCACCAAAGAAAAAGAAAAAGCCAAACCGCAGCCGAACTTTGCTGTGCTTGCCTTTATTGACCAAGGTAATGGTATTCCCGAAGATAAGCGAGAAGATATTTTTAGCCCCTTTGTCCGTCTCAAACAAGAGAAAAAAGGCTCAGGGCTTGGCTTATCACTCGTCTCACAAATCGTCGAAGCTCATCAAGGCAAAATCAGCACCGACACTTGGCAAGGTCATACCCGCTTTTTGGTGGTGCTACCCATGCGCCCCAAGCCTGTGATGAGTACAGACGATAAAGATAAAGATAAGGACAAGGACAAAGCCAAAACATAAGTATGAGCACCGAGTATTTTCATGATATAATAATCAGTTAATTTGACGATTTGACTTAACTTTATCATGAATACTCACGCCCCATCCAAAGCGATGATTGAACTGCACGGCATCAGCAAGCAATTCACCATCGAAAAAGACGGCAAAGTCAGCACCTTTACCGCCGTGCAGCCGACCGATTTGACCATCAATCAAGGTGAAATCTACGGCATCATCGGCTCATCAGGCGCAGGCAAATCCACACTCATCCGCTGTGTCAATCTGCTTGAGCGACCCACCACAGGTCGTGTCATCATTGATGGTGTCGAGCTCACCGCATTATCCGAGCAAGCACTCATCATCGAGCGACGCAACATCGGCATGATTTTTCAGCATTTTAATCTGCTACATTCTCGCACAGCATTTGACAATATCGCTTTGCCCTTAGAATTATCAGGTACGCCAAAATCTGCCATCACCACCAAAGTCAATGAACTGCTTGAATTGGTTGGGCTATCCGACAAAAAAGATGCCTACCCCGCCAATCTATCCGGCGGTCAAAAACAGCGTGTCGCTATCGCTCGTGCGCTCGCATCCGACCCAAAGGTGCTACTGTGTGATGAAGCCACATCCGCACTAGACCCTGCGACCACGCAGTCGATTCTTAAGCTATTAAAACAAATCAACCAACAGCTTGGCATCACCATCTTGCTCATCACGCACGAGATGGATGTGGTCAAACGCATCTGCGATAAAGTCGCCGTCATCGACCAAGGCGTGTTGATTGAACAAGGCACAGTGAGCGAGATTTTTGCCAATCCGCAGACCGAGCTTGCCAAAGAATTTATCCGCTCAACTTTTCATATCGGCTTACCTGATGATTATTTATCAAAACTACAATCATCACCATCGGCAGAATCACATCCTTTGGTGAAATTTGAGTTTACGGGCAATTCGGTAGATATGCCACTGTTTTCGCAGGCGACCAAGCAATTTGGCGTGGAGTTTAGCATTTTGACTTCGCAGATGGATTATGCAGGCGGTGTGAAGTTTGGCTTTACCATCGCTGAAGTCATCGGCGGTAGCGACAGCCGAAACCGTGCGATTGCATATTTAACCGACCATCATGTCAATGTGGAGATACTCGGCTATGTGGGATAAATTCATCACCGATTTTATGAGCGAAATGCACCCAAAAATGTGGGAAATGGTCGCCCAATCCACTTGGGAAACCATCTACATGGGGCTAGCTGCCACCGCCATCGCCGTCATCATTGGTTTGCCGATGGGGTTTTTGGCGTTTTTGACCGACAAAGGTCGCATTCTTGAGCATCGCACTGCCTTTAGCGTGCTTGATGTCATTATCAATATCGGTCGCTCTGTGCCGTTTATTATTTTGCTGATTATCTTGATGCCGGTGACTCGTTTTTTGGTGGGGACGACGCTTGGCACGACCGCAGCGATTGTGCCTTTGAGCGTGGCAGCGATTCCGTTTTTTGCTCGCTTGACCGCCAATGCCCTGCTTGAAGTGCCAACTGGTCTGACCGAAGCCGCCAAATCGATGGGTGCAACGCATTGGCAAGTGGTGAGCAAATATTATTTCCCCGAAAGCTTGCCAATTCTAATTAATGCCGTCACACTCACTTTGGTGTCGCTCATCGGCTATTCGGCGATGGCGGGTGTCGTCGGCGGTGGCGGTCTTGGCAATCTTGCCATCAGCTATGGCGAGCACCGCAACATGGTCTATGTCAAATGGATCTCAACCATCATCATCGTGGCGATTGTGATGATTTGCCAAAAGGCTGGTGATGTGCTTGCCGCCAAAGTCGATCACCGCTGATTGTTATGACTTTATGACATCGGCGAATACTGTATTCAAACCTTTTGGCATTATTCGCTTTTTTCACAAGCTTTTGCTCAGATTGTCATATCCAAACGCTTGTTCTATCAAGGGTTTTGTGATTTAATATGACAGTTGTATGACGATATTGAACAATTTTTTGTGTTTATTTCTAAGGATGAATTATGAATTTTGGTAAATTTTTTGGTATCTGCGCCCTTGCTTCAGGCATCGCTCTAGCTGGCTGCGGTCAAGACAAAAAAACAGAACAAGCTGCTGCGCCTGCAGGCGACGCCCCTGCTGCCCAAACCATCAAGGTTGGCGTGATGGCAGGCCCTGAGCAAGCCGTTGCTGAAGTCGCAAGTAAAATCGCGAAAGAAAAATACAACCTAGATGTCCAATTGGTTGAGTTTAACGACTACGCACTGCCAAACACCGCTGTCTCAAAAGGTGATTTGGATGCTAACGCCATGCAACACAAGCCATATCTTGACACTGACAGCAAAGAGAAAAAGCTTGATAATCTTGTGATCGTGGGCAATACTTTTGTATATCCGCTGGCTGGTTACTCAAAGACCATCAAATCAGTGGAAGAGCTCAAAGATGGTGCAATCATCGCTGTGCCAAACGACCCATCAAACCTAGCTCGTGCGCTAATTTTGCTTGAAAAACAAGGTCTAATTAAGCTAAAAGATAACACCAACCTACTATCAACTTCACTAGATATCGTTGAAAATCCAAAAAATCTAGTGATCAAAGAAGTCGATACTTCAGTTGCCGCTCGTGCGATTGATGATGTGGATCTAGCCGTTGTGAACAACAACTATGCAGGTCAAGCAGGTCTAACCGCTGCTGAAAATGGTGTATTTGTTGAAGACAAAGACTCACCATATGTCAATATCATCGTTGCTCGTACTGACAACAAAGACTCTGAAGCTATCCAAAACTTCGTCAAAGCATACCAAACTGATGAAGTAGAAGCCAAAGCTAAAGAAGAATTCAAAGGCGCTGTGGTCAAAGGTTGGTAATCTCACCGAACTAAAAATCCCTGTCATCGTGCGATGATGGGGATTTTGCTTTGGAGCAGTCTTTATGAGTCAAGTATCATTCGCCAAAAAAGTGTTGGTGCTGTTGTTTGTTTTTAACTTAATTCGATTTATCATAAGTCATTGAACTTTAAACAGAGATATGAAAAACCGCCCAAATGACGAGTGCACAATAAGCCATAGCGCCCAAACCCAACACACTAACAATCGTCATGAGTGCTGCACCAAACCATCTTTGTGCTTTGACTAGCTCATAGCACAACTTAATGCTAAACCCTGAAAACACCAAAGCAATGAGCGCCATTAGTGCCATCAATATCACCATAATAAACTTCCTTTAAAATAAAAGCGCATCCATCGATATGCTTTTATTGGTTTTAAGCCATTTACTTTTGTTCAGCTTCTTTGGCATTACGCTCATCGATCTCACTCATCGATGTCGCAGGGACAAACTGTCCATTATTGACATCCGTGCCACGAGCGGCGTGCTCAGTCTTGAGCGACTTGGCGACTTCAGGTGGCATATAGTTTTCGTCGTGCTTGGCAAGCACTTCACTGGCGACAAAGGTACCGTTTTGTAGTTCGCCCGTTGCCACGACGCCTGAATTTTCGGCGAACAGATCGGGCAATACACCACGATAGCTGACTGGCACGGTGGACTTAAAGTCGGTGATTTCAAACTGCACATTGAGCTGATCATTCGGGTCACGCTTGACACTGCCTGCCACGACCATACCACCGGCACGGATACGCTTGGCTTCGGGCGCTTGCCCTGCGGCGATGGCAGTCGGATCAAAATAATAATCCGTCTGATTGCGAATGGCGTACAAAATCAAACTCACCGCCACCACAGCACCGAGTAGCACTGCGATAACCCACATCAGCTTTTTTTGTCTGACTGTATTCATGATGTCGCTCTTTATAAATAATTTAAGATTGCTTACGCTGTTTGTTGGTTAGGCGTGACTGTGTGTGCTGTCTGCCAAGTCGCTGCAATGTCTGCTTGCGTTCGTTTTTGGCATAAATAATCAGCCCAAAGACCGCCAAAAAAGTAATCGCATAGCACAGCCACACATAAAAGCCATGCCCGCCCATTGCCAAAAAATCACCAAAAGTCTTGAAATACGGTGTCATCGCTCGCCCTATTTATCCGAATTAACCAATCGAGTCACCCACGCTTTGTTGGCTTCACGGGTCAAAATCAGCGAATTGGTGCGATAAATCGCCAATGCCGCCACCAAAAAATACATCCCAAGCATCATAATCAATAGTGGCACCCACATTGACGCACTCATCTTGGGTGCATTGGTCACGGTAAAGGTCGCCCCTTGATGCAAAGTATTCCACCACTCGACCGAATATTTGATGATGGGCAAATTCACCGCACCGACGATGGACAAAATCGCCGCCGCCTTGCCACGATTACTGCTATGCTCAAATGCCGCAAACAGCGCCATCACGCCTGCGTACAAAAACGCCAAAATCAGCATCGATGTCAGACGCGCATCCCACACCCAATAAGTGCCCCAAGTCGGCCGTGCCCAAATCGACCCCGTCAACAGGCTTAGCACACAAAAGATAAAGCCAATCGGCGCAATGGCTTGGGCGACGATGTTGGCGGTCTTGATTTTCCATACCAAAAAAATCACCCCAAGCACACTCATCGCAAAATAAATGCTCATCGCAAGGCTTGCTGCTGGTACATGGATAAAGATAATGCGATAGCTATTGCCCTGCAAATAATCAGGCGGCGCAAAGCCCAAGCCCCACACCGTGCCGACACCAAGCAAAATCGCTGCGATGGCGGCAAGATATTTTACCCAAGGTGAAAAAATCTGAAAAAATCGCTCAGTGCCGACAGTGGTCAAAAATCCTTGCCAAAGTCGCCCAAAAAAACTGGCTTGGCTCGTGCTATTGGTGGCTTGGCTATTTTTTGGCATTTTTCTACCTAGCTCAAAGGTTGCATAGTTGAAAAGAGTTTTGAAAATTACGCTCATCACTTTGCCAAAATCAGTGGCAAAGCCTACCTATTATAGCACAATTCGCCCTACTCTATACAAAATTTGGCAAGCGATTCTGGCAATTTTCATCAACAATCCGCCTGCCATCCCTTGTAAAATCGGTGATTTGACTGCATAATGATAGGATTATCGTTGTAAATTCATTCACCAAACTGGATACTTTGATGACACAGACAACCAAACCTTCAAAAGCATCTCGCCAAATCTCACTAGTACTACTAGGCGCAACTGGTCTTGGGCTAACCGCCTGCTCACCTGCTGAAGCACCGCAAGCTGCTGCCCCTGCACCGCAAGAGCAAACCCAGCAATACACCAGTGCTGAAGCACAAGCCCTGCAAGAACAAGCCGCCGCCCTACAAGCACAAGCTGCTGAGCTAGAAGCACAGGCACAGGCTGAACAACAAGCTGTTTCACAAGCCGAAAATGGCGAAGCCACTGCCGAAAATGGTAGCGGTGTCGGCACGATGCTTGGTGCTGCCGCTGCTGGTGCTGCCGCAGGTTATCTAGCAAGTAAAGCCGCTGGCGCAGGCAAAGCACAGACAGCTGCCGCATCACAAACTGCCCAAACGCCAACCACCACGCAGCAACCTGTACAAAACACCCAACAACAAACCGCCAACCAAAACCGCCAATCGCTAGCACAAGCCACAGCGGATAATAAGACAGGCACGACCCGTCAAGGCTTTGGGGCAACTGGCGGTAGCACGAGCGCTGCATCGTGAGACGCATCAAGGTCGCCCCACGCCCCGACTGGCAAGGGGAAATGGCTCGCATTGGCTTTGATTATCACAGCATCGATGGCAATTATTGGCAAGAAGATGCCTGCTATATCTTCGATGAACGCCAAATTGATACCATCGAAACCGCCACCGAGACACTGCATCAGATGTACCTACAAGCCGTCGCCCATGTCGTCAAAACAGGCGACTATGCACGGCTTGGGCTATCAGATACTGCTGCACGCCTGATTGAGCACAGCTTCAAAAATCGTGAGCCGAGCCTGTATGGTCGCTTTGATTTGTGCTTTGATGGGACAAACGCGCCCAAGCTATACGAGTACAATGCCGACACGCCCACTTCCCTGTTTGAAGCTAGCGTCGCCCAGTGGTATTGGCTACAGGCACAAGGCGGTGAGCTAAGTGGCGCTGACCAGTTTAATAGCATTCACGAACGGCTATTGGTGGAATTTGGGGCGATGAAGCCTGCGATTGGGCAAGATAAGCTGTATTTCACCGCTGTCTCTGCCAGTGTCGAAGACTACACCACCACCCGCTATCTACAAGATGTCGCCATCCAAGCAGGGCTTAATACTGACTATATCGATATCGGTGCGATTGGTCATCGGGCACATGATGGGCGATTTACCGACTTACAAGACCATGCCATCAGCCATCTGTTCAAGCTGTATCCGTGGGAGTGGCTACTCTCCGAAGCCTTTGGTGGTCATATCGAGCACAGTGGCACGCAGTTTATCGAGCCTGCCTACAAGCTACTCATGAGCAACAAAGCCTTGCTTGCTGTGCTGTGGGAGCTATTCCCAAATCATCCAAATCTGCTACCCGCAAGCCTAAATCCATCTGCCATCGCAGGCAATATGGTCAAAAAGCCGTTTTTCTCTCGTGAAGGGGCAAACATCAGCCTGCACCAAGACGGCATGAACATCGCAACCGATGGCATCTATGGTCAAGAAGGCTATGTTTATCAAGCACTTAGCCCACTACCGAAGTTCACCAATCATCAAGGCCAAGCCGTCTATACGGTGATAGGTAGCTGGATTATCGGTCATAGCCCTGCAGGGATTGGCGTGCGTGAAGATAGTACACTGATTACTAAGGACACAAGCTTATTTGTGCCACACGCATTTATGTGATGTAAGTTTAACAACTTGTTTTTACAAGCTTATAAAAAAACCGTTCGTAACGCTTATCACAGCACGAACGGTTTTTGTCATTAATTTGGATATGCTTTAAGCACAAATAATACTTGAGACTTTTAAAGGTAAATAAAATTGATATTTATCTACTAAATTCCCAAAATTCCCTCTCATTCATTTTGGTCAAAACCTCGTCCACAAATATTTGCTCAACATCATCTTTATCGATTTTGATGTAGTGCTTTCCGCAGTTTCTAAATTCCCTAATGTTTAGTGGATCTACGGAATTCATACACTTTCTTACAAGATTTACATCGTGAACATACATAGCTGGCAAACCTGGTCGTGGCGTAATACGACCTAGGTATTTCTCACCACTTTTAGTAACAACTGTTGCTTCTGTCGTGCCATAAATATAATACTGTTTAAAAGCTTTCCAACCAAACACACAGATAACAATGATGAAATACCATTTAACAGCTTTTAATAAGAACTTTCCCAAATTTCAATCCCAAATAATAATAGGTGATATGATGTTACTCCACGTCTTCAATATCATTAATGATAAATTTTTTCAAGAAAGACTGGCTCTTTTTCCTTTAGGTATCCTTATAGGAAAAATAGAGGCTTTAAAAGAGGTTTCTGTTATTTTACAGCATTGCAATAATTAAGACAAGAAACAAATATACATAGTAACCAGTCGTGAACAATCAAATATCTTAACATGGGTACATAGTAACCAAATTTGTAGAATTACCTATTTATTTGGCTATGCACATTGTATACTTAAGTTTTTTTTCATTAGTTAATTGACTGATAAATAAAATAGATATATAATAAACATATATTACTGTAAATATATTCTTTATATTTACAAGTTATAAGGAGAGTTTTTTATGAGTTTTCGAAACAAATACGACAATGGATATAATCACGGTTATCAAGAAGGTTTAAATAAGGCTCAGCAGTACTCAGTATCTCATGTAGGTGGTGGCACTAAAGGCACTACTGCACTCCTTATTGCCTTTATTGTCGCCTATCCAGTTGTCATATACATGACACCAGAGTTTTTAAGAGACCATAATTTAAGCCCTTACTGGGTGGTATTAGCTCCATTCTGGCCTATATTGCTTGTTTTTGCAATTATTATTGGTATTATATGGGGTATTCTATATGGTATTTGGTGGTTAATTTCTGCTATATTCTCAAATATATTTGCAGAAATATACATGTTCCTTTTTTATTAAAGACCAAAAAAAACCCGCAAATTTGCGGGTTTTTTTCTACAAACAACCATTAACGACCAAAGCTATCACTTAAGCCCAAGTCATCTGATTTAGCGATTTCAGCCCAAGCCTTGTTCTTCTCAGCAAGGTTTTCTTGAGGTGATGGTACATAAATCTTATCCAAACCTTCTCTATACAATCCAAGCTGATAATTAACATTCACCAATCTTTCATACTAGCAAAATAGCACAAATTGATTAATTTATAAAAACCACAAGCGTTACTTACTTCTTGGCTAAAATAAGGTTTCAGCCATTCATAGCATGCTGACACGCGGTTTTAAGCATTCTCACTTAAGTAAATACCATTTAATAACAACCCCATCACACTCGTCCTTTGAGCATTCGATGCCATGTCTGATAATCAGGCATGACAGTCTCGACACTCGCCCAAAACTCACGGCTGTGATTGGCATGAATCAGATGGCACAACTCATGCACCAATACATAATCCGTGCAAGCCTTAGGATAGCTGACCAGATGCGTAGAAAGTGCAATTTTGGCGGTGCGTACATTACAGCTGCCCCAGCGACTCACCATCGGCTTGATGCTGATATGGCTTGCTGATTTACCGACTTTGGCTTGCCATTTTGCCAAAATTTCATCAACATAGTTCGCCAATTCATAGCGGTCAATCCATGCTTTGCAGTCATCGGGTGCAAGCGTCGTCAGTCGCCCAAATGTGCGTGCGTGGATTTGCTGCTGATGGCTTGCTAGCCACATTGCCAAATCAAACGGCTCACCCCACAGATAATGCATCGCTGTCGGCTTTTGCTCATTGGCTTGGATAAGTTTTTGGTGTGCAGATACCGCCCAATCAAAGCGTGCACGAATCATCGCAATCAGCCGATGCTCGCTGATATGCACAGGATAGCTGACCAAAAACTCGCCCAATTTCACCCGAAAGTTGATGTTTTTGATGCGTTTTTTGGTCAATATCAGACGCATACCCGCTTGAGCAAAGTCATCGTGCAAGCTTGTCATTGTGTCTTTTTGATTTATCCAGTTAAGCACTGATTTGACCTGTGATAATGATTATAAAATTGCACAGATTGTACCATGCTTAGACCAATTTCACCCAACAAAAAACGAGCCATCGGCTGATGACTCGTCTTGCAAAATTGCAATCAAACGGGTTGATTACATATTTTGTGGGGTGTTGATGGTTAGCTCAACACGGCGGTTTTGGGCACGGCCTGCATCAGTAGCATTTGATGCAACAGGTTGTGCTTCACCATAACCAACTGCTTGGATACGGCTTGCTGATACGCCTTGGCTGACTAGGTAGTTAGCTACCGATAGTGCACGTTGTTTTGATAGGTTCATGTTGTACGCATCAGAACCGTTTGAGTCAGTGTGACCAGCAACAACGATGGTTGTTTGGTCATATTGCTTCATGGTTTGTGCCAATTGGTTTAGGCTACCCATGAATGATGGGTTTAGCGTTGCATCATCATAAGCAAAAGTGATGTTGCCTGGCATGACAAGGTTGATGTTACCTGTAGTTGGGTCTTGTTTCACTTCAACGCCAGTGCCAGCCATTTGAGTTTGGATTTGCTTAGCTTGCTTTTGCATATATGCACCCGCTGCACCACCAATCACCGCACCGATAGCGGCGTCACGACCAGTTTTTTCGCCGCCAGTTGCTTTTGAAATAGCAGCACCACCTAGTGCACCTGCGACTGCACCGATAACTGCTTTATTGATGCCTGCGCCAGTGGTGGTTGTGCCTGTTGTGCCTGAAGTTGATGCACAGCCTGCCAATACAACGCTTGCCGCCAATACCGATACGCCTAGAACTTTCATGCTTTTCATCGTTTTCTCCTTGTTGAGAATGTTTATAAACGCCATCAAAACGCTTGATGACTTGCTTGGTTTGTATTATGAACTAAGAAACTTTCTCATTTGTACGACATCTGTAGCCCAAACGTGTATTTTCTATTAATGTTGCTTGAAAAAATTGCACAAATTTGCCAATTTATTAAGCAATTTGCCATCATTTTGTGCAAAAATCACTCAATTTTACCCCCAAGCCACCCCAATATGGTCAAAAATTAACCAGTAGCACGCCAAATGTAACGCTATTTTTGGCAATATTGTTTCAAAATTTGTCAAAAATCACCCCATTTACAGTCTGTATCGTAAATTCTCGCCGTTTTTGGTGGTTTTTTGATAAAATAAGATAAATTGTGAACACTTGTCGGCATTTTGACACATTCTGTAACATTCTCGCTGAATTTGGTGATGTGTACGATGTGTGATGTGTTAAAGTAGCAAAGTTATCGTTTCATGCCGTCAAGTTTAGCCAAATGGAATTTATCATGACCCAAACAACCCCCAAGCGTAAGCCCTTTGCTCTATTTCAAAAGCTCCACGACAGCACGCCCAAGCTTGCGCAAAAATTATCACTCATCACAAGCACGGGCACGATTGCTGCCAATAGTCTTGCCTTTGGCTTGCCTGTTATGAGTGCAGGCATCTTAAAAACACTGACCAAATCCAAGCTTGCCGACGATACTGTCATCGGCATCGCCAATCATTGGATTAATACCAATAACTTATTGATTGATAAGGTATTACCAAAAAAAGATTGGCGCATCACCCTGCCTGATGACCTAAACCCCAACGGCAAATACCTACTCATCTGCAACCATCAATCGTGGGTGGATACGAGTATCATTCAGTACATCAGCGAAAATCGCTTGCCGATTACTCGTTTTTTTGCCAAGCATGAGCTGATTTATATTCCGATTGTCGGTCAGACCTTTTATTTTTTGGACTTTCCGATGATGAAGCGCCACTCAAAAGAAGCGCTTGCCAAAAATCCTGCGCTCGCTGGTCGTGACATCGAAGAAGCTCGCCGTGCCTGTCAGCTATTGACCGGTAAGCCGTTTGTACTACTCAATTATCTTGAAGGTACACGCTTTACCCCTGCCAAGCACCAAAAACAGCAGTCGCCTTATCGACATCTGCTCAAGCCCAAAGCAGGCGGTTTTGCGCTTGCTATCTCAAGTCTAGGCGAAGAGATTGACGGTATCTTGGATATGACCATCGTCTATCCTGATGGCACGCCTGAATATAGCGATTTATGGTCGGGCAAATTGACCCGATTGGGCGTAAACATTGAGCATATCAAGCTGGATGATGCGTTGTTTGATGCACTCAAGCGTGGCGAATACAACAGCAATGATGCCATCAAAGCCGAGTTATTTACCGCACTTGATACGATTTGGCAAGCCAAAGATGCCAAGATTGATGAGATGCTTGCCGATTTTGACAATAACACACCCTGATTTTTGATGCATCCTTTGCACTTTTTTTAAGCGATATTTAAGCGACAACTATGCGACAAACCCCTGATTTAGACGATTTTAAACTGCCCCAACAGCACGAACTGCCTGATGATGTCATTCCCATCTATGGCACGGACAAGGATGAGACACGAGAAGTCAGCACGGCTAAGCTTGCCTATGACATCTTGATGTTGATTTTGCTTGTCATTGATTTGACCCTGATTGCGGTGGATAATATTTTGATGAGCGAATTTGCTGGTAGCATCGTAAGCTATCTGGGCGCGCCTGATGCGCTCAGCACTTATCAAAATACTTACCATCTGTCGGTGGCGACGGTGGCAGGATTTTTTACCATCTTTTGGGTGGCGGATTTGAGCATTCGTTGGTTGATTGCCATCAAAAAACGCACTTATTATCGCTGGTTCTTTTTCCCATTTGTGCATTGGTATGAAGTGCTTGGCTGTTTTCCTGCGCTGCGTGCGTTTCGACTGCTGCGTGCGGTGGTGATTATCAAGCGACTACACAGTCTTGGTATCCAAGTCATTCCCGAGCAATGGCTCAAATCGGCTCGCTTTTATTATCATATCTTATTAGAAGAGCTGTCTGACCGTGTGATTTTGACGGCGATTGATAATTTTCGAGCACAGCTAAGTCATCACCAAAATCATGGCGAGCTACTGCACCGCACCGTCAGCCAAAACCGCCATGAAATCGAAACGGCGCTCTTGACCATGCTACGCACCGAGCTGACCCCACGCCTGCAAGCGGCGCTACTTGCCGAACAAGGCGCTAAGCTATCCGCCGATATCGGCCGTGCGGTCGAAAAAGCACTCATCGATACGCCTGAATTGCGTAAATATCTTAAGCTGATTCCGATTGCTGGCGGTATGATTGAGTCACAAATCACCAATGTCGGCAAGCACATCGGCGAGAATGTTACCACCGCCATCAATGCACATCTGTTCAATGATGAGACGCTTGACGGGCTGATGCAATCGGTGGCGCATGGTGTGGCGCAGATTGATACATCACGCCCAGAAGTGCAGATACTTGTGACCGATATCGTCGAAGATGTGCTAATCGCCTTTGAACAACAGGTCAAAGAACAGCAGTGGAAACACGCTCAGCAGCTGCCGTTGTAAGTCTTGATTATCAAGCCAAAAGCAGAATAAAGCAGAATGTCAGTCATTCTGCTTTTTTTATCATGCTTATCATACATGACAAGGCAAATCTGATACAATATCGCTTTTTTAGATGATGATATCGCCATGCTACTTGACCTAAACCGCTATCAATTCGCCACCTACAAAAAAGAGCTGTCCGAGCTGATTACGCTTGGCATTCCCATGCTACTTGCGCAGGTTGCCCAAGTCGGCACAAGCTTTGTCGATACGGTGATGGCAGGCGGTGCAGGCAAGTCAGATTTGGCAGCGGTGGCACTCGGTAGCAGTGTGTTTGTGACTGTCTATGTGACCTTGATGGGGGTGATGACATCGCTCAATCCGATGATAGCTCAGCTATTTGGCGCAAAAGGCAGTCATGAAGTGGGCGAGATGGGACGACAAGGGCTGTGGTATGGGCTGATTATGGGTATCATCGGCATGGGGCTGATGTGGCTTGCGATTACGCCGTTTAAGCTATGGCTGGATGTCAGCGAGCAGACGCTCACCATCGCCGAGAATTATCTGTGGTTCATCGGATTTGCCATGCCTGCGGCGATGATTCATCGAGCTTTGCACGCTTATGCATCGAGTCTAAACCGACCCAAGCTTATCATGTGGGTCAGCTGGCTGTGTTTTGTGCTAAACATTCCATTAAACTGGATTTTTGTTTATGGCAAATTTGGGATGCCTGCGTTGGGCGGGGCTGGCTGTGGGCTGGCGACGGCGATTGTGTTTTGGGTCAATGCTGCTGTGCTGTGGGTGCTGATTGTCAAGGATAAGCACTTTGACCAATTTGGCTTGATGGCACGATTTAGCCTGCCCAATCCCAAAACCTTAGGCGAGATGACACGGCTTGGCGTGCCGATTGGCTTATCGTTTTTTATTGAAGTTAGCCTGTTTACCTGTATCATGTTTTTGGTGGCAAAATTGGACGGCAATACCGAAGATTTTGTCGCTGCACAGCAAGTTGTCATGAGCCTGACAAGCTTGATTTTTATGATTCCCCAAAGTCTTGGCAGTGCATCAACGGTGCGTGTGGGCTTTAGTCTTGGACAAGAGCGATTTGCACGAGCACGCTATATCTCAGGTGTGGCGATTCTCTCGGCGATTGTGGCATCAGTTGGCACAGCGTTATTTCTCGTGGCGTTTCGCTATCCGCTCGCGCAGATGTACACCGATGATATGGCAGTGATTGAGATTGCGGCATCGCTGATATTGTTTGCAGCGGCGTTTCAGCTGGTGGATGCGGTGCAATGCGTGGCAAGCTATGCCCTGCGTGGCTATAAGGTGACAAGCATTCCGATGGTGATTCATATCATTGCCTTTTGGGGCTGTGGCTTGATACCGGGCTATGTGATGGCGTTTTTTGGCGGTATGGGGATTTATGGCTTTTGGACGGCACTGGTCATCTCGCTTGGCGTGGCGGCGGTGTTTTTGCTATGGTATTTAGAAGTGCATAGCAAAAAAGTGGTGCACGAATCGCGAGTGCGCACGCTTGGCTGATGATTTATCGCCAAGCTATTATTCACCGCCATCGGCATAAGATACGCCCTGCCACCATGATGTCTGCGCCGTGCAACCAAGTGGCGCAAGTGTATCATCCACCAAGTCCACAAGCATGGCTTGACCATTATCACGAACAGACAGCTTGGCATAGCTTGCTTTGGCATAGCACTCGCCCAAGCCTTCGGCAAACATAAAGCTATCGGTTGCAGGATGCCACTGCCATCTATTGTATTTGAGCATTAACGGCGTATCATGCTTGGCAGATGTTTGCCAATCGACACTGACAATACGCCCATCACCATCAATCTGCGCCCATGCTTGACGCCATCGGGCGGTTTCGCTTATCATCTCACCATCATTCACGCCTGATAATTCATAGCCTAATTGCATATAATCACCCTGCATGAGCGATCTAGGATCGGCAGGTGCAAGCTTGGCATAGACAGTCCGCCCCTGCGATAAATGCTGTTCATGCTGATAAATCAGCACACCGCCTACGATTATCGTCAGTATGGCGATGATGATTGGTTGCAATTTCATACGCTCACCCCCTTGACAGGCTCAGCAGATACTTGGTGATCTAGCAAAATACCCATCGTCAGCACCACCACTCCACTCACAAAAATCGTGGCAAATTTTACCAAAAACGGCAATGATAACTGATAATAAAACAGCCACAACAGCCCAATTCCCACTATCAATGCCAGTGCATACACCAGATAATCACGACGCATCACCGCCACCCCAAGCACCATCAGCACCGCAAGCAAATGCCCATAGCCAAACCCTGCCACCATCCCAAGCGGTAATAGCCACAGCATCACTCTCATCGGCAAGCGAGCAAGTAGCACGCCAAATAGTATCAACAATGGCAACGCCGCCATCACTTGATTATCCAGCTGATGCCCAGCAACGCCAAAATACGCCCCAAATCCTGCCACCACCGTCAGCACCAAGCACGCCGCCCATCGCCATGACAGATGCGCCCGCACCAGCCACGCCTGCTTGCTCAGCAAAAATACAGGCAATAAGCCAAGCGCATACAGTACCACCCCCGATGGGCTTAGATGCTCATAATCGGCCAGCCTATCAAACGACCCAAAGCTTTGCACCACCATCGATAGATATAACGCCATCGTATGTACAAGCAAATACAACCAATGCACACGGCATCGCCACAGTAACACGAGTACACACGCCTGCACCGCCATCAGCGCCCATAGACTGTTTTGCTTAAGCTGATCCAACAGCGTATATGCCACAAGCCCCATGCCAACGACCACGAGCGCATAACCCAGATGGCGAGCATAGGCACTGTATTGCCATTTGATCAGCACTCCAAAGCCGAGCATCAGCACCACGAGCGCATACACGGCATTCACCCACACCGATGACACACCCATCAGCACATCTACCACCAGCCAAATCAAGGCAAATAAACTGCTTAGCCAGCCACCAACAGCAAGCAGTGCCGTTTGGACTTTGGCAAGATTTTGCCCAAAGTGCTGATAAATACCAAAGGCAAGCGCCCCAAACCACACATGAGCCAAGATGGTGATGACGGGCAAAGAGTGTATCTCAAGACCCATCACCACAGCACCAAACACCGCCAACGCCCCACCGACCACACCAATGGCAATACTTGCTGTCTGCTTAGATGCCGACAGGCGAACCCTTGCCCATAATGCAAATAACCACGGCGAGACCACCACCATAAGCGTACAAAACAACTGTGCCGCAGACAGCCTAGACCAATCGACACTTGCCGTATAAACCGCAATCATGGACAAGCCCAGCGCCACAAGCCACGACAGACGACACCGCCCAAACGCTCGCCACACCCCAAGCAATAACACCATCGCCCACGCAGGATACCAATACTCATCCCATGCCATCTGATCGACCGTCAGCCACAGTGCAATCTGCGACACCACCATCAATAGCACCATCGCCCCGTCATTGGCACGATACAGCCACGGCACAATCAATAGCGACCACAGCACAAACAACCACAGACTATCTGCGCCCGTCTGATACACCTGACCAATCACCGCAAGCAGCAGCCCCGCCATCAGTGCACATACCGTATGTAGCGCACTCATCCACACGCCCGCCGTACGCAGACTCACCACAGCAGACAGCACGAGTACCACCATCGGAATGGCAATCTTGACTATATCAGGCAGTAGCAACCAATTTGCCCCTACAAGATACAACAAAGACACCGCCACGAGTGCCAAGCCAAATAGCCCAAAATGCGCCGTCATCTGCGGTGAGATGAGTGCGTGTGCGATGGTGGTTGATGGCGTTTTTGCCGGTGTTGTCTTGATGCGTGCCATATGTTTATTCCAATAAAAATACCGCCCATAATCATTATAGGCGGTATTTGCAACTTGGCAATACCAAGCGATTAGATTGCTTCGATTTCTTCAGCTTGTGGGCCTTTTTTGCCTTCGCCTAGAATGAATGATACTTTTTGACCTTCAGCAAGGGTCTTAAAACCAGAACCTTTGATGGCGCTATAATGTGCGAACACATCTTGACCGCCATTGTCTTGAGCGATAAAGCCAAAACCTTTTGATTCATTGAACCACTTAACAGTGCCTAAAACTTTGTTTGACATAACAATTTTCCTAATTTGGATGATGAAAAGCGTAAAACACGCAACTTATGCTATTCATGCAAAACTTACAAAACGATCGGGATCACGGGCAAATCACCCTAACTTCTTCACTCATCCAAATAAGAAACTTACTGGTCTTTCTAAAGAACGCTTGATACCACTGCGTCTGTCTGCAGTTATCAAAGTCATTTTGGT
Source organism: uncultured Moraxella sp. (assembly GCF_945873075.1). GTDB lineage: Bacteria > Pseudomonadota > Gammaproteobacteria > Pseudomonadales > Moraxellaceae > Moraxella. The sequence continues at coordinate 14,708 of NZ_CAMCBS010000008.1, read as the reverse complement.
CTAGACCAAGAAAATTCTATGCCCTAAACAAATCAAACTCTGGTACATAAATACCATGTGGATTATTATAACAAATTTTTCTCAAAAAGTCTTAAATTATTTATAAAAATATTCACTCGGTGAATGATGCATCACAGTGGCAGATGGATAATGCCATAATGCCAAGCCAGCACCACAGCACACAACAGCAAATACACGATGCCAAACGACTGGCAAAAATTCATATAAGCGCTCGGCATGATGATGTCATTGGGGTCATCGGGCAAATCCTTGCCACGCACCAAGCGAAAACTATACACCAAAGTGGCAAACACATAGACAATGTACGCCACAGGCACTGCACGCATCAGCCCATCAATCGGCAAAAAATACATCGCTGCAGGCACAACAAAGCCCCAAATGCTCGTCACCATGCTAATCACCATCAGCACAGGCGTATTGGGCAGGCGACCGCCATGTCGGCGTAGCAGTCCATTTTCGATAATAATCATCAGCGCCACAGCTAGGCTTGCCCACAGATAGATGGTGATGAGTAGCGATTGGTTCATGGTCATCTCAATTGTCAAAATCGCTATTATAGCCAAAGCTTGGCTGTTTCGCCACCAACAAAAAAGCCAAATCGACGATGCAATTTGGCTTTTGATGCTAGTAATGTCTTATCAGCACTTAGAACAACACGCGCACACGGATAGTCTCAGGGACAGCGCGCAGACGCTCCATCGCTTTGGCTGAATCATTGTCATCAACATCCATCACCAGATAACCAACATCACCTTTGGTCATCAATGACTGTGCGGCGATGTTGATGCCCGCATCAGCAAAGGATGCATTGATTTGTGATAGTACGCCCGGGACATTGCGGTGGATGTGCAATAGACGGTGCGTGCCATCGATGAATGGGATAGAGACATTCGGGAAATTGACCGCACTGGTGGTGTCGCCTTGGTCAGAATAGCGGACGAATTTCTCACCCACTTCAAGACCGATGTTGGCTTGCGCTTCTTGGGTTGAGCCACCCACGTGTGGGGTCAAGATAACATTGTCAAAGGCACGCAGTGGTGATTCGAACTCTTCATCCGCTGATTTTGGCTCTTTTGGGAACACATCGATGGCAGCGCCTAAGATTTTTTTGCTCTCAAGTGCTGCAGCCAACGCATCAATATCCACACAGCCACCACGAGCGGCATTGATAAAGAATGCGCCATCTTTCATTTGGGCAAATTCATTTGCCGTCATCATATTGCGAGTGCTTGGCAAATCAGGTACGTGTAGTGTCACGACATCTGCCTTAGCAAGTAGCTCTTCTAGGCTACCGACTTGCACAGCATTACCCAATGGCAGTTTAGTCACCGCATCATGATAGATAACTTTCATACCAAGACTTTCGGCAAGCACAGACAGCTGTGAGCCGATTGAGCCATAGCCGACGATACCCATCACTTTGCCACGCACTTCATAGCTGTCTTTGGCTGATTTGTTCCAGCCACCACGATGCACGACGGCATTTTTTTCAGGGACGCCACGCATCAGCATGATGGTCTCAGCCAATACCAGCTCAGCCACAGAGCGAGTGTTTGAATATGGCGCATTAAAGACAGGGATACCCAGCTCAAGCGCTGCTTCTAGATCCACTTGGTTCGTGCCAATGCAGAAGCAACCAATGGCGATTAGCTTTTCGGCACTTTCAAGCACTTTGCGGGTCAACTGCGTGCGTGAGCGGATGCCGATAAAGTGTGCATCTTTGATTTTTTCGATCAATTCAGCTTCATCCAGTGCTGATTTGATGTATTCGATATTGGTATAGCCAGCATCGTTCAGCACTTTTAGGGCGTTATCATGCACGCCTTCTAATAGCAGAAAACGAATCTTGTCTTTTTGTAGAGATAAGGTCATGTCGGATTCCTTTGGCGGGTGAAATTCAATGTACTGTTATACACTTATTAATAAATATTTGCAAGATTGGGCGAGTAATTAGTTTATAAAATCTTGGAATAACGCACCCAACTCACAAAATTCACAGGATAAAAAAACACAAAAGCCCATCACTACTGACAGGCTTTTGGTATTACTGGGCCATTATTCTTGGCTACCCAATTCATCGGCGAAGGCTTTGGCAAAGCTATCTTCGACACTTAGGTCAGCAGCAGCAGGTTCACTGCTTGCGGTCAGATCAGCCAATAGCTCTTCAACTGGCAACGCTTCTTTGATTGCCTTTTCAGCTTTGCGTTGGCGGTTTTGGTGATAAGCCAAACCAGTACCAGCTGGGATCAAGCGACCCACCACGACGTTCTCTTTTAGACCGCTTAGGTCATCGACTTTACCCATCACCGCAGCTGCTGTCAAGACACGGGTAGTCTCTTGGAACGATGCTGCCGAGATAAAGCTTTCGGTTGCAAGGCTTGCCTTGGTGATACCAAGTAGCTGACGCTCGTACTGTACTGGGAATTTGTTATTCGCAATCAGTTCAGCATTGAGTGCACGGATCTTCGAGTATTCCGCTTGGTCGCCTTTGAAGTAGTTCGAATCGCCGCCGTCGATGATTTCAACTTTGCGCAACATCTGACGCACGATGACTTCGATGTGCTTATCGTTGATCTTAACACCTTGTAAGCGATAAACTTCTTGGACTTCATTGACGATGTAGTTTGCCAATGCAGTTTCACCTTTAAGACGCAGGATGTCGTGTGGGTTTTGTGGGCCGTCAGAGACGATTTCGCCACGCTCCACCGTTTCACCTTCGAACACGTTGATTTGACGCCATTTTGGAATCAGTTCTTCGTGTACATCACCATCTTCGTTGGTGATGATAAAGCGGTTCTTGCCTTTGGTTTCTTTACCAAAGCTCACCACACCGCTCATCTCAGCCATGATTGCATGGTCTTTTGGACGGCGGGCTTCAAATAGGTCAGCAACTCGTGGCAGACCACCGGTAATATCTTTAGTACCTGAAGTGGCTTGAGGAACACGGCCTAGTACCGAACCTGCGGTCACATGCTCACCTTCGGCAACACGGATGATGGTGTCGTTTGGTAGGAAGTACACAACTTCTTTGCCATCATCAGTATCAAGGATAATCGCAGGACGCAAGTCTTTGGCGATGCTTGGACGGTCTTTACTTGCCAAGATTTCAAACGAGCTGACACCCGTCATTTCATCAACCTTGACAGTCGCAGTCATACCATCGGTGATGTCGCTAAAGCGCGCCGTACCCGCAAATTCTGTGATAATTGGATGGGTATGTGGATCCCATTTGGCGATCACTTGACCTGCTTCTACTGCATCGCCATCACGCACTAGTACGCTTGAGCCATAAGGCACTTTATAACGCTCACGCTCACGGCCTTGGGCATCTGCCACACCGATTTCAGCTGAACGAGAGACGATCACCAAATGACCATCGACGTGCTCTACAGTCTTCATGTTGTGGAAACGGACTGTACCAGTATTACCGACCGAAACGCTGTTGTCCACAGATGCTGCCGATGCCGCACCACCCACGTGGAAAGTACGCATGGTCAGCTGAGTACCCGGTTCACCGATTGACTGTGCTGCCATAACGCCCACAGATTCACCGATATTCACCAAGTGACCACGAGCTAGGTCACGGCCATAACACTTAGCACACACGCCTTGACCGGCTTCACAGGTAATGACTGAGCGGACATAAACTTCGTCAATCGCATTGGCATCAAGCTGTTCAACCAAACGCTCATCAATCAGCGTACCAGCTGCGACAACGACTTCACCATCAGCATTCACGACATCTTTGGCAGCGACACGACCAAGTACGCGATCGCCCAGGCGTTCAACGATTTCACCACCGTCAATCACTGGTGTCATACGCTGACCTGCTTCTGTGCCACAGTCATCTTGGGTGATGACAAGGTCTTGAGCCACATCGACCAGACGACGGGTCAAGTAACCTGAGTTTGCCGTTTTCAATGCGGTATCAGCAAGACCTTTACGCGCACCGTGCGTCGAGATAAAGTACTGCAAAACAGTCAGGCCTTCACGGAAGTTCGCCTTAATTGGCGTCTCAATGATCGAGCCGTCTGATTTTGCCATCAGACCACGCATACCTGCAAGCTGACGAATCTGAGTCGCACTACCACGAGCACCAGAGTCTGCCATCATATAGATTGAGTTGAACGATTTTTGGCGTTCAGTTTCGCCATCACGGTTCACAACTTCATCGGTTGATAGGTTTTCCATCATCGCATTGGCGATTTTGTCCGATGTACGAGCCCAAATATCAACAACTTTGTTGTATCGCTCACCTGCGGTCACAAAGCCTTGCTCAAATTGATGCTCAATATCACGCACTTCAGCATCAGCAGCATCGACGATTTCTTTTTTGGTTGGTGGAATGACCATGTCTTCCATACCAATCGAGATACCCGATAGCGTCGCTTGTGCAAAACCTAGATACATCAAGTGGTCAGCAAATAGTACTGATTCTTTGACGCCCAGTTTGCGATAGCATGAGTTTAGTAGTTTTGAGATGTTTTTCTTGGTCATCTCAGTATTACATTCGCTAAACGCCATCCCTTCAGGCATGATGTTCCAAATCAATAGACGACCAGCGACGGTTTCTTTGATTTCGGTACGGCTGGTTTTTTCGCCAGTTTTTTCGTCCAAAATGGTTTCTGCCACACGCACTTTGATTTTGGCATTGACTGACAAATCATCAGAACCAATCGCACGCAACGCTTCGTTCACGGTACTAAACACCATGCCTTCACCTTTAGCATTGACACACGCACGACTGATGTAGTACAGACCCAAAACAACGTCTTGAGAAGGTACGATAATCGGCTCACCGTTTGCAGGCGATAGAATGTTGTTGGTTGACATCATCAGCGCACGAGCTTCTAGCTGTGCTTCTAGTGTCAATGGTACGTGTACCGCCATTTGGTCACCGTCAAAGTCGGCGTTGAATGCCGCACAGACCAGTGGGTGTAGCTGAATGGCTTTACCTTCAATCAGTACAGGCTCAAACGCTTGCAGACCCAGACGGTGCAGTGTCGGCGCACGGTTTAGCAGTACTGGATGTTCACGAATCACCATCGCCAACATATCCCAAACGGCAGGCTCTTCACGCTCTACCATCTTCTTAGCAGCTTTGATGGTGCTTGCGATGTTGTTTTGTAGCAATTTGGCATAAGTAAATGGCTTGAATAGCTCAAGTGCCATTTTCTTTGGCAGACCACATTGATGTAGGCGTAGTGTCGGGCCAACAACGATGACCGAACGACCTGAATAGTCCACACGCTTACCTAGTAGGTTTTGACGGAAACGACCTTGCTTACCTTTGATCATATCAGCCAAAGATTTCAATGGACGCTTGTTGCTACCAGTGATAGCACGACCACGACGACCGTTGTCTAGTAGCGCATCCACCGCTTCTTGTAGCATACGCTTTTCGTTACGCACGATGATGTCAGGCGCATTTAGCTCCAATAGGCGCTTCAAGCGGTTGTTACGGTTGATGACACGGCGATATAGATCGTTCAAGTCTGAAGTAGCAAATCGACCACCTTCAAGCGGTACTAGCGGGCGCAAATCTGGTGGCAATACAGGCAATACCGTCATCACCATCCACTCAGGCTTGTTGCCTGAATCACGGAATGACTCAAGTAGCTGTAGGCGTTTTGCCATTTTTTTCAGCTTGGTTTCTGAACCTGTTTGCGGAATGGCTTGGCGTAGCTCGTCAATCTCGCCATCGACATCGATGTCTTTGAGCAAGTCTTGAACCGCTTCAGCACCCATTTTGGCAACAAATTCATCACCATACTGCTCAAGCGCATTGAAGTATTCTTCATCATCAAGCAGTTGGTATTTTTCAAGGCTGGTCATGCCTGGATCGGTGACGATGTAGCTTTCGAAATACAGCACACGCTCGATATCACGCAGCGTGATGTCAAGCAATAGACCGATACGGCTTGGTAGTGATTTTAAGAACCAAATATGTGCAACAGGGCTTGCCAATTCGATATGGCCCATGCGCTCACGGCGAACTTTGGCAGCGGTGACTTCAACGCCACATTTTTCGCAGATGATGCCTTGGAATTTACGGCGCTTATATTTACCACACAAGCACTCAAAATCCTTGACAGGGCCAAAGATTTTGGCACAGAACAAGCCATCACGCTCAGGCTTAAAGGTACGATAGTTGATCGTTTCTGGCTTTTTAACTTCACCGTGTGACCAAGATTTGATCGCTTCAGGCGACGCAAGTGAGATTTGAATGCTGTCAAATTCTCTTGCGCCACTATCAGCAGGGCCTTTCATGATATCTAATAAATCTTTCAAAAGGTTTCTCCGTTGTATTCGTCGTAATTCTGACACCTAGCCATCATTGGCGATGGCTAAGCAAATTTTGGTCTTGGCTGACTTATTTCTTTTCTTTTAAGTCAATGTTAATACCCAGCGAGCGAATCTCTTTGGTCAAGACATTGAACGACTCTGGCATACCTGGGTTCATGTATTGTTCACCATCAACGATGTTCTTATACATACGGGTACGGCCTTCAACATCGTCCGACTTGACTGTCAGCATCTCTTGAAGTGTATAAGTTGCGCCATACGCTTCTAGTGCCCAGACTTCCATCTCACCGAAACGCTGACCACCGAACTGCGCTTTACCACCAAGTGGCTGCTGAGTCACTAGCGAGTACGAGCCAGTTGAACGCGCGTGCATCTTGTCATCAACCAAGTGGTTCAGCTTAAGCATATACATATAGCCGACAGTCACAGGACGGTCAAACTTCTTACCAGTACGGCCATCGTACAAGGTTTGCTGACCGGTGGTTGATAGACCTGCTAGGCTCAGTAGCTCTTTGATTTGCGTTTCTTTAGCACCGTCAAAGACCGCTGTACCCATTGGTACGCCATCTTTTAGGTTTTGGCACAGTGCCAACAGATCTTCATCAGACAAGCTGTCAAGATCCACCTGCTCACCGCCAACCTTGTTATAAATCTTATCTAAAAAGTCACGCAATTCATTGATGCTTGCTTGCGCACGCAGCATACCATCAATCTTATCACCCAAGCCTTTTGCCGCCATACCCAGATGCGTCTCAAGTACCTGACCGATGTTCATACGCGATGGTACGCCCAGTGGGTTTAGTACGATATCAACTGGCTTACCGTTTTCGTCGTACGGCATATCTTCCACAGGCATGATGCGTGAGACAACACCCTTGTTACCATGACGACCAGCCATCTTATCGCCCGGCTGAATACGACGCTTGACTGCCAAATAGACTTTGACGATTTTTTGGACACCATGTGCCAAATCATCACCTTGAGTCAATTTGCGTTTTTTCTCAGCGAATTTGTTATCGATGTCTTTTTGCTTATCGCTTAGGAATTCAGCGATTTGGCTTAGACGCTCTGACACTTCTTCTTCGGCTGGCTGAATGTCAAGCAAGGTTTCTAGTGGCAAGTTTTCGATGTCAGCCAATGCCAATACCGTACCCGCCTTAAAGCCTGCACCACCTGAGACTTTTTTGCCATCAAGTAGGCTTAGGATACGACCTTTTGCCGCTGCTTCAAAAATCACCAGCTCTTCTTTTAGGTCTTTGCGGTAGTTATCGAGCATCGCTTTTTCGATCGACTTGGCACGGCTGTCTTTTTCTAGACCATCACGGGTAAAGACCTGTACATCGATGACAGTACCTTTGGTTGATGATGGGACACGCAGTGACGTGTCTTTGACATCAGCAGCTTTTTCACCAAAAATCGCACGAAGTAGCTTCTCTTCTGGGGTCAATTGGCTTTCGCCTTTTGGCGTGACTTTACCGACCAAGATATCACCCGCATCAACTTCAGCGCCGATATACACGATACCTGCTTCATCAAGGTTGGCAAGTGCTGCTTCACCGACATTTGGAATATCGCCAGTGATTTCTTCAGGGCCAAGCTTGGTATCACGAGCCACACAGGTCAGCTCTTGGATGTGGATGGTAGTAAAGCGATCTTCTTGAACCACACGCTCAGACAGCAAGATCGAGTCTTCGAAGTTATAACCATTCCACGGCATGAATGCCACACGCATATTTTGACCCAGTGCCAACTCACCCAAGTCAGTCGATGGGCCGTCAGCTAGGATGTCGCCACGAGCGATTTGATCGCCTTCATTGACGATAACACGCTGGTTGATACAGGTGTTTTGGTTTGAACGGGTGTATTTGATCAAGTTATAGATATCAATACCTGCTTCACCGGCGGTCATCTCACTTTCATTGACACGCACGATGATACGGCTAGCATCGACTTCTTCGATCACACCGCCACGCTTAGCGACCACACACACGCCTGAGTCACGAGCTACGTGACGCTCCATGCCCGTACCGACCAATGGCTTGTCTGAGCGCAATGTTGGTACTGCTTGTCGTTGCATGTTCGAACCCATCAAGGCACGGTTCGCATCGTCATGCTCAAGGAATGGAATCAAGCTTGCCGCAACGGAAACAACTTGGCGTGGCGAAACATCCATATGCGTGACCTTGTCCGCACTCATACGCACCGATTCACCTTGATAGCGTACCATTACCATCTCTTCGGTCAGCTCACCCTTGTCATTCATTGGCGAGTCAGCCTGAGCGATAACCATACCCACTTCTTCGATGGCTGACACATAATCAATCTCGTCAGTCACACGACCATCGATGACACGGCGATAAGGCGTCTCAAGGAAACCAAAGTTATTGGTCTTGGCAAATACCGCCAATGAGTTAATCAAGCCAATGTTTGGACCTTCAGGCGTTTCGATCGGACACACACGACCATAATGCGTGGTATGTACGTCACGCACTTCAAAGCCTGCACGCTCACGAGTCAAGCCGCCCGGGCCAAGCGCTGATACACGGCGCTTATGGGTAATCTCAGACAATGGGTTGTTTTGATCCATGAACTGAGACAGCTGGCTTGAGCCAAAGAATTCTTTGATGGCAGCTGCTACTGGTTTTGAGTTGATCAAATCTTGTGGTGATAGGCTGTCAGATTCAGCAGTGGTTAGACGCTCTTTGACCGCACGCTCAACACGAGCCAAACCAATACGGAATTGGTTCTCGGTCATCTCACCTACCGAACGGATACGACGGTTACCCAAGTGGTCGATATCATCGACTTCGCCACGACCGTTACGAATCTCAATCAGCTCTTTTAGCACATCAACGATGTCAGCGTTTGATAGCACGCCTTGTTCACGCTGTACTTCGATGTCATCAGTATCAACGAACTCACGACCCAAACGACGGTTGAACTTCATACGACCGACATTCGACAGATCATAACGCTCTTGGCTAAAGAACATTGATTCAAACAATTTTTCGGCAGTTTCTAGCGTTGGCGGCTCACCTGGACGCATCACTTTATAGATCTCAATCAATGCTTCTTCACGAGTCAGCACTGTATCTGCACGCAATGTATCAGCGATGAACGAGCCGTGATCGATGTCATTGGTGAACAAAATCTTGAATGACTGAACATTTTTTTCAGCCAGTTTAACCAATGTTTCATGGTCAATTAGGCTGTTGGCACGGACGATAACTTCGTCATTAACAATCACATCTTCGCCGATGATACGCTCATATAGGTACTCATCAGGCACAGCAAGCTTAGTCATGCCAGATTCGATGATTTGCTTCACACGGCGAGCATTGATACGCTGACCTTGCTCAACGATTACTTTACCGTCTGGGCTAACAATGTCAAACTGCGCCATCTCACCTTTTAGGCGATCAGCAACCAATTCGATTTCGAATGACTCTTGACCTTTGAACACTTCCACTTTTTCAAAGAACGCATCCAAAATCTGCTGTGTATCCATACCAATAGCACGCAGGATAATGGTTGCAAGCAGTTTACGGCGACGGTCGATACGCGCATACACCAAATCTTTGACATCAAATTCAAAATCAAGCCATGAGCCACGATAAGGAATGATACGAGCGTTATATAGCACTTTACCGCTTGAGTGTGATTTACCCTTGTCATGATCAAAGAACACGCCCGGTGAACGATGTAGCTGCGATACGATGACACGCTCAGTACCGTTGATGATGAATGTACCGTTGTCAGTCATCAAAGGAATCTCGCCCATATAGACGCTTTGTTCACGGATGTCTTTGATGGCGGTTTTATTTTCTTTGTCTTTGATAACTAGGCGGATTTTGACACGCAATGGCGCTGCAAAAGTTGAGCCACGCATGATACATTCACGCTCATCAAACTCAGGCTCACCCAAATAGTACTCGACAAATTGAAGCTGTGCGTTGCCAGAATGGCTTTCAATTGGGAAAATCGATGAAAACGCTGCTTGCAAGCCAACATTTGCACGAGCTTGAGGTTTCTTATGCTCTTGCAAAAACTGCTCATAAGAATCCACTTGGATGGCAAGTAGATACGGCACATCCATGACATCTGGAAGCCGTGAAAAACTTTTACGAATGCGTTTCTTTTCGGTATAAGAATATGCCATTAAGATTCCTTAGGTTAAACTTAAAATCGTGTCGCCCAACGGCAAACACAGCCCAGAACTGATCCAAAAGCTTGAATTAGCCCCAAAAATTCGTTGCGAATCATTGCAATTCGCGATTTATGCACCCATTTTTGAACTTTTTTAAGACTTTCGCACCAGCAAAAAGACGGTAGACACAACAAAACGCCAAATACCAAAGGCATTTAGCTCAATGTTTATGCGTGGAAATGTCGTTCAGCTTGCATGGGTGCGTTTGTCCTTTTGAGGTGTGTCATGGCATCTGCTGAAAGATGTATAACACAAAAGGTCAAATACTAAATTATAATAAAAAAAAGCCAATAATGCAATAACATTATTGGCTTTTTCGCTAAATAATTTTGATCTTTGTTTGGCTAAGCTGCCAAAGTCAGATCAGTCAAATTATTTAAGTTCAACGGTCGCGCCAGCTTCTTCAAGCTTCTTCTTAAGCTCTTCAGCTTCAGCTTTTGAAGCGCCTTCTTTAACAGTTTGTGGAGCGCCTTCAACTAGGTCTTTAGCTTCTTTCAAGCCTAGGCCAGTTACTTCACGTACAACTTTAATTACAGCTACTTTCTTGTCGCCGCCGTTAGTTAGAACAACGTTGAAGTCGTCTTTTTCTTCAGCTGCTGCGCCAGCGTCGCCACCAGCTGCTGGAGCTGCTGCTAGAGCTGCTGCAGATACGCCGAATTTTTCTTCCATCGCAGAGATAAGCTCAACGATTTCCATTACTGATTTTGCCGCGATTGCGTCTAGGATTTGTTCGTTAGTTAGTGACATAGCAATTATTCCTAAATAAAGGTATGAGAGTAAATAAGTTTAAAATAAAACGGTAAATTAAGCCGCTTCTGATTCCATCTTGTCGCGTAGAGCAGCAAGGGTGCGAGCTAGTTTGCCAGCTGCTGCTTCTTTCATTGTACCCATTAGGCGAGCGATAGCTTCGTCGTAAGTAGGTAGAGTTGCTAGGCGATCGATAGATTTTGCGTCGATAAATTCACCTTCAAAAGCTGCGCCTTTGATTTCGAACTTGTCATTGGCCTTTGCAAATTCTTTGAACAAGCGTGCTGCTGCACCTGGATGTTCGTTAGAGAATGCAATCAAAGTAGGACCAACGAATACATCGTTCATGCACTCGAATGAAGTGTCAGCTAGGGCACGACGCAACAAAGTGTTACGCACGATACGCATATCAACACCTGCTTCACGAGCAGCTTTACGAAGTTCGGTCATCTTTGCTACTGTAACACCGCGCGAGTCGGCAACTACAGCAGAGAGCGCACCTTTGGCAGCTTCATTTACTTCAGCAACAATTGCTTGTTTGTCTTGAAGATTTAGTGCCATGGGTTGTCTCCAATTTTATTGCTTATATGGCATAAGCAATAAGCTAATTTCACAAAGCATCAAAAGATGTTTTGCACCATTACGGCGACATGTGTCTCACCGTCTGCGTAGGCAGGTTTCCCAATTAGACTCATAAGAGCACCTACGGTCTTAGACAGCACAACCCGTTGTGCTGAACTAATAAATTCTTGATTCATCATCAGGCCATTTGTCAAAGACAGCGGGTAGCTTGATGATGAAAAGTCGCACTATTATAAGTGAATTTATTTTAAAATCAAGTTAAATGTTGTATCTACTTGATTTTTAATCAAATTACTTATTAACGCGATGTGGAACTGGATCGATTGCAATGCCAGGACCCATAGTGCTAGATAGCGTGATCTTCTTGATATAGATACCTTTAGAAGTCGCAGGTTTAGCACGCTTAAGGTCGTTTAGAAGTGCAGTTGCGTTTTGTTCGATTTGTTCAGCAGTGAAGCCAACTTGACCGATTGAAGCGTGGATGATACCCGCTTTATCAACACGGTATTGAGCCTGACCAGCTTTCGTGTTCTTAACAGCAGTAGCGACATCAGCAGTTACTGTGCCAACTTTTGGGTTTGGCATCAAGCCACGTGGGCCAAGGATAGTACCCAACTGACCAACAACACGCATAGCGTCTGGTGATGCGATAACCACATCAAAGTCCATGTTGCCAGCTTTGATGCTGTCTGCTAGGTCTTCAAAACCAACAACATCCGCACCTGCTTCTTTTGCAGCTTCTGCAGCAGCGCCTTGAGCAAATACAGCAACACGCTTAGTTTTGCCAGTACCTGCTGGTAGGTTAGTTGCACCACGAACCACTTGGTCTGATTTACGTGGGTCAACGCCTAGGTTGATTGCGATGTCGATTGACTCTTTGAATTTTGCTGCTGGTAGATCATTTAGGATTGCTACCGCTTCTTCGATGGTGTATAGCTTATTGCTATCGACACGATCTTTGATTAGCTGTTGACGCTTAGTTAGCTTAGCCATTATACACCCTCCACAGTGATACCCATTGAGCGAGCAGTACCAGCGATGGTACGAACTGCCGCTTCAAGGTCAGCAGCGGTTAGGTCTGCTTGCTTGGTTTTAACGATTTCTTCTAGTTGTGCACGAGTGACAGTACCAACTTTGGCGCTGTGTGGTGTGCTTGAACCTTTAGCGATGCCAGCTGCTTTGCGTAGTAGTACGGCTGCAGGTGGTGACTTCATCACAAATGTGAATGATTTGTCGCTAAATACAGTGATCACAACTGGAATTGGCAAGCCTGGTTCGATGTTCGCAGATGCTGCGTTGAACTCTTTACAGAATGCCATGATGTTAACACCTTTTTGACCCAAAGCTGGACCAATTGGTGGTGAAGGGTTTGCCTTACCGGCAGGCACTTGTAGTTTGATGTAGCCATCAATCTTCTTTGCCATGAGAATCTCTCCTATGGTGGGTACAAACGCTCAATGAGCTCCCCGTGAATAACAAGCTCTAGACAAGACGCCTAGAGCCCAAACTGCGTATTATACGCAAATTAGTTAATCTTTTCAACCTTGGTGAATTCAAGCTCAACTTCAGTTGGGCGGTTGAATACGCTGACAGTTAGATGAAGTTTTGATTTGTCATAATCAACTTTTTTCACCAAACCTTTGAAATCGGTGAATGGGCCATCGATGACCAAGACTTCCTCACCTGGTTCAAATAGCGTCTTCGGTCGTGGTGCATCGCCAGTTTTATTAATGCGATTTAGGATACGGTCCGCTTCTGCTTTGGTGATTGGTGCTGGATTTTCTGGCGTACCACCAATAAAACCTGTGATATTTGGGCAAGTTTTGACTACATGCCAAGTATCTTCGTTCATTTCCATATTGATGAGCACATAACCAGGAAATAGTTTTTGTTCAACTGTGCGTTTTTTGCCATCACGCATCTCGATGACTTCTTCGGTTGGTACAAGTACATCACCAAATTTATCAGCAAAGTCACTGCGCTTAATACGTTCGATTAATGAACGCTGTACTTGTTTTTCATAACCTGAAAATGCTTGAATGATATACCAACGCATGAGTCTATTCCACTAAATATTAAATAATAAAACCAACAACATAGCCAAAAAACATATCAAGTAGCCAAACCATGATGCCCACGATAATCATGACAAGGATGACTTGCCATGTATATTTGATGGTTTCATCTTTGGTTGGCCATGTCACACGGCGCAATTCAATACCAGCATCTTTTAGTAAGGTCTTAAAGGCACGGCCTTGATGCGTCAAAGCCAAGCAAGCAAACGCAAAAATAACCAATGCTGCGGTGATGCCAACCTGTGTCCAAATATCATTGGCTGGCGCCCAATATCGTGGCAAATACTCACTCACCAAAGTTGATGAGATTAATGCAACAATCGCCAATAACCATAAAATAGAATCTAAGCCCGTACGAGTTTTAGCAACTTCGACAACGCTTTCTTTTGAAATAGTAATTGGTTTTTTTGATGATTCGGTATTGCTAGATTGGGTATCCAAATTGTCTTTGTTATTGCTCATGCAGTGACTTGCCTTGGAATGACCAATTTTGATGTAAAAGAGTGGTATTATAAGAAGATGGCAGGCGATGAGGGACTCGAACCCCCAACCCTCGAATTTGGAGTCCGATGCTCTACCAATTGAGCCAATCGCCTAGGGTTAGTTATGGGTTGCTATTATAGCAAGCTTTTTTGATTTTGCAAGCTTTTTTTGCAAAAAAGTTATTGGTAGATAATAAAAAAGACAAACCCTCTCGGATTTGTCTTTTTGCTTGGTTGTTCTGTTTGACGATTAGTCTTTAACAGTTGCAACAACACCAGCACCTACGG
>NZ_CAMCBS010000007.1 GCF_945873075.1 uncultured Moraxella sp. | reverse complement strand
CACAGTTTGGCAGGTTTTGGGGGATTATTGAGCAGACAAAGCAAAACCACCAAATTGGGTTTGGTGGTTGAGTATGATAATGATGCACACAATTTACTCAATCAAATTTTTGACATCATCCGATATATAAATAAGAACCGGTTGAATGAATTTATCCATGTCATACAAGTCAACAATTTGTTCTCCCGCTCGCGATTAAAGCTCATACATATCATCATTAAAAACCATCATTTTATCAATCCCCCAAATTCCTTATTCATAAATAAAAATATCTTCAAAGATAAATGTAGTTCCCAATGGGGCTTTTAAAGCTTTAAAATCAGTCGTAAAACTATCTAACTCATAAAGATAACCATCTTCATCAACTGATAATTCCAAAAATACCTTTCTACCATCTGTATCAAAAGTTGTAACTTCGATTAATGGCTTACCATACAATCGCTTGTGACGACACTCACGCAAAAATTGCATTGACCCCATACCGCCATCATCAAGCAATTCCACGACAAAAGTTTGTGAAATTGGCAAATCTAGCTTAAATGGAAGTTGGCACATACCAAGCAAATACTTAATCAATCGCAATTCGCACTCGGACAATAAGCGTGGTGGAGATAAACTTTGCTTCATTGTTATTCCTATTAACCATGAAAACCACCAAACAGCTTTAGCCATTTGGTGGTTATATCAATCAGTAAGACTGATGATTAGTAACGCACGCCTGCCATTTCTTCGGCGACACGGATAACTTGGGTGCTATAGCCCATTTCGTTATCGTACCAGATGTACATGGTCGCACGGTTGCCGCTGGCGATGGTGGCTTTGGCATCAAAGATGGCGACTTTTTCAGAACCAACGAAGTCTGTTGAAACCGCTTCAGGTGAATCTGAGTAGTTGATTTGCTCTTGCCATTGTTCGCTTTGGGCGACAGCCTTCATAAAGGCGTTTAGCTCATCAGCTGTACCCACTTCTTTTTCGAAGTTTAGGTTCAAAATAGCCAATGACACATTTGGCGTCGGTACACGGATGGCGTTGCCTGATAGCTTGCCTTTAAGCTCTGGGATGGCTTTTGATACCGCTGATGCTGCACCTGTGCTGGTCATCACCATGTTAAGTGGTGCAGCACGACCACGGCGGTCGGCTTTGTGGTAGTTGTCCACGAGATTTTGGTCATTGGTGAATGCGTGAACGGTTTCCATATGACCATTGACCACACCAAAGGCATCGTGTAGGACTTTTAGTGTTGGGGTGATGGCGTTGGTGGTGCAGCTGGCGGCTGAGACGATTTTGTCATCGCCGATGGTGCTGTGGTTCACACCATAGACCACATTTTTGATGTCGCCTTTGGCAGGTGCGGTTAGTAGCACTTTTGCCACGCCTTTTGATGCTAGGTGCTTGCCTAGACCTGCTTCATCTTTCCATTTACCGGTGTTGTCGATGACCAGTGCATTATCGATACCATAGGCGGTGTAGTCGATTTCGCTTGGGTCAGCTGCATAGATGACTTGGATAAAGCGGCCATTGGCGATGATACCGTTATTGGCTTCGTCAATTCTCACGCTACCGTCGAACCAGCCATGCACTGAGTCACGCTCAAGTAGGCTTGCACGCTTGGCAAGGTCGCCTTCGCCTGCCGGACGCACGACGATGGCTTTGAGCTGTAGGCCTGCTGATGATGCAGGACGGCTCATCAATAGGCGCGCTAGGATGCGACCGATACGACCAAAGCCGTATAGCACGACATCTGTCGCTGCCGCTGTGCCTTGGGCGAAGTCCGCTGCTGATTTGCCTGCTTTGATGGCTTGACCTAAGTCGATACGAGCGGTGGTGTTGCCTTGAGCGACTAGGCTTTCTGCCAGTGCCAATGACGCTGCCACATCCACACCATGCTGGTCGTGCAGTGCTAGCACTTTGGCGACCGATAGTGCCACACGCTCACCAAAGAATGAAACGGTTACATCTTTTGCTGCAAGCAGGCTCAACGCTGCGATAAGCTTGGCTGCGGTTGCTTCTTGGGCTTGGCGAGTCGCCAGATGAGATTGGTACAGATTAGCAGACATATTGCCACCTTTTTTCAATGATAAAATCAGTTTGGGAGAACCGATAATGCGATTTGGCACATCATCGGCATAAAAAAAATTGCTTAATCGACAAGATTGTAAAACAAAATGACTGCCGACGCAATTTTAATCAATTTAAAAAATGACGATATTTATTAAATTAATGTTAATGATGTGCAAATTGTATATATTTTGGGCAAATTGCGGTTGATTTAATGGTTTTCCATCATTATCACCCAGCCATCATCCCACGAATCCCTGCAATCGCCACCGCACCATTTTCGCAAGCCGTCCGCTCATCCGATAAATCAAGCCCACCCAAAGCAATCGCAGGCATACTCAATCGCCCTGCCAACTCGCCAAATCCCTGCCAGCCCAGCACCTGCACAGTTGGATGGCTTTGGGTCATCTTCACAGGCGACACCATCGCACCGATGACACGGGCATGGCGTGCCAAGTGATTGGCAAGCATCGCTTCATGCGTATCATGGACACCAACAAGTAGCGGTAAATCCTTTGGTAAGCCTGTTGGCAAACGCTGTGCAAAATCCGTCATCCGCCCCTGCATATCCACACACTTACTCAAAGTCTGTGCGGATAATTTGACCATCACGGCACTGTTTATACCATCAAATTCATCACGGTACGCCAGATATAAGTCATCTTTGATCACCATACGAATGTCAGTGCGGTGCGTGCCGATGGCTTGATACAGCTGTCTTGCCACCGCCACATCACTCTGTGGGCGTAGATAGAACCAAGCTTGATTGGGTAGATGAGCTACATAATACTGCACAAACTCATCTATCGTACCAAAGTGCGACAAACCGTGCGAAATAATCAGCTTGTCAGCAAGCGTCAGCCAATCTAAAATCCGCACATTCGCCGCAGGTAAACGCTCGCCACTCATCAGTAGCTCATCCATGCTTAGCCAGTGTAGTGCTTGATTCTCACAGCCGTGCGTGCGATAGCGAAATGCGTGGTACTGTGCATTGGTTAGATGTACTTGATAAATGTATAATTCAACAGACTTATCCGTATAATCATGGACAATCACACCAAAACGAACCAACTGGTCGGTTTGTAACACAAGTCCGATTTCTTCGCCCACTTCTCGGATGAGTGCAAGCTCTGCCAATTCGCCCTGTTCTATCTTGCCACCGACGAACTCAAGCTTACCGCCTTGATGCTGATGTGCTTGACGCATAGCGAGCAAAAATTCATCCTGATAGCGAATCACCGCCACAGCGACACGGATAATGGGGTTATCTTTGGGGGTTGTTTGATGGGTATTCATAATGATAATTGTAATTAATTCAATTGGTTATAAACTTTTTTGATAAATTTTGCCAATTTTGGTGATTTAAATTTGCAATTTATCAAAAATCTGCTATCATAAACACAAATGATAATTATTATTGTTTAATAACAAATAGCATTTGATAGATGATTTCACAAACTAGCTATTTGCAAATTATGCAAGCAATAATCATCATTGATGCGCTCGACGCAATTTATGTTCATCAGTATTAGCTTACGGCTTGGGATAACCACCCATCACCCGTCAATAAAAGGAAAATCGCCATGACTATGACCATCGCTCGCTACTTCAGCAATCGTGAAAGCACTCGCCTACCGACGCTGTATTCACAAAATCTATTTGCCATGACTAAGGAAGTCCGTATCGAGCATCAAGGTGAAGAATATCGCCTGCGTCTAACTCGCAATAACCGCTTGATTTTGACCAAATAATTTGTCAAACCATAATTTTAAAACCAAATTGTCGCTTGATGATGGTTCGAACTAATTTAAACCACTAATTAACGACAATTTAACAGCTTTCTCCAAAACCCAAAAAGCACTGTCATTCGATGGTGCTTTTTGGGTTTTTGCTTTGTCATCGTTTGGTTTGGCTATTTCTAATAAATCAATACAAGCCATTGAAATTTATTAGAATTTCCAACGATAAATCACATCCACCATGTTCTCGGCGGCGCTGGTTGCTTCGACATAGACTCGGCGGGTCAGCTGATAACGCATCGATAGGCTTGATTCGGCATTGAACACACCCACGCCATAGCGAATGTACAAATCAGGCGTGATGTAGCCGGTGACATTGACATTGGTGTCGCTTGAGTTGCCTGATGCATCGATGGTGAGACTCTGTAGCCCTAGCGCTTGACCGATTTGGTTGGTCAGATTGCGAGTGCCTGACAAGCCAAGACTTAAGCCTGCTGCCGCAAGCTGATTGGTGACTTGTGAGCGAAAGCCCTGTTCGGTGATTTGAGAGTCGTTTGATTCACTGATACGCCCTGTGACGAGCGCATTCATCGCTTGCTGTTCGGTTAGGCCTGCATCGTTGAATACCACGATTTCGGGGGCATTTACTGTACCACGAATACGCAGACCGATGGTTTGACCTTCGATTTGTTTTTCGCCTTCGATGGATAGGCGTGGATTGAGCAAATCGCCATTAAAGCGGATTTGAGCATAATTAAGCTCAAGATTTTGCCCAATGCCGTCAATCTTGGTACGCTTGGAAACCTGCACCACGCCCAGCGCCTGCATTGCCCCTTGACCTGACTGTGTCAAATGTAGCGCACCTGCCAGTGGCAAAGTTGCCCCAAAGCCACGAAACTCGACATTTTTGCCCAAATCCACACCGATATTAGCATTGATACTCCACGGCTCAACTTTGGCAAGGATTTTATCGACATTGCCCGAGATACGGCGGTCAAGCACGGTCACATCAGGCGACTCGCTGACGATGGTCGCTGTCGTCTCAGGTGGGCGGATGGTCGCTGTCGGGATGCTGACCACGCCTTGAACATCGACATATTTGGATAATGGCTTGACGATAATCTCAAGGTCAGGGCTGATTTGCGAGACCACAAGCGGTGGCTGATTGACCGCGAGATTTTCGCCTGAGATACCAAGCTTGGCTTGGATTTCTTGAGACCAATCCAGTCCGCCTGTGAGTACGCCTTTGCCATCACCACTATTAAAGCCACCGGTCAGCTCGGCACTTGTACCACGAATATTCATGGTGGCATTGATGTCGGTCAGCACCATTGGCACGCCGACAATCGCAAGCGAACCTTTATCAAGATTGGCATTGCCATAGAATAATGGCTTAGTCAAAGTACCACCCAAGCCCCCAGCAAGACTGACCTTGCCTGTCAGTGCTTGCAGATTTGGGAAAAATGGTCTGAGTACCGCCAAATTCATATCATTCATCACCAGCGCACCTGAGATTGGCTTGGTGTCTTGATACGGATTGATGATGACATCAGCATAGCCTTGACCTGCCACGCCTGAGACATCGGTGCGGATTTTTAGCCCTTTAGCGACACTTTGGGCAATCAGCGAGAATCGCTTGTACGGCATCTCGACATAGCCCGTATCATCCGATGTCAGCCCCAGTCGTCCATCGTCAGAGTACAGCACTGCATCCACGACAGGCTCGCTGCCTTTTTGCCAACTGACCTTAGCACGGCCATTGAGCAATGACTGCCATTCGATATCGCTTGGTAGTGCCGCTGAGAATACTTGGGTGTCAAGATTTTGGATAACTACATTGACATTGCCTGATGTCGGCGTGTAGCTGAGCGTATCTTGTAGGCAAATCACGCCCATGCCTGCATCAGATGAGCGAGCCGTCTGCCAGCAATGCGGTGCGACATACACGCTACTGTCATTCATCCCATAGCTAAACTCGGTCGGCTGACGCTGTGCCATCACCCCAAATCGGCTCTTGATGCTACTATCAGACAGCACGCCTGTGTATTTCATGGTGTTACGGTCAAATGAGCCTTGTACCTTGCTACTGGCTTCGATATCCCCGCTTTTGGTAGCAACAGACAGTACATGGTTGCTTTCTGTTCCCGAAAAATCCACGCGAGCCGATTTGATGACCTTACCCATGACAATGATGTCATTGCCCTGCATGAGTAGCTGACTGTCGGTATTACCAAGATTGATGACCTTGCCGATGACTTGGGCATTTTGGATAACTAGGCTTGGCGCACGCACCCCTGATGCCGCCATATCAATGTACAAAGTCGGCAAGGCATTATCATCATTAATCAAGATAATACCGCCTTGGATAGCGCCTGCTGTCTTATCGACAATCTGCCCCAAATCAACAATATTCACACTCGTGGTCAGCTGAGATTCATCGCCTGTGATGGCAAGATAATTTTCGCCAATTTGCACTTTAAGATTATCGGCATTGAGTTTTTTGATGATGCTTTGGGTTTGGCGAGCATTGGCGTCGATACGGCTACGCAAGCTCAATAGCTCATCTTTTGAGCGGGGGCGATGGCTTGCCGCCTTGATACGATTGATATAGCCTTGCAAATCTTTTGGCAAAGCAAGCTCGGCATACAGCGAGCCTGTGGCGTTAAGCTCTCGCCCATTGAACTGTCCTGTCAAATTCAAATCATCCACTCGGACAATCTGCACGCTACTGCCCCAATCGCCACCAATAC
The DNA here is from genome assembly GCF_945873075.1 of uncultured Moraxella sp. GTDB lineage: Bacteria > Pseudomonadota > Gammaproteobacteria > Pseudomonadales > Moraxellaceae > Moraxella. The sequence goes on along the minus strand of NZ_CAMCBS010000007.1, from coordinate 85,420 downwards.
GCACCTTGCCCGTCATATCCGTGCTAAGCTGTTTGACAAATGCGCCCAAATTCAGCGATGCCATATCCGCATCCAGCTGCCATGCCACGCCGTTTGACAAATCCAGCCAACCGGTGGCATCAAGCTTGCCTGCCTGCCCTTGATGGCTAAAGCGATTGACCACAAACTTTGAGCCATTGCCCTTAGCGTCAATCGCCACCGTGCCTGTTGGTAGGTTTTTGTTTAGCACACTGCCGTCGAATTTGAGCGTAACATCACCAAGCTTGCCTGCGCTGTATTTACCCTGTGATGACACATCGCCTGTGATGGTCGCAATTAGATTGCTGTCTTTGACAAATTTGGCGGTATTGACTTCATCCAATCTACCCGCCATATCCCAGCTAATACCATCAGCCAGACCAAGCTTACCTGCCAATGATACTTTGCCTGAGTCATTGGTTAGCACCGCACGGCTAAACTCAAGCGTATTCAAATCGCCTGCGACAGTGACACCGATGGCAGATTTGGTGAGTTCGGGCAGATAGTTTTGGCTAAGATGACCATCAAATTTGGCACTTAAGTGATTGATTTGGCTATCTTTTAGGCGGATGATGGCATCACCTTGACCCGATAACTGCACTGTCTCGCCTGTCAGCATTTTCGCCGTCAAATCGCTATCTTTGATATCAATCTCATGGACGCCCACACCCTTTTCATCTCGCATTCGCCCTGTGGCGATGATACGCCCTGCGATTTGGCTAAATGGTGTCTGCTCTGGCGTATCAAAATAGGCATTGGGCTTGATTGGGCTTACGGTAGCATCAATCTGCCAAGTCAAAGGCGTGGTTGTGGTAGCAAATTTAAGCTGACCTGTGCCAACAAGCTTACCCATACCGCCTTGATATTGAAAATCAGTTAAATTAACCGTTTCGCCTTTTTCGATATTGGCATTGAGCGTATAGCGACCACTTGGGGCAGCGTTGAGCTTTGTGATATCAGCACTTGCCGTGATAAAGGTACGCCCTTCTTCTAGGCGGATACTGGCGTTGCCTTGACGACTGTCAATCTCGCCAATCTGCGGGACTTGGCTACGGCGCAGATTTGCCCAGCTGGCATCGATACGCCACGGCACATCAGATTTGGATTGGTTCTGGGCAAGGGTGGCGTGCACCGTTTCACCATCACGCTGTGCTAGGTCAAATTCAAATCGGGTGTCATTGCTCGCCTTATCAAGTAAGCGATATTTGACCCCAAGCGACCCTGTCAAAGTCTGTGGCAGATAGGCTTGATAATCTTTGTACTCAATCGGCATGACTTCACGGACTTTAAAGCCTTGTCCTGTGATGGTCGCATCCAGCTCAAATTCATCTGACCACTCCATCTTGCCACGAGCTGTCAGCTCACCGCTGGGCGTGCTTGCACTCAAAAAATCAATATCCATACCGCCATCACGCACCACGCCACGACCACGATACCGACCAGACGGTATGTCTTTGGCGTTTAGGTCGGTATTGATGCGTAATTCGATATTTGACACCACGCCATCGGCAGTGATAGTGCCATTGAACAGTGTGATGTTTTGCTCTTCGGCATACGGTAGTAGCACATGGTCAAAGTCAAGCTTGGCGCTAAATGGAGAATTATCATCCAAGCCCTGCGCAATAAAGCTACCTGTGATGTCATGCTGATTGTATTTGCTGGTCACTGTCCCTGTGGTACGCTTGAGCGAGCCACCTGCTTTGACAGACAGTGTGTCAAAATACACATCATCAAGCGCCTTGATATGTACATCGGCTGTGGCATCAAGTGGATAATCACCCGATAAGTCAATCTGCCCTGTGGCATTGGCAACGCTCAAGGTGTCATCATAGCCAAGTGCCGCTTGTTCAAGCGCAATCTTTGAGCCTGACCACTTGGCATCTGTCACGCTAATATCGTGCAAAATCACAGGCTTGGCGTCGGTTTGTAGATAGCGGACTTGCTTGACTTTGGCATTTTCAAGGTGCAAAGTCACAGGCAGACTGATGGTCGCATAATCAAACGGCTCGCCAGTTGGTGGTTTTTTGTTCACCACTTCGATAGTGTCAATATCGGGATTGACCAGATGTACTTGGCGTGCCAAAACAGCTCGCCATCCCAGCTGAATGTAGGCTTTATTGACATGGACGGTGATGTCTTCGCCTTGTGCGATTTTGACATCGCTGACCCACAGACCATCACGCAGATTACCCTGACTGTATTTGAGCGTCGTGCCGGTTTCGGTGGCGATTTTTTCGACCAAAAATTTTGTACCACTCTCTGTCCCTGCGGCATACAACAAAGCCAGTAGCAAAATCATCACCGCCACCATCGTGGTGATGATAAGACGCAGTAAATACACAAGCCAAGTACGCTTTGGTGGATTTGGCTCGTTTGGATTGTTTGAATTGTTTGGGCTAGTTAACTGATTTGGTGATGGATTGGAGATATTGCTAGAATTTTTGGCAAAATCATCCCCCAAATCAGCACTAAGCGTCTGATTATCAGTCGGTAGGATAGGTTGATTTGCCATAAAAATCCTTAACTTAAGTCATCAAAGCACATTGTAACCGATTCATCTAAAAAGGTGAACCAATAAAAAAGTGCAACTTAATCGGCGTGCCTTCTTCTTTGACCCCTGTCGCGACATCCACCCGAAGCTGTCCCACTGGTGATGCCCATCGCACGCCCACGCCTGCGCCGATTTTGGTATCGTTATTAAAGTTTTTGTCATAGGCATTACCGATATCAGTAAATACCGCTAAGCGCAAATCCTTCATCACTTCATAATTATACTCAAGACTACCCACTGCTAAGGCTTGACCGCCTGTCAGATAGCCCGCACTTGACACAGGCGATAAGCTGTTATAGTTATAGCCACGGATGCTTTGGTCGCCCCCTGCAAAAAATCTTAGCTTATACGGTACTTTGTCAAACTCATCCGCCCAAATATAGCCTGCGTCCAAACCTGCCACGAGCTGATGCGCACGATCTTTGCCATAAGTATTGTCCCCAAAGCTATATACGCCGCTAATGCCTGCTCGTGCTATCGCCATATCCGTCTCACTGACCATATTGCCTGAGCCGACCTCTAGTGAGTAGTACTGCCGATAGCCACGCATTGGATTCACCAAGTCATCAGCTACAGTTTTATTGAGCGCAACCCCTGCTAAGAGCGCTTCTTGGCTAACACCCCCTGCGACATAGTCCACGGGCAAGTCCTGCCAAGTATCCTGTGGCGCCTTACTCTCCAGCTCATCCATGCGATAGCGCAGTGAATAGGTACGATTCCAGCCATTTTTTGTGATAATATTGCGGCTAATACCCTGCTCTAGTGTGCGAGTGGACAAATCTTCAGCACCTGCTTGGGCGATAACTTCTTCTTCATATCCAAGACTTGCCTGCAATTTATCATTGAGCGGATGGGTCAATGGACGAGAGCCATACAGCTTAGCACCTTTTTTGTCTTGAGACAATCGCAGCTCAACACCTGCTTGATAGCCATCACGGTTGATGAGATTGTGCTCAAATTTTGAGATCAGGCGTGCGCCAGTGTCTGAACCCCACCCCAGACCAATTTGTCCATCGCGCGGCTTGTCTGATGCCACAAAGACATATAGGGGGACTTTTTTGTCTGCATAAACTTGATTGGGTGTTTTTTTGTCTGCAAGCTCAGGTCGCTTACCATCCTCCGCCAAATCAAACGGCACGCCTTCGTCTTTGGTCTCATCGGGTAGCACCGCCTTGACGACATTACTCACCGCATCACTGATACGCCCCAAGATTGATTTGTTGGTATCTGCCGTGTCAGATGGCAGGACTCGATCATCTGGCAGATTATATAATGCTGTCGCTTTTAGGCTAATTTGTGATAATTTATCCTTAATTGCTTCTGAAGCGCTAAATTCAATCGGTGCAATCTCAGCAGTCATACCACCGCCCAAATCCACCGTCTGCGTCACAGGCTCGCTACCTGCATCAGCCATGGACTCAAATCCAACTTGATTGGCAGCTTGGTGCTCAGGATATACAGACTCGGTATTGACCGCATTAAAATAACCTGTTGCAAGCAAATCATTCGACAGCTGTCTGACCGCCTGGCGGTTGTAGGCGTCGCCCATCTCAAAGGTCAATAGTTTTTTGAGCAATTCTGGCTTAACAGGCAACTTATTCGGATCGGTAGTCAGCTGTTTTGTGGTAGGATCCATCGTAAAAAATACCACATTATCAAACTGATATTGCACCCCTGTATCATAGACCAAGCTAACATCGGCAATATTATCAGGCAAAATCACATCCACGGATTTATTGAGCCATTTACCATCCAAGAACCCTTGCTCGCCACTGACATCTTCAATGGCGAATTTACTGGCTTCATACTGACCATGATCAAAAATATCGCCTGGTTGCATGGCGGAAGAATTGACGATTCGCTGATAATCAGGATTGGTTGCGCCATCGCCACGCACTTCTAGCGCACGATTATCCACTCGTACAGGCTCACCGATGTCATTGATGATGACATTGATCTCGCCACTGGCTTTTTTGGTGATGCTTAAATCGACATTATAATACCCCACCGCACGAGCTGCTGCATGCGCCGTCTGTCTTAGACGAGCTACCGATCCTTGAAAGTCCGCCACAGAATCAACCGTGATGTCTTCGAGTGCTGCTTTGATATTTTGATAGGGTTCTTGCTTGATATCACCGCGTTTGAGCTCAGTTGGGACATTATTCCCCTGCCCATTAGCAGTATCCGCCTGCAAAAAATGCACTTTTAGGCGGGGAACTTTACTCACCCCATCATTAAATAGCTTATCATAAGCACGGCGTAAGACATTGGGCTGCTTAGGCGCATCCTGCGTCACCACCGCTTGAGTGGGTGTGCTATCACTATGCACATATTCAGGGATATACGCATCTGGATTGATGCCTTCTTGGTCATCATAGCCAAGTGTTGTTCTATTATCGGGCGTCACAACAAACCCCGATGTCGCCACATCCAGACCAAGCGGCACTTGATCTGTGCCTATTTGCGAAACGGGTGTCGTTGTTTCAGTTGTAGCATTAGCACTGATGGCAGCGACAGCTTGTTGGCGCGCTACAGTGAGCCTAGCATCAATCTGTGCTGGCGTTAGTAGCGTCAGTGGTTGCTGTTCGGCTGCTTGCGTGGCTATATTATCGGTATCACTTGCTGAGTCAGCCTGCATCGCCATGGTTGATTGCACCATCAAAGGCAAGCAGGCCATCCATAATAAGGATGGTCGAAATCGGCAGCACGACTGTTTTGATGGCTTAATCATAACACACTCATAAAAATCATCTAATGTCAATGATATATTTGAATATTTATTGTCCAAAATGGTTAAAATCATAACAAAAGTTACAATCAACCGCAGTGATTTTTGTTATTATAACAAAATTTCAAGGCTTGGCAGGCATTAAATCCCAAACTTTTGGCGTATTTTGGGCGCTGATCGCAGATTAAGCGACACTGTAACACAAAATGCCATCAAAGCCAAACCACACCCATTTTGCAGAATACTTTTTTATGGCAAGTCAGCTTACTTTATTTCGTCGCCGTGCGTTTAACTCAATGTTTTTTACCCAATTTTTTGGGGCGTTTAATGATAATGTCTTTAAACAAGCATTGATTTTGATGCTGACCTATTCAGCCGCTGTTAAGCTTGGCATGGAAGTCAGCTTGCTTAACAATCTTGCTGCATTGCTATTTATATTGCCATTTTTTCTGTTTTCTGCACTGGCAGGACAAATCGCTGATAAATATGAAAAATCTTGGCTGACTCGTTGGATCAAGCTGATCGAAATCATCATCATGATCGTTGCTGCCATTGGTCTGATTTATGAGATTTATTGGTTGCTTTTTTTGGCATTATTTATGACTGGCACCCAATCAACTTTTTTTGGTCCAATCAAATACGCCTATCTGCCTGAAGCGATGCATAAAGACGAATTGGTCGGTGCTAATGGGCTATTTCAGACCAGTACTAGCCTTGCTATCTTGATCGGTATGATGACAGCAGGTGTGCTGACTCAGCTGTATTTTTCAGAATATTGGCTTAGCGCTGTGCTAATCACCGTCTCACTACTTGGCTATTTAGCTGCTCGCCAAATCCCCATAACCGTCGTTCATGCCTCTGACTTACGCATCGATTGGAATATCTTTCGCACAAGCTTCTCTATCGTCAGATATCTACACAGCTTACCACTGCTATTTTTTATTATCATGGGCAATAGCTGGTTTTGGTTCTATGGGGCGACTTTTTTGACCCAAGTCCCCGAAGTCACCAAAGTTGTGCTACACGGCGATGAGTCCGTGGTGGTGTTTTTATTGACGCTATTTTCTGTCGGTACGGCAGTCGGCTCGTTATTATGCAAAACACTGACCAAAAACCAAGTCAGTTTTCGCCTATTACCCATCGGTATCGCAGGCTTGAGCATCTTTGCTGTGGCGCTATATTTCTCACTTTCTCAAGTACACATCAGCCCAAGCACTCTGCCATTTAGCGTCAGCGAGCTACTAGAAGTCGATGGTGTATTAGCGGTATTTATTGAGCTATTTATGCTTGGTGTCTGTGGCGGCTTGTACATCGTACCACTATATACTAGCATGCAAGCTTATGCACCAGTTGAGCATCGTTCACGCGTTGTCGGTGCCAATAATATCTTCAATGCGATTTATATGGTCATCTCTGCCATCTTTGCCATCGTGATTTTGACCTTACTTGGCTTGGATTTGGGTCAGCTATTTTTGACAGTTGGGGTGATTAATCTGATTTTTGGCATGGTATTGTTCAAAAAACTCATGCGCTACAAAGATAGTCTGCCAATCAATACTGATGGTGAGCCGCTACTTGGTTAGCGATAATGCTGTGCAACAAAATCACAACAATTTATGCAAATCCATTGAAAAAAATTTACCCCAAATCACCCAAAAATCTGTTATGATTCTTAAAATTTTTCAATTCACTTATTTGGATGTATCTATGAAAAAAATTGCTCTTGGACTATTGGCTACTGCCATCATCGCAACTACCACCGCACAAGCTGCCACCCAAAGCCCACGCCTACGCGGTGAGCTGACTCAAGGTATCAACCACGCAGGCTTGCCAAATCAGCTGAAAAGTCCAGTTCGTGGTCTACCTGCACCAACCGTCGCAATCAGTGATCTAAAAACCATCCCAACCGTGCTTGTACCTGCCAACAAATCAGCATCTGTGATGATGGATGTCACCTTGATGGATGAGTTCTTGGACGACATCGCCCCAAATGCTCGTCACTACCCAACCAACTTCCCATCACGCACCGCTGAATATGTTGCCAAAGAAAATATTAAGTATCTATCAGACTGGATTGAGCCACTGGCGACTGCACCAGATGCATCAATCGATGTGCTTCTGCGTGCCGCCAAAATCAATGGCATGGCTCGCAATATGAACATCGGCACGGATTACACATTGCGTGCATCAGCACACATGCAAAAAGCACTACAAGTTGATCCAAATAATGCAGAAGCAAACTTCCTACTTGGTATGATGCTATCAGAAACTGGCGCATTCAAAGAAGGTCGTAAATACTTGGATAAGGCAGCATCACTTGGTTTTGTGGAAGCTGAACAAAGTATTGCCCAAGCTGATCTTTTGAGCGATAATAAGAGTGCAGCACTAAAGCGCTTGCGTGACTTGGCTGCCAAAAATCCAAACAATGCACAAATCGCTGAACAAATTCGCCTAGTCGAAAGTGGCAACTTCTATATTTGGAGTATTGCTGATAACAATTTGAATATCAAATCTATCGAGCAATAATCATCCTTGATAAACCACTTAAAATCCGCATGGCGTGCTATGCGGATTTTATGCACTTTTAAGATGGTGATTTTATGAAAAGCGTTCGCACTTTGGCTGTTGCCATTGGCACTTTAGTTTTAACAAGTTGTAGCGGCTTACACACTGCCAATCATGTCCCTGCTAAAGTGCTTGAACAAAATCGCAGTAGCATCGTGACCAGCAGTACCGTCAGCTCACAAACTCGTTCGGTGTTACTATCATCAGGATTTAATCAAGATAGCTGTCTTGCCGATCTTGACGCTTGTTTGAGTAGCATTGACCACAGTCTGCTTGCCGCCGATCAAAAGCGCCTATTGAGTACCTTTGCTGAACTCTACTACGCCCATGCTGAGCAGCTCGCCGCTCGTGATGAGTGCCGTACCGAGCTTGATAGACCGCCTATCGATGAATATTACACCAATCAGCCACCAAGCCCACAAGAGCTACAACAAAGAAAGCAGCTTCAGCTTTCGTGCATACAAGAGTATCGTGACGCATTGTATCAGACCATCAAGTATAGCTATGCATATATCTTTTATCCAGAATTGACACACACTGAGCGGACAGCTGCATTCGTCGATGAGACCGATGTACGCACTCAGGATTTATACCATCTTGCGATTAACGGCATCATTGCACAGCTATATCGCCAAGATAAAGGGATTTTTTTGGATGCGACGATTCAGCATTATCCACTTTCAAACCCTACTCTTGATCCCATCTATCATCAAGCACTACTTGCAAAAATCACCACAAAACAAGCTCAAGGTGACCAAAGCCTGATATTACACATCGAAAATCATCCTGATTTTTTGGGGAAAATCGCTCAATCTCGTGAAGCGACTTTTTCTGAGATGATTTCAGCCTATGACACCAGACTTGCCAAGCTTGATATCAGCTCGCGGCGCTCTGGCTTAGGGGTGAGTTTTGTTGGTTCATTTCATGATCGCTACACTGTCAATATCACTGACAAGCTTGGCAATCATACCGATAAGCCAGTGCCTAGCCCCAACAATCCACAATACGATGCCCGGATCCATCAGCTAGGACATATGCTCGTCACAGCACTAATCCTACCAAAAGGTGATAACATTGATGAAGTGCTAAATAGCCATGATTTTTATGCTTATCAATTTGACCCAAGACAGCATAAAAGTATTGAAGTTTTGGGCAAGCAGTATCCACTATCGGCTAATTTCTCGGCAGGCTATGCGCTATGGCTGTCTGAAAATCAGCTTAAACAGCTTAGCATCCTAAATATGCTTGCCAAAAAAGACAGCATTGCCCTACCACAACTGTTCATGCTTGAGCCTTATGACCCCAACCAAAAAGTCGTCATCATGCTACATGGCTTGGCATCTAGTCCTGCAACGTGGGTCAATCTTACCAATACACTGCTATCCGACCCCGAGCTGAACGAACGCTATCAGGTGTGGCAAATTGCGTATTCGACCAACTTACCCATTTTAGAAAATCGCTACCAAATCGCTAAGCTCATTGAGCACAGCTTTGCCAGTGTCGATCCGACAGGTGATGATGTAGCCAGTCATAATGCCATCTTGATTGGGCATAGCATGGGCGGTGTCATCTCACGACTGATGGTGTCCGATGATAAGCTGATGCCCAAGCTACAACAGCTAGAAAGTAAAGACCAACGCAAACTGTACAACCAAATGAGCTATGCTCAAAAACAAGCACTCGAACAGCGGTTCACGCTCAATGCCCTGCCGCAGGTAGATACGGCGGTGTTTTTGTCTGCGCCGTTTCGTGGGACGGATTATGCCGATCGCTGGTTCACTCGTGCAGCACGACGCATCATTCACTTACCACTTGATCTCACCCAAATGGTCGGTAATACGCTGATGAATCTGGGTGAAGATGATAACAGCGTGCTGGGTTCGTTATATCTACAAAATGGTGCAAGTCAGCTATCAGATCGCTCATCGTTTGTGGCACTGACCAAAGATGTGCAAATTCACCCAAAGGTAGCATATCACACCATCATGGGGGATAACAAAGGCATCCATCAAGCAGGCGATAGCGTCGGTGACAAAATCTCTGATGGTATCGTGCCGTATAGCAGTTCGCACCTAGATGGCGCAACCAGCGAGACCATCATCACAGGCAGTCATAATATCCACGAAAACCCAAAAACCATCCTACAACTGCGCAAGATTTTGTATGCACATCTTGAGCAACGGTCTGATTAAGTCTGTTTAAGCCCGATTAACTCTACAAACAAAAAAAACCAAAGGCAAGCACAAAGCCTGCCTTTGGTTGTGGTGATCAATTGGATTAGAACTTATATTTCAGCTGTAGTACCGCGCCATGATCTTGTTGATCTTTGCGGAACTCGCCCGAATACTGCGCACCCAGCTCCAGTGCTTGACTAGGTTGGAAGCGCAAGCCTAGACCTGCCGAGCCTGCCAATTTCTCAGCTTTGCGTACATTGGCATCGAACAGCTGTTCAGGCTGACCTTCAAACGCCATCAATACACGATCATTCGATGATTGGTCATAATGACCTGCCAGATGACCTGTCAACTGCACATTATTCGCCAACGCTTTAGCGAAATGCACACCTGCGGTATGGCGCAAGGTATGGTATTTTTGCTTATCTGATTTATAATGCAAGCCACTCAGATTCTGAGATAGCCCAGTTTCTGCATAGGCATCTGTTTGCACTTGAGTGAAGCGTACTTGGAAGTATGGCGATACATGATTGTGCTCAGAACCGATACGATGGTCAATACCAAAACCAGCTTGGCTGATGCTGCTATCATAGTCCGCTTTTGCAACTTGAGTAGTGCTTGCCAAGGTGACATCACGCTCCGTCTTGATATTGGATGTGCCATAGCTCACAAAGCCATTTAGATGCGTCTCTTCGCTCGCTGCATAATCAGCATACAGATAGCCTTGGGTGGTATCTGATTTGAGCGATTGTTTGGTTGCACCTACAGAATCCAAATCACCTTTTGAGTAGCCAACCGCACCACCGATGCGCAGATTATCAGTCAGCATACCATCGACACCAATGACAGTGCCATAAGATGAGCCGTCATAACCTGCCAGCTGGTCTTTTTTGTCCAGCTGATGGCTATAGCCTAGCGCCTGAATCCAGACTTGATTGCTCAAATCTTCGCTACGCTTGAATACTGAGTGACCGTCTGCATCAGAACCTTGTGCAATACTGGTACGAGTATTAAAGATACGATCAGTGATTGACTGCGTGGCGATGTTTTGTTGCTCATGGATGATATTTGCAGCTTTGGCATTCACCACAGGTTGTAAGCTTGCCACAAAGTTTGCAGCATTTTGTTCAGGCTTGGTTGCATCTTCTGCATTTTCAGCCAAATTGACAATCGCACCAAGTGTGGTGTCTGCTGTAAGCACCGTATCCAATGCTTTGGCAAGATTGCCCAATTCAGTTGCCTGAGTCTTTTGCACCGCATGATAATGCGGGAAATCAGGATGGAACGGGAATGGGTCTGTCGGCTGAACCGGCTCTACCGGCTGAGTAGGTTGAACTGGCGTTACTGGCTCTACAGGTTTGGTTGGCTCTGTAGGCTGAACTGGTTTTGTCACGCCTACCAATTTTAGATGTACGCTGTTACCCTCATAGACAGGATTGATGCCTGTATTTTGGATGGTAGTGCCGTCATCATCCACCACATCAAACTGCCCAAACTGACCGCTCAATGTCGTCGCCTTAACCACATCATTCCATTGGGTAGCGGTGTTACTATTGATAAGCTGACGAACAGCATCACGGGCTTTGACAGAGAGCTTACCCTTGCTCACATCTAGCTTGCCTTCCCAAAGGAGCTGTCCGTAGTTATTAGCATCAGTAAGAACAATGCGCAATTCTTCGCCATTCATGGTGTAATCTTTGCCAGTAATCTTCAATACACCATCGCGCACAGTTAAGACATCACCAAAATGTGCACTATTAAAGTGCATAGTAAGTGTACCTTTACCACGCTTAACAAAACCAACTTGTTCATCAGCAGATTTGGTACTGATATTACGAATGACGGCATTTGGATTGATAGTCACATCAAACCCATTGGTGTTAAACTCCAAGCCACCATCACCGATTTCAATGCGGTCATTGGGGGTAAAATCCAAGAAAAACTTCTCTCCCGAGAAATTATTACCCATAACACGAATATCTGCACCATCAAAGATGATGTGTGATGACTGCGCTTCTGGTGCGCGAGCAATATTTTTAACATTAAGATTGGCGCCATTGGTCACTTGTAGCTTACCATGTCCAAGCTCACCCACCATAATCATATCAGCATTGACTGTTGCGTCATTACTCACATTTAGAGTGCCTGTCCCTTTCTCAGCACCGAGTGTAATCAAACTAGCTTCAAGTTTGGAATTGGCGCCATCTACATTAACAGTTCCTTGACCGGTATCACCAGCTGCAAGATAGATTTCGGTTGCCTTTGCTGATGAGCCACTATTGATATTAAGCGTACCAATACCACCTGCGCCAACAAGCAAAAACCAATCTGCATTCAGCTTGCCCATATTGGTGACGTTTACCACGCCCTCAGCTTGCTTTGTTACCACACCGTTATCTGTGCGTGCATAGCCACCCAACTCGATGCTATCAGCTGATTGGACGGTAGCATTATCAATATTTAATGTGCCTTTACCTTTAAGACCGATAGAAATATGTTTATATTCTTCATTGGCATGGTCACCCTTAGCGGTCATTGCTCCAGTTGCACCATTGCTAAGACTGACTGTCGCTTGAGAGTCATATTCGCTAGCTACCAATATATTGTCATCATTATGTTTATAGGTCGTGCTACCTGAATGATATTCATCCGAATTAATAATAAGCTCTTTTGCCATCGCAGGACTACTTGCCATAGCAACTGCTACAGCCAAAGGTGCTAATACTGTTTTGCTTGATGATTTACCACGAGCTTTGGCGATTTCAGAAACACATTGCCACACACCCAAAGCACGATTAAAAATAACACGATAACTACGATTCATATCTGATCCTTTTCATAAACCATAAATACAGTTTAGCAATACACAATTACATAAACTGGTTAAATTTTAACATGAGTGCAGGGATGTTTTAATGGCTTAAATGAGAATGATTAGCGATAGTTACATGGTTGTTCAAAAAGTTGACATGGATCAGTGGCCAATACTGGCACAAAAAAACCAAGCTCTGCTACTGACAAAGCTTGGTTTTATTATCATACCACCATGAGCAAAAGCTAAAAAGCTAAAAACTGACCCCAAACGATCGCACAAGAATCGATACCGAGGCACCAATGCCCGATCGATGGGAAGCATAACTCACCTTCGGCATTCACCATCTTCCAATAGGAGATATAACGCCCTGCCACCATAGGAGCATCGAACTTCACCGTCAAGGTCACCATCTCACCCGGATGAGTCGTCGGGATAGGGATGGCACTGTGATGTGGCTTGAGTTGATAATCACTGGCAGGCTGACCATTGGGATAATGATCTGTAGCCAACTCACTGTCGATACAAACCAAATACCGCCCTTCCCATACCACATCACCGACATTTTGTAGTGTCCATGATTTCTCAAAAGTCGAGCCTGATGCGATGATAGAGCCATCAGGGACAGTCTCATCAATAAAGCCACTGGCATCACCCTGCTGGCGAGCTGGCCCAGCGGACACCAAGCAAGGTTTCTCTTCGAGCACACCAAACTCAGCCCACTTCAGACGGAACAAAATCGTATGATGCACGCTCATAGCATTAGCCAAGCTCAGTAGATGCGGTATCTTTGGTGTCGTTTTTGGGTCGAGCATATGATACAGCGTCCCACGGGCGATACCTGCATTTTCCGCCAATCTTTCAAGGCTAATCCCGTGCTGAGCACACCAGCGACGGACATAGTCGGATAATGGGCTATCAGTATGCCTATTTCTCATTCCAAGCTCTCAATCTTTTGGTAACAACACACCTCATCCCCCTGTAATGTAGAACAAATCCACAGAAAGGAGGCATCTGATAAAACTGATGAATAACTGTATATTTATAACATTATCTAAAGTAATCTTGGTTACTTTATTCGGCTACTTCTTATTTATTGTATCAAAAAATAAAATCGTTTTGTAAACATATCCAAAAAATGTCGATTTTTTGAACAACTTATTATTCCAGCACAATTTTAACAATATTTATACTTGACAAATGAAAATTTGGGTTTTTGGTTGGTTAAGATGCTGATTTTAGGTCCTGGCACACACTAGATCCAACATAGTCAGCTACCAACAAAAAAACCAAGCTCCTGTATAGCACAGAAGCTTGGCCCTATATCCACTCATGATTACTACATCAAGCCTAAAATCAGCTCAATGTCATATGGTGTGTCAAATCCTGTTATCACAAGAGCGAGTTACTTACTCTTTAGCACCGCAAAAATCTCATCACGCACGGTGTCGATAGCTTTTGTGCCATCAAAGTCGTGATACGCAGGGGCGTTCTCGCCTGATTGGGCAACTTGTTGATAATGACCAATCAGTGTCGCAGTCTGTGCATGATAGACTGACAGACGGTCGCGTACGACTTCTTCTTTGTCATCATCACGCTGTACCAGTGGCTCACCAGTCACATCATCGACGCCTTCGACTTTTGGTGGGTTATACACCACATGATAAGTACGACCCGATGCAAGGTGCGCACGGCGACCTGACATACGGCTGACAATCTCATCATCAGGCACGCTGATTTCGATGACAAAATCAATATCCACGCCTGCTGCCGCTAGTGCTTCTGCTTGTGGAATCGTACGCGGAAAACCATCAAAAATACAGCCGTTAGCACAGTCTGGCTGACTGATACGCTCTTTGACCAAATTGATAATCAGCTCATCAGACACCAGCTGACCTGCATCCATGACGCTCTTGGCAAGCTTACCAAGCTCCGTGCCTTCTTTGATAGCAGCTCGTAGCATATCCCCTGTTGAGATTTGTGGAATGTCGAACTCTTTTGAGATAAGCTGTGCTTGAGTGCCCTTGCCTGCACCTGGTGGGCCTAATAGAATGATACGCATCATAATAATTCTCCGAATGTTGTCATGAATGGCGGATAGTCGCCCGATTGCCCTAGCTACTATAAAGCACGATGCCAAATTGTTCAAGTAATTTTATGACAAAATCTAATAAAGTGTGCGATTTTTGTGAACTTAGCAGTTTATAATAAATATATGTTATAAATAATAAAAAACTTGCACCATTTGGCGCAAGTTTTTTGTTAATATACTCAAATTACTGTAATCTAATCGGATTACCAAGATTATGGCACGACTTGAGAAATCGTCAAGGACACCGCCGACTGCTTATCAAGCACCACAGGATTGGCTGATAAATCACCCGATTGAGCGATGGCATTGCCTGAGCTGCTGATGCGTGCATTGACCACCAAGACCTTGCCTGATGCACGACCACTTGAGAGTGTGCGTGATGGCATCATCGCATCTAGGTCGCTCAAGCTCACCACCACTTGATTGGCGCTTAGCTCACTGGCTGATAGGCGCTTGACCGCATACGGTGCACCACCTGTCTGCTCGCCAATTGACACAAACAGCACATCTTCAGGCTTGATTTGTGATGCCATCGCAGGGCTAATGGCGACAGTCACCGCCACACCTTGAGCGACTTGTGCTTCTTGGGCATCGATATTTGCCACAAGCTTATCAAGGCTTGCCAAGGCTTCAGAGCGGTCACCCGAACTTGCCACCAAGCTTGAGCGTAGGCGTGCAATCCATGCCTTAGCTTCGCTAAAGTTACCCGCTTTTGACTCACCCATTGCCATCATCATCAGCGCACCTTCATGCTTTGGATCTTTTTGCAAGATGCTCAAGATGGCATTTCGCGCCTTATCATCCATACGCCCTTCATTGACAAAGAAATTAGTCTGAGCAAATGTCAGTGCAATCTCTTCATTATCAGGCTCAAGACGATTGGCTCGTGCCAATGCTTCCATCGCTTGTGGCTTGGCATCAAGCATCATAAACAGCTCGGATAGACGCATCCAGCGATTGGCATCATAGGCATGATGATGCACATTGGTCTGCATGGCAGAGATGAGCGCCGCTGAGTCTTTGGTCGCCCATTCAGGTGGTGTATCAATCTTACCGGTCAATAAATCATCTGCCACTTGCCCTACCGTATCTTGGGCTTGCCATAGTGCAAACACAGGCGTACGGTCAGCTGTCGTCAGATATGCCACCGCCGCCAAAATCGGTATCCAAATCATCACAATGGCACGACCTTTTGCACCGACTGGTGCATGGCTTTCGGCGACTGTCTGTGCATCGAGTAGCTGGCGTTTTAGCTCGGTGATTTGTACTTGATAATGTGTATCATCAATCAGCCCTGCCGCCTTGTCTGCATCAAGCTCGGCGATACGCTCGCCAAAGACCTTGACATTGACCGACATCAACTGGTTATCTGTAGCTTTTTTTGTCTTTATCCAAGGCAAAATCACCACCAGCGACAACAGTACCGTCAAGACAGCACACAACGAAAAAAATAAAACCAAACTTTGTGTCATATACCGCCCTTAGTATTGTTGTTTGTCATCAGTCTTGTCGCCATGCTGAGCCAAAATCTTGGCAAGCTTGGCTTCTTCGCTACTACTCAAGGCCTGTGTATCATCAGCTGACAGCTGACTGCGACCTTTGCGAGCCTTATAAATCCAGCCTAGAATCAGTAGCACCAATAGCACAGGCGGAAAAAACCACAAAATCCAAGTCGATGGGCGCACGGGGGGTTTATAACTGATAAAATCCCCATAACGCTCAAACATATAGTTACGAATCTCGGTATCACTGCGACCGTCTTTGACCATTTCATAGGTTTTTTGTTTTAGGTCTTGAGCGATGGGTGCATCTGAGCCTGCTAAGTTTTGGTTTTGGCATTTTGGACAGCGGAATTCTTCAATCAGCCCACGATATTGCGCTTCTTGTTGTGGCGAATCAAATTCATAGATATCAATACTTGCCATCGCCATCGTACTGATACTCATGCCAAGTAGTAGCGCCATGATTGAGTGATTTAATTTCATCTAGGACTCCTACTCGCACGCTGCCAATTTAGCATCTTTGGTCAATGACTCATCAGCCACACTTGTCATGCACGCTTGCAGACTTGGCCAATTTTTCTCACCAACTTCACCCAAGACGTGCTTATACACCACGCCATCGGTGCCGACAATCATACTTTCAGGTGCACCTGTCAGACCCAATTCCAAGCCATATTTGCCTTCATAATCTTGGATGGTGTAGATAAATGGGTTTTGGTATTTGTCAATATAAGCCAACGCATTGGCAAGTTCATCTTTATAATTCACCCCAATCATCGGTACGCCTTTTGCGTGTAGCTCCATCAAAAATGGATGCTCAACATAGCAAGTCTGACACCATGAACCCCATACATTGAGCAAAAATGGCTCTTTTGGCAAATCACTATTGGTCATCGTGCGTGCAGGGTCGGACAGCAGCGGCAGGCTAAAAGCAGGCAACGGCTTACCCACCAGCTGACTGGTCTGCACATCAGTTTCTTTGCCCAGTCGCATAAATAGCATGATAACCAATCCGATAAAGATGACAAGCGGAATGATAAAAGTAAGCAAGCGTTTGTTTGACTTTGCCATATTTATGCTCCTTGATTGATGTGTTTTGCTTTTGATTTGCCAAGACGATAACGCTTATCAATGATGGCGATAAACGCACCGGCAGCCATGATAATCGCACCGAGCCAAATCCAGCGCACCATCGGCTTGACATAGACACGCACCGCCCAAGTGTTGTTATTGACTTTGCCTTTGGCATCAGTGATGGGCTCGCCAAGTGCCACATAGACTTCTTTTAATAGGCTTGGGCGCATACCCACTTCGGTCATTGGCATCATGCTGACGACATAATCACGCTTTTGTGGATATAGTGTGGTGATGAGCTTGTCGTTTTCTTTGACGGTGATGGTTGCTTGAGTGGCATCATAGTTCGCCCCTTTCACCTGTTCAAAAGCTTGTAGATGAAAATCATAACCTTGTACATGCACGCTGTCACCGACCGTCATAGCGACATCTTTTTCGATACTCATACTGCTTGTACCTGCCACACCCAGCACACAGACAAGCACACCCAGATGGGCAATTTGCATCCCCCAGTAGCTCGGTGATAGCTTGGTCAAGCCTTGAGCGATATTACCTTTGTTGTGCTTAAGCTTATCTTTGATGTCAAACACCATAAAGGCAAGCACCCATACGCTAAGAATACCTGTCACATACACGCTATAGTCAAATGCTGGCTCTTCGGCTAGCTGCGACATCAGCCACGCCACCGATGCACCAAGCACTATGGCACTGACACCGCACGCCATCATCGCCGCTAGTAGTGGACGGCTGTCATATTTATAACGCATCACCGCACCCACACCCATAAAGCCAAGCAGCAGCCAAGTCAAAGGCACAAACAATGCATTAAAATACGGTGGGCCAACAGAAACTTGACCAAGCTTAAAGAAATCAGCGATGATTGGATATAGCGTACCAAGTAGCACGACAAGCGTCGCCACAAGTAAAATTAGGTTGTTGATAACTAGCACAGTTTCACGAGATTTTAGCTTATAGCTACTCTCCACGGTCAATTTCCAACCACGCAAAGCAAACATCAATAAGCCAAAACCAATCACCACCGCCAAAATCGCCAGCACTGCCAAGCCACGAGTTGGGTCAGCGGCGAACGAATGCACCGAAGTAATCGCCCCTGAGCGCACCAAAAAAGTACCCAGCAAGCTAAGTGCAAACGAAAAAATCGCCAGCATAATTGTCCATGCCTTGAACACGCCACGCTTTTCGGTCACGGCAAGCGAGTGAATCAGCGCAGTAGAAGCCAGCCACGGCATCAATGAGGCATTCTCAACAGGGTCCCAGAACCACCAACCACCCCAGCCAAGCTCATAATACGCCCACCAAGAGCCCAGTGCGATACCTAGCGTCAAAAACGCCCAAGCGGTCAGCGTCCACGGACGACTCCAACGAGTCCACACGGCATCAAGTCGCCCTGCCCACAGCGCCGCCATACAAAACGCAAACGGCACAGCCAAGCCCACATAGCCCATATATAGCATCGGCGGATGGAAAATCAATCCCGGGTCTTGAAGTAGTGGATTTAGGTCAGCGCCATCGACAGGTAGATTTGGCAACACACGGTCATACGGTGATGAAGTAAAAATCATCATCGCAAGCATCATCGTCTGCACTGCACCTAGAATCGACAGCACACGAGCACGCATATCTAGGGGCAAGCCACGACTAAATACCGCAACGAGCATGCACCAAGTCGCCAAAATCGTCATCCATAATAGTAGCGAACCTTCGTGCCCACCCCAAGTCGCCGACAATTTATAATACCAAGGCAACAGGCTGTTTGAGTGCTTGGCGACATAAACCAAGCTAAAATCATTGTGCAAAAACCCTGCAATCAGTGCGCCAAACGACACCATCATCGCCAAAAATTGCGCCGTCGCTAGGCTTGGTGCCAGTCGTTGCCACTGCCCTTGGTGCTTGATTACGCCAATGGCAGGCAAAATCGCCTGTAATATCGCCAGCATAAACGCAAGCAATAGCGAAAAATATCCAAGTTCTGTTATTAACATCGTAAATGACTCATGTTACTGTGCAAATTACTGTGCAAAGTTTTTGCAGTGTTTTATAAATGGCTTATTGATGTCATACATCAATTAAGCAAAAGACTTGGTGGGTCGGATACCATTTTCCTAAAAAAACACCATCACCAAGTGCAACCAACCTGCCAAAAATCCCGTAATCCCCCCAAGCACGATGAGCGTCATCTCATCTTCTTGGAAAGCAGGTCTTAGCAGGTTTTGAAATTCTTTGGGCGTCAGCGCACGGATTCGCCCTTCAAATAACCCAAAAATCTTACTCGCTCTAGATGTATTGAGCTTAGGGTCACGGATTGGCACCATCGTCGCATCGATGGATTTATCCAAGATGGTATCTTTAAAATCATCCAAAGTACGCTCATCCATACCTACCTTGAGCGTCGTTGCCACCACAGGCGACTCTAGCATCTCATACAGATGCGATTTCATCAGCTCACGGGTCTTATTCGCTCGTAGCCCATACATCATCTCATGCATGATATTCTCAAGTGTTACAAGCTCATTGACGACGATTTCGGCAAACACGCTTGACACTTCATCTTGGCGTTTCATAAAACCGCCCTGCCATGAATAGTGATGCCAATGCGGACGCATCCAAACCACTTTTTTGGTATCACCATCCATCTCATAACGAAACAGACGAATAAATGGCACACGGCGTGGCTCAACAGGGTTGAACACCATCCAAATCGCAATCCAGTTGGTCAAAGCGCCCCACACCATCGCAAAAAACGGCACTGTCCAATGCTGCGGCACAAAATAAAACAGCACCATCTGCACCACACCAAAGCCAAAGCCAATCAATGCGCTGATTTTCCAAATAAAGTTAATTTCTTTTTTACCAACTCTTAGGAACATATCTACCATCAGCTTGCGGTCATTTTCCATCTTGCTGACAATCATCGCACGCATATCGACCAGCTCTTCGACATTATAAGTCAAATCCATGACAAGCGATTTCATGATATCTGGCAGTTTGGCGTGCACATGAGCATAGATACGACGACGAATGGCGTACGGCATATGCGTCCATAGGGCATACGAACGCTCAAGCATGATTTCATCAATCAAGCTTTCTAGGTTCTTATCCACCGTCGCTGTGATAAACTCCGCCATCTCTTCAGGCTCCATCGCCTGAAAAAATTCATCGAGTGAACCAAGCTTTGAGAGCGTCTGGTCAACAATCACGCCCGAGATTTTACCCGCTTTGGCAGGCACAATCCCCTGCCAGCCCAAGCCCTTGAGCCCAAAGGGCATATTTTTGATGGCAATGCCCCAAAACTTAATTGGACGAAACAGCATCTCAAGCGCCATCCACACGTGCGCCCAAGTGACAAAAGCCGTCACAGGCGGAATGGTCAGCATGGCGATAAATTCAGGATGTTCGGTCAGTGTTTGCCACAGGGTCGAAAACATGGGTTTGGTATAATCTTTGTGAGTATGTTAAATGGCGATAATTTTAACATAGTTTTTGTAAAGATGGTTGCTTTCATTTATCCAAAGCAGGCTCAAAAGGTGCTCAAGACAGGTTTTGTAAATAAATTGATACATCTATTTGGGTTATAAAAACATTTCTAGCAATTTTTGCCAAGCTTGACTATAATAAACCGCATTGATTTTGCAAGTATTTATCAAAATCACCGCCTTAAGCTTTTTGGCTGGCTTATTGATACAGTTGATAAAATGACTGATGAACAACTGATTAACAAAAGGATACGACGACAATGATGTTTTGGGAAATTTTGGCAACCGTATTTTCAGGGTTTTTGTTCGCAGGGCTTGTTCTGCCAATTCGATTGTTTTATAAAAAAACGCCAAAATGGATTGTACCAGCCGCTGCAGGCATTGGCATGATTTGTTTTCAGGTGTATAGCGAATACACATGGTTTGATGATACCAAAGCCAAGCTACCCGCAGGCAGTGTCATCGTCGCCGAAGTCTCAAAAAGCACTTGGTTTCGCCCTTGGTCGTATATCAAGCCACAGGTGTTTCAGTTTGTCGTGCTCGATACCGCCAATGTCAGCACTAATGGTACGCTTAAATCAGCCAATTTGTATTTTTTTGAGCGTCGTGCATTGGCTTATCCATTGGGCATTAGCGTTGATTGCAGTGTGCCTAAGCTTGAGTTTGACCCCAAGATGAATGATGCGATTGTCAAGGCTTTGTGTCAATAATTTTAAACATGATTTATAAATCATAAAATACACTGCTGTACAAGCTGTATAATGTATAAACAGTTATAAAAGCCAAATTTAGCCATTTATGAAAACCCAGAAAAATAACGACAAAAAAACCAATCAAGTACGCATCATCGGCGGTGTGCATAAGCGTCGTCTTTTATCCTTTATTGATGCCGATGGACTACGCCCGACGCCCGACCGCTTGCGTGAGACATTATTCAACTGGCTAATGGGTGCACTTACTGATGCTCGTGTGCTTGATGTCTGTGCAGGCAGCGGCGTGCTTGGCTTTGAGTGCATTTCTCGTGGTGCAGGCAGTGCGGTATTAATCGAAAAAAATCCCTTACAAGCTAAACAGCTGACCACCAATGCCAAGCTACTGCACATTGATACCACGACACGCATTATCAATGGTGATGCGGTAACGGTGATTGAGACATTAGGCACGCCTTTTGATATTATCTTTATCGACCCGCCCTACGCAGCGATGCTGTGGCAACCGCTGATAGATGCACTACAGGCTCATCAGCTCATGCATAGTGATACGCTGATTTATCTTGAAGCGGATAAGCTAATAGATGAAGTGCTCAATGAGCAGACACTTCAGCAATTTGACACCGTCAAATACACCAAAGTCGGGCAAGCGCACGCCTATTTACTCGCGCCTGTTGCCACGCTATAATGGCATAGCACATCATTTGGATAATTTATGAAAGCTATCTTATTAATCAGTTTATTGTCAAGCGCACTATTATTACAAGCTTGCGTCCATAAAGTCGTCACTGTACCTGCCAAAATCGCCTACAAAACCACCAAAGGCGTCGTCAAAGGCACGGCCGCTGTCGGCAAAGCCATCATCCCAGGCGATAGTGATAATGACGATGATGATAAGAAAAAGTGATACCCAATCACGGTATTTATGCCACTTATCAGTGACAAATCTTGACAAAAAAAGTTTATCAAATGCCAAATAGCACTTGCATTGGTGCTATAAAATTTGGTAAAATGGGGACTGTTTTTTGAGAGCCCTTCGTTTCCCCAACTTAAAAAACAAATAAAATCAAGCTTATGGCTTGAGATTTTTTATTTGTCTATCTCTCAAACTCAACTAAATAGGTTTTATATGACTACTACTATCAGTGCCAAACCCGCTGAAGTTGTACATGACTGGTATGTCGTGGACGCTGAAGGCAAAACACTAGGTCGCCTAGCTTCTGAAATTGCTTCTCGTCTGCGTGGCAAACACAAGCCATCGTACACTCCACACGTTGATACTGGCGATTATATCGTTGTGATCAATGCTGACAAAATTGCTGTAACTGGCAAAAAAGCTCAGGACAAGAAGTACTATCGCCACACTGGTTATCCAGGCGGTATCAAAGAGACCAACTTCACTAAACTTCTAGCGCACAAGCCAGAAGATGTGTTGCACAAAGCTGTAAAAGGCATGCTTCCAAAAGGTCCTTTGGGCTATGCAATGATCAAAAAGCTAAAACTGTATGCGGGTACTGAACACCCACACGCAGCTCAGCAACCTAAAGTACTAGACATCTAAGGAGACATTATGGAACGCAATTACGGCACTGGTCGCCGCAAGACTTCTACCGCTCGTGTCTTCTTGTCTAAAGGCACAGGTAACATCGTTGTAAACGGTAAATCACTTGACGAATACTTTGGTCGTGAAACTTCTCGTATGGTTGTTCGTCAGCCACTAGAACTTCTAGACCTATCTAACAGCGTTGATCTATACATCACTGTTGTTGGTGGCGGTATCAATGGTCAAGCAGGTGCAATCCGTCACGGTATCACTCGTGCATTGATCGAACAAGACGAAACTTACAAGCCTGCACTAAAAGCAGCTGGTTTCGTTACTCGTGATGCTCGTGAAGTTGAGCGTAAAAAACTTGGTCTGCGCAAAGCACGTCGTCGTCCACAGTTCTCAAAACGTTAATTTTACGATTATCGTTCAAAAAAACTCTCGATTGTTATCGGGAGTTTTTTATTATCCAGTATTTATCAAGTTTTGATAATTTATCTTACAAGAGTAAATTATCAAAATACACTAAAACCCAAAATTACACGCTTAATTTATTTCCACTTATATTTTTAAAAAATTGTAAAAAATTTAGTTAGTATAACTATAATTATTTTGGTTATTTTTAAATCAATTAATTTATATTTTCTAACTATAAAGTGTCAATTTGCCTAATTTTTATACAATTTTGGCTTAGCAAAGTAGAAATATTGGCGAAAATAAAGTAACAGATGAGTGATAAAAATTGGTCAAAAATTCTTGATTATACAATAATTTATTATACTGACATAAAATTAAATTAACAAAAGCCGCTTTTTTGTTAAATCATTAAAATTTTTGCGACTTTTTTTTGTATCTTAGCAATAGAAGAATTTATTTTATTACAAAAATAGCTTAAAATAGTCATATTTGTAAAAATAGGCACAGCAAATGTGGCATTTTAGATAAAAGTGTTTTATCATAGCCACACACCCAGTATGGGATATTCCCATTCTTATATTCTGGAGGAAGTTTTAATGAGCCATGCCGAAGGCGTGAATGTTAAACGCCGTAGAGTCCTAATCGCAACCACTGCTGCCATCGGTGCAGTTGGTGTTGGTGCGATTGCTACCCCATTTGTCCGTTCTTGGTATCCAAGCGCCAAAGCTGAAGCTGCTGGCGCTGCTGTCGTTCAAGACATCAGCGGTATCGAAAATGGCCAGATGATTACAGTCAAATATCGCGGCAAGCCAATTTTTGTCGTCAAGCGTACTGATGAGATGGTGGCAAACCTAGCTAAAGTCGCTCCTAAACTTAGCGATCCTAATTCTGAACAGTCAGTTCAGCCTGAAAACTGCAAAAACGAAACCCGCTCAATCTCTCCGCAGATTTTGGTCGTGGAAGGTGTTTGTACGCATCTTGGCTGTGCACCGACATTCCGTCCTGAAGTGGGCGCTGCCGACCTAGGTGGTGCAGACTGGTACGGCGGTTTCTTCTGCCCATGCCATGGTTCGCTATATGACCTAGCTGGTCGTGTTTATAGCGGCGTCCCTGCTCCGCTAAACCTACCAGTGCCAATTTATAGCATTGATGGCACGATTTTGACCGTTGGGGAGGCATAATCATGAGCGTTGCAAAAAAATTAATGAGCTGGGTGGATGCACGCTACCCTGCAACTGAGACTTATGAATATCATATGTCGAAGTACTACGCACCAAAGAACTTCAACTTCTGGTATTTCTTTGGCGTATTGTCGATGGTTGTTTTGGTCAATCAGCTGGTTACTGGTATTTGGCTAACCATGATGTTCAACCCAAGCGCAGAAGGTGCGTTTGCATCGCTTGAATACATCATGCGTGATGTTAAAGGCGGTTGGTTGATTCGCTATATGCACTCAACTGGTGCATCAGCATTCTTTATTGTCGTGTATCTGCATATGTTCCGTGGCTTGCTATACGGTTCTTATAAGAAACCGCGTGAGCTTGTATGGTTAATCGGTATGGGTATCTACCTATGCTTGATGGCTGAAGGTTTCTTCGGCTACCTACTACCATGGGGCAACATGTCATACTGGGGTGCACAGGTTATTTTGAACCTACCTGCAGCGATTCCATTTATTGGTGATGGTCTGGCTGAATGGGTTCGTGGTGACTACCTAATCTCTGGCATCACACTTAACCGTTTCTTCGCCCTACATGTCATCGCTATTCCGCTAGTGTTGGTTGGCTTGGTATTCATGCACCTAGTTGCACTACATCATGTCGGCTCAAACAACCCAGACGGTATCGACATTAAGAAACTAAAAGACAAAAACGGCGTGCCACTAGATGGCGTTCCATTCCACCCATACTACACAGTTCATGATATGGTTGGTATCGTTGTCTTCTTCATCTGCTTCTTTGCAGTGGTGTTCTTCGTACCTGAAGGTGGTGGCTACTTCCTAGAAAAACCAAACTTTGAAGTAGCAAATGGTTTAAAAACGCCGCCACACATTGCGCCAGTTTGGTACTATATGCCATTTTATGCCATCCTTCGTGCTGTTCCGCACAAACTTGGTGGTGTGATTGCAATGGGTGCTGCGATTGCTGTATTGTTCGTCCTACCATGGCTTGACCGTTCACCTGTTCGTTCAATCCGTTACAAAGGCATCCTATCAAAAATCGCTTTGGCAATCTTTGTTGTAAGCTTTATCATCCTAGGCTATCTAGGTGGTACTGCAGCTAGCCCAACCGCTACAATTGTTGGTCGTATCTGTACTGTACTTTATTTCCTATACTTCTTATTGATGCCTTTCTACACATCAATCGAGAAATGCAAACAACCACCTGAACGCGTAACTGGAGGTCACTAATGAAAGCACTGAATACACTAGCTAAGTTTGGTGCAGGTGCTGTATTGGCTACTGTTGGTGCTTTTGCAAGCACCAACGCCATGGCGGCAGGTGGCGCAGGTTGTGGCACTTATACCGAAGCTGATGGCACTGTAACTACGCTTCAATGCAGTAAAGCGCCAATTGACCTTACCAACAAAGGTTCGCTACAGCGTGGTGCCCAAACCTTTATGAACTACTGTGTCGGCTGTCATACTGCACAATATGTTCGCCACTCTCGTTTGGCACAGGATTTAGACATTCCACCTGAATTGGTCGAAAAGTACTTGATGGTAACAACCAATGCAATCGGTGATCACATCACTGCTGGCATTGATCCAGAAGTTCAGGCTAAATGGTTCGGTGCTGCGCCACCTGACCTATCGCTAGAGACTCGCCTGCGTGGTGATGATTGGGTATATACCTATCTACTAAGCTTCTATGAAGATCCAAGCCGTCCTTGGGGTGCAAACAACTTGGTACTTGCAAATGCTGCCATGCCACATGTATTGCACAATATGCAAGAGCAACTTGGTCAAGAAGAGTATGAAGCTCGTGTCGGTGACCTAGTGAACTTCATGGCATGGATGGCTGAGCCAGTCCGTCATGACCGTAAGATCTACGGTGCGTTTGTGATTTTATTCCTACTTATCCTACTAATTCCTGTTTACTTGTTGAACAAAGAATTCTGGAAAGATGTGAAATAATCATCAAACACCACAAAGCAAAAGGCTGATTGTCCTCAATCAGCCTTTTTGATTGACCAAGTTTTTATCCTTGAATTGAGATATTTTATACACATTCCCTAGATTTTTTGTTAAACTAACAGCGTATTTCTCCAAGCGTTGTCCAATGGAAAATTTATCGCAATTACCCCCAACACAGTTTATCCTATACGCCGACCAAGGGATCGACAGTCATTTGGTACGCCTACTGTTAGAAGAAAAGCGATTAAACTACCATCTACACACCATTGACGACGAACGTCCCGAAGAGTTAAGCGAGCTCAACCCCTATCGTACCCTGCCTGTGCTCGCCAATCGTGATGTGGCACTGTATGAAATCAATGTCATTTTTGAATATCTCGAAGAACGCCACCAGTTCCCAAGATTACTCCCCATTACCCCAAAAGAGCGTGCCCAAACTCGCTTGCTTGCTTGGCGACTACAAAAGGACTGGCTGTCAGAAGCATACACCCTACTGACTCATCCTGACAGCTATGATGTCAATAAAGCCGCTCAAGCCAAAAAATCACTTTCTGACTCACTCATCACGCTCTCGCCCTTATTTGGGCATAAGCCGTATTTTATGGCTGATGAATTCGGCTGGTGCGATGTAATTTTATTGCCCTTACTATGGCGGCTACCGCAGATGGGTATTGAGCTACCACGCCATCTTTGCCGACCATTGATTGAATATCAACAGCGACTATTTGAGCGAAATAGCTTTAAAGCCAGTTTGATTTTTAAGGATTATCCATGACCACACCAAAACGCCCTTATCTTATCCGTGCATTTCACGAGTGGCTAGAAGACAACGACTTCACCGCCTATATCATGATTGATGCCACACACCCTGATGTCGTCGCACCGCTACAATACGCCCAAGATGGCCGTTTGGTGCTTGCTTGCTCATATCAAGCGACGCATAATTTGATGATTGATAATGATGCCATCAGTTTCTCTGCACGCTTTGGTGGCGTCTCACAAGAGCTGTGGATACCGATGCAGGCGGTGATGGGTATTTATGCCAAAGAAGACCCTGAGCATGGGGCATTTTTTGACCCAGCAGAATATGACGGCTATCAAGCCGAGCAAGCAGATAGTGCATCTGATGACGATACCGACAACAAGCCATCAAGCAAAGGTACAACCTTACGCATTTTGGATTAGATTATTCTTATTGTCTGTATTGAAATTTTATTTAAGTGGTGAGAGTTATGCGGCTTTATGCACAATTTATCGGCGTCCTAATTGGCATTGCAAGCCTATCGACAACAGCGTACAGTTATAGCTTTGAGCAGGCTGAATCCGACCTGCTCACACAGTCAAATCGTGTACAAGCATCGGCATTGCTTAGCCAAGCTAGCGAACAAGAAGTCAAAGCCGTGCAGGGTTTGGGCAGGCCGACGGTATCGCTTAATATGCGAGCGCTTAGCTATCATCAGACCGCTGATATCTCAACGCAAGCACTCAAAAATCAGCTTGCTCAAGATGTTGGTCAACAGCTTGATCACCAAAGTGCCAATCTTGGCAATCTGGGTCTGGACGCCATTAGCGCAGAAATTGTCAATACCACAACACATACCCTACTAAATCGCGCTATCTCTCGCCTACCAAACGAAGTACATCTTGATGCAAAAGACAGCTCATTTAAACCAAGCATCGCTGTGACCATGCCAATCTATGCAGGTGGTGCGATTCGTAGCAGTCAGCAAATTGCCAAACTTGGTGCGCAGCGTCAATCATTGTCTGAACTTGAGCAGATTTCTCTTGAGCGACTCAATCTGATTCGTTTATATTTTGGTGCAAAATTACAACAAGCATTACAGCACAGCGCAAAAGCACAATATGATGCGATGCAACTTCATGTCAATAATGCACATCAACTTGAGCGAGTGGGCTTTATCAGTCGTGGTCAGCGGATGCAGTTTGAAGTGGCACGCAATCACGCTCAGCAGCTATATCAAAATAGCATGCTAACTTATGAACAAAGCCTGTTTCAATTACAAAGCTTATTAAACAGTCAGCACATCAGCACACTTACAACGCCATTATTTATCAATCACACCCTACAGCCAAATTGGGATAGCTTGGTAAATAAGCTCAACACCAATGCACCCACCAGTCAAAAACTTGCCAAAGATATCGAGCTTGCCAATGAGCGTGTCGGTTTGGCAAAATCCGCCAAAAAACCCAAAGTATTCGCCCTAGGTGAATACACACCTGATGACGGTGACTGGTTCGTCGGTATTGCTGCCAATTATACGCTATACTCTGGACTTGATCGTGATGCCAAAATTCAAGCAGCCAACCTGCAAGCACAAGCCGCTGCCTTAAGCGCCACACAAGCAACAACCGACTTAACAAGTGCCATGCATCTATCTTATCTAGAGCTACAACATGCGCAGCGCACACAGTCGCTACTTGCACAAAATAAAGCAGCAGCCATCGAAAATCTACGCATCCAAAGACTTGCTTTTAAAGAAGGATTTGGTACTGTCGCTGATGTCGTCGATGCCGAGACTCGATTACAACAAGTTGAAAGCGAGATGGCGACGAATGCTTATCGCTATGTGATGGCATTAGCAAATTTACTTCATCACACAGGCGAGCTTGATCAGTTTAGCCGCTATCTACATCAGGCCGATGTCATCACCTTATAATTATCATACACTATATAATTATCATACACTATCGCCATGACCAAAACACTCAAACCTTCAAAGCAGACAGACGAAACCCAAATCACCGAGCATAGCGAACCGCAAGCAGCTGATGCCACTTATAAAAAACGAAACAAAAAACCCATCGTGATTTTATTGGTGGCAGTCTTGATCGCATCGCTACTACTGCTCATCGCTTATGGACTGCTAAAAAGCTATGAAGATACTAGCACTGCACCACGCCCAGCCAATGAATCTAATGGGTTTATCGCCAAAACCAAAAACAAACTCGTGGGTGATGACATCATCACCTTGCAAGGGGAAGTTGATGGTGAAACCGTAAACCTAAGCACCAAACTACCAAGTCGCATCGATACCATCTATGTCAAAGAAGGACAAATGGTGAAAAAAGGCGAAATACTAGCCAAGCTCATTAGTCCAGAAATCGAAGCCAAAAAACAACAGGCTGATGCCGCCTTGCAATCTGCACTCGCAGCACAGCAAGCAACCATGCGTGGCACTCGCCAAGAAAATACCGATAGTTTATATGCCAATTGGCAAAGTCTGCAAGCCCAAGCCAAGCTCGCTCACGAAACTGCCAATCGGGGAGAATATCTATATCAAGAAGGTGTCATCAGTCGTCAGCGTCGTGACGAGATGATGGCAGCCAAAACATCATCGGCTGAGATGAGTGAAGCTGCACACCAGCAGTATCTCAAGGCAAAACATGGTCGTAGCGATGAAGCCAAATCCAGCGCTGATGCTCAAGTGCAAATCGCCAAGGCCGCCGTCGCCGAAGCACAAGCGCTCGATGCAGAGACAACGCTCATCGCCCCAATTGATGGTACGATCAATAAAATCTACGCCAAACCAAGCGAGCTTGTCGCCATCGCCGTCCCTGTGATTAGCATGATTCACCCAAGCGAACATGTGCTGCTAAGCGTGCGTGAAGACTACCTACCAAGCATCCGTAGTGCAGACACTCTGACGGGATATATCCCTGCGCTGGATAAAAAAGTCGATTTTCGCATCAGTCATATCGGCGCTGAAGGAGAGTTTGCCACCATCAAAAGCAACAAACAAACCGGCGGTTATGACATCAGAAGTTTTGAAGTGACACTCACACCAACCACGCCAATCGATGGACTGATCACAGGCATGAGCGTCATTTTTGATATTCGACTAAATCGTTAGAATCAAGTACATCAACATCATGGTCGCCATTTAGCTTTTTTTATGAGATACTCACCCAAGCCATCCGCATTTTCTCGATTTATGACAGGATTTTGTGACAGCTTTTTTCGTGAAGTGCGCAAAGTCTCTGATAGCCGTTGGGATTTGTTTGCGCTATTTGGCATACCACTATTGGTGATTGTGCTGTTTGGAAGTATGTTCATCCATACCAAAGCCGAACATCTACCCATCATGGTCGTCGATCGAGATCAAAGTGAGCTAAGCCATCATATCATCCGCCATATCAGCCATCATCAATCGCTGGATGCCGTCGCAGTCAGCCAAAATCCACAAGATGCCGAGCGTGCCATCAACACACTTGACATCGGCGGCTATCTATATATCCCAAAAAATGCCGAAACTCGTTTGGTCAATGCCGAAGATCCTGGACTGCTTTTGGTGTACAATCAAGCCTTATACAGCATGGGCAGTGGTAGCGCATCAGCGATGTCATCCGCAGCATTATCAGGTGTAGAGTCGTTTTTAAGTGAGTCGTATTTGGTAAACACCCTACCATCGTTGCACTTAGCATTACCTACTATCAAGGTGACAATTTTATTCAACCCCACGCTAAGTTATGAGCTATTTTTATCGCCGTTTGTGGTGGCAGCAGTATTGCATCTACTCTTAAGCTGTTTGGTGGCGTATGCCATAGGCACTGAATTTGCCGATGGCACAGCTAGCGATTGGCTCAAGGATTCACCCATTGCCGCTTTGCTTGGTAAAGTAAGTCTTTACACGCTAGTGATAATCCTGTGGGCGGCAATTTGGCTTACTTGGATGATTTGGGTGCGCCAATATGCCATCGCAGGTAGCGCACTGTGGTTGATGATGGCGCAGGTGCTATTTTATGGTGCTTATGCACTGTTTGGTGCTATGGTTGCTCTAGTTGTTCGTGATGCGAACAAAAGCTTTGGGCTGCTCGCGGTCTATGGCGGCTCATCGATGAGCTTTGCCGGTGTGTCATTACCGCTCAATAATGCGCCGACATTTACGCAGTTTTGGTCAAATATCATTCCATTTACTAGCTTTGCCAAGCTCCAAACCCAAAGTTGGATTATCGGTAGTCCTTGGCAGTCTATGTTGCCAAATTTACTCATCTTACTGCTATTTGTCATTCTCTTTGGCAGTATCTGCTTGATGTTGGTGCGCAAAATTGCCCACAATCTAGTCACCGATACAGGTGCATCATCATGAAGCAAGCATTTTTGACACTATTTCAAGACTGTATTGCAACTTTTCTTGCAATACTAAAAAATCGCTCTATTTTATTGACGATGGTGCTTTCAATCGGCTTTTATGGCATTTTTTATCCCACCGCTTATCATGCTCAGCATGCACAGGCACTCCCCCTAATCATCGTCGATGAAGAACAAAGCGCACTGAGCCACACCATCATCCGCACCACATCACACAGCCCAAATGTTGAAGTCATTGACATCACAAACAGCTTGCCCCAAGCGCTAAAACAAGTACGAAGTATGCAAGCAGAAGGGATACTATACCTGCCAAAGACACTCAGCCAAAGCATTCATCATGGCGAAACTGGTGGTATCGGACTGTATCTGAGTGGGGCTTATTTACTTAGAACACAGACGGTGAGCACAGGTCTGATCAGCTCGCTTGAACAGGTGCTTATTGATGAAATGGCTAAATTTACTCAAATCAGCCATCTACAACTACCGACACTTATACACAAACAGCCACTATTTAATACCACAAGCGGGTATGGCAGTTATGTTTTTCCCGCCATAGCTCCTTTGATTGTCCATCAGACGCTGCTACTTGGTGTCGGTATGCTTATTTGCGGTTTTCAACAAACACATCGAAGGCTACGCATCAGCCAACTCATCTCTGTATATCTCGTTGCGGGGTTGATTGGCACTTTATCAAGCTGGTATCTGTATGGCTTTGTGTTTTGGCAGCAGGACTATCCCCGTGGTGGCAATTTTTGGGGTATGGTGCTTGCGACACCGATTTTTGTCGGTGCTGTCATTGCCATCGCATCAGCACTGTCATCATTTTTTGATCGCTCTGAGCGAGTTGGGCAGTTGTTGATTTTTTCATCTGTGCCACTGTTTTTGTTATCAGGGCTTGCCTATCCTTTTGTTGGCATGCCAAAGTGGCTTGTCAATTTTGCCGAGCTTCTGCCAAGCACACAAGGTATTCAGATGTTTGTACAGCTTAATCAAATGGGCGTCCCTACCCAGCTCATCGCACCCAAGCTGTTTTATTTATTTGCCGTCATGCTCATCATGAGCCTGCTTGCTCTATGGCGACTGTGTCTTAAACCAAATGATTAACAACCAACCATACCAACGAATTTTAGATGATTTTTCTACCGATTTACGGTATGATAGACAGATTTTCATTCGAATAATTTTTGGGGTAAATTCATGAGCGCCAATCGCAAAATTCTTGTTACCAGTGCCTTGCCTTATGCCAATGGCCCGATTCACTTAGGGCATTTGGTGGAATACATCCAAACCGACATTTGGGTGCGAGCCATGAAAGCCATGGGTCATACCGTCACCTATGTCTGCGCAGATGATGCGCACGGCACTGCTATCATGTTAAAAGCTGAAGCCAACGGCATCACCCCCGAAGAACAAATCGCCACTGTCAAAGCATCGCACGAAAAGGACTTTGCAGGCTTTTATATCGGTTTTGATAATTATTACTCGACACACAGCCCAGAAAATGAGCAATTTTCCCAAGAGATTTACACCAAGCTTGAGCAAGGCGGCTATATCTTTACCAAAGATGTTGAGCAATTATTCGACACCGAAAAAGGCCTATTCCTAGCCGACCGCTTTGTCAAAGGCGAATGTCCTGAATGCGGCGCCAAAGACCAATACGGCGATAACTGCGAAGTCTGCTCAAGCACCTATAACGCCACCGAGCTGAAGAACCCGTATTCGACATTGAGCAATTCAACGCCTGTGGTCAAATCATCCAAGCACTATTTCTTTGATTTGCCAAAGTTTGAAGACTTTTTAAAATCATGGACAAAAGGCGACAACCGCTTGCAATCAGCGATTTATAATAAGCTGTCTGAATGGTTTGATGCAGGTCTTGCACCATGGGACATCAGCCGTGATGCGCCGTATTTCGGCTTTAAGATTCCAAATACGCCAGCTGGCGAGCCTGATAAATATTTTTATGTGTGGCTAGATGCGCCTGTGGGCTATATGGCAAGCTTTAAGAATCTGTGCGAGCGTACAGGGCTTGATTTTGATGAATATTGGAAAAAAGACAGCACCACCGAGCTATATCATTTCATCGGCAAAGACATCGTCTATTTCCATGCGCTGTTTTGGCCGGCGATGCTTGAAGGTGCTGGCCTGCGTACACCGACAGTGGTGAATGCGCACGGCTTTTTGACCGTCAATGGCGAGAAAATGAGTAAATCTCGTGGCACTTTCATTAAAGCCGAAACCTATCTGAATCATCTAAATCCCGAATATCTGCGCTATTATTTTGCCAGCAAACTGTCCGCCAGCGTCGAAGACATTAACCTTGACCTTGAAGACTTTATGCAAAAAGTCAATTCGGACTTGGTTGGTAAAGTCGTCAATATCGCCTCTCGCTGTGCAGGCTTTATTCATAAGAATAATGATGGCAAATTGGCGGATACTTTGGCAGAACCTGCCCTAGTCCAAGAAATCATCGATGCAGGCAGCGATATCGCCACCGCCTATGAAGCCCGTGAATTTGGCCGTGCCACTCGTCTAATCATGGCGTGCGCAGATAAGGCAAATGAATACATCGACACGCACAAGCCATGGGCATTAAATAAAGAAGGTAAAACCGAAGAAGTGCAAGCTGTCTGCACCGTTGCGCTGAACATTTTCCATAAGCTTGTGATTTATCTTGCGCCGATTTTACCGGTATTGTCTGACAATGCTCGTACCTTCTTGAATGTCGAGACGCTAGACTTTGACAGCCGTCAGCAGCATTTGCTTGGTCATAGCATCAATGCCTTTAGCCCGCTGATGAGCCGTGTCGAAAAAGACAAAGTCGATGCAATGGTGAATGATTCTAAAGAAAATCTAGAATCCAAACCTGCCCAAAAAGCAGATGGTAAATCAGATCACAAAGCCAAGAGCGCTGACAAAGCTGCTCAAGCAGGTAGCGAGTTCATCGGTATTGATGACTTTGCCAAAGTGACCATGAAAGTTGCTCATGTCATTGAGTGTAACAGTGTCGAAGGGGCAGATAAGCTACTTCAGTTCACCCTAGATGTCGGCGAAGAGCATACCCGCAATGTGTTTAGCGGTATTGCCAAGTTCTATAAGCCTGAAGAGCTGACCGGCAAAAAAGTCGTCTGCGTAACGAACCTTGCGCCACGCAAGATGAAGTTTGGCATCTCTGAAGGTATGATTTTATCCGCCGAAAAAGACGGTCAATTAACCGTCATCACCTTGCCTGACACCATGCCAGTTGGTGCGACTTTGGCATAACTGGTCAAATTTTCCCTAGCCTGCCCTGTCGTTGATGGGGCACTTTTTGAGTGTTATTTATGAAAAAAATCGCAATTGCTACTGCACTACTTGTCGCAAGCACAGCACACGCTGACACCCTGTACGGTCTATATGCCGATGCCAACTACTGGCACACCTCTGCTGATGTTACCAACAATGGCGTAAAACAAAACTATGACGACCAAGGCAACTATATGCTATCTGCAAGCCTTGAGCACGGTGTCCCGCTAATCCCAAATGTGCGTGTGCGTCATGCAGACATCAACCACAGCCAAAGCACCGCCATCGCCAAAGACGAAGTGGCATTCACCAGCACCGATGCCATTGCGTATTACGAAATCCTAGACAATGTCGTGAGTGTTGATTTGGGCTTGGGTGCTAAGCGCATCTCTGGCGATGTCAAATACACAGGCGGCAAAACGCTGGATTTGAACAAAACCCTACCAATGGCATACGCATCTGTCGGCGCAAAACTGCCATTCACCGGCCTATCAGCCAAAGCTGAGCTTGGTGTGGGTGTCGGCACAAATGTCAAAGCCACAGATGCACAAGCAGAGCTAAAATACGACTTCGTCAAGACCGCTGCTGTCGATTTGGGCATCAAAGGCGGTTATCGCATCCTATCGCTGGATTATGACGAGATGAATGTCAAGTATCTAGGCACTGTCTTTGGTAAGCAAACACCGTATAAGGCTGATTTTAAAGGCCCTTATGTCGGTTTAGAAGTGCACTTCTAATCGCAGAATACCGCCAAAAGCGTATCACCATCGTGATGCGCTTTTTGTTTATGCACAGGTACGGTATAATAAGCCATGCGTAAAATCATTCACATCGACATGGATGCTTTCTTTGCCAGTGTCGAACAGCGAGATAACCCCGCCTTGCGTGGCAAACCGCTCATCGTCGGTGGCGACCCCAATGGGCGTGGTGTCGTCTCCACCGCAAGCTATGAAGCTCGTCAATATGGCATTCGCTCGGCGATGAGCTGTTATGAAGCCAAAAAACGCTGTCCGCACGCCATCTTTGTCCGCCCACGCTTTGATGCGTATCGTACTGTGAGCGCACAAGTACAGGCAATCATGCGTACGCTGACGCCGATTGTTGAGCCATTATCGCTGGATGAAGCCTATCTTGATGTCACTGACACCCATCTATATCAAGGCTCGGCAACACTGATGGCAAATCACCTACGCCAAGCGATTTTTGATACCACAAGGCTGACCGCATCCGCTGGCGTATCGTACAATAAAATGCTTGCCAAAATCGCATCCGACATCAACAAACCCAATGGCATCACCGTCATCGTGCCCGAGTACGCCCAAGCACTGATTGATAGCCTGCCGATTGAGCGATTTCACGGGATTGGCAAATCCAGCAGTGCCAAACTGCACGATTTAGGCATTCATACTGGCTTACAACTGCGTAAAACCGAACTTAGCACGCTCGTGAATCTCTTTGGGCAAAAACGGGGTCAATATTATCACGATATCGCCCACGGCATCGACCATCGCCCTGTGCAGGCTGAGCGTATTCGCAAATCCATCGGCACTGAGATTACCTTTGGTGAGAATATCAGCCAAGATGAGATTATCCTAGCCAAAATCCATGAACAGACACTCGATGCCTATGATGCGCTAAAAGCACGTTCGCTGACTGCACACACCATCACACTAAAGGTCAAATATGCCGACTTTAGCCAAATCACTCGCAGTCATACACATAAGCTGCCTTTTGAAAGTGCCGAACAAGCCTATCAATGGGCGGTGCAATTATTCCAGCAAATCGATCGTACGCTTGCTATTCGCTTAGTTGGTGTGACTTTTTCGAATTTTGGGACGGGTGATGATTTGTCACAGCCATCATTATTTTAAACAGCCACCCGCCACAATGACAATTTCTGAAACACCTGAACTCCCCCACTTTTTCCCACATTTTTTTATTAATTTGTGTTTACAAAATGAACAAATCATGTAGAATGATATATCATTACTTTAGCATAAAGGATGGATGTATGCTATGCTCTGTAAGCATTCGCTTGCAGGCATTTTTTGCAGGCGAATTTTACACGCAATAAGGAGATCTGTGTATGTCGCAAACGATCAATGTCAATGATGTCATTGACAATGCAAAGTTCCAAAAATTCCATTGGCAGGTGCTGTTTTGGTGCTTATTGGTCATCATTTTTGATGGTTATGATTTGGTCATCTATGGCGTTGCCCTGCCACTTCTAATGGAGCAATGGTCACTGACTTCTGTTGAAGCAGGGATGCTGGCTAGTTCCGCACTCGTTGGTATGATGTTTGGCGCGATGATTTTTGGCTCTTTGGCCGATAAATTTGGTCGCAAAAAAATCATCATGACCTGTACAGCCTTCTTTAGCGGCTTTACATTTTTGGGTGCATTCGCTCCGTCACCGACAGAATTTGCCATTTTACGATTTTTGGCAGGCTTGGGCATTGGCGGCGTGATGCCAAATCTAGTCGCTCTCACTTCAGAATACGCACCCAAAAAATCTCGTGCAACGATGGTATCCATCATGTTTAGTGGTTATGCCGTCGGCGGAATTATTTCTGCGCTACTTGGATCATTTTTGGTCAAGGATTACGGTTGGGAAATCATGTTTTATTTGGCAGGCATCCCCCTTGCAGGCTTTCCGATGATTTGGAAATTCCTACCAGAATCATTAACTTATCTAGTCAAAGACAATAAACAAAGTCTAGCTCGACACATCATCAAAAAAGTTGAACCAAGCCTAACCATCAATGAAAACACGCAACTTGTGCTAGCAGAAGTCGCAGCGCCGCCAAGCAGCCAATGCAAGCTTGCATTCAGACAGCTATTTACCGAAGGTCGTGCTTTTGGGACATTGATGTTTTGGACGGCATTTTTTATGTGTCTATTGATGACTTATACGCTATCTAGCTGGCTACCAAAATTGATGCTATCGGCCGGCTATTCATTGGGTGCTAGTATTTTATTCCTACTTGCGCTCAATGTCGGTGCGATGGTTGGTGCGATCTTGGGCGGTATCTTAGCTGATAAATTCCACCTTAAGCCTGTAATCGTGACTATGTGCGCACTTGCTGCCGTTTCGATTTCAGCACTAGCATTCAACTCACCACCAATCATTCTGTATAGCTTGGTCGCTGTCGCAGGCGCAACCACCATCGGCACATCAATTTTATTATACAGCTATTTGGCGCAGTTTTATCCACTACATATCCGTACAACGGGTATCGGTAGTGCTTCAGCGGTCAGTCGCATCGGTGCAATTGTCGGTCCAATCATCACAAGTTTCTTGTTATCATTAAATCTACCCCATGCTTGGAACTTCTGGTCAATCGCCATCCCTGCACTCATCGCCACTGTTGCTATGGCAGTGCTTCGCCGAGCATGATTTGAATAATAATCAATGCACAGCCAAATGGTTGTGCATTTTATTGCCATTCACCAATCAATCTCATGCTTAATCCATTAACAATCTTTTAATAATCTTTGGTAATTTCATTACAAACTCCTTGGTGTAAATTTGGGGGAATTTGAATAAAAGTTAAAAACTTAACCGTCCATTCATACCCCAAGCTAAATCCCAAAAAAACAAAACCCCCAAAGCTATACACTTTAGGGGCTTGTCTTAAATAATCTTAATGATTATTCTTCGTCTGCATCAGCTTGTGGTGCGTCTTCTGACAGAATTGTCACAAGGATGTCAGCTGAGATGTCGTGATGTAGTTGGATGGTAACTTTGTACTCACCCACTTGACGGAATGCGCCTTCAGGCATCTTCACTTCAGCACGATCTACTTCTAGACCAGACTTAGTCAAGGCATCAGCGATGTCACGAGTACCGATAGAACCAAATAGTTTGCCTTCGTCACCAGCTTTAGCACGCATGATAACATTAACATCAGCCAATGCAGCAGCGCGTTGGTTAGCAACTTCTAGTTCTTTTGCTTCGATAGCTTCTAGCTCAGCACGACGAGCTTCAAACTTAGCGATGTTCGCTTCAGTTGCAGGTAGTGCTTTGCCTTGTGGGATTAGGTAGTTACGACCGTAACCAGCTTTTACATCAACCGTTTCACCAAGTTTACCAAGATTAACGACACGCTGTAATAGAATAACTTGCATGATTTATCTCCGTTAATTACTTGTGGTTGTCAGTGTATGGCAATAGAGCCAAATAGCGAGCTTGCTTAATCGCAACTGCTAGCTGACGCTGATACTTGTTAGAAGTACCAGTGATACGGCTAGGAACGATTTTGCCATTTTCGCTGATGTATTGCTTTAGAAGTTCTACATCTTTGTAATCGATGTGTGAGATGCCTTCAGCGGTAAAGCGGCAGAACTTACGACGACGATAAAAACGTGCCATGATAATATCTCCTTAATTAGTTATCGCTGTCAGCGTCGCTCTCACCTTGTTCGGTGCGAACGTCGTTACGACGGTTAGCTTTGCGAGTGCGCTTATCTTCTGCTTCTTTCGCTAGTGGCGATTGTTCAGTGATAGCAGCGTCACGGCGGATAACTAGGCTACGGATGATGGCATCGTTGTACTTGAATAGTTCTTCTAGCTGAGCTAGAGTCTCATCGTTACATTCGATGTTTAGTAGCACATAGTGCGCTTTGTGGATTTTGTTGATTGGGTAAGCCAATTGACGACGGCCCCAGTCTTCTAGACGATGGTTTGCACCGCCATTTTCTTCAACAATAGTACGGTACTTAGTTACCATGTCGGCAACTTGGTTGCTTTGGTCTGGATGAACCAATAGCACCACTTCATAATGTCTCATAAGGACTCCCTACGGATTAAAACAGCCACCATCAGACCACATCTGACAGTAGCAAGGAGATTGAAAAGTAGGTTTGATAAGCCAAACCCATTTAACAAAGCGCATATTATACGCTGATTTATCTGCAATAGCAAGGTTTATTTGCTATTGCATAAAGTTATTTCGAATACAAACTTATCTCAAACACTGTTAAGACTGCGGATTTTGGGTATTCATCTGCGCCATTTGGCGTTTTTGTTCTTGGATACGAGCGGTTTCGGCTTGTTTTTCGGCATCGCCGGCAATCACACTACGCAGCATCTGCCAGATTGCACCCACCACAAGCAGAGCAGCAAACACCGCCAAAATCGGTAAAAAAGCCACCACAGCACCGGCAAAATCTTTCATCAAAATTGAATGAAACACACCAAGCATCGCAGGTGCAACTTCACCCGTACCGCCTGCCGCTTGACCCGGTGCAAACAAAATCGATGCCACCGCCACCCAGCTAATCCCCTTAAACGGTCTAGGAATCAGGCGCATCACAAGCAGCCAAAGCAATAGCACAAGCACACAGCCAATCACATAGACGGTCAATGGCAATTGCGCAGCAGGAATACCTTCAGTGATTTGAGCCCACCAAACAAAAAATTGAGCCAAGCTTTCACTGATTTTTTCAAGCGGTAAGTCTTTTAACCAATTCATCGTAACAACCAACAATAAAATTATCGCTATTTTAACACGCTTTTTACCAAAAACTGTTAAAAATTCGTAAAACTTAAAATCTTACAATAAATCAGTCAGTTATCAATCATATTTTTTGTCTTGGGCGTCTTTTGCTTTGGCAAGTGCTTGTGCTGCCAAAATATCAGCAGGTGGCGCTTGGACATAATAGCCCTGCTCGGCAAGCTTGGCACGCACATCATCGATATTGGCTCGCGCCAATTTATCTCGGCTTGACAAATCTAGGTGCATCACAAACTGACCCATACCAAGCTTGGCTCGTAGTGCCGTTGGCAACACGCCCAGCCAATCGGTCAAAGTCTCGGTGTCATTTGGGTAATTTGGGCGTGCGATATATACATACCAGTCTTCGTTTTTTGGGAATTTATAAACATCACAATGCATAGCTAGTCCTACTCTCATTTTTATCAAATAATTCAACGGGTTATATGAATAATCATCCGCATATTCATCAATTATTTGATATAAATTATTGATTAAAATTTGTAAAAAGCACTTGTCAAGACAAATATTTTACAAAAGTTCATAATTTTACTTGTAAATTGTAGCATTATTTTTCATAATAAGGGTGTTTGATTTTCAGGAGAGTGTGTTTTTTGCTTTTTTTGACAGGAAGGATAAAACAGCAAAGCCATGTCAATACATGGTAAAAACACCACCGAAGGCGTAAACTGTGCTCGCACAATCCCCATAATCGCTCAGGTAAACGGACTGAAAATCTCGATAAATCAACAGCTTAGATTTATCAACACAATCTGGAGAGCGGTATTGCCAATTACCCGATTTTGCTTGGCATTATCCACCGAAGGGAAGAAAACCATTTTTGGTTGAAAATCTCAGGTCAAAGGACAGATGGGGTGCTTATTTTTATTGAGCTTTTGCCCGATAGGTTGTCATATCTGTGTGATATGATGAACCAGTGAATTTTTGCACCAACATCTTTAAAAAGGATACGACCATGACCGCACCACAACGCACCCCCCTATATGATTCTCATGTCGCTTTCAATGGCAAATTGATTGACTTTGGCGGTTGGGAATTACCTGTCAATTATGGCTCACAAATCGTCGAACACGAAGCCGTGCGTACCGATGCAGGGATGTTTGATGTCTCACATATGCTAGTCACTGATGTGACTGGCGACAATGCCAAAGCATTTTTCCGTAAGCTTATCGCCAATGATGTCAATAAACTTGGCTTTGTCGGTAAAGCACTGTATTCAGCCATGCTAAACGACAATGGCGGCGTGATTGATGATCTAATCGTTTATCGTACTAGCGAAGATGAAACCACTTATCGCATCGTCTCAAACGGCGCAACTCGTGAAAAAGACTCAGCGCAATTTGCCAAAGTCGGTAGCGAATTTGGCGTGACACTAAATCCACGCTACGATGTGGCAATGCTTGCTATTCAAGGTCCAAAAGCGATTGAAAAACTACTCACCGTCAAGCCTGAATGGGCGGAAAAAGTCAACGCACTTAAGCCATTTGTTGGTGTCGATCTGGGTGATGATTGGTTCGTTGCTCGCACAGGCTACACTGGCGAAGATGGCGTCGAAGTGATCCTACCTGCCGATAAAGCAGGAGAATTTTTTAAAGCGCTAGCAGATGCAGGCGTACAGCCATGCGGTCTGGGCGCTCGTGACACCCTGCGTATGGAAGCAGGCATGAACCTATACGGCAACGATATGGACGATGATGTCAGCCCACTAGAAGCAGGCATGGCATGGACAGTGGATCTAAAAGATGAAAGCCGTGATTTTGTCGGTAAAGACAAACTTGTCGCCCTAAAAGCCGATGGTGTCAAAGTCAAGCAAGTCGGTCTATTATTGACCGGTAAAGGTGGCGTACTGCGTGACCATATGGAAGTCGTGACCGATGCAGGTAATGGCATCACCACAAGCGGTGTCTTTAGCCCAAGCCTAAAACAATCTATCGCCATCGCTCGTGTGCCAAGTGACTTTACAGGTGATACCGCCAAAGTTATCATGCGTGGCAAAGAAGTCGATGTGCGTGTGCTTAAGCTACCTTTTGTCAGAAATGGTCAAAAGCAGTTTGATTGATACCTAATTTGATATTGGCGTACCTTAGTTTGTAATTAATTAATCGTACTTAGGTACGCCCAAGTTATAAATCGCATTAAACACATTTAAGTTTAATTCACTCAAAGGAGAAAACCCATGAGCAATATCCCAGCTGATCTAAAATATGTCGCAAGCCACGAATGGCTACGCCTAGAAGCAGACGGCACCATCACTGTCGGCATCACTGACCACGCCCAAGATGCACTTGGCGATGTGGTATTCGTTGAGCTGCCAGAAGTTGGCACCACTGTCGAAGCCGACCAAGAAATCGCTGTCGTTGAGTCTGTTAAAGCTGCATCTGATGTCTATGCACCAATCAGCGGTGAAATCGTTGAGATCAACGAAGAATTGGTAGATAACCCAGAACTTGCTAACGAAGACCCATACGGCAAAGCATGGTTCTTTAAGGTTAAGCCTGCCAATCCTGCAGACTATGACAGCTTGATGTCTGCTGAAGAGTACGAAAGTAGTCTGTAATAAAAATGGCGTAAGTTCAATTTGGACTTACGCCATTTTTGGTATTTTTTTAGAGATACTTATGAAAAAACAGTTTTTATCAAGCACTTTCTTATTTATGTTTTTAGTTTTCATTGCTACCCTTTCAATCACAGAAGCACAAGCTAAAGGAAATTTATGACTTGCTACTTATCAAGGTCATATTCAAATGTATGAAAAACAAAGGGACATATTAAGTGTATACATTACTGACGCTAAGTTGGCACAATGTGGAAAATATGTCTCACAGGAGGCAACAACTTGGTCTACAAAAGCAGTACCCACAAAACCCAATAAAGCAGAAGCTAATGTCGTAGGCTTTAATAAATGGGAGCAAAAAATGCAAACAGAACTTATAGATTACGATGATTTTGTTAAAATTTACTATCGCAATACAGACGATGTAACCTGCCGTATTTTGGTTTTGGACAAAGACAACAACATCATTCAAGATGAGTTATCCGAATACAATTCAGACGGAAAGCACATTGCTGATGTTGTATTTGCACCAGACCATCTTACCATTATTGGTATGCGTCAATATACAGAAAATGGCTTTAAAGATTTTCGTAGAATTGATAACAAACTAACCTTAACACAAACCCAAACAAATGAATGGCTTGAACCAGAGCAAAAAGCAAAGGTTAGTTTCTACAACGCAAATGGTGATTTAGTTTTTTATGATATTTTTGAAAAAGATGATGATTGTGGTATGGTGATTATGGGATCTTTTGATAAAAATAGCATACAATTTTTTTGGGACAATTCTCCCAATGAAGTAAAATTGTTACAAAGTTATTCTGATTACTAATTTTTTTAGTTCTTTTCAAATAAGGATAGATTATGTCATTTAACACCTTTTCCGACTTATTTTATGAAAATGCTTTTGTCCATCGCCATCTAGGCAAGGACGCAAGCGAACAACAAGCCCTGCTAAAAGCTGTGGGCTTTGATGATATGGACAGCTTCATCGACGCTGTCGTCCCAAAAGCCGTCCGCTTGGGTAAAGAGCTCGATCTGCCAGTGGCAATGAGCGAACACAACGCCCTAGCCAAGCTGCGTAAAATGGCGGATAAAATCACCGTCTCAAAAAGCTACATCGGTCAAGGCTATGCACCAACTCGCCTGCCTGCAGTCATTCAGCGTAATGTGCTAGAAAATCCAGGCTGGTACACCGCTTACACGCCATACCAAGCCGAAATCGCTCAAGGTCGCCTTGAAGCTTTGCTAAACTTCCAACAAGTCTGTATCGATTTGACCGGTATGGATTTGGCAGGTGCAAGCCTACTAGACGAAGCAACCGCTGCCGCTGAAGCGATGGCGATGGCAAATCGTGTCAGTAAATCAAAATCAACACAGTTCTTCGTTGATGAACGCACTTATCCACAAACCCTAGATGTTATCCGCACTCGTGCCAAGTACTTTGGTTGGGATGTGGTTGTGGGCGACTTTGACACCGCCAAAAATGGCGATTTCTTT
The DNA here is from genome assembly GCF_945873075.1 of uncultured Moraxella sp. Classification (GTDB taxonomy): domain Bacteria; phylum Pseudomonadota; class Gammaproteobacteria; order Pseudomonadales; family Moraxellaceae; genus Moraxella. Next base: position 40,640 of record NZ_CAMCBS010000007.1, on the reverse strand, counting down.
GGCGCATATTTCCAATATGTCGGTAAAGAAGGTGATGTGGTTGATTTGACCGACATCATTTCAGCAGTCAAAGAAAAAGGCGCTTATGCCATCGTGGCAGCCGACATCCTAAGCCTAGTACTGCTTAAATCACCTGCCGAGATGGGCGCTGATATTGCACTAGGTAGCACACAGCGCTTCGGTATCCCGATGGGCTTTGGTGGTCCACACGCTGCGTATTTTGCATTCAAAGACAAAGACAAACGCTCTGCCCCTGGTCGTATCATCGGTGTATCGGTGGACGCTCAAGGCAACACCGCCCTACGCATGGCACTACAAACTCGTGAACAGCACATCCGCCGCGAAAAAGCCAACTCAAACATCTGTACTTCTCAAGTACTGCTTGCCAACCTAGCAGGTATGTACGCTGTGTATCACGGCCCTGTCGGTCTAAAACGCATTACCACTCGCATTCATGCATTGGCTGTGGCATTCAGCGACGCTGTTAAAGCCAAATTTACTGTCGTACATGACACTTTCTTTGATACCGTGCTAGTAGATGTGGCGGACAAAGCAGCTGCCGATAGCATCATGCAAGCTGCCAAAGAAGCAGGCTATAGCCTATGGCGTGATAGCGACACTCGCATTTCGGTGGCGTTTAACGAATTGACCGATGAAGAAGAATTTAACGCCCTTTGTGGTTTCTTTGGTGTCACTGGCACGCTAGGCGAAGTCAAATCAGTGCTTGGCTCACAAGTACGCACCGATGACATCTTGACCCATCCAGTGTTCAACAGCCACCACACCGAGCATCAAATGCTGCGTTATCTAAAATCGCTAGAAGACAAAGATTTGGCGATGAACCGCTCAATGATTTCGCTTGGCTCATGCACCATGAAGCTAAACGCCACGAGCGAAATGCTACCAATCACTTGGAATGAGTTTGCTAATGTGCATCCATTTGCTCCCCGTGATGAAGTGGTCGGCTACATTGAGATGATTAACAGCCTACAAGATCAACTCAAAGCCATCACAGGCTTTGATGAAATCAGTATGCAGCCAAACTCAGGTGCATCTGGTGAATATGCAGGCTTATTGGCAATCCGTCGCTATCACGAGAGCCTAGGTCAAACTGACCGTAATGTCTGCCTAATCCCACGCTCAGCACACGGTACTAACCCTGCGACCGCTCAGATGATGGGCATGAAAGTCGTCGTCGTAGCGACCGATGAGCAAGGCAATGTGGATTTAGACGACCTAAAAGCCAAGTGCGAAGAACACAGTGCCAACCTAGGCGCCTTGATGATTACTTATCCATCAACGCATGGTGTGTTTGAAGAAGGTATTCGTGATATCTGTGATCTAATCCACGCTCATGGCGGCCAAGTCTATATGGACGGCGCGAACATGAACGCCCAAGTCGCCATCATGCAACCTGCTGATGTTGGCGCAGATGTGCTACACATGAACCTGCACAAGACCTTCTGTATCCCACACGGCGGTGGCGGCCCTGGCATGGGTCCGATTGGACTTAAAAAACACCTTGCGCCATTCATCGCAAGCCACAGCGTCACCCCTGTGCATAACGCTGTCGCAGGTCAATCTGCTGTATCAGCCGCCCCATATGGCTCAGCAAGCATCCTACCAATCTCATGGATGTACATCACCATGATGGGTCGTGATGGGCTATTGGCAGCGACCAAACAAGCCCTGCTAAACGCCAACTATGTGGCAAGCCAACTATCAGCCGACTACCCAGTGCTATACACTGGCAAAAATGGCCGTGTGGCGCACGAGTGTATCATTGACATTCGCCCACTAAAAGCAGAAACTGGCATCACCGAGACTGATATCGCTAAGCGTCTGATGGACTATGGTTTCCATGCGCCGACCATGTCATTCCCTGTGGCGGGTACTTTGATGATTGAGCCGACCGAGTCTGAAAGCAAAGCTGAACTTGACCGCTTTATCTCAGCACTTAAGCAAATCAAACAAGAAGCGCTAAAAGTACAAGCAGGTACTGATGGCTGGACAGCGGACAACAACCCATTGGTCAATGCTCCGCACACCCAAGCTGTCGTGACTGGCGAATGGGATCGTCCATACAGCCGTACTGAAGCAGCCTTCCCGCTAGACTACATCAAAGCCCACAAATTCTGGCCATCGGTCGGTCGTGTGGACGATGTCTATGGCGACAAGAATTTGATCTGCTCTTGCCCAAGTATCGATAATTACGAGTAACTCATGATGTGATACTGTGATACAAATTGCCCGCCATGATGGTGGGCAATTTTTTTCGCTTGCAATAAAAAAAGCAAACAGCTAAAACTGTTTGCTTTTTGAGTTTCATATTTGCTTAGTAGCGATTGCCGATATAGGTAAATTCAAGCACATCGGTGGTATAGCGACCCGTTGGGCGACAGCCTGCTGCATAGCTTTTACGAGTACCACGCAAGACAACCTTACGCTCGGTCACGACCGTGCCAGTTACGCGATATTCGATTGGTACTGCACAATATTTGGAAAACACACGAGCTGTCCCGTAGTACTTATTGCCCTGACGCACGCCATCGAACAATACCGTGCCACTATCCACACCTGCGCCTGCCATGCGATTGGTGGGTACTTCGTAGCTGAACACTCGGTTATTACCATACGCTTGCAGGCGCATGATTGAGCCATTATGATTCCAAAATGTATCCGCCAAAGCAGGTAATGATGCACTCATTAACGCACAGCAGGTCAGTAACTTTTTCATGGCAATCTCCAATTTTTTAATTAATCAATTTTATTATTTTAGCATAATTTTCAAAAATATAAATGATTCTGCTGTGCAATCAGACATATCAGGACAACAAACCCCCGATACGAGTGCATCGGGGGTTTGGTTATTGTGGTGAATTTGAGTTATTCATCATTCGCTGATGTGATGCGTTTGACATCTTTATTGACAGGTTTGGCATCACCATCGACCGTCGTACCGCCAAATGGACTTTTGCCAAATGGGCTACCGCCAAACGGATTGCCTTGACCGAATGGATTTTGACCATTCATATTGCCAAATGGGTTTTGACCGCCCATCGCCCCAAAGCCCTTGCCACCCATTTGATTTGCCATCATCTGCATGAGCTTGTCTTGGTTTTTCATGGCGTAATTTTTGGCTTTGGTTGTTAGCATCTTTTGGACAAATGGCAACAGTAGTAGCACCGCCACCACATCGCTAATCAGACCTGGTAGCAAGAACAGCACGCCTGCGATACCAGATGCGACAGCCTTAGCAACCAGTCCTTCTGATGGCTGATTGGCAGGATTAGGGATGACGCCACTTTGCATGGCTTTGACCTGCTGAGCCATTGGATTTAGCGTGCCGGCAGCCTTGCGGATGAAATTTAGACCAATAAACACTGCCGCCACGAACCAAAAGAACACATACCAGCCACTCATACCCGGTAATTGGGCGACCAAATACCACACCAGCATCTCAATGATGAACCAAACTAAGGCAATACCAACCAAAGCACCCATGAATATATCCTTCAAAAACAAATTAAAAAGCAAAAATCGCTAAAAATACGCTATACTATCAAACTATTTGGGCGATTGGCAAATTTTCAAGCCCATCAGCACTTTTGATGACAAATTTACTATGACTCTAATCATCGGCATCGACCCCGGTTCACGCATGACAGGCTATGGCATCGTCAGCACCGAAGGCGACAAAATCACCTTTTTGGACGCAGGCACTATCCGCACCAATAGCACCGAGATGAGCGAACGCATCGCCCAAATTTTCTCAGGCATCACCCGCATCGTCACCCATTACCAAAAATACAGCGACAAGCCCATGCACGCCGCTGTCGAGCAGGTGTTTATGGCGTCAAATCCCGACTCAGCACTCAAGCTCGGTCAGGCTCGTGGTGCAGCAATTGCCGCCTTGACCGCACTTGATTTATCCGTCTCTGAATACACCGCCCGCCAAATCAAACAAGCCGTCTGTGGTTATGGCGCAGCGGACAAAGAGCAAGTCAGTGCGATGGTCTGTCGTATCCTATCACTTGAAGTCATCCCACAGCAGGACGCCGCCGATGGCTTGGCGTGCGCCATCTGTCATGCACATTCAAGCCACTCAATGCATAAGCTACTGGGCAATACCGCCCTACTTGGACGCAGCAGCACCAAGAAAAAGGGGCGCTGGCGACTGGCTGATGATGATTTATTACGCCTAAAAAATCGCTGAAACTGCTAAATAATGTTAAAAAGCTAAAAAATAAAAATAAGAGCGTATCACGAACACTTAGTTACTTTTGCACAATCCTATCAATAAAAAAATCCACTTTTTGAGTAAAGTGGATTTGTGTCTTTTAACCGGCTGAAACAACTTAAATAGCTTAAACAGCTTATTTGACAATCTCGCTCATCACTGTCATATCATAGACATAGTATGGATTTGGTTCGCCATTTGGGTTGTTGTAGGCGTGTAGTCGGATGATTTGGCGTAACTCAGGATTGTGCTCAAAGCCTTCGATATTGCCATAAAAAGTACGCCATGCGCCCGAACCTACCTTGATACCACGATCATCATAGTTGATGTTGCGTACTCGTAGGCAGAGCTGATCCTTGCCTGATTTATCCACGCAGTCAGTCTTGGTCGGATCAACTTCCCAAAATAGTGTCACAGGCTCGCCAAAACGCACTTCAGGCTTCATCATGCCTTGCCAGCGCATTACTTGTGCGCCGTGAGTCTGAATTAGCGTCGCCGTATGGCTGGCATTGTCTTTTTGTAGAGCAAGGGTGCTATGATTTAATTCTTTAAAAAATTTCGTCTCAAGCTCATCAAGCCCAGCACATGCCTTGCGTGTACTCATCATATTTTCATCAAGTGAAAGCACACCATTAGTTAGGCTAAATGCACCGCTGTGAAAATTACAGCCAAGCGTATAAGAGATACTCTGATCAGCGGTGAAATTCAGCTTACTTTGATTGGATTTGATGATATCTTGATACGGTTGTCGCACCGCCCCTTGGACGGTGGCATCCACCAAGGTCCAATTGTATTGAGCCAACAGATCTGCCGTCGGTGTGATGGTCGAGTTTGACTGCATTTGGACAGTAGTCGGTTTTTTTCCAATATCTTTGGCTGCACTATTGACCACATCACCTACTTGATAGCACGCACTAAATAGTGTAGCTGCTACAAGAGATGAAGCAAGTACAGGTAAGATAGAAACAAACGACTGCTTAAATACTGACAATTTCATGAACATCACTTTTCGGGTTTTTAGCATGAGCTATTTCATACTGGTGAGTTTACTTGATTTGATGGTTGCTATTGTAGCATGTCTTTGATATCTCAACACCTTAGTTTTGTAGTGATTCGGCTTGGCTTTGATGTAGTTTTGTTAATACTTGTATACTTTTGAAAGAAAATCATTCTTAAATGATATATGATAGCGAAAATTGATAGGAATTTAGGCATTGATTTGTTACAATAGCTGAAATTTCAATTGGTTATTCCCATGAGCACGATACAGACAGATACCACCTTGCCAGTAGCACCATTAGCTATCAGTCCACTGAGTGAGCATTCATTGATTGAGCTTGGACTTTTGGGCAATAGTTTGGTCGCCTGTGTCAGCTATCACGAGACCAAGCTTGCACGGCGTGGGTTGGATGCGCTGCTTGCCAAGCTACCAATCATGCCAAAAGGTAGTATTGCTTTAGACATCGATTTAAGCTGTCTGATGTACGATCATCAGCATCAGCTTGTTGATTGCGTTTGGTATGGTCAATTAAGAAATACCAACGAATCCATCCGTCATGGTGGTGATGCACTAAACGGTGCGATAAATTTTGAAGAAAGTTTAATCAATCAAGAAGAAATTCGCCTACGCCCAGATGAGATTGATGCATCTGTTTCGCATTTGGTTTTTGTGATGACAAGCTATCATCATCAGCCGCTACGACTTGCTCAAAAGGCGGTGGCAAGCTTTATGGATAATGAGCAAAATATCGCACATCAGTTCAAGCTTGACACCTTGCCAAAAGACTGTACAGCACTCATTACTTGGCATCTACATCGCTCTGGCGATGATTGGTTGATCCAGTCACCATTGATGCCGATCACACCTGCTCGTCAAAGTGAGCAACACATCAACACACTTGATACCGCCATCAAAGAATATCTTGGTAAAACCATCCGCTTCTAGACAGTCGTGACTATAGCACTCAAAAAAACCAGATTAATTAGCGCTCATAACATCACACCTTATCCTTCAAGGATTTGCATACTCTTCATCTTCGGTAGGCATTGCTAGCAGTCGCACCATCTTGGCACTGTGTTTAACCAAACGATCAAGCCAACGATGTGCAACAATCAAATCAAGCGCTTGTGCTACATGAGTCTGACTCAGTGCCGACTGCTCAATGATAGCAAAACGAGCATCGGTTTTTTGGGCTTTCATTGAATCACCAAAATGCACAAAACCTTGTGCAAACTGCTCAGGTAGCCACCTTGGCATATCAGCCAAATAAGCTGTCAGCATCTCAAATTGATCGATCACCTGTTGCATCTGAGCAGGATCCATATGGTCGCGTAGTACATCAATGAATGCTGCATGGGTCAAATCTTCACGCAGGACACGGATATAGACGATTAGCTGAAGCAGGCGCATGAGATTTTCTTGGTCGGATTGCGCTTGGGGTACGGGCATTTTTTTGAGATAATTATCCACTTTTTGTAAACAATCATCCAGTGGTGCGCCATCCACTTGACTGCCCGAAATCTCGGCACGATATGCTCGGATGACTTGGTTTAGCACGCTTGCTGTCGTCTGACACAGCGCCTGCTTGGCAGCACCAATAGCGACCGCAGGCATCGAAAATAAGCTTTCATCCAGATAATGCGTGTTCGACGCATCGATGCGCTCAGGAATCATCCACTCAAGCAAGCGCTGCAACTGATGAGTAAACGGCATAAACAGCATCGCCCCCATCACACTAAATGCTGTGTGAAACAGCGCAATAATCAGCACATTCTCCCAACCGACAAGCACACCATCACGCACCTGCCACAGCACCGCAGGCATCAGCACAAAGAACGCCACCACCGCCGTCACCACATTGAACACCACATGCACCGCCGCCGTACGCTGCGCGCTCACCGTCGCCCCGATGGCTGCCAGTACCGCTGTGGCGACCGTGCCGATATTTTGACCGATGACGAGTGCCAATGCCTGTGGCAAATCAATCGCCCCGCCTGCCAGTGCTGCCAAAGTTGCTGTAATCGCTGCGCTTGATGACTGCAAAAGAATGGTCATCACAATGCCAATCAGCACCAAAATCAGCCGTGTCATCAAGTCATCATTCGACCATCTGGATAAATCCACCTGTTCGGCAAAGCCCGCCATCGCTGATTGTAGAAAGTCAATCCCGATAAACAACAGCCCAAAACCCGCCAAAGCAAGTCCGAGTAATGCTGTGGTATTTTTGCCAAGCAGTTTCATCATTGCACCGACGCCCACCATCGGCAGGGCAATCATCGATACCGAGAACTTGAGCCCCAAGAGCGCCACCATCCAGCCTGTGCTCGTCGTACCGATATTCGCACCGATAATCACGCCGATGGCTTGGGTGAAGCTAAGCACCCCTGCACTCACAAAGCCAATAGTCGCAAGCGTGGTCGCCGTCGATGACTGCACCACCAGCGTAAAGCCAATGCCCGACATCATCGCCTTGGTCGGCGAGCCTGTAAATCGCCCAAGCCACTGACGCAGACTCTCGCCTGCCATCGCCTTGAGACTGTCGGTCATCAGACTCATACCAAGCAAAAATAGACCGATACCGCCTGATAGCTGAATAATGATTTGTTGCACAATACTCCTTGTTTACTGATGGTTTTATTAAAAATCCAATTAAACAGATGATAAAATAAATGTCGCCCCTGCCATCGCATGAATCTGCGCTGTATCGAACACCGGCACAGGCACATCCGCTTCATTAATCAGCAGTCCAATCTCGGTACAGCCAAGCACTACCGCTTGTGCGCCTTTTTTTAATAACGCTTGGATAATTGTCAAATACGCACGCTTTGACTCATCACGCACCACGCCAAGCGTCAGCTCATCAAAGATAATCTGATGAATCACTGCCTGCTCTGATGGCGTCGGCACAATACACTCAATGCCAAACTCTGCCAGCTTATCCCGATAAAATGTCTCACTCATGGTAAATGCCGTGCCTAGCAGTGCCACCCGAGTGATGCCTTGCTGACTGATAGTCCCTGCGGTGGCATCGACGATATGGATAAATGGCACATCAATCACCGCCTGAATATCGTCCGCCACCTTGTGCATGGTATTGGTCGCAAGTAAAATCCCATCAGCACCCATCTCGCACAATCGCTTGGCGCTATTTGCCAATATCCGCCCCATCGCCTGCCAGTCGCCTTGTCGTTGTAGATTGGCAATCACTTCAAAATTCAGACTATCAATCAACAAAGGCGCAGATGTATTCGCCCCGCACGCTTGATTGACAAGCTGATTGATACTTTGATAATACAGCACCGTCGATGCAGGCGACATACCGCCAATAATACCAAGCGTTTTCATGAGTTTGTAGTCCTTATTTTCCAGCCCTTTGATAACCTCATCAATCAGCCGATGAATCAGGGCAAGTTGTCATTTAATTGCGTGCTAAGGAATCAACCAAGGTACAAGCACAGGTGCTAAAAATGCTGTCAGCACCCCATTTAAAATCAACCCCAAAGTCGCATACGCCACATAGCGAGAGCCAAGCTGCATGGCTCGCACCGTGCCAAGTGCGTGTGATGCACTGCCAAGCGACAGCCCCATACCCATCGGCAGCCTAAGCCCACAACGATGTAGCACCCATACGCCGACGATTTGCCCCACGACGCCTGCTATCAGCACTGTCGCTGCCGTGATACCGATGACGCCACCTAGCACCGTCGTCACTTCGATGGCAATCGGCATGGTGACGGATTTGGCAGCGGTGGCTATCATACTATCGGCACTACCGCCTAAGACTCGCACCAAGCCAACACCGGTAACAATCCCCACCACACTGCCAATCAGCTGTGAGACGATAATCGGTAGCCACTGCGCGCGGATTTTTTGCCACTGAATATACAAAGGCACTGCCAAACACACCACCACAGGCTGTAGCCAAAAAGTGATATAACTGCTCGCCTCTTCAAAGCTTTGCCAAGAAATATCGGCAAATTTTAGCACCGCAATCACAATTACAGTCGTGACTAGCGACGGATTTAAAATTGCTAAACCCGTGCGAGCTCTTAGCCATACGGCAAATTCAAACACCCCAATCAGCAGTATCAGCAACAAAAACGGGCTAGTCAATAATTCCTGCCCCATTATCAGCCATCGCTCAAACATCATCCACCCCTGATTGGTGCGCCTGATAGCGAGATTTTTGTAGTTTGCGTAGCCAAGTGTATGAGCCTGCGGTGCTAATCAGCACAAGCACGGTACTCACCCCCACGCCCACGAGTAGCACCCACAAATCATCACGGATGATGTCCAGATACTGCATGATAGAGATACACGCAGGGATGACCAGTAGCACCAAATAATCCATCAGCACTTTGGCAAGTTTTTCGACGGTGGCAAGCTTGACAAGCCCTGATTGCAATGCCAAAAACAGCACCACAAGCCCAATCACGCTCGGCGGTAATGGTAAATCAGTCAAAGCAATGATGACTTGCCCGATGAACAAACAGCCAAATACCACCAATATTGCCTTTAAAATCATGGCAAACTCTTTTTAATAATCATTTATTTGTCAGTATAGGTCGGATTAAGATTTTAGACCCATTGCATAAGTCGCTACCAAAGGCTTAATCCCTGGGATTTTATCAAAGCATACCAAGCCAAGATTGCGAGCAAATTTCATCACAGGATTGGGGTGAGTGAAACTGCCCACCACCGTATCGCAGAATTTAATCACTCGTTTTTGGTCAGCTAGGCGGGATTTTTCGTATTCTGCCAAGCGGTCATATTGCCCAAAATCTGCCTTATCGCCATCATCTTGCACCGCTTTGGCAAGCAAATTAGCAAGGGCATAGGCATCTCGTAGACACAGATTAAAGCCTTGTCCTGCCACAGGGTGCAAGGTGTGCGCCGCATTACCCATGATGACAAATCGCCCTGCCACCTGTCGATGCGCTAGCACCTTAGTCAGTGGATATGCGCCACGCTTGCCCGTCGCCACAAATCGCCCCGCATCAGCACCAAATACCGTCTGTAGTGTCGATAGGTATTTTTCGTCATCATTAAGATATTGCTGCTCTTCACCTTTTGGACAAATAAACACCACCGAACGCCGATAACCTGCCGTCTGCTCTGTACCGCCATCGCCCACACCATCGGTCAGTGGTAGCACTGCCAAAGGCCCTGCACTGCTAAATCGTTCAATCGCTTCATGACGATGTGGCTTATCGGTCTGTACCACGCCCACGATACCCACCTGCTGATAGTCATGCGTATCGACATCGATGTGTAGTAGCTGTCTGACCTTTGAATGCTGACCATCGCACGCAACCACCAATGGCGCTGATAGCATCTGCACGCCGTCATCGCTCTGTACGGTGATGCTTGCCGTATGCTCATCTTGGGCAATGTTCGTCACGGTCGCACCATCGATAAGTGTGATAAGCTTACTTTGCTGAACGGCGAGTAGTAGCTGTCTGCCCAGATACGCATTTTCCATCACTTGCCCAAAGCTCTCCACGCCTTCTGCCTTTTTATCCAAAGTCGCCCGCCCAAAGCTACCCAGCTCGCTAATGAGCACCTTATCAATGCGACAGGCATGACTTTGCAAACGCTCCCACAGCCCAATCTCTTGATAAATCTGCACCGTACGGCGTGACAAGGCGGTATTGCGAGCATCCAGATAGTGCTTGCGTTCGGTGTCTGCTTCAGGTGCGATGACAGGATAGCGGATATGCTCAACAAGCGTGCTTTTGATGCCGTGATGCGCCAGTAGCAGTGCAAACGACAGCCCAACATGACCACCGCCGACGATTAGGACAGACTGAGTATGTGTATTCATATTATTGTGCCAAACTTGATAAAAATTGTCTGCTATTCTACACCTTTACACCATATATGACTAGTTTACACAGCGACAAATTCGCCAATCTGCCCTGCGCTGTGTCAGTTTTATATGATTTTGCTAAAATTTATAAATCTTGTGATAGTTTTTGGCTATGGTTATGATAATGACAAGCAATTTCCCCCCTTTATCGTTGGCATGATACAATGTATCTCATTCTCAAATTGGCACAGCCATCAGCCAAGATTTTACTCATTATTCTACTCATAATTAAAAGTCAGCACCTATGACCCATCACGCACCAAGTTTATCCGAAAAATTCACCATCGCCATGATTGGTTTTTTTGCTTTTTTACAAGTTTATTCTGTGCAGGCGATTTTGCCCGTGCTTATCCATGATTTGAATGCCAATGAAATCGAAGCCGGCATGGCGGTCGGTGCAACGGTGCTTGCCATTGCCGTGATTTCACCTTTTATCGGGATGCTGTCGGATGGCTTGGGGCGTAAGCCATTTATCATCGGTGGGCTGTTTTTGCTTGCCGTGCCCACAGGCTTGATTGGGCTAAGTAGCAGTATGAGTGAGATTACCGTGTGGCGGTTCTTACAGGGGATTAGCGTGCCCGGCATTACGGTGGTACTGATTGCGTATATCAGCGAAGAATACTCGGAACATATCGCTACGATGATGGCGCTGTATGTGTCTGGGACGGTGCTTGGCGGGTTTAGCGGGCGGTTTTTTGCAGGGCATTTGGAGCATTTTATCGGCTGGCGGTATGGCTATGGCGTGATGGCGATTTGTACGCTGATTGGTGCTTTGTGGGTGCTAAAGACTCTGCCCAAGTCCAAAAACTTCGTCGTCAGTGAGTCTTTTAAAGATGCCTTTGATACGCTGATTGCACACACCAAAAACCCCCATGTCATCAGCAGTAGTATTCTTGGGGCGTGCGTGCTGTTTACTTTGGTCGGCTGTTTTACTTTTGTCAATCTGCATTTGGCAGATGCGCCGTATCAGCTATCCACCGCTGACCTTGCTAATATTTTTAGTATTTATCTCATCGGCATGGTCATCACGCCCTTATCCGCCAAAATCACCACCCGATTTGGCACAACCACCACCATCATACTTGCGGTGCTGACATCTGCTGTCGGCATTGGTATGACTTTATTGACGCCACTGTGGGCGGTGATTGTCGGGCTGACCTTGATGTCATCGGGCGTGTTTGTGACCCAATCGGCAACCATCAGCTATTTGACCAGTCATGTCAAGCACGGTCGTTCATTGGCATCAGGGCTATATTATATGGCGTATTATGGTGGTGGTTTTATTGGTGCGTGGATTTGTGCGCTTGCTTATGCGCAAGGTCAGTGGCTATGGACGGTTGGGCTGATTTTAATTTTGCAAGTGATTGCACTGGGTATCGTGGTGGGCTTTATGCGTGGGCGTGAGTGAGATATTAAGTTTGAAGGTACGCTTCGCTTGGTAGCACCAAAGGCGGATGAGCTGATAAATCCACTAATACAATTTGGTCATCGCCAAGCATATAGTGTAATACATATTCGCTAGTCATATCCCCTGCATCACCCACATAACATGGAATGCCAATATGATAGTGCCAAAGGTTGTATTTTTTGGCATACATAACCCTTTCAAGCCAATTGGGATGATTGGTTGGTACTTGGTCTGAAGATTTATTGCGACCAACCAAGCCTATCAAACCATGTTGCTCAACATGATTGACAAATGCCAAGATTTTAAGCAAATCAGCTTTTGGAAAATTTTTTAGGTGCTGGCGAAATTTTTCGCCGTACAATACCTTCATGAATGCACCCAAGCCAAAAATGCTTCTTCATTCTCAAAATTAGGCATTGGCTTAAATTCAGTATCCATCATCGCTTTCATGCGATTCAAGTCATAATCAAACTCGCCATTAGCATAACTTGGCGTTGGATTTAGCGTTGCAATCACCTTGCCATTTTGGGTGATAGCCAAAGGTGCTTGCAAATTGGCAATTTGCTCTTGTACCGCCATTGGCAATGTTGCAATATCAATCATAAATTTACCCCTAGTTGGTGGCTGTACTTATTTTAGCATCAAACTTATCAAAGCCCAACCACCAAAACCATCTCAAACAAACCTAGCCCCGCTTTTTCGCCGCCAACATCGCTTGGATATTGGCAAGATAATCTTGCGCTACTTGCTTAGGATCTTGTTTGATTGCGCCTTTTTTGGCAGGATAATCAATATGCTCAAGTGGCAATTCATCCAAGAATCGTGATGGCGTGGTATCTTTGAGATCCTTACCGGCACGGCGTTTTTTGGCAAGTAGTAGCGTCAACTCTTGGCGAGCACGAGTGATGCCGACATACATCAGGCGTCGCTCTTCTTCGATGCTATCTGTGATGATCGAATTGCGATGTGGCAAAATCTCTTCTTCACAGCCGATAATATACACAAAATCAAACTCAAGCCCCTTAGCAGCGTGTAAGGTCATTAAGTTTACCTTATTGGTATTTTCTTCTTCTTGCTGTTGCTCAAGCATATCAAGCAACACAAGCTTACGAATCACCGCATCAATGGTCTGCTCATCTTCATCTTCGGCACGGTTAATCAGTGCGGTGATGCTTGAGTACAGCGACTCAATATTATCAAGGCGTACCTTTTCTTGTTGTGGCGTCTTGGCATCTGATTTGACATAGTCAATGTAGCCTGTCTCAACAATCATCTGACGCACGAGCGGCATCGGATCAGGATTATCATACAAATCGCGAGTATATCGCTCAATAAATTCCCCAAAATCCGCCAAAGTATTGCTTGCCTTATTGCCGACAGCGGATTTTAGCCCCGCATGACTACACGCCGCCAATAGCGAGATGCCATATTCTTGGGCAAGCAGTCCAAGTTTTTCAAGCGTCGCCGAGCCTAGACCACGCTTAGGCGTATTGATAATCCGCAAAAACGCCGCATCATCATCAGGGTTGATGATAATTCGTAAATAGCTCATCACATCCTTAATCTCAGTACGAGCAAAGAACGATGTGCCGCCCGATAGCTTATAAGGAATATCCAGCTGTCTTAGCTCAGTTTCCAAAATCCGTGCCTGAAAATTACTCCGGTACAAGACCGCATACTGCTCCCAAGTGTTGCCATGACGCAAGCGATGGGTGAGAATCTCTTTGGCGACACGCTCCACTTCATCCAAATCACTCGGGCAAGTAATTACACGAATCAGCTCGCCATGCCCCTTATCCGACCACAGCGATTTTTCAAAAATGTGCTCATTGTTGGTGATGACCGAGTTGGCGGCGTTTAGGATACGATTGGTTGAGCGATAATTTTGCTCAAGCTTCACCACCGTCAATGACGGGAAATCTTCTTTGAGCAGTGCCATATTCTCAGGCTTAGCACCACGCCACGCATAGATCGACTGGTCATCATCACCAACGACCGTAAAGCGAGCCGTCACACCGACAAGTAGCTTAATCAGCTCATACTGCGCCGTGTTGGTATCTTGATATTCATCGACCAGCAAGTAACGCACACGATTTTGCCATTTGTCACGCACATCTTTATTCTCGGTCAAAATCCGCACCGGCATCACAATCAAATCATCAAAATCCACCGCATTATACGCACGCAGATTACGCTCATACAATCCATACAGATGCGCAAACATCATATCTTCAGGGTCTTCGATGGTCTCGGCTGCCTGCTCAGGGCTGACCAAATCATTTTTCCAGTCCGAAATCATCTTGATGGCTTTTGCCACCAGCTCACGACTCTCAGCGCCGCTCATATTGTCACGGGTCATCAGCTCCATCAACAGACGCTTGGAATCATCGCTATCCATGATCGAAAAGTTGGATTTAAGCGGTGTATTTTTTAGCTCAAAGCGTAAGAATTGTAAGCCAAAATGGTGAAATGTCGATACCGTAAGGCCTCGAGTTTTCTCGCTTGGTAGTAGCTTTTGGACACGAGCTTTCATCTCCCTTGCCGCCTTATTGGTAAAGGTCATCGCCGTGATGCGATCGGCGGGGATGTTGCAGTTTTGGATGAGATGGGCGATTTTGCGTGTAATCACCGATGTCTTGCCCGACCCTGCACCTGCCAGCACCAAAAGTGGCCCTGAAACATGGATCATCGCTTCGTGTTGTCGTGGATTTAACTGACTCATGACTGCTCTTTGTTATCGCTAAAACTGGTTATTATAAAAGATTTTTTAGGGAAATGGGGAAAATTTGCCAATCATCGCACTCATCACTGCCTATCAAACAATTGACCAAATGCACCGATGGCATACAAAGGCACATTCATCATCCACTCTTGCTCACGAAAATCCGCCATCGAAAACCGCAATGCCCATGCTGGTTGATAGTCATCCACATACACCTTTAGGCTTTTTGATTTTAGATTTTCTTCAGCTTTTACTTCAATTGGTACAACGGATTGGGCATATTGCACCACAAAATCCACTTCCGCCGTGCCTTTTTCTTTTGCCCAATAATGCACCCGGTAAGGCTGCACCACCATCAATTGCTGTAGCACATATTGCTCGGTCAAAGCCCCCTTAAACTCCGAAAATAATCGATTGGCTTCAAGTAGCACCGTAAAATCAAGCTCGCTCATAGCGCCAAGCAGTCCCACATCCAGCATAAACAGCTTAAATGCACCATCAGCATAAGCTGAAATTGGTAAATGTGGTTTTTTGATTCGATCAACTTTATGCACCAATCCACTATCAATCAACCATTGTAGTGCAATTTCATAATCTTTACTTCTTGCACCTTTTTTCAGTTCAGAATAGATGAATTTCTTATTTTCTTTTGCTAATTGGATTGGAATGCTCTGCCACATCGCACGCACCCGCTGTAGTGTCTGCGTATCGCTGATGTGCTTAGAAAAATCCTGCTCATAAGCCATCAACAATGCCCGCTGCACACTTCTGACGGCATCCAAATTCTGGGTATCAATAAAGGTCTGCACAGCTTCGGGTATACCACCCACTGCATAATACAGTCTTAATAAATCAATCAATTGAGATTTCATAATCTGCATCATTGACCAGTCCCTATGCTGAATCAATGATAACAACCGCTCCTGATTCATCGCCTGCAAAAACTCTTCAAAATCCATCGGGTACAAAGCCAAAAAATCCACCTTACCCACAGGAAATGATGCCTGATGATGAATGGATACGCCAAGCAATGACCCTGCGGCAATAATCGCATAATCAGGCGCATTTTCATAAAAATATTTTAAAGAACTGATGGCTTTTGGCACTGCTTGAATTTCATCAAAAATCAGCAAAGTATCAATCGGATCAATATCGACGCCCGACTCAATTTGCAAACCCAAAATCAAGCGATCAATATTAAAATCTTGCTCAAACAATGCCTGCATTCTAGGGTTGTGATCAAAATTGATATAAGCCACCTTGTCAAAATGCTGTCGCCCAAACTCTTTCATCGCCCAAGTTTTACCTACCTGCCTTGCACCTTGGATAATTAATGGCTTACGTTTTGGATGAGTTTTCCAAAGTTCGAGTTTTTTTAGTATGTGGCGTTTCATGATTTGTCTCACAAAGTATCTTGCGCTTAAAATATCTTGTGTTTATTGTAGCTGTTTTTTGGGTAAAAATCAGCAAATATACACTTTTTCCTTTGAAAAAATGTCACACAATCACACTTTTTCGTACGAAAAAATGTATCAATACCACACTTTTTCCTTTGAAAAAATGCAGAACCCATCCATCAAGCAAAAAAAATCCGCCCATTAGGACGGATAAATAAGCAATCATCTTACTTAGCGTGCTTGCGGAAATATTCCCACTCTTCGACGACTTGACCATTTGGCAGATGGCACAGTGCATATTCACCGCCGTTGCTATCGGTGCGACGCTCCGATTTACCGCCTTGATTGAGACAAAATACCGTTGCAGGGTTAGCAAGACCTACCATCGGCTCGCTCGCCTTTGGCGTTTCGGTTTTGGTAGCACAGGCGGTTAGTAGTACACTTATCGCCACAGTCGTTAGCAGAATTTTTTTCATATCTTTACTCAATTTTAATTGATTTATAAGATAGCTTATACCAAACGACTGCTTGCCAATTGGGTCAGCTGATACAGTCCATCACGATAGCGGTTATTTGGCAGGCTTGATAGCGCATCTTGGGCAAGCTTGGTTTCTTCGAGTGCTCGTGCTTTGCAATAATCGAGCGCACCCGAACTTTGTACCAATGCAATCAGCTCGCCTGCATCGTCCACTTTGCCCGTCTGCACGGCGATACGCAGTTTGTCATAATCAATGCTGTTGTTATTTTTTAGGATTTCTAATGTTTTGATGATTGGTAAAGTTGGCTTACCTTCCGCCAAATCATCGCCCAAATTCTTACCCATCACCGCCGCATCACCGCTAAAATCCAGCACATCATCAATCATCTGAAAGGCATTACCAAAATGATAAGCAAACGCCCCAAGCGCATCCAGATGCTCATCACGACCTTGTAAAATCGCAGCGCCCTTTGTTGCCATCATAAATAGGCGTGATGTCTTGCCATCGATGATTTGTAGATAATCATCTTCGACCGTCTCAGGATTGTGCTGATGCTGTAGCTGTAGCACTTCACCTTCGGCAATATCACAAGTGCCATCACTAAATAGCTTAAGTAGTGGCAGATTATTAAAACCTACTAATAAATTAAACGAGCGAGCAATCAGATAATCCCCAACAAGCACCGCTGTGGCATTATCCCAAGTGGCGTTCGCTGTCGGGCGACCACGACGCAAACCCGACGCATCGATGACATCATCATGCACAAGCGTGGCGGTATGCAGCATCTCGGTAATCGCCGCCAGTTGCATCGCCTGCTCACTTTGGACATCGGCAAGCATTCGCGCGGTCAGTAGTGTAATCAAGGGGCGCATACGCTTACCGCCTGCGTCGATGACGTGCTTGGAGACACTCATCACCAGTTGCACTTTTGAATTAAGACTACCAAAAACCTGCTTATCCATAATCGCAAAGTCGTCAGCGACGATGGCTTGAATGTCGGCATAAGTGGGAATAGAAGCTGTCATATAGGCACGCCAAAAATCTAACAAAAATTTACCGTATCATACCATATCACGCCGTGTTACTCAAAAATCTTGCACGATGTTTTTGTGAAATTCGCTAAATTTGTTTAAAAATTAGCCAGTTGGTTTGCTTAGAACAATTTTTCATAACTAATTGTTATATTTTCATACACAATTTAGCCAGCTAACACTTGTAATACAAGTCAAGTACAGGCATAATGTTGTCTTTGAATAAATTGTGGTATCTTAGCCAATATTGACGGAAAGCCAAGTTATGAGCCAAACAAGCACCCAAAACACAGAAATCGACGACGTGAACATCGAAAAAATCATTCCACTGATTACCCCAAGCAGCCTAAAAGCCGAATTACCGCTATCTGACACCGCCTATCAAACCGTATTAAACGGTCGTAAAGTCGTGCAAAACATCCTAGATGGCATCGATAAGCGCATCTTGGTCGTCGTCGGTCCTTGCTCTATCCATGACACCGTAGCCGCTCATGAATATGCCGATAAATTAAAGGTGCTTGCAGATGAGCTAAAAGATGAGCTGTTCATCGTAATGCGTGTATATTTCGAAAAACCACGCACCACCACAGGCTGGAAAGGTCTTATCAATGACCCTGATATGAACGACAGCTTTGATATCGAAAAAGGTTTGCATATCGCTCGCAAGCTACTGCTTGAGCTGAACGAAAAAGGTCTGCCTTGTGCCACCGAAGCGCTTGACCCGAACACCCCACAATATATGCAAGACCTAATCAGCTGGTCAGCCATCGGCGCACGCACCACCGAGAGCCAAACGCACCGTGAGATGAGCTCAGGTCTATCTTGCCCAGTTGGCTTTAAAAACGGTACAGATGGCAGTATGACCGTCGCTGTCAATGCCATGCAAGCGGTGCAATCAGGTCATAGTTTCTTAGGCTTATCAAGCGATGGTCAAGTCGCTATCATCAAATCAAAAGGCAATAAATACGCCCATGTGGTGTTGCGTGGTGGTAATGATAAACCAAACTATGACGAAACCGCTGTCGCCGCTGCCGAAAATGAACTTGCCAAAGGCAAAACCAATGGCAAAATCATGATTGACGCCAGCCACGCCAACAGTGGCAAAGACCCATACCTACAGCCGATGGTCATCAGCAATGTTGCAGGTCAAATCGCCAAAGGCAACAAATCCATCATGGGTCTGATGATTGAAAGCCATCTAAAAGGTGGTCGCCAAAACATCCCTGCCGACCTATCACAGCTAGAATACGGCAAATCAGTCACTGACGGCTGCCTAGATTGGGAAGCGACTGTTGAGACATTGCGTAGCTTTGCTAAAGAAGTTAAAGAACATCTGCCAAATCGCTGATTGGGCAACTTTGCACTACTTTTAGAAGTATTTGTGATAAAGCAAAACCGTCATTCGTGGCGGTTTTTGCGTTATGGCGTTATAATAGCCGAACAATCGCTTGATTCACCCAATTTTGATTAACCAATTCACATTACCAATTTATCAACTTAAACAACGAGCACCCCATGAGCAATCCTAGTTTTAAAGATTTATTATCCAAAGAATTTCGTGATAATCTTAAAAATCTCGCCAAACCATCAACCAAGCCCGAGAGCGATACAGGCAAGCCTACCGACCCTGTTCATCTTATGAACGCCAAACAAGTCGCTGGCGAAGTCAAACGCTTTAACCACGATGCCATCGACGAAGACAAAGTGCTGTTTATGCAGGCGATGAGCGGTGTCGCCCCACTCAAAACTGATGCCGTCGTCAGTCACCGCCCTGCCAAAGCTGATGAGAATGCCCTGCGTCGCCGTGCTGCTGCCGAAGGTGGCGAAGAGCTACTTGGTGCTAATTTATCCGATATGCAAGCCCTGCTTAACCCTGTGGCAGGCGAAGCGTATTTGTCGTACAAAAATCCAACCTTGCAGAACAAGATTTTTGAGCAATTAAAACAAGGCAAACTGCGCTGGTATGATGCGGTGGATTTGCACGGCTCAAGCATCGAAGACGCCCGCAATGCGGTACAAACCATCATCGCCAATGCCCTATCAAATGGCGAAACTGTGGTCAAAATCGTGCATGGCAAAGGCAAAGACGCCATCATCAAAACCTGCGTCAATGGCTGGCTACGCCAAATCAGCGATGTCATGGCATTCGTCTCCGCACCCGCCAATGACGGTGGCAACGGTGCAGTGCTTGTACTGCTGAAGAAAAAGAAACTGGATAAATAAGTAAAAAAATCACCCCAAAAGCACTGAACTTTTGGGGTGATTTGCTATGGATAATGGCTAAGTTTAGCCACCAAACATGGCAAATTTAAATACCCACAATGCGGCGATAATCCACACCATATACGGTACGCTCTTTGCCTTGCCTGTCAATAGTTTAATCAATGCATAACTGATAAAGCCCATCGCAATGCCATCAGCAATCGAATAAGTCAACGGCATAAATACAATGGTCAAAAATGCCGGCGCGGCTTCGGTGATATCCGTCCAGTCAATATCAAGAATCCCTTGAATCATCAAAATAGCGATGAACAGCAGCGCAGGTGCAACTGCAAAGCCCGGAATCGACTGTGCCAATGGTGCTAAGAATAGACAGCCCAAGAACAGCAGTGCCACCACCACAGTGGTCAAGCCTGTGCGACCACCTGCCGCCACACCTGATGCTGATTCGATGTATGGCGTGGTTGATGATGTGCCAAGTGCTGCACCTGCGACAATCGCCGCCGAGTCGGCAAATAAGGCACGCTTGAGTCGTGGTAATTTACCATCAACAAGCAGCCCTGCACGATATGACACGCCCACCAAAGTCCCTGTCGAGTCGAACAAATCCACCAAGAAAAACACAAAAATCACGCCAATCAGACTTGCGGTAAACAGTCCATCAAAATCCATCTGCATAAAGGTCGGCGCAAGTGATGGCACTTCACCTACGATGCCTTGAAATTCATTATGCCCTGTCAAGGTTGATAACGCAGTCACCACCAAAATACTGATGATAATCGCCCCTGTCACACGAAAATGATGCAGCACAATCATCATCAAAAAGCCCAAAAAGGCATACAGCACCTGCGGGGATTTCATATCGCCAAGCTGTACCAAAGTGAACTGATTGGCGACGACGATGCCTGATTTTTGAAAGGCGATAAACGCCAAAAATAGCCCGATACCGCCACCGATGGCAAGCTTTAATGACATCGGAATCGCATTGACAATCTGCTCACGGATGCTTAATACACTGATAATAAAAAACACCACGCCCGAGACAAACACCGCTGCGAGTGCCGTCTGCCACGGCACTGCCATCGCCCCAAGACACACGGATGCAAAATAAGCATTGAGCCCCATACCTGGTGCTAAAGCAATCGGATAATTTGCCAATAGCCCCATGACCAGACAGCCAATCGCCGCCGCCAAACAGGTCGCCACAAAAATCGCCCCATGATCCATCCCTGTCTCTGATAGGATGATTGGGTTGATGATCATGATGTAGCACATGGTCAAAAATGTGGTCAAGCCAGCAATGGCTTCGGTTTTGACGGTCGTGCCATTGGCTGATAAGTGAAATAATTTTTCAAAGAAACTTGAAGAATGTGAACTTGACATAAGCCAACCTTAAAATTAAAAAGAGCCATCATCAAGCAAATGCTCAATTTAGCTCCCCAATGCAGTCATTTGAACGTTAATCAGTTGATAAGTTACAATCAAGCAATATGATAGCACACTTTGATTAACAATACATCTTGTTATCATATTTAAGACTATCCATCAATACAAACACCATTTAAGCATCTGCCTAAATGGTGTTGGTTTGGGTTAATTGCGATTAATCCGCAATTTTTTCGCCATGGATAGCTAGGTCAAGACCTTGATATTCATCTTCGGCATCGACACGCAGACCGATGGTATATTTGATTGCAAGTCCGATGATGGCAGTCATCACAGCACTATATGCGATGGTAGCTAGTACGCCTTCGATTTGTAGCCATAGCTGAGATGCCATGCTGACATTTGCTGCATCAGGATAAATCTCAGTGCTGACGAACACCCCAGTCAATACCGCACCAACGATACCACCCACACCATGCAGACCGAACGCATCTAGGCTATCATCAATGCCCAAGCGACGCTTACCATATTGAATCATCAAGAAACACGCTACCGCAGTCAAGACACCGATAGCCAGCGCACCTGAAACATCCACAAAACCTGCCGCAGGGGTGATACCTACCAAGCCTGCAATCGCACCTGATGCACCGCCCAACGCTGACGCCTTGCCACGAGCGAAGTATTCGCACACCATCCAAGCGATTGCACCGATTGCCGCTGCCACTTGTGAGACGACGAGCGCCATCGCTGCACTGCCATTAGCACCCAGTGCCGAGCCGCCATTAAAGCCAAACCAGCCAACCCACACAAGACCCGCACCAATCAAAGTCAATGACAAGTTTGCCGGTGCAAGATTGCCTTTGCCATAGTCTTTACGCTTGCCAAGCAGTGCCGCTAGCACAAGACCTGCCACACCAGCATTGATATGCACCACAGTACCACCTGCAAAGTCAAGCGCATCGCCAGTCAACCAGCCACCACCCCATACCCAATGGCAAATCGGCGCATATACAAGCAACACCCAAGCTGCCGAGAACCACATAAAAGCACCGAATTTGATACGCTCAGCCAATGACCCTGCCAAAATCGCCACCGTAATCACCGCAAAGGTCAATTGGAAAATCACGAACAAAATCACAGGAATCGTACCGCTGACATCATCGAGCCCAACGCCTGCCAGCATGGTATTGGCAAAACCACCGACAAAGGCATTCATGCTACCTTCAGAAAACGCCAGCGAATATCCAAGTACCACCCACAGCACCGACACCACCGCCGTCGCCCCATAGCTATGCATCATGGTTGATAGAATGTTTTTCTTACGCACCATCCCTGCATAAAACAGCGCAAGCCCCGGCAAAGTCATCATCAGCACCAACGCTGTCGAGACCAGCACCCACGCTGTATCACCGGTATCTAGCACATCTTCGGCAAATGCCACATTCGACATCCCCAAAAGCCCAAGTCCCAATAAGGCTGATTGCCACTTTCTTAACGCTTTCATTTGCTACCCCTTTTGCATTTGATTTGTCTGAGTTTATAAAGCTGCTTCATCCATCTCACCGGTGCGAATGCGAATGACTCGCTCAAGTGGTGTCACAAAAATCTTACCATCGCCGATGCGACCAGTATTCGTTGATTGCATAATTACTTCGATGACTTGATCAACCATCTCATCGGTGGTGGCGATTTCAATCTTCACTTTTGGCAAAAAATCCACCACATATTCAGCGCCACGATACATCTCGGTATGACCTTGCTGACGACCAAAACCCTTGACTTCGGTGGCAGTGATGCCTTGCACACCAATCTCAGATAAGCCTTCACGGACTTCATCGAGCTTGAAAGGCTTGATGATTGCACTGATTAGCTTCATAACTTTCTCCTATTGCTTCTTGGTAACTTTGTGTATCTTGTTTGTTGTTACATAGTATGCAAAATTTCCATGCAAATGAAAAACGGTTTATTTTTATAAAACTCGCTTTATTTATCATTTTTTCTTATGTTTTAATAATTATAAGTGTTCAATATTATTTCTTATGTTTTTATATGTTTTATTAATATATAAATTTTGGCAATGTTGCGTGGATAATTTGGGATAAAAATTGCATAAAATGGGCAATCTGCTACAATAACAGCCAGTCTTTTTAAAGGTCTTTTTATGACAAGCACCACTCTTCCCGTCAAGCCACTCACCATCGGTATCGTCGCAGGCGAAGTCTCAGGCGATGCACTTGGTGCGGATTTTATGCAAAAAATGAACGCCATCCATCCGCACATCCGCTGGGTGGGTGTCGGTGGCGCACAGATGATGGCACAAGGACTTGACTCGGTGATACAGATGTCTCGCCTATCAGTGATGGGCTTGGTAGAAGTCATCAAGCATCTACCAGATTTACTTCGTGCAAAAAAAGAGATTTTGACAGCATTTGATGATACCAAGATTGATGTGTTTGTTGGGATTGATGCGCCTGATTTTAATCTGCGACTGGGCAAAGTGCTTAAGCCAAAAGATGTGTATTGCGTACAATATGTCAGCCCATCGGTGTGGGCATGGCGTGAAAATCGCATTCGCGGCATCAAGGCAGCGACTGATTTGGTGCTGTGTCTATTCCCCTTTGAGCTTGGTGTCTATGCCAAGCACAAGCACCCCGCCGTCTGCGTCGGTCATCCACTACTTGCCAAGCTATCTGCCGACACCCGAGCACAGGCTGATAAGCGTGCCGAGCTGATTAATGCATTGCCAAAGTTTCCTGATTTGGCAAAGCTTAACAACGCCAAACAAGTGATTTGTCTGATGGCCGGCTCTCGCACATCAGAGATTAATGCCATCTTGCCACTACTGATTGACAGTGCCAAATTATTGGCAAATCAGCAGGCGGATTGTCAGTTTATCCTACCTGTGGTTAGTCAAGCACACGCCGAATTGGTGCAAGCCTATTGCCAAACACACGCTGGTGAATTGGCAGATAGTATTCATATTGTGCATAATGATGGTCAATTTTTATACACATCAAATCTGGGACTGAGCCAAGCTTGTATGAATATCAGTGATGTCGTGCTACTTGCATCAGGCACAGCAACGCTTGAGTGTCTACTGCTTGAGCGTCCGATGGTGGTGGTGTATAAAGTGAGCGCCATGACCTATGCCATCGCCAAACGACTGGTCAAAATCCCCTATGTTAGCCTGCCAAATATCCTATCGCATCAGCAAATCGGTCAAGCTATCGTGCCTGAACTCATCCAAGCCGATGCCACAGCGATGGCAGTGAGTCAGCAGGCGCAGATGATTTTGGCAGATACAACCAAACAAACCACCAAGCTACAGCAAACAGCCAAGACACTGCGAGCTGATAGCCATGCCAATCCTGCACAGGCGGTGCTTGATGGGTTTTATAAAAATAAGGCGGCCTTATGATGACTTACCCTCTTGAGCAGCTTTGCACCATCACCACCAAAGCTGATGCCAAGCCCATCACAGGCGCACAGCTTGTTATCGGTGTTGATGAAGTAGGTCGTGGGGCGTTATTTGCTAATATGACCGTGTGTGCGGTGATTTTGCCCGATGAGCTGACGGGTCTGTTTGGTGAGATTGATTTGAGCGATACACCGCTTAAATTACTCAACGACAGCAAAAAACTCACCGAAAAACGCCGTGAAAGCTTGTTTGAGCCGATTAAGGCACTAGCTCTGGATTATGCCATCGTCGATGTACCACGAGCTGTGATTGACACGATTAATATCTCAAAGGCAACGATGCTTGGGATGCGCCTTGCGATGACTAGCCTGATTGCCAAGCATGGACTGTCTAATGACACTACTCTTTTGGTGGATGGTAATGAATTTCCGTTATTTGATGATGATTGGGCACGGTTTTGCCATCGGCAGACGATGATCAAGGGCGATGCCACGCACACCACCATCGCCTGCGCCAGTATCCTTGCCAAAGTACATCGAGATCGACAGATGATTGCTTATGGTGCAAAGTATCCAGAATATCGCATCGACAGTCACAAAGGCTATCTGACTGCCGTGCACAAGGCTGCCATCATGACACACGGGATCTTGCCCGAGCATCGACGCAGTTATATGCCGATTACACAGCTGTATCGAGATGGCTTTGTGAATAATGCTTATTGGGTGGATGGCGACGCTACTACATCCAGCTACATCTCGGTAGAAAAGTTATTGTAACGAATATTTTGTCACCATACACCGCTGTTGGGTTTTTGTAAATATGGCTTTGTAGGCTTTTTAAATTAATACAAAAACAGCTATAATGCGACATCTATTTCATAATCATTTAAAAGGTTTGTTATGTCCAGACTGCTTAATTTCAAGCATTATACACTTGGTGCAGTTGCCGCTATCACTGCCGCTATGGTGGCTTTTTCTTCTACCGCCCATGCCCAAAACCGTGTTTCTGTCGGTGATAGCATTGCTGAAGGCTTTCCAAAAGCCTCAAAAACCATGCCAAATGGCGTGACTCATCGCTTTGCCAAGCACAGCAAAACACCGCCAGTGATTC
Source organism: uncultured Moraxella sp. (assembly GCF_945873075.1). Classification (GTDB taxonomy): domain Bacteria; phylum Pseudomonadota; class Gammaproteobacteria; order Pseudomonadales; family Moraxellaceae; genus Moraxella. The sequence continues at coordinate 14,360 of NZ_CAMCBS010000007.1, read as the reverse complement.
TTAATGAATATATCCCAGCCGCCAAGCGCAGTGGCGCATTACAAGGTGCATCAGTATTCTTATCAACTGGGCTATCGAATTTTTCGTACGCATTTTATGGCGGTGATGCTAAGCGTACACAACTTGAAGAAACCATCTTTAATCAAATCAAAGAACTAAATGATGGTGGTGCAGCCATGGTGATGGTACTTGGCGTTGCTGAAGACTTTGATTCTAAAAAAGGTACTTCAACCAAAATCATGAAAAAAACAAATTCACATCAGCCAACTGATGAAGGTGCTGAGATGAATGCATGGTTGGCTAATATTGTTGCCAAGGCTGTTAATCAAGGTTTGAAAGCGCAATTTCTAGGCGCAATCCCTGCATCAGAAACTTATGATGATGTCCATGCCAAAAGCTCGTGGTATGGCACAGTCGAATGGAATTTTGGTGAAAAGAACAGTAATTCATACACAGCGCCTATGATCGAAGAATCAAAAATTCCCGCTGCTTTGAATATTAATGTCACCAAAAGCATCGTTTCATCAGTAAAATAATCTTAACAATACACAATCTGCTTAATAAAAAAAATAACGACAACTTATAAGTAAGCTGTCGTTATTTTTATGCCTGATCATCAGCGTTTTTTCTCAGCACGCTTAAACTTTTGAATGCGTTTTTTCTCACGCATGAGCTTCGCTTTGTTTTTGACCACAGGATTTTTCTTGCCTTCGTATGGGTTGGCATTTTGCTTAAATTCCACATGAAGTGGCGTACCTTCAAGCTTAAACACATTACGATAGACATTCTCAAGATAACGCTGATAGCTCTTTGGCAGTGCTTGGGTTTGGTTACCATGAATGACAATCACCGGTGGATTATGCCCGCCAAGATGCGCATAACGAAGCTTGATACGACGACCCGAGACCATCGGCGGTGGATGGTTGGCGACAGCATCTTCTAGGATACGGGTTAGCTGATTGGTCGATACCTTAAACATCGACGCATCGTATGCCTTATGAATCGATGGATACAGATTACCCACACCATTACCATACAGCGCTGAAATCAGATGAATCTTCACCCACGGCACAAAGTTAAATCGACGATCAATCTCGATCTTGACAATGTCTTTTTGCTCTTGGGTTAGACCATCCCATTTATTGATCGCAACAACAATCGCACGACCGGCATCGAGCGCATAGCCAAGCATATGCAAGTCTTGATCGACAATGCCTTCTTTGGCATCGATGACTACAACAACCACATTGGCATCCTTGATAGCTTGTAGAGTTTTGACCACCGAGAATTTTTCGACTTTTTCATCGATACGACCACGACGGCGCACGCCTGCGGTATCGATGAGCACATAATTTCGCCCTTCACGCTCAAACGGAATATAGATACTATCCCGAGTCGTTCCTGGCATATCAAAAACCACGACACGCTCTTCGCCAAGTAGGCGATTGACCAGCGTGGATTTGCCGACATTGGGGCGACCGATGATGGCAAGCTTGAGCGCCTTATCATCCAGCTCATCGACTTCTTCATCTTCTGGCATATCTGCTGTCAAGGCTTCAAGTAGGTTATTGACCCCTTTGCCATGACTTGCTGCCATCGGGAATGGCTCGCCAAAGCCAAGTGCAAAAAACTCTGCCGATGACGCTTCATGCACGCCATCCATCTTGTTCGCTACCAAAAATACCGGCTTGCCAAGACTATGCAAAAAGCGAGCGATTTCGCTATCCGCACCAATCATCCCCACACGAGCATCAACGACGAACACCACGATATCGGCTTCATGGATAGCAGTATAAGACTGCGTCGCCATGTAGTCATCGATATTACCCGAGCCATCGTCCATCTCGCCGATACCGCCCGTATCGACGACGATGAAAGATTTATTCTCATAATGTGCATCGCCGTATTGACGGTCACGGGTCAAGCCTGCCAAATCCGCCACCAAGGCTTGACGGCTTTTGGTTAGCTGATTGAATAAGGTGGATTTGCCAACATTGGGGCGACCAATCAAGGCAACGACAGGTTTGATGCTCATAATTTACTCTTTATTAAGTCTAATAATAAAACTGATAATTGGTTAAAATAGCAAAACCTTTGCCGTCTTTTGACGACAAAGGATAGTTAATTGCTGTTGATAAAATTAAAACTGCCAAACGCTCACAACGCCATTGGCGCTTTGGGCATATAGGCGATTGCCAACCGCTTGTAGGCTTGTCAGTTCATTTTTGGCATCGACACGGCTGATGATTTTGCCCGTATTATCCAAAATATGCACCACGCCATCTTTATCGCCGACTGCGATGTGCTGACCGATTGCCACAGGATTGGTTAGACCACGGAATTTCAGCTCACTGTTTTTCCAAAGTTCTTCACCGCTTAGGCGATTGAACGCCACGATTTCACCATCGACATTCGTACCAATCAATGCCGAGCCAAGCACGGTCAAGGTGTTGGTGCTGGCAAGCTCACTGACAAACATCGTGCGACCTGTAGCCATATCATAGCCTACTACTTGTCCGCTATAGGCTGCGGCATACAGATGATTACCTGCGACGATTGGCGCACCATCGACATCACGCAGTTTGGCGATATCGCCTGAGCCTGTCGCTAGACCGACACGGCGTACCCAAGCAGGTGAACCTGTGGCAATATCAATGGCATGGATACGGCCATCAGACGCACCAACCAGCGCAGTCTTGGCATCGACCAAAATCGGCTTTGCCATACCACGAATGCTGACAGTCGGCGCTTGGGTGGTGTACTGCCAATCAATCGCACCTGTGGCAAGGTTTAGTCCATAGATGACGCTGCTGTTGGTTGATACGACCACCTTGCCACCGCTAATCAGCGCAGGGGCTAGGCTTGCTGATGGTAATTGTGCCGTCCAGCGTGTTTGACCGCTCGCCACATCTAGGGCGATGATTTTGCCTTGGCGTGTGCCAACGACAACGGTATCATTGGAAACTGCGACACCACTAGTAATGGCATCATTGACATTAGCACTCCAAGCGGTCTGACCATGACTGATGGCTGATACCACACCGCCACGACTTGCAGCGATGAAACCTTCAGCAGTTGGCGCAACTTGCAAATCCACCACATCTTTGGCTTTGGCTTTATTGCGCTTAAAGGTTGAAGTGCCTTGCTCAAGCTTGGTGCTCGACACTGGACTAAGGACTACAACTGGCGCTTCTAATTTAACAAGCTTAGCAGGCTTGCGTGGGTCTTTTTCGATAATTTTGCCACCACAACCAACCATCACTACTGCCATCGTGGCAACTAAAGCTGTTTTTACAAAACCTTGATACATATCATATCCTTGTTAATCACATAAAATGCATACAATAAAATACATCTTATTATAAAGCGATGTTACTAAGCACTAATTGCCCGTTTGTGTAGTTTGTGTTTCAGCAGTCGCCGCTTGTTCGGTTGCTGGTTGTTCAGCAGTTTTTTCAGCCGTTTGCTCATCTGCTTTTGCTGTCGCAGCCGGTGTTGCCACGATTGCAGGTGTTTCAATTGGCTCAACCGTTACGCCAAGTGACTGTAGTTTTAGGCTAAGCACGGCACGGTTTTCTTGGCGTTCACGCAGCGCATCCCAAGCTGTTTGATAAGCTTTTTTGGCGTTTTCGGTATCATTTTTGGCAAGATAAATATCACCGAGCAGCTCTTGGCGTGATGCTTCAAAGGCTTTTGGCATGGTTTCATTTGCCACCGCAAGCGCACCGTCCACATCATTATTAGCAAGCATCGCACGAGCGTAGCGTAGCTTGGTCATGGTCAATAAGCCTTCATCATCAAGCTTGATTGTGGTTGCTTGATTGAGCGTCGTTACTGCGCCTGCCAAATCGTCATTATCCGTCTGATGGCGTGCCTTAATCATCAATGCCTGCCACGCATAAGCGGTGTCGCCATGCGTCGCTACCAATGCATCAATATCAGCAAATAGCTTAGCTTCGTCATCGGCAAGCTGTTTTTTGGCAGCGTCGTCCAGCGATGGATTGATGGCGGTTTGAACCAGCTGTTCATCACGAGCTGCAATGTCTGTGTACATATCAGCTGCGACGGTATCAACTTTGGCATAATGCTTTTGGTAATATTGCCAACCAAAAAAGATGATCAATACCGCAATCACCGCATAGACGATTTTTTCGCCATGCATCTTAAGCGCCATCAGCGATGATTTATCCGCAAATTGTTTGTTGTCGTTCGAACTGTCTGTCATTGTTATACTCTAAAGTGAATTTCAAGCCATTATAGCATATCGCATTATCGCTGTCGCCAATTATGCAAAATAATAGGTCATGGGCAATCGTTGCTGCTCGCCCGTTGCCATCGTCTTGACGGTGATTTCACCTGTGCCCACTTCATCTTCGGCGATGATGACGGTATGCGTCGCACCGGATTTGTCTGCTTTTTTCATCTGCGCTTTTAGGCTTGTGGCGCTTGCCATTTTGACACGCAAGGCAGGCTGTGCTGCTCGTAGTGCATTGGCATACTGCACACCGTGGATAAAGTAATCAGGATGGGCAATGACAAAGACATCGCAGTCGCTTTGTGGTGCAAACGGATTCACCGCTTCGATGAGTAATAGCAGTCGCTCAAGCCCCATCGCAAAGCCCACCGCAGGCTCAGACTGCTCAGGCTTACCCTTAATCACGCCAATCAAACCATCATAACGACCACCGCCACAGACAGTTGCTTGTGAGCCAAGCTTATCCGTCACCCATTCAAAGACAGTCTTGTTATAATAATCCAAACCACGCACCAGTTTCTCATTAATCTCAAAGCCAATACCAAGTGCCGTCAGATATGCCTGCACCTGTGCAAAATGCGACTTGGTCGCTTCACCCAAAAATTCACCGAGCTTTGGTGCATTTTGCAAAATTGCTTGGGTTTTATCATCTTTTGAATCTAGGATACGCAAAGGATTGGTGCTTAGGCGACGCTGTGAATCTTCATCCAGACTGTCTTTGTGCGCTGTCAGGTACTCAACCAATGCCGCCTTATACGCCATACGCTCATCAGCTTCGCCCAAGGTATTTAGTTGCAAAGTCACTTCATGGTCGATGCCTAGCACCTGCCACATACGATGCGTCATCGCAATCAACTCAGCATCAGCATCAGGCAGCTCACTGCCAAAGCACTCCACACCCAGCTGATGAAACTGACGATAGCGTCCTTTTTGTGGACGTTCGTAGCGGAACATTGGGCCGATGTACCACAGCTTTGGCGTATCGCCACGAGTCAGATTATGCTCAACGACCGCACGCACTGCGCCCGCTGTCCCTTCGGGGCGTAATGTCAATGGGGTTGGCGGTTCGCTTTTATCAAAAAAGCTGTACATTTCTTTTTCGACAATGTCGGTCGCTTCGCCCACACCACGGGCAAATAGCTGCGTTTCTTCGACAATCGGCAAGCGGATTTGGCTAAAGCCGTAGCTGTCTAACACACTGATTAATTTGGCTTCTAGGCGACGCCAATTTGGGCTGTCGCTTGGTAGCACATCATTAAAGCCTTTGATGGCGGTAATTTTACTCATCAGGTTTCCTTAATTATTTTAAATATCATTATTTTAACTATCAATCAGCCTTGCACACGCAAAATCTCATTGGCGCGAGCTTCTTGGATTTCTTTGACTTGCGCACGCACCATCGTTTCAATCTCATCAACAAGCTTGGTTGTGTCAATCAAATGGCTTTTTTGACCATTACGGTACACTAGGCTATTTGGGCTTGCACCGACGACACCGATGGTCGCTTCTTTGGCTTCACCCGGCCCATTGACTTTACAGCCAATCACCGACAAATCAATCGGTTCACGCACATCTTCTAGGCGTGCTTCAAGCTCATTCATCACTCGGATGACATCGAACTCTTGGCGGCTACAGCTTGGACAAGCGATAAAATTCACGCCATTTGAGCGAATGCCAAGCGATTTTAGGATATCAAAGCCAATCTTAATTTCTTCTTCGGGCTCGGCAGCAAGCGAGATACGCATGGTATCGCCAATGCCATCAAGCAGCAGTCCGCCAAGTGCAATCGCCGATTTGACCGTGCCAGTACGATACACACCTGCTTCGGTCACGCCCAAATGTAGCGGATTATCAATCTGCGCCGAAATCAAACGATAAGCGTCTAGCGTCAAAAAGACATTGGACGCTTTGACCGAGATTTTATAATTTTGAAAATCCAATTTTTCCAAAATATCAATATGACGCAGTGCCGACTCAAGCATGGCTTCACCCGTTGGCTCGCCGTATTTTTTTTGCAAGTCTTTTTCGAGTGAGCCTGCATTCACCCCGATGCGAATCGGCACATTATGATGGCGAGCCGCCGCCACCACTTCACGCACTTTGGCATCATTGCCAATATTACCCGGGTTGATGCGTAAGCAGTCTGCGCCAGCATCCGCCACCGCCAAAGCAATCTTATAATCAAAATGAATATCAGCAATGAGTGGCACGCTGACTTGTTTTTTGATTTCAGCAAAGGCTGCCACACTCTCCATCGTCGGCGTGGACACGCGCATCAAATCAGCCCCTGCATCGACACAGCGCTGAATCTGTGCGACCGTCGCCGCCACATCGCAGGTGTCGGTATTGGTCATACTCTGCACGCTGATGGGTGCATCACCACCGATGGCGACATTGCCCACATAGATTTTTTTGGTTGGGCGGCGTTTGATTGGATTATGTGCTGACATAGTTACCACACTTTTTATTGTTTAGTTGGATGATATAGATGATGTCACAGAAAGTGGTTGCCATTGGTCATTCTAACAATCTTTGATGGCTTTGGCAATTTGGTGATATCCATCTGACTCATCTGAATCTCATTGGGTTTGTTGGCGTTTTTCGATACTTTCTTGCCATTTTTTGGCTCGGCGTGTACGGTCCGCCACTTGTCCGACCAACTGCCCACACGCTGCATCAATATCATCGCCACGAGTCTGACGAATGGTACACACAAAGCCTGCATTATTTAGAATATTGCTAAAGGCATGAATGCGGTTGTTACTTGAGCGGTCATATGGTGCGTGTGGAAATGGATTAAACGGAATTAAGTTAATCTTACTTGGCAAGTCCTTAAGCAGTGCCACCAGCTGTCTTGCGTGCTCATCGCTGTCATTAACCCCTGATAGCATCACATATTCGATGGTCACATGTTTCTTATGACGGGGATTTTCGTCATAGACATAGGCTTTGGCAGCGGCGATGAGCTCTGATAGCGGATATTTTTTGTTAATTGGCACAAGCTCATTACGCAGCTCATCATTGGGTGCGTGCAGACTGATAGCTAGAGCCACATCGATGTCTTTGGCTAAATCGTACATCTTTGGCACGACACCTGATGTCGAGAGCGTCACACGGCGTTTGGATAAGCCAAAGGCATGGTCATCAAGCATCAGTGACATCGACGCCACCACAGGCTCATAGTTGAGCAGCGGCTCGCCCATACCCATCATCACCACATTGGTGACACGGTTCTCACGCTCGGTCGGGGCGACATCTTCCATATAGGACTGATTGGCGACCCACAGCTGTCCGATAATCTCACTCGGTGTCAAATCTCGCTCAAACCCTTGCTTACCTGTACTACAAAATGAGCAATCCAACGCGCAGCCAACTTGACTTGAGATACACAAAGTCTTACGCCCAAACTGCTTATTGTCATCGGCAGGAATCAGCACCGTCTCAACCAGCGACCCACCTGCCACTTCAAAGACCCATTTACGCGTACCGTCTTGACTAAATTCCTTGTATTTCACCGTCGGCGGTGTCACGCAGGCGGTGTCATGTAGGCATTGTTGCAGTTTTTTTGAGATATTAGTCATCTCAAAAAAATCGGTCACGCCAAATTGATAAATCCACTTCATCACCTGCGTTGCTCGAAACGGCTTTTCGCCAATCGACACAAAAAAAGCCGCAAGCTCATCTTTTGACATACCCAAAAGATTGATTTTATTGGTCGTAGCGCTTGTGGTATCAGGCGTATGAATGACAGGAATTTTGTTCACAGATGGACTCATCAAGTATTGGATTAAAAATCAGAATATTATACTAAAGTTTTGCAGCAAAGTCATAATAAATACACAAAAAAGCAACCACCGATTGGCAGTTGCTTTTTGAATTGGTCAATCGACCAAATTAGCGAGTGCGTGGGAAAATCTCGTCTGCGCCAAAGAAGTAAGCGATTTCACGCTCAGCAGAAGCTACAGAGTCAGAACCGTGTGCCGCGTTCTCGTCGATGCTTACCGCAAAATCTGCACGGATAGTACCAGCAGCTGCTTCTTGTGGGTTGGTCGCACCTAGGATGTCACGGTGTGCAAGTACTGCGTTTTCGCCTTCTAGCACAGATACCACGACTGGGCCTGAAGTCATGAATGCCACTAGGTCACCAAAGAAACCACGCTCTTTGTGCTCAGCATAGAAGCCTTCTGCTTCTTTTTGAGTTAGGTGCTTGTATTTCATTGCAACAGGCTTAAGACCAGCTTTTTCAAAACGAGCAACGATGTCGCCGATGTGGTTTTTGCCAACTGCGTCTGGCTTGATGATAGATAAAGTACGTTCGATAGCCATGGGAATATCCTTGATTGCTAATAGTTAAGGGAAAAATAAGTTGTGATGATTATACCAATTTTTTGGGCAATTTACAGCCTTTTACCAAAAAATATTTCTCTGATGCTTCACCATTAATCATTTATTAACAGTCAAAATGTTATATTATACAATTATTCTTAGAAATAAAAACTCTATATGTCATCTTTGCATGAAATAATTTTGTACAAATTTATGTTTTGTCTAGACAAAATAAGTGTAGCAATGTTCACTAGATTATGCTAGTATTGCTGCGTTATTAACATACTTGTTGTATTTGCTTGATGATTAATATCGATGAGTGCCTAGCGGTTCAGTCGTTCATCACCCTGCCCTATCCATGATAAGATATTGATTTATTTGATGTAATTTACTTCTTAAGTGTAGGCAGTACCGATATGTTTAATAATAAGCGATAATGATTATCTCTTTTTTTAGTTATAACCTATGGCAAATTAATTGCCAATGGATTTCATGGAGAAAGGTTATGGATGAGGTTCAAGTCAAGAGAATTCTTGAAAACCCAAAATTTAAAACACTGGTAGCCAAAAAACGCAATTTAAGCTGGAGCTTAACGGCGTTAATGTTATTTATTTACATTGGCTTTACATTATTAGTGGCATACAACCCTGAATTTCTGCGCACTTCTATCTCAGGCGGCGTCATTACTTGGGGTATTCCTTTGGGGATTGGCGTGATTGTCATGTCATTTGTACTATGTGGCGTCTATTCTTTTGTCGCTAACAACTCATTTGACAAACTCAATCAAGAAGCCATGGATGAGGTTGAAGCAATCACCCACAGCAAAGGAGATGCCTAATGAAATTTTCTCACATCAAAGCATGGTCTGCAGTAGCATTGACCACGCTTATGACCAGCCCAGCATTCGCTGCAGCACTAGAAGGTGAAGCAGAAAAACAAGCCACCAACTGGACCGCCATCATCATGTTCGGTATCTTTGTTGGCTTTACTCTATTCATCACCAAATGGGCTGCCAAGCAAACCACCTCTGCCAAAGATTTCTATACCGCAGGTGGTGGTATCTCTGGTTTCCAAAACGGCCTAGCGATTGCTGGTGACTATATGTCAGCGGCATCATTCCTAGGCATCTCGGCGATGGTCTTTGCATCAGGTTATGACGGTCTTTTGTACTCACTAGGCTTTATGGTGGGTTGGCCAATCGTTCTATTCTTGATTGCTGAGCGTCTGCGTAACCTAGGTAAATACAACCTATCTGACGTAGTCTCATTCCGCCTAGACGAAAAACCAGTGCGTACGATGGCTGCCTACAGCTCGTTAGTAGTTGTGGCATTCTATCTCATCGCTCAGATGGTGGGTGCAGGTCAGCTTATCAAGCTACTATTTGGTTTGGATTATAACATCGCTGTAATCATCGTTGGTCTATTGATGATGGCATATGTTATCTTCGGTGGTATGCTTGCGACCACTTGGGTACAAATCATCAAAGCGGTTATGCTACTATCAGGCGCATCTTTCATGGCATTTATGGTGATGAACCATGTCGGCTTTAGCTTCTCTGAGATGTTCTCAAAATCAATTGATGTCTTTTCACAAGTACACAACAAAGCACCTGAAGAAGCTGCCAAAATCATGGGCCCAACCAGCCTTGTTAAGACCCCAATCGATGCTATCTCATTAGGTCTGGCATTGATGTTCGGTACTGCAGGTCTGCCACACATCTTGATGCGTTTCTTCACTGTATCTGACGCTAAAGAAGCTCGTAAATCAGTGGTTGTTGCTACAGGTTTTATTGGCTACTTCTACCTATTGACCTTCATCATCGGTTTTGGTGCGATTCTACTTGTTTCACAAAACCCAGCTTATATCGATGCAGCGAAAATGGCAGTCAGTGGCAAGCTTGAACTGCTTGGCGGTAACAACATGGCAGCGATTCACCTAAGTCATGCTGTCGGTGGTGACTTGTTCTTAGGCTTTATCTCAGCTGTGGCATTTGCAACCATCTTGGCGGTTGTTGCTGGTCTAACACTATCTGGCGCATCAGCCATCTCGCATGACCTATATGCCAATGTCTATCGCAAAGGCAAAACCACTCCAGAATCTGAGCTAAAAATGTCAAAAATCGCCACTCTTGGCTTGGCAATCCTAGCGATGGTATTGGGTATCTTGTTCGAGAAACAAAACGTGGCATTCATGGTTGGTCTAGCATTCGCTGTTGCTGCTTCTGCTAACTTCCCAGTACTAGTACTATCTATGTTCTGGAAAGGCTTGACTACTCGTGGTGCGGTAATTGGTGGCTTTGCTGGTCTAATCAGTGCAGTTATCCTAATCGGTCTAACCAAAGCAGTTTGGGTAGATACACTAGGTCTAGGCACTGAGCCTATCATCAACATGAGCAACCCTGCAATCTTCTCAATGGCATTGTCATTCATCTGCGCATGGTTCTTCTCAGTGACTGACAAATCAGCTCGTGCTGCAGCTGAGAAAAAAGCATTTGACCAACAGTTCGTTCGCTCTATGACGGGTATCGGTATCTCTGGTGCATCTGACCACTAATTGATAACCAGCCAAATATCAAAAGCTCTCGATGATTCGAGGGCTTTTGTTTTGTGCCTTTTTCATGGCTATCTGATGCATTTCACGCTATAATGGGTGTTTTTTGCCCACTTCCTGCCATGCATTTACCCAAGTCACTCACCCACCACCCTGCTGTCGCCAATTTTAACCAAACTGTTTGGGCGATGCTCTCAGGCAGTTTTGTGGTGCGTATCAGCTACTTTATGTCGTGGCCATTTTTGATTATCGTGCTCAATAATAACCCCAGCGTGTCTGCGATGGGCGTGGGGATTATTTTGGGATTTTCGGCAGGTGTTGCGGCATTATCGGCGGTCTATGTTGGCTATTTGGCGGATAAATTTGGCGAAAAGCCCTTATTGATGACAGGCTGTCTCGTTGGCATGGTGTGCTATGTGCTATTGCCTTTTGCCAGTAGTTTTTGGCAGTATTTTGCCATCATGGCACTACTTGGGCTTGTGCGTCCACTCGTCGAAGTCGTCGGCAAGACCATCATGTGCAATCAGCTTGCCAAGCCATCAGATCGTGAAACCGCACTGTATATCCGCTATTTTTTGATCAATGTTGCCGGTGCTATCGGGCCGCTGCTTGGGCTGTGGGTGGGACTTCGCCATGCCGATAGCTTATTTACGCTCACAGGCATTGCTTATTTTTGCTTTTGTATTTGGATTTATCGGCTGATTACTAGCACGCGCCATGTGCGCACAGAAGCCTTGCCAAGCTTTAAAAGCACGCTCAATGTCATCCGCCAAGATTTGCTGTTTTTGACCTTGCTTATCGCCATCTTTTTGATTCTGATTGTCTATTCACAGGCGAGCGCTACCGTGCCACAGCTGATCACTGCATTGATAGGCGAAGATGCAGCACAGCTGATTGTACTATTGACCGTGGTGAACTGCGTGACGGTCGTTGTGCTACAATTTCCATTATTAAAATTATTCAGACGATTGCACATCAGTGCTCGCACGCAGATTGGGCTTGTGTGCTTATTGTCTGCACAAGTCTTATTCCTACTGATGGATCAGCAGTCGATATTGGCATGGGCGGTGGCGTTTTTTGTGTTTAGCCTTGCCGAAGTCATCGTCATCCCCACCATCAGCGTGCATATTGATAGCTTTGCAAAACCCGGTTTGCGTGGCAGTTATTTTGGGGCGGCGGCATTTAGCGAGCTTGGCAATGCTTTAGGCCCGATGTTCGGCGCTTTTATGATTAGCCAATTTTCAGATACGCATTATTTTGTGGCGACGACGACAATCTGCGTGATTTTGATGATGATTTATGGCGTGATTTGGTATAAGCAAACAAAATATTAGCAAGCATTTATCGGTCGGATTTGGTATAATAGATAGATTATATTTTTGACCTTTTTAACTTATTAACCATCACAAAGAGAGTATCATGGGCTTTAACTGTGGCATCGTCGGCCTGCCAAATGTCGGCAAATCAACCCTTTTTAACGCACTGACCAAAGCAGGTATCGCAGCGGAAAACTTCCCATTTTGTACCAAAGACCCAAACACAGGCATCGTCCCTGTGCCTGACCCACGCCTAAAGGCATTGGCAAAAATCGTCAATCCTGAACGCACCATCCCGACCAGTATGGAGTTTGTGGACATCGCAGGCTTGGTCGCAGGCGCATCAAAGGGCGAAGGCATGGGTAACCAATTCCTTGCCAATATCCGTGAGACCGACGCCATCGCTCATGTGGTGCGCTGTTTTGATGATGATAATGTTATCCACGTCGATGGCCGTGTCAATCCCCTATCAGACATCGAGACCATCAACACCGAGCTTGCCCTAGCTGACCTAGACGCCGTCACTCGTGCCATCACTAACCTAAACAAAAAAGCCAAAGGCGGTGATAAAGACGCACAAGCTGCCCTAGCTGTATTCCAAAAAATCGAGCCATTCTTGGCAGATGGTAAGCCTGCCCGCCTAGCAGGTCTGGATGACGATGAGAAAAAACTCATCAAAAGCTATGGTCTAATCACCCTAAAACCTGTGATGTACATCGCCAATGTGTCAGAAGACGGCTTTGAAAATAACCCATATCTAGACCAAGTGCGTGAATTTGCCGCCAGTGAAGATGCCATCGTCGTGCCACTATGCAACCAAATCGAAGCTGAAATCGCCCTACTTGATGAAGCGGACAAAGCGGAGTTCCTTGAGAGTCTTGGCATGGAAGAAGCAGGACTTGATCGTGTAATTCGTGCAGGTTATGAGTTATTAAACCTACAAACCTACTTTACCGCCGGCGTCAAAGAAGTGCGTGCTTGGACGGTGAAAGTTGGCGCAACTGCCCCTGAAGCGGCTGGCGTGATTCATACCGACTTTGAGCGTGGCTTTATCCGTGCTGAAGTAATTGCTTATGATGACTTTATCGAGCATGGTGGCGAAAAAGGCGCTGCTGCCGCTGGTAAATCTCGTTTGGAAGGCAAAACTTATATCGTCCAAGATGGCGATGTGATGCACTTTAGATTTAATGTCTAATAATCACAAACTCAATCAGCCAATGCTTATGTATTGGCTGATTTTTTAATTGAAAATCATTTCGATTTTGGGTTATACTATTTCAGTTATCCCCATCAAGGAGCTGTATCATGAAACAAAAACTACTCATCGCAAGTATCATTGCCACACTTGGACTAAGCGCCTGTTCACAACCAAGCGAACAACCAGCCACCGAAACCAAGACTGAAACCGCCCAAAGCACAAGCACTGACACCAAGACAACCGACACCGTTCAAGCACCAGCCAAAGAAGGTGAAACAGCACAAGCTGACCATGCAGAACACAACCACGAAGGTGATGACCACAAGGGGCATGATCACGAAGGTCATGATCATAGCGACCACGCAGGACACGACCATATGCACGCCGAAGGTGATGCATATCAATGTGGCGACAAGACTGTGCATATCGTCGTCCATGACCACGAAGGTGAAATCGAAGCACACCTAACTGATGACAGCATCGTCTATGATCTCAACCAAGATCCAAACAACAAAAACAACTACACCACCAATGATGGCATTCAAGGTGAAAACAAAGGCATGACACTCACCATCGATGGCGACAAAGCCAAAGTGGTTGGTAGCGACAATGCCGTGCTACTTGATTGCACCAAAAAGAGCTAATCCGTGATTATTTATCAGCTGAATTTACAATCCAAGTGCAACAAAAAAAGAAGTACTCATCAACTAGAATA
>NZ_CAMCBS010000006.1 GCF_945873075.1 uncultured Moraxella sp. | reverse complement strand
GTATTTGGTCATAAAAACACCCCAAAGGTTGTCTAACTTTTGGGGTGCGGTTCAACCCAAGCTTTGAACGGTTTATTGGTTAGATAAAATTAGCGGATTGCCAATGCTTAATCCATTACCAAGCCTGCGCCAATGCTGACAATGCGCCTTTTAGCATGGCTGAGACAGTGCTGTTACAGGTGCCGATACCTGAGTAGATTTGACCATCGACAGACAGCTGAATGTAGGCAGCAGCGGCGTTGTGCGTTTGGTTGTCCTTACCGTCGTCGCTGTCGATTTGGGCAGTTTGGCTGATGGCGTGCTCAGCATAGTTGGTGACATGGATTTGCTTGCCTGTTGCTTTGACCAAACCATCAATAAACGCCGATAATGCGCCATTGCCTTGACCAATGACTTCAAAGACTTCGGTCGGCGCTGCCACTTGACCTTGGAAAGTCACATCACCGCCTTTGTTGTTGATGGTGTAGTCGCTTAGGCGGAATTTATCTTGCGATAGATAAGCTTGGGTAAAGATTTCAAGCAGCTCTTCGGTCTTGAGCTCACGAGCTAAGCTCTCAGCTTGAGCCTGCACCACACGAGCAAAGTCAATCTGCGTCCAGCGTGGTAGATTAAATCCATAATGGCGTTGTAGAATGTACGCCGCACCGCCCTTACCTGACTGGCTATTGATACGCACCACATCTTGGTAGCCACGACCGATATGCACAGGGTCGATTGGCAAGTACGCCACATCCCAGTGATTGTCGGTTTCTTTGTGTTTTTCGTTATAATCAAGTGATTTTTTGATAGCATCTTGGTGCGAACCACTAAACGCCGTGAACACAAGCTCGCCGACATACGGATGGCGTGGGTGCACAGGCAGATTGTTGCACTCGGTGACGATTTGTACCATTTCGCTGACTTGACTAAAATCAAGCTCAGGATCGACGCCTTGGGTGTATAGGTTCATCGCCATCACTAGGATGTCCATGTTACCCGTACGCTCACCATTGCCAAGTAGCGTGCCTTCGATACGATCAGCACCCGCCATAAGTCCTAGTTCAGACGCTGCCACTGCACAGCCACGGTCATTGTGCGTGTGTAGGCTGATGATGACGTGCTCACGCTGCTTTAGATGACGGCAGAAATATTCCACTTGGTCGGCATAGACATTTGGCGTGCTGGCTTCGACGGTCGCAGGCAGATTTAGGATAACCGCTTGACCGTTTTGTGGTTGCCACACTTCGCAGACGGCATCACACACTTCGACAGCATAGTCGGTTTCGGTTTGGCTAAAGCTCTCTGGACTATACTGGAACACCCATTCGGTATCAGGATAATTTTTCGCCTTATCACGAAGCATCGTCGCCCCTGCGATGGCGATTTGCTTAATTTCTTCTTTGTCCATCTTATAGACTTTGTCGCGTTGGACTTTTGAAGTGGAATTATACACATGGACGATGGCACGGCGAGCGCCTTGTAGCGCTTCAAAGGTACGCTCAATCAAATGCTCACGAGCCTGTACAAGCACCTGCAAAGTCACATCATCAGGCACATGACCTTCTTCAATTAGCTTACGAGTAAAATCAAACTCAACCTGTGCCGCTGATGGGAAGCCGATTTCGATTTCTTTAAAGCCAATATCAACAAGCAATTTAAAGAATTTTAATTTTTGCTCAATGTTCATCGGGTCAATCAATGCTTGGTTGCCATCACGCAAATCCACACTCGCCCAAATCGGTGCTTTGGTGATGGTCTTATCTGGCCAAGTGCGGTCAGTCAGCTTCGGCGCAAATTCGAACGGACGATATTTGGTAAAATCAAAAGCAGAATTTTTTGGATGAATATGTGGCATGATAGCTCCAAACTGTATCAGTTATCGCAAAATAGGGTTGATTTTTGATGGTGATTATCTTAACAAACTTAGTATAGCAATTTTTACCTATTTTTGCATTATTTTTGCCACCAATGAGTACAAAATACTAATTTTTTGCTAAAATATGGTGAATTTTACTATTTTTAATGGATTTATCAGTTATGGCTACCACTCAAGAAGTTGTGACGCTGGATGCGATTGACCGCAAGATTTTGCGAATGTTGACCATGAATGCCAAAGCATCCATCAGCGATATCAGCGAAGCGGTCAATCTGTCTGCCACGCCGACCATCCGCCGTATCAAACGGCTCGAAGAGCTTGGCATCATCACAGGCTATCATGCACACACCGACCCCGCCACGCTTGGCTATACCTTATCGGTCTATGTGGCGGTGAGCATGGATAAGCATACCGCTGAGCGATTTGGCGAGTTTGAGAGCCAAGTTCGCACCTTTGATGAAGTGGTCAGCTGTAGCGTCGTCACCGGTCGTAGCGAAGATTATTTGCTCAAAGTTTTGGTCAAAGATATGCGTCATTATGAAGAATTTCTACTACATCGTCTGAGTAAAATTGATGGTGTAAGTCAGCTACACACCAGCTTTGAATTACGAGAAGTGTTTAATCGCTCGGCGGTGTGATAGTGCCTTAGACTAATGATACGCTCTTTTGTAGATAGATGGTGCGATGACACAGTGCGTCAATCACCGTCGGATCATGGCTGATGATGAGTATCGCAGTCTGATAAGTTTGGTTAATTTGTCTTAATAAATCAAGCAAACGAGCAATCGATAAGCGATCAAGCATGGCGGTCGGCTCGTCAAGAATTAAGAGTTTTGGGCGAGCCAGTAGCGCACGCACGATACAGATACGCTGACACTCACCGCCTGACAGACCAGATGGATAACGCTCAAGCAGGGATTTGGGCAGACCGCACAGTACCAATAGCTCATCAAGATACACATCATCCGCTGTATCACAAGCTTCATCAAGGCTTTGGCGGATGGTGCGAGCAGGATTTAGGCTGTCTTTGACTTCTTGCATCACTAGGATGGCTTGTCGCTTGGCGTGCCTTAGCTGTGTGGCAGACAGCTGATAGATATCCTGCCCATCGATGATGATGCGACCTGAGACGATCAGTCTGGGGTCTAGGCGTGTGATGGCACGGGCAAGTGTGGATTTGCCTGCGCCTGATACGCCCATAATACCGACGATTTCTCCTTGATGAACTTGTAAATTAAACTTCTCAATGACAGGACTGGATTTACGCCAAAATAGCCAGCGATGTGCATAGTTGATGGCCAAATCATGTATGCTTAAAATCGGGCTTTGATTATCCATCACATCAGGCATAACTGGTGGCGTGCCAAAATCAGCGGTCAATAGTGCATTTGCGGTGGGATTGTGAATGATGGTCTGCGGTGTCAAAGTATCACAGCCATCAGCCCCGATGACCAAAAACCGATCACAACGACCCATTAAGCTTGGCAAATCATGGCTGATGATGAGCAATGCCGTGCCTGTGCGATGGCACAAATCGGTTAATAATGTCAGCATTTCATCTTTTAGATGACTATCAAGCGCACCCGTCGGCTCATCGGCGATGATGACTTTTGGTGTGCCTGCCAAAGCCTGTGCAATGCTAATACGCCGTGCTTCACCGCCTGAGAGTTCATGCGGATAAGCGGATAAATAACGCTCGGTATCAGGCAGATGTACCATCTCAAGTAATTGTTTGGCATAAGATTTTCGCTCATGCTTTGGGATATTGAGCGTAGCAAATAACTTATCAAAACTCGTCGCTATCGTATCCACAGGATTAAGCGATGCTTTTGGCTCTTGAAAAATATACGCCATCTGCCGACGCACAACGCCAAACGCTTTATCATCACCCTGCCGAGCCATCGATATCACAAGACCTACTATCATCGCCTGCTGTGCCGACACCGTCCATGAGGGTGATAATAGCCCAAATAATGACAGCATTAAGCTTGTCTTACCCACACCCGAGACGCCAACGACACCGATGATTTCGCCTTGATGAACATCGAGCGTCAGCCCGTCGATGAGCGGACCTTTGGCAGTGCTGATAGTTAGCTGATTGAGCAAGATGATAGGCTTATTATTGCTTGACATCGAGTGCATTTCTGAGCCCTTCTCCAATCACAATCAGTAGCGACAGCACTATGCTTAGCACCACAAAGCCCGTCAGCATCAAATGCGGTGCATCCAGATGATTTTTACCCTGTAATAACAGCTCACCCAAGCTTGCCGAACCCATCGGTAGCCCCAAGCCCAAAAAATCAAGCGTCGTCAAAGCGCTGATATTCGCCACCATCACAAAAGGAAACTGGGATAAAGCGAGCAGTAGCGTACTTGGCAAGATGTGCCGTTTGATGATGACCAGTGGATGCACGCCAAGATTTTGGGCAGCGAGCACATACGCCATACGCCGTGTCCGCAAAAAATGCGCACGGGTCAAAGGCACAAGCGACAGCCAGCCAAAGGACAACAACAGCACAAACAGCACAGGCACCGACGGCACAAACACACTTGCCAAAATCATCATCACAAACAGCTGCGGCAAGCCAAGCCACACTTCGACAATCCGCTGACCAAGCAAATCCGCCAAGCCGCCAAAATACCCCATCAACGCCCCAAAAGCAATGCCAATCACACTACCCACAAGGCTTAGCCCAAAGCCCATCAACAGACAAATACGCAGTCCATACAGCACACAAGCCAGCACATCTCGCCCGACATCATCCGTGCCTAGCCAATGATTGGTGCTTGGTACACTTGGGTGTGGCGTAGGTGCATCGAGCACCAAAGTCTGCTCGCCATAGCGTATCGGTGGCATAATCATCATCCCATCACGCTGAATGTTGTCAATCAAGACGGTGTCGTGATAATTGGCACTCGTCTCAAACTCGCCGCCAAATGTCATCTCGGCATAGTCGTGTAGCATCGGCAAATAGGTGGTATTTTGATAGCGAACCATCAGCGGTTTGTCATTGGCAATGATAGGTGCAAATAATGATATTAGGCTAATGATACTTAGTAAAATTAGTGAAAAATAAGCCAAACGCTCACGGCGAAATCTTGCCCAAAAATTCGCCAAAAATCCCTGCGTCGATGCATCGCTTTGGGCTGACGGTGTTGATTTTATTAAACTTGACATCATCACGCCCCAAAATCCACTCTCGGATCAATCAGCACATACAGCACATCAAAGATCAGCTGAACCACCATGCCAAGCAAAGTAAAAATATACAAAATCCCAAACATCAGCGGATAATCTCGCTGCAGCACCGCATCATAAGCAAGTCTGCCAATGCCATCAATCCCAAAAATCACTTCGATCAAAAAATTCCCCGAAAACAGCACGCCCACCACCGCCAATGGCAAGCCTGACACAATGGGCAATAAGGCATTTTTGAGCACTTGAGTATATAAGATACGACGCTGCGACAGCCCACGAGCACGCATGGCAAGCACATAGGATGCGCCAAGCTCATTCATCACGCTAAATTTGGTCAAATAAGCAATCCCTGCAATCGACCCCACACTACTAGCCAGCACGGGCAGGGTCAGATGCCACAGCAAATCGGTGAATTTGCCCCACAATGATAACTCGGCAAACTGCGCTGACATCGCCCCTTGAATGGGGAAAATCTGCCACACGCCTGCAAACAGCACAAGCAGTAGCACCGCCATCATAAACACCGGCAAAGCGTGCAACACCGACAGCACAAGCATAGTCAGATGGTCTTTGGCACTGCCATGCACTTTGGCTTTATACACACCAATCATCACGCCAAAGCCATAAGAGACAAGTAAGCACAACGCCCCAAAAGCAATGCTAATCGGCAGTTTTTGGATAATCAAATCCATCACCGACTGCCCCTGAAAGAACGACTGCCCAAGCTCAAATTGGGCAAAGTTCTTTAGCATCAGCCAAAATCGCTCACCAGCAGGCAAATCAAAACCAAATCGTGCGTTTAATTCTGCCATCATCTGTGCAGATAAGCCCTGCGCCCCTTGATAATGGTACTGCGCTAGCGTAAAGCCTTGTGCGGCAAGCTGTTGTTGTTCGGCTTGGATTTTGGTAAGTTGTTGTTCGACAGGGCCGCCGGGAGCGATTTGGATGATGACAAAATTAATCAGCAAAATCAAAAACAGCGTCGGTAGCATCAAGGCGATACGCTTTAGGATATAGCTCATCGACACCCCTGTATGCTGATTGTCCGACTGTGTTGCTGTCTATTCATGATGGTTAATTTATTATAAAAAAGTAAGAAATTATGAATAATTAGTCCAAAATCAAGCAGTCAGATGATTGTACAAAATCGATGAGCCAATCACCATCAGCACCACCCCGCCTGCAATCATCGCCCCTTTGCCAAATCGCTCGCCAAGTCTGCGCCCTAAATACAGCCCAGTGGTCGCCATGATGGTCGTGGCAAGTCCAATCATCAGCGCTGCGGTGATGATATTGACTTCCAAAAATGCCAACGACACCCCCACCACCATCGCATCAATACTGGTCGCTATCGCCGTGATAAATAGCCAAACACCTGTGCGAGTATCAGACGCATCATCGTCATCATCGCCCCAGATAGCTTCATAAATACAGCGAATACCAAGTATCATCAGTAGCACAAAGCCAATCCAGTGATCGACGCTTTCCATCCACTGATGCGCCACCTTGCCCATGAGCCAGCCAATCACTGGTGCAATCGCTTCGACCACCCCAAACACCAAGCCATGCTTGACTGCCTTGGCCATACTCATGCCACGAGCGGCCGTTCCTTTGGCAATCGCCACCGAAAAAGCATCCATCGACATCCCAAAGGCAAGAATAATTAGGGCAATCAGACTCATTGATGATTCACTTATTTTAATATTTTTAATAATTTAATTTATATAATAGCCAGCATTGGCGATGGTTGCATTTTTTAGGTACAACCATTTTAAGCACTGCTTTTTCGCCGATATTTAGGCGTTGTTTAGGCATTGTTTTTGGCGATACGCAAAGCAGTAAATACCGCCAAACCATCATCAGCACAGCCAAGCTTTTGCGCCATCTCATGACGCAAAGCAGGCTCAAAGCTGTGTAAAAAGACATTGATTTGCTTCTCAAGACCAAGCGATGTTGGCAGGCTTATTTTATCATTTTCTAGGCGTGCTTGGGTATCGGTGATGGCGGTATCGATGGTTTTTTTAATACTATCAGCGCAGATGGTTTGGGCGAATTTCAGATTTGACAGCGTGTATTCATGCGCAGGATAAAACAGCGTATCATCGGGCAGTGCCAAATACCGCTCAAAGCTTGCATACAGCTCGTCAATCGTCCCTGTAAACACTCGCCCACAGCCACCGCTAAATAGCGTATCACCACAAAAAACTCGCATCACGCCATCAATCAGCACAAGATAGCTTAGATGGCTATCAGTATGCCCTGCACTCATCTGCACGGTGAAATTTAGCCCCATGATATCAAGCTGACTACCTTCATCCACCAGTACAGCATTGGCAAGTCCGTGCTGACTGTGTGCGTACAGTGTGCAGTCTTTATAAAGATTCATCAGCGTATCCACACCACCGATATGATCGTGATGATGGTGGGTAATGAGTATCGCCACAGGTGTCAGCTGATGAGTATCTAGATAATTAATCACTTCATCAGCAGAACCCGGATCGATGATGATCGCCTGCCCATCTGTGCTGATTGCCCAAATATAATTATCATCAAATGCCTTGATGGCGTGAATATCAAAGTGATTCATAAGTCAGTCCTGTGTAGTGTCTTTGGGCGGCCAGTACCACCAATAATCAAGCCCGATGCTACTGTTTGGCGGTGTAGATGGATGCTGATAGCCTTGATAATACATGACATCGGTGGTGTTTTTGCCATACCAAGGGATCATATACTCGCCAGCAAGCAGCAACCGATCGAGCACTTTGGCATACAGTATGGTCTCATCTCGTGATGTTGCTTGGCTAAGCTTATCGATGACTGCATCCACGGCAGCACTTTTGATGCCGATGGTATTTTGGTTGCCTGCTTCATCAGCGGATTTTGAGCCCCACAGATAGCCCTGCTCCGCCCCCGGTGAATTGCCCTGCATAAAGCTATCAATAATCATATCAAAATCATATGCTCGCTTGGCGTGCAGATAGCTTGAGCTATCCATACGCCGAAGACGCGCATCAATGCCCAGTCGCTTTAGATGAGCGATATACGGCAAAAGCACGGCTTGATATTTATCATCCTGCACCAAGATTTCTAGGCGTACCACTTGACCATCCTTATCGTGCAATTTACCATTGTGATAAGACAATCCAGCATCTAGCAGCAGCGCTCTTGCCTTGAGCAGATTGGTGCGATTGATGCCATCGCCGTTTGAGACAGGCTGATTGGGTACGCCTTTGATGGCAGATTGTTCATCTTGATTTAATGGTAAAGCTTGTAATACTGCCAACTCATCGCTACTTGGCGCACCTTTGGCTTGTAAGGCAGAACCAAAAAAATAGCTGTCTAACCGCTGATATTCGCCGTAGAGCAGTTGCCGATTTGTCCATTCAAAATCAAACGCCAAATTCATCGCTTGGCGTACTCGCTTATCACGAAACAGCGGACGACGCAGGTTCATAATTAGCCCCTGCATCAGCACGGGATTTTGGTTGATGATGGATGCTTTTTGGATGTTACTTGAGCGAGCAGTATTATCAAAAGTCGCCCAACGCTTGATATCCGTCTCGATACGAAAGCGATATTGCCCCGTTTTAAAGGCTTCAAACGCCACCGCATCATCAGCAAAATACTGATATTCGATGGCATCAAAATTAAACCGCCCCCGATTCACCATCAACTCCCTACCCCAATAATTGGGGTCACGGACATAGCGTACTCGCCGTGATGGTTCGGCAAGCTCCAGCTGATACGCACCACTACCCATCAACGGCACAAGGCTAACTTGGTCAAATCGCTTTTCGATATCTGATTTGGCAAATACAGGCATCAGCCCGACACTTGCACCCAAATCCGCTGATGCCATTTGGTTAAAATAAAACTTCACCCGATGGCTATCAAGCACTTCGATGGCATCAATCCCACCCAAAAAGCCCCGCCACGACATCAAGCCTTTGGTTAATATCGCTTCAAAAGTCGCCTTGACATCATCCGCCGTCACCGCACTTCCATCCCAAAACCGTGCATCAGGATGGATATGATAAATAATCCAACTGCCATCATTAGGATTGTGCGTGACGGCATTGGCAAGCTGTGGATAGAGCACATAAGATTCATCAAGCGAACCTGCCATCAGCGTGTCATACAGATAAAAAGTCCCCGTCGCAGGGATGCCTTGGTCAATAAAGCTATTTAGACTATTAAACATCCCAATAGCAGACATCGACAGCACGCCACCCTTTGGCGCATCAGGATTGGCATAGGGCAGATGCGTGGCATTGGCGTATTTGGCATCATTATTCACTGTCAAGACGGTGCTAGTGATAGTGCCTGCGGCTAGATGATTTTGGCGGATGCTTGGTGGTAATTTTTCAGCGGATAAATCAAGTGCATCATCTGCAGATGATTTGACAGGTGCGACATCTGCCGTCTGCTTATCCGCACCTGTTGAGTCATCGGCACAGCCTGCCATCACCACACTTGCCATGATGGTACAGAACAAAAACCACGACCCAAACAACCGCTTGACTCGTGGTCTGCTGTCATGCTGATAAGATGACTGAATCATTGCTGATGATAAACAAATTAGCCGTGCTTACGCTCAAATTCAGCCATAAAGCTTACCAATGCCTGCACTTGCTCTAGCGTGATGGCATTATAGATGCTCGCTCGCATACCGCCGACGACACGATGACCTTTTAGGTTTAGTAGCCCTGCTTGTTTTGATTCTTCTAAGAATAGCTTATCAAGACTGCTATCAGCAAGCTGGAACGGTACATTCATGATAGAGCGATAGGCAGGATTGACTTTATTGGTATAAAAGTCGCTCGCGTCGATGGCATCATACAGTGCTTGTGCTTTGGCACGGTTAATCTTGGCAATGGCTTCGACACCGCCTTGCTCAAGTAGCCATTCAAACACGAGGCCCGACAGATACCATGCATAAGTCGATGGCGTGTTGAGCATTGAGTCATTTTCAAACTGATTTTTATAATTCATCACATTTGGACACCACGGACTTGCCTTGTCAAGCAACTCTTTACGTACGATGACCAATGTCAAACCAGCCGGCCCAATGTTCTTTTGTGCACCGGCATAAATCATGCCAAAGTCATTGACATTAATCGGCTCTGATAGGATGCATGATGAGAAGTCGGCGACGATTGGCGCATTGACTTTTGGTGTGTCAAAGATTTGCACGCCGTGAATGGTCTCATTTGGGCAGTAGTGAAAATAACTTGCGCCATCCGTCAGCTGCCAAGTGTCAAACGCAGGCACATCACTGCCATCACCTTCGGCGACCAGATTCACCTTGCCAAGACCAAGCACTTCATAGCGTTTGGCTTCTTTATAGGCTTTTTGTGACCATGCGCCTGTGTTTAGATAATCAGCCGTGCCACCATTAAGTAGGTTCAGTGGAATGCTAGAGAACTGCAATGCCGCACCACCTTGCAAAAATAGCACCGCATAGTCATCGCTGATGTTCATGAGCTTACGCAAATTAGCTTCGGCTTTTTGGGCAAGCTCAATATAGTCGGCACTGCGATGGCTGATTTCCATCACAGATGCGCCAAGCCCTTGCCAATCAAGCATTTCAGCTTGGGCACGCTCAAGGACAGCGGTTGGCATACTGGCAGGACCAGCACAGAAATTCGCTAAACGGGTCATGGATTTTTCCTTAATGATATAAAAATAGCAGGCAAGATTGGGAAAGTTTGGTTATTGTATCATGAAAAGCAGTGACAGATAAGCCTTTGCACACTCATTTATGCAATCAGCTATAGCATTGTCAGCATTGTCGGTTATTTGTCCGTCTTATCATCCGCTTGATGTAGATATTGCCAAAACTGCTTTTTGACTGTTGGCTGTTTCCACATATCATCTAGCCCAAAATCCTGATTGATAACCAGCTTATCATCCAGTGCGCTGATGATGTTTTTTAGGTTGATACATGATGGTAATGCACTTAGCACAAGAATTTGTTCAATCTTGGGGCTTGCCTGCAAACACCCAAAAATAAAGCCCTTGATACTAGCATCAATCACCGCAGGTTGGTTAGCATTTGGGTCATTGCTGATAATCGGATAATTCAGCACCCGCTGTTCATACGTCAGCTGTGATGCTTTGGCATGATTTTGGATGGCTTGATTGAGCGATACCCAGATGTCTTTTTTGGCGATGTCAATGCCGTCAAAATCAACCAACAAAACCCATTGGCGATAGACAATCGCCTGTAATCGAAATGTCGGCACAGTGTCTAGTTCGGTGCTTGTAGTGCTTTGTGTGGTGGATGATAATTCTTGGACGGTGTGGTGCTGTACCTGTCGGCTGTGTTCTTTGAGAGCTTGGCTAAGATGTGTCAGCTGACTGCCAATCGGTGCTTTAGATGGCTTATCAGTTGGCGCTGTTTTATTGGCTTTGGATGGTGATACCTGCGTGGATACCGCAGTGCGTGCCAAAGGCTGTGATGATACATCAGCCGATGGCTGTGCCAAAAGCTGTGTTTGGCTGCTACGAGCCGCCCACAGCACAACACCTAATGCAGATAGGATTGTGCGGGATTGATATTGTGTATCATAAAAGCCGGTTGACATGGATTGCTAATTTTTTTTGAGCCAAAATCTGCTGATAAGCTTACACCACTTCATCAATTTTGCCAATGTTTTTTGGTAGCAATTTTGACAGCTTATTTGACAGCTTATCACGGCGCATGGACGACAAAGGTCGGTGCTCAATGTGAAAAATAAGCGATAAAATCACCATTTTGTACAAAATTTGTGCAAATTTCTGTGATTTTTGCTGTTTTTGCCCTTGTAATTTATCAAAATGGTGCTAATATAGGAATGTGGTAAAGGGCAATTTGTATCAATTTGTCATAATTTTACCAAAGCTGGGTACAATGACTACAAAACGACACATTGCAATACTTTTTCTGTGCTACTGTATGCTTGATTAATTTTGACTGTGTTATCATTGCCCAAAACAATCACAATTCACCCCCAGTTGCTTGGTTTGCAAGTATGAGCATCATGGGATAAATTCACAAATACTTGTTATTAATACTTTTTGAATGGTATTGATACTTGATAGTAGCGACTTTGTTACATTAGGATGATGTCTGTTGGCATACACGCCACAACAAAGCTTTCAACACTAAAGAGGCAACCATGAAAACAATTAGCAAATCTTTGCTTGGCTTGGCAATCACTGTCAGCGCAGGCGTTGGTGTTTCTGCACACGCAGGCGATAAAGCAAATTCGGCTAATATTGATAATGTGCTTGGTCAATTGACCGCTCAGCACAACAATGCATCTAGTTTGGTTCGTCAAGCTCGCCAGCCATCTTCTTTGGCGCTTAGTAGTCCTTTGATGACCCAAAATGCCAAAACCACCAAAAAAGCTGATAGCGACACCCCAGTGCTCGAAAAACTGACGGCTGTGGCATCTAGCACGGTGAACAAATTTAAGCAAACTGGTCTAGCATCTTGGTATGGTCGTCAATTTCACGGACGCAAAACCGCCAGTGGCGAAACCTTTGATATGAATGCCATGACCGCCGCACACAGCTCATTGCCAATGAACTGCTATGTGCGTGTGACCAATCGTGATAATGGCAAATCAGTCGTTGTCAAAATCAATGACCGTCCATCTGCAGGCAGTAGCGCGCTTAGCCTATCTTATGGTGCTGCCAAAGCCATCGGCATGACTGGCAATACAGGCAATGTGACCATTGAGCGTATTGACTGATTGGATAAGGATACTAAAAAACCGAGACTTTGTTAAGTTTCGGTTTTTTTCTTAGAGTTGATTTAAAAAGACAAGCAGTATTTTCTACACTATTGTCCTTTGCAATGCTTAGCCTAAGTTAGCCCTACCCCTTAATCGCTGTCAAAATCCGCTCTTTGAGCACCAAAAACTCCTGCGACTGCATAAAGCCTTCTTCTTTTGGTATCTCAAAGCGATGCGCCAGCGTTGCCGGAAAGCCTTTTAGCACATAGACGCAATCGGACAGATAAATCGCTTCATCAATATCATGGGTAATCATCAAGCAAGTCAGCCCTGTTTGATGGCGAAAGGCATTAAACCATGCATACATCTCAGATTTGGTCACAAAATCCAGCGCCGAAAACGGCTCATCGAGTAGCATCAGATGGTCGTTACTCAGATAAGTACGCAGCAGTGCCGCACGCTGTCTTTGACCGCCTGACAGCTGATGCGGGTATTTATCCGCCAAGCCATCTAGCCCAAATAAGCCAAGATTGGGCGTAATGCGTGCTTGTATCGCCGTCTTATCCATGCCCTGTAGCATCATTGGCAGTGCGATATTGTCATAGATACTTTTAAAGGGTAATAACAAGTCTTTTTGGAGCATATAGCCCACTTGCCCTGCCTTGCCCGTACTATCGACACCATCAATGATGACCTGCCCAGACTCTGGGCGAATCAGCCCAGCTGCGATGTTAAATAGCGTACTTTTGCCCACGCCACTTGTACCGATAATACTCACCACCTGTCTAGGTGCGACGCTCAAGGACAGATTTTGGAACAATGGCGCATCCATCGTCGCCGTCACAAAGCGGTGGCAAATATCCACCAATGACAGCTTGGCTGGCTTTGGATGAGCCATCAACTCAGTTTGGCAAGTAGTCATTGGTCACGCCTGCTTGTGGCGGTAATGGCTTATCCGTCAAGCCCTTATCATTCACCCAACCAAAGAAACGATCCCAGCGTGCATAATCAAATCGCCCCCAGTCGCCTTTGTCATCAAGATACAGCGTCGAGAGATAAGCTTGGCTTTGTTTGGCAAGCTCAGGATTGATCTCAGGTGCGTGCTTGACCAAAATCTCGGCGGATGCTTCAGGATTTTTGGCGGCATACAGATAGCCTTCTTTGATGGCGGCGAGTGCTTTTTTGTATTTTTCGGGATTTGCCTTGAGCGCATCAGTATTGGCAATCAAAATCGGTGAATAGTAGTCAAAGACAGGATTGGCATCTTTAAGATAAAAGAAATTGGTCTCAACGCCCTTAATCTTGGCATGAATCCCATCCCAGCCATAATATGCCATAATGTAGTCAAACTGATCCATGCGTAGTGCGGTCGTCGCATCGGTCGATTCGCCCGGGATTTTGACCAATGGCTCGCCGACAATCTCGGCTACCGTCGCATCATCCACAGGATCCTCCCAAGTTGAATAACGCTTGCCGTGCAAATCTTTTGGTGATGTCGCACCCAGACTTGCCAAAGACATAAGGCCTGCGCTGTTGTGCTGAGCGATGGCTGCCACCGCAGTGATCGGCTCGCCTTTATTGAGACGCTTGACTATATTTGGCTGAAAATACACGCCAAAATCCGCTCGCTGATTGGCAACCAGCGTCGATGTACTGTCTTCGCTTGGCTGTACAATCTTGGCATCAAAGCCCTGCTTGGCAAAATACCCTTGATCAAGCGCCACATACAGTCCCGTGTGATTGGTATTTGGCACCCAGTCCAATGCAATGATCAGCTCTTGTAACGGCTGCTCAGTTTGGGAAGCTTGTGCGTTTTCTTGTTTTTGGCAAGCAAATAGCCCTGCACTCATTAGCGCAACCAAAGTCACACCAACCAACGGGCGAAATTTAAACTTCATCTTCATATCCTTTTCATGAGTCATTGTTGAAATTTATAAGCCATCAGGCGTTTTTCGAGCCATTTGACCATAGCAATCAGCACCAGTGTCAAAAAGCTAATCAAAAAAATCACCGCAAACATATTGTCAAGCTCATAGGACTTACGCACACGGGTCATATAAACCCCAAGCCCATGATAGCCACCAAGCCATTCTGCCACCACCGCAGAGATTAGTGCATAGCTTAAGGCAACTTTTAGCCCTGTAAAAAAATATCCCATCGCCGATGGTATCTTGAGATGTCGATAAGTCTGATAGGTTGTAGCTTTCATTGAGCGGAATAAATTGAGCTCATCTGTCCCTACCGAGCGATAGCCATCAAGTAGCGCAATGGTCATCGGAAAAAACACCGACAGCACCACAAGCACAATCTTTGGCGTGATGCCATAACCAAGCCAAATCACAAGCAGCGGCGCAATGGCAATGGTCGGAATGGTTTGGTTCAGTAGCAACACAGGATAGACGCTTTGGCGAAATCCACGAGACAAATCCATCAATATCGACAGCACAAAGCTTAAGAGCAGCCCAATCATCGTACCGATAAACGCCGTCGCCAATGTGTATTTGGCGTGCATGGCAAGCAAGGCAAAATCATCAATGGACGCCTGCACAATCTGCCAAGGACTCGGCAACAGATAATCTGGCATTAAGCCCATGCCAATCACCGCTTGCCAAACAAGCAAAATCAACAGCACAAGACTGTATTGGCGAGCCAAACGAGATAAGGAGACAGACATAGCAAATGGCAAAATGCGTGACAAAATGATGCTTATTGTAACATAATTTCACCCCAAATAGGCGAGATAATGCCGTCATGTAAGCCAAAAAAATCACCGCAGACTTAACTTGCGGTGAGTTGGATAGATTGCATTTACGCAACTGGCGTATCAGGCTGATGGTCAGGATGTGCCTTGATAAAGGCAGGCAAAGTTTCACAGTTTGCGACGATTTGGTTAATCAGCGGATAGACACTGATATCGACATCGAACCGCTTGGCATTATACACCTGCGGTATCAGACAGCAGTCCGCCATCGTCGGCGTATCGCCATAGCAGAACTTGCCTGCGTGCTGTTTTAGCATCATCTCAAGCGATGCAAAGCCTTGATGAATCCAATGTGCATACCATGCCATCTTGGTCGTATCATCGATGCCAAGCTCGCCTGTCAGATATTGAAGTACTCGTAAATTATTAAGCGGATGCACTTCACAAGCAATCAGCTGCGCCATCGCTCGTACAGTCGCACGCCCAATGGCATCGCTTGGCAATAGTGGCACAGTGTTATCCACTTCTTCTAAATACTCAATGATGGCAAGCGACTGCGATAGCACGGCATCATCGACTTGCAGGCTAGGTATCAGCCCTTGGGGATTGATGGCGAGATAATCATCGCTTTTTTGCTCGCCTTTGAGCAGATTGATGGGTATGATATCAGCATCCAATCCTTTGAGCGCCAAAGCAATACGCACACGATACGATGCCGAACTGCGAAAATATGAGTATAGTTTCATCATTGATCCTTAATAATTAACCCTACATCAGTCCACTTGGTGTTGGATTATGCCTTATCAAGCTTGGTAATGGTAAAGCCTGTAAATCCAAATATCAGCGTCAACACAAAGCATAGATAACAAAAGAACGCATACGGCAGATACGCCACCACAGGCATCCCAAATGTCCCTGCCAAAAAGCCCCCATACACGCCCCACGGCACAAGTGGGTTGATGACTGTGCCCGCATCTTCGATGGTGCGTGATAGATTTTTTGGGTGTAGTCCAAGCCGCTTATACTCTGGCAAAAACGCATTGCCCGATAGTAGCAAGCTCAAATACTGCTCACCAACAAGCACATTGATACCCAGCGATGTAAACGCCGCCGCTGCCACGCCACGACTTGCCTTGGTCAATAGATGACGCATACCATCAAGTAACGCAGGCAAGATACCCAAGCCCTGCAGCAGTCCGCCCAATGACAGTGCCAAAATCACAAGTAGCTGGCTAAAGAACATACTTTGCAGTCCGCCACGGCTGACGATTTTGCCAACATCTCCCAAATTAAGATTTTCTGCTGGTGCATAGCCTGCAAAGAACCAATTACCCAAATCAGACAAGCTTGGCGTACTGTGCGTAAAGGTGAGCGCCAATGACACCGCAATGGTCGCTGAAATGGTATAAATGGCATTGACTTTTAACACTGCCAACACAACAAGCACCACAAATGGCAACAACGCATAGCCATGCACCAAGCCACTCATGATGAGCTGTTCTTTGAGCACAGCGACATCGCTTAAATCCGCTGCCAAGTGTGCATCTGATAAGAACCAAAACAATCCTGCACTGATGAGCCAAGCTGGTACAGTGGTGTACATCATATTTTTGATATGGTCAAACAAATCTACACCAACAATGGATGCAGCGATACTGGTCGTGTCTGACAGTGGTGACATTTTATCACCAAATAATGCGCCGGAAACCATTGCGCCGGCGACGATAGCAGGGTTTGCGCCGAATGCTGCCGCCATGCCCAAAAACGCCACGCCGATCGTCGCACAAGTCGTGAAACCACTACCAAGCGCAATACCGACAATGCTTGATAAAATGAATGCCGATAAATAAAACATATCAGCAGACAAAACGCCAAAGCCATAATAAATCAGCGTCGGAATTGCCCCAGACATCATCAAAGCCGACACGAGTAGCCCAATGAATGAGAACAGATAAATCGCCCCCATGCCCGCCCCGACACCGCTGATCATCTTATCTTGCATGGCGTCAAATTTGACACCCTTGACAAGCCCAAACATCATCAAGCCGATAATCACCAACAGTAGCGACAGATGCGGTACCCAACCCCAAGCAATCATGGTCACACCCAAGACGATGACCATCACAATCGCCATCGGTACGGCGGCGCTTGGGCTGATGGTTAATAATGGTTCGTGTTTGTTTTGTTCGTTCATATCCATATCCTTAACACTCAAAATGGATAGCAAAGTGGCAAAAAGCCAACATCAATCAACCATTATACCACGACCGCCTGTGGGCAATCATGTCGAGAGCAACACGAATATCCATCACGACTGCGCCGATTTGTTATACACTATAACAAACTTTTGGCACGCAATGCTTACACAAAAACTGATAAATATCGCAAAAATGGTGATATATCCCTAATCGATCATTTGCTATCCATCGCAAAAAAAAGACACCCACCAACCCAAAGCACGGTTTGAGATGATCAACACTTGGGATGATGGATGATGTCCGCCGTTATTTGGCGGCATGGTTAGTAACGCTTATTCTACCGCTAGCGCGCCACGGCGAATTTGGTCACGCTCAAGGCTTTCGAACAATGCCTTAAAATTGCCTTCGCCAAAGCCTTCACGATAATCGCCCTTACGCTGAATAAATTCAAAGAACACAGGGCCAAGCGCCGTTTCTGAAAAAATCTGCAACAACAGGCGTGGCTGACCACCTTCGGTCGTACCATCAAGCAAGATGCCACGAGATTGCAGCGCTTTGACATCTTCGCCATGATTTGGCAGACGCTCATCAAGCATCTCATAGTAGGCATCATTTGGTGCAGTCATCAGCGGAATACCAGCAGCTCGTAGCTTGTCAATCGCACCGAGCAAATCATCGGTCAATAGTGCAATGTGCTGAATACCTTCACCGCCAAACGCCATCAGATACTCTTCGATCTGACCGCCGCCCTGCTTGGCTTCTTCGTTCAGCGGAATGCGGATCAGCCCATCAGGTGCTGTCATCGCACGGCTGGTTAGCCCTGTGTATTCGCCTTTGATGTCAAAATAGCGGATTTCTTGGAAATTGAACAATTTTTCATAAAATTTCGCCCAATAATCCATACGCCCACGATAGACATTATGCGTCAAATGATCAACGATTTCAAAGCCATAGCCCACCGGATGACGATCCACGCCTTCGATAAATTCAAAGTCAATATCATAAATGGATTTGCCTTCTTCAAAGCGGTCAATCAAATACAAAGGCGCACCGCCAATGCCCTTAATCGCAGGCAGGCGAAGCTCCATCACCGATGTAGCAATGTGGACAGGCTGTGCACCAAGCTCAATGGCACGGTTATAAGCAAACTGCGCATCACGCACACGAAACGCCATACCGCACGCTGATGGACCATGTTCATTGGCAAAATACATCGCTTCGGACTTCGGCTCACGATTGACGATAAAGTTGATGTTGCCTTGACGATACAGTAGCACATCTTTTGAGCGATGCTTGGCAACGAGCGTAAAGCCCATTTTTTCAAACAATGGCTCAAGCACATTTGGTGTAGGGCTTGCAAATTCTACAAACTCAAAGCCGCACAATCCCATTGGGTTTTCGAATAAATCTGCCATAATCATTCCTTGTTTGGTTCAAAAAAATAAATCCAACGATACTTGTAAAGGATATGTGCCTTATCTTAAAATAGCGCAAGCTTATGCACAAATTGATTTTTTCTTGAATTTATCGGATTAGACCATGAATATCACTTTTCGCCAGCTCAAGGCCTTTGTCAGTGTCGCTCGCCACAAAAGCTTTACCAAAGCCGCTGATGAGCTACATTTGACACAGTCATCCTTGAGCGGACTGATTAAAGAGATGGAAAATCAGCTCGATACTCGGCTTTTTGACCGCACCACTCGGCAGATGCACCTATCCGAAGCAGGCGAGCGACTACTGCCCCACGCCCTGCGGGTCATTCATGATATGCAGGTGTTGGGTAATGAGATTGCCGATCTCAAGGATTTTCATCAAGGCAAGGTGCGTATCGCAGCGCCACAGCAGCTTGCCGCATCTGCCATGCCCGAGCTGATTAAGCAGTTTAAACAAGCTTATCCTGATATTCAGGTCAATCTGATTGACTGCTCTGTCGAAGATGTGATCAATTCTGTGCAGACACTCGAAGCGGATTTGGGCGTTGGGCCTGCATTTGCTTATCATACCGATTTGTCAGCGACCGAGCTGTTTTCATCGCCGTTTCAGCTGGTGGTACGCCCTGATCACCCACTGGCATCTCGCACTGATTTGACTTGGGATGCGATGAGTGATGGCGAGCTGATTACACTCCAAGAGCCATTTGCCAAATATATCGCCGATCATTTGCCACTTGATATCAGTAGTAAGGTATTTCGAAGTGATTATGAAGTGAATTTTTTGTCCACAGCGCTTGGTATGGTCAAGCAAGGGCTTGGCATGACGATGGCACTTGGCTATGCCAAGCCTTGGGTAGATGAACAAAACCTTGTCATGGTACCCATCAGCGAACCACAAATCAGCTACAAATTTTTGTTATACAAACATCGCTATCGCTCGGCATCGCCTGCTGTGATGGCGTTTGAAGCGTTTTTGACCAGATATTGTAGAGCTTGGCACGCTTAGCCGAATATTGACTGACAATTTAATTTTTAAAAATTTATTGTAAAGCGTTTGATAAGTTTTGATGAACTGGTTGGTACTTCGCTTAGTATTGGCGAATGGGAATATGTCCAAAGCGGTACGGTTGGCGAAGATATGCAAACGGCGGTTTGTTCATAATTTAATCAACCACACTCACACAACAAAGCACGGCTTCAAACCGTGCTTTTTTATTGTGCATTTGCCAATTATCCATTAAAAAACTTGTTAGATAGCATCGCTCAATCCACCCCATCACTCAATCTCAAACGCCTGAGAAATCGCATCATCAAGCCGATCAACAGCAATGATGGTGATACCATTAAACTGCCGGCTGCCTGCCTGCGGTGCATTGGCTCGTGGCACGATGGCATGGGTAAAGCCATGTTTCATTGCTTCTTTTAGGCGTTCTTGACCATTTGGCACGGGGCGGATTTCGCCTGATAAGCCCACTTCTCCAAACACACACAAGCGATTGGGCAACGCCTTTTCACGGATACTCGACGCACAAGCAAGTAGCACCGCCAAATCCGAACCTGTCTCCATCACCTTGACACCGCCGACGACATTGACATAGACATCCATACCGCTCGTATGGATACCACCATGACGGTGCATAACAGCAAGTAGCATAGACAGCCTTTGATAATCAAGACCTAGCGCCATGCGTCGTGGCTGTGCTTGCGAGCTATCGACCAGTGCTTGCACTTCAACAAGTAGCGGACGAGTCCCTTCACGGCTGACCATCACCACCGAGCCTGCAATCGGCTTATCATAGCGACTCAAGAAAATCGCCGATGGATTGGCGACTTCTTTAAGCCCCGTATCCGTCATGCCAAAAATTCCCAGCTCATTGACCGCCCCAAAGCGATTTTTGACCGCACGAATCATCCGAAAGCGACTGTCCGACTCCCCTTCAAAATACAGCACCGTATCCACCATATGCTCAAGCACTCGTGGGCCAGCGAGTGCCCCTTCTTTGGTGACATGACCCACCAAAAACAGTGCCGTACCCGTCTGCTTGGCATAGCGAGTCAAAATCGCCGCCGACTCACGAATCTGCGCCACACCGCCAGGGGCCGACTGTATCATCTCGGTAAATAGCGTCTGAATCGAGTCAATCACTGCAATCGCAGGCTGTTCGGCGGTCAATGCCATACAGATGGTATCAACATTGGTCTCAGCCAGCACCCGCAAGCGGTCAGTCGGCAATCCAAGCCGCTTGGCACGCATCGCCACCTGCGATAGACTCTCTTCACCCGTGATATACAGCGCAGACCCTGATAAGCTATCGCCTGCCGCCATATTAATCGCAGTTTGTAGCAGGATGGTTGATTTACCAATCCCCGGATCACCACCAATCAGCACCACCGAACCTGCCACCAGTCCACCACCGAGCACCCTATCAAACTCACCAATCCCTGTTGGCATCCGAGTTTCAAGCGTCACGCCCACGCTATCGAGTGTCATCACGCCACTGGTCGCCCCTGCATAGTTGGCAGTCTTTCGGGGGGTAGCTGCCGTAGCGCTTGATTTTTTGGTGTGGTGTGGCAAGGCGGTATTGGGCGCTTCAATCAGCGTATTCCACTCACCGCAGTCGGTGCATTGCCCTGCCCATTTGCCGTACATTGCACCGCAGTTTTGGCAGACATAGCTGGATTTGGCTTTTGCCATAACTATTCCTAAGGCTTAAAATTTAACGAGATTGTAGCATTTTTATGGATTTTGACAAGGCTTTATCATGCCTTTTATAGCCCAAATACAGCCCAAACAAAAAAGCCCAAATCCACGATTTGAGCTTTAATCTTAAGAGACAGCATTAGCCGTATCGACATCAGCTATAATGCACTGGCTCTTCGTCATAGACATGAGCGTGCCAAAAATTCGCCTGTCTCTGAACCACGCTAGCAATTGCCGCATGAATCATCGCTTGACCAACCATGCGAGCATCACCGCCAAGCATCTCTTTGACCTTATCCGAAAAAGCAATGCTCACCAGCGCTTCAGTATCGCCCACTTCACGCAAGGTCATCACGCCATTGGCATCTTCGACGAACTCAAGCATGGTTTCTTGTGCCATCGGCGTGCGTTTGTTGGCAGATTTACGGCGTTTTGGTTTAGGGCTTTCATCTGCTTGCACATCGTCACTGGCTTTTTTGCGAGTGCGTCGCTTAGGCTTTGGTGCATCAGCGTCATCGGCGACAGAGTTATCATCGGTATCGGTCGTTTTTTTGCGTGTACGGCGTTTTTTTGGTGCTTCGACTGCTTCATCAGTCTTTACTTGTACATCACGGCTATCAGTGTCTGCATCAGCTGATTTGGCGGTGGTTTTGCGTGTACGGCGTTTTTTTGGCTTAGGTAGTGGTGGCAAGCCCAGCTCTTCAGCCATTTTTTCGACGATGGTTGGGTCAATGCGTTCAGCAATCGCCGCCGCTAGCGTGTCAGTCACCACAGGATTTGCGCCATGTTCCATTTCTAAGAAAAACAGCTCATGTAGCACACCCAACGCATCATCTGCATCAAGATTGGCCTTGCAGACATCATCAATCATCTGCAAACGCTCATCAATCGACAGCGCCTGCCACATTTGCGAATGTTCTAAATAATCGTTGTCATGCATGGGTATTGTATTCCAAATCAATTTGTGTCAGTTTGGTCATTGATATGGGCGGTGGTGCGTATTTTCAAGGTCATCGCCAGTAGCGAAGTTTTGCCATCATAAACAAAAACGCCACAAACATCCCCAGATAGTACGCCATCTTGACATCAAAGCTGTCATCACGCCATTTCATCGGCATCGCCACGAGTGCAGTAAAGGCAGGGATAATGATTAAACTGACCAGCCAATTTTCGAGTACATGTAGCCACCCTTCGAGCCCACCATAACGCAGACCCGATAAGCCAATCAAAAGACAAGCAATAATCAGTAATAAAATCAATCCCTTAGGAATACCGACCGGCGTGATGGCATCAGGAATGAGTTTGTTCAGCATCAGCTATATACCCCCATGATGGATAATAGTGACACCACTGACAGCAGCCAGCCGAGCGTCAAGGCATTGCGTGGATGAATCGATGCCTTGCCCATTTTGTTCAATCCGACACTGCCAAGCCACATCAGCGCAGGCAATACGATGACAAAAAATGGCACGACGACCATCGCATGACGCAAGACCGCAGCCACATCATCCCCGAACATCAAGCGAAAGCCATAACCAGCGACGCTTAGCACGATACTAGCCAAGCACAGACCAATGGTGAAACTCATCGGCACAACGCTTTTTTGAGCACTCATCAAGCACCCACCTTGGCAAGCTCATCACGCATCGCATCGATGACTGCTTTATAATCAGGCTGATTAAAAATCGCACTGCCTGCGACAAACATATCAGCACCTGCTTCAGCGATGGCACGGATATTGGCGACATTGACACCACCATCGACTTCTAGGCGAATATCACGACCGCTGTCATCGATACGCTTGCGTACTGCTTTGAGCTTATCAAGCGTGCCATCGATGAATTTTTGACCGCCAAAACCCGGGTTGACGCTCATGAGCAAAATTTGATCCACTTTATCAATGGTATAATCCAAATAATGTAGCGGTGTCGCAGGATTGAACACCAAACCACACTTCGCACCGCCATCTTTGATCAGCTGTAAGCTGCGATCAATATGCTGTGTGGCTTCAGGGTGAAAAGTGATGATGTCCGCCCCTGCTTTTAAAAACTCTTCAATCATGCGATCCACAGGCGATACCATCAGATGTACATCAATCGGTGCTGTGATGCCATAGTCTTTGAGCGCTTGGCAAACCATCGCACCAAAGGTCAGATTGGACACATAATGATTGTCCATGACATCAAAATGCACCACATCAGCACCAGCATCCATCACGGCTTTGACATCATCGCCAAGACGGGCAAAATCCGCTGACAAAATCGATGGTGCAATCAAATAAGGCTTGGTCATAATCGTATCCAAAGTCAAAAAATATCGCCTATGATAGCAAAATTTGACCAAAACATAAAGCCAAAAGCCGATATTAACTCGATTAACTGATATAGTATAACTTATTAAACTGTTGAATTGTAGTTTTATTGTTTTGCATCTTTACAAAGTGAATTTTTTGGTTCATGATATGATGGCAATGACGCAATACCACTCTACCTACAAGGAGCCGTTATGAGTGCGATTTTAAATCTCCATGATGATTATCATCAAGCCAAAAACGCCTATCACTATCCCCTACTCATCAAAAATCTGCTCGATCGTGCCAAGATCGCATCACGCCATAAGAAGATTCACTATGCTGATCGCTTCGAGATGAGCTATGAGACATTCTTTACTCGCATCAACCGCCTAGCCAATGTGCTGACCGACCTAGGTCTGCACTCTGGTGATGTCGTGGCGGTGATGGACTGGGATACTCATCGCTATCTGGAGCTGTATTTTGCGGTGCCGATGTGCGGACTAATCCTACAGACAGTCAATGTGCGCCTATCAGAAGATAAGGTACTCTACACCATCAATCATGCCAAGCCCAAGGCATTATTTCTCAATTCAGAATTTGCCCCAATGGTCAAAGATCACGCCACCGATGCGCCAAGCATCGAAAAAGTGGTCTGGCTGGATGATCATGACACGCCGCCGCCATCTGCTGCTTATGGCGAATATGAAGCACTGCTTAGCGCTGCCAGTGACAGCTTTGATTTCCCTGATTTTGATGAAAATACCATCGCCACCACTTTTTATACCAGTGGCACGACAGGCAATCCAAAAGGCGTATTCTTCAGTCACCGTCAGCTGGTACTGCATAGTCTGGCGGTGGCATCGACATTTGGGCTCAATGCCGAAGGTCAAGGACTGCGCTATGATGATGTCTATCTGCCTGTGACGCCGCTGTTTCATGTGCATGGTTGGGGTTTGCCTTATGTGGCAACGATGGTTGGACTTGATCAGATTTATCCAGGTCGATATGTGCCGCAGAACTTGGTGGACTTAATGGAAAAATACCAAGTCAGTTTCACGCATGGCGTACCGACGATCCTACAGATGCTATTGGGTGAGATGCAAAGCCGTGGACGCACATTCAATGGCATGAAGATGATCATCGGTGGTTCACGCCTGACCGAAGGCTTGTGCCGTCAAGCGCTGAATCTGGGCATTGAAGTATTCACCGCTTATGGGATGTCAGAGACCTGTCCTGTCATTGCTTGCACTACCTTTAATAAAAGCGATCAGCTAAGCCCTGAAGATGACATCAAACGACGCACTAAAACAGGCACGCCCGCTGTGCTGACTCGTATTGAGCTGTGGGATGAGCATGGGCAAGCTGTCGCTACCGATGGCAAGAGCACAGGCGAGATCGTCGTGCGTTCGCCTTGGCTAACCCAAAGCTACTTTAAGAATCAAGATGCAGGCGATGAGCTGTGGGCAGGCGGCTATCTACACACCCAAGACATCGCCAACATGAACGATAAAGGCGAATTGCAAGTCACCGACCGCCTAAAAGATGTCATCAAATCTGGTGGCGAATGGGTGTCATCGCTTGAGATCGAAACTCTGCTATCGCTACATCCAAGCGTCGCTGACATCGCTGTCATCGGCATCCCTGATGACAAATGGGGCGAACGACCATTGGCGCTGATCGTCCTTAAGCCCACCCATCAAGACACCACCGCTGATGATATCATCGCCATCGGTCTACAAGCTGTCGAGCGTGGACTGATCGCCAAATACGCCATTCCAAGTGATGTCAAATTCGTCAGCGAACTGCCCAAAACTAGTGTCGGCAAGCTTGATAAAAAAGTAATGCGACAGATGTATGCTCAGGGGTTATATTCATAATATTTTAATATACATAATAAGCTTAGGTAACTAAGCTTATTTTCTTGGTCAATGACAAACAGTGACTGCGGCGTATACAATAAGTAATTACAGTACAAAGTTTTACCCCATATTACATGCTACAATATAGCAAGTATATTGCAGATATGACATCAAATACCATCTCTGCTTTATGCGGTGTCATCCATCATCATTTTAACGATGTATGATATTTATTAAAAATAAATCAATGTAATAATCACCACAAGTAAATAGGGGGTATCTCATGCGTTATAGTCGTGGTAATTATGAAGCGTTTGCTCGTCCAAGAAAGCCAGAAGGTGTTGATCAAAAGTCAGCCTATATCATCGGCTCGGGTCTTGCAGGGCTTGCTGCAGCTGTATTTTTGATTCGTGATGGACATATGGCAGGGGAAAATATTCACATTCTTGAAGAGCTGCCCTTAGCTGGTGGTTCGCTTGATGGCACCAATAATGCACATCTAGGCTTTGTCGTGCGTGGCGGTCGTGAGATGGAGAGCAATTTTGAGTGCATGTGGGATATGTATCGTTCAATTCCATCGCTTGAGATTCCTGGAGCGACTTTTCTTGATGAATTTTATTGGCTTAATAAAGATGATCCCAACTCATCAAACTGTCGCCTAATTCACGATCGTGGCAATCGTCTGCCGACTGACGGTCTTTATACGCTTGGTAAGCACGCCAAAGAACTTGTCGATCTTGTTATGCAGTCTGAAGAATCGCTTGGTGCTAAGACCATCGCTGAAGTATTCACCGATGGTTTTTTTGCGTCCAACTTTTGGACTTATTGGGCGACGATGTTCGCTTTTGAAAAATGGCACTCTGCTGCTGAGATGCGTCGATATTTGATGCGCTTTATTCATCATATTGAAAGTTTACCTGATTTTTCATCACTCAAGTTCTGCAAATACAATCAATATGAATCCATGGTCAAGCCCATCATTGCTTACCTACAAAGTCACGGTGTCGATGTGCAATATGATTGTCAAGTAAGCAATGTCGCAGTGGATTTTGAAAACGATAAAAAAGTTGCTAAGGCCATTCATCTGACTACCGCAGGTCAAGACAGAGTCATTAATCTCACCAAAAATGACCTAGTATTTGTAACCAATGGTTCAATCACCGAAAGCAGTACCTATGGCAGCCACGACCAAATCGCCCCACCAAACAAAGAGCTTGGCGGCTCATGGCAGCTTTGGGAGAACTTAGCAGCTCAGTCTGTTGAATTTGGTCATCCAAAAGTCTTTTATAAAGACCTGCCAGACCAAAGTTGGTTCATCTCAGCCACGGCGACGATCAAGCGTGCCGAAATCGAACCTTATATCGAGCGCTTGACTCACCGTGATTTACATGATGGCAAAGTTAATACTGGTGGCATCATCACCATCACAGACTCAAACTGGATGATGAGTTTTACCATTCATCGTCAGCCACATTTTAAAGAACAAAAGGATAATGAGATTGTCGTATGGATCTATGCACTGTATTCCAACATTGATGGTAATTACATTCAAAAGCCTGTAGAATCATGTACAGGACGAGAAATCACCCAAGAATGGTTATACCATCTTGGTGTCCCTACCGATAAAATTGAGTTGCTATCATCTCAAGAATACATCAATACAGTGCCTGTATACATGCCTTATATTACCAGTTATTTTATGCCACGAGTTATGGGCGATCGCCCTAAGGTGATTCCTGATCAATCAGTAAACCTAGCATTTATTGGTAATTTTGCAGAATCACCGACTCGTGACACAGTCTTTACAACTGAGTATTCTATCCGTACCGCCATGGAAGCTGTCTATGGACTGCTTGATGTCGAACGAGCCATTCCAGAAGTGTTTGGCTCGGTTTATGATGTGCGTGAGTTACTAAAAGCACTATACTGCCTGAACGAAAAACGCAGTATTCACGAGCTAGATTTGCCAATACCG
This sequence comes from uncultured Moraxella sp., assembly GCF_945873075.1. GTDB lineage: Bacteria > Pseudomonadota > Gammaproteobacteria > Pseudomonadales > Moraxellaceae > Moraxella. Next base: position 67,192 of record NZ_CAMCBS010000006.1, on the reverse strand, counting down.
TCATTTCTTGAAAACCTTGGACTCGAGAAAATCAAAGGCACTACGCTCGAAACACTACTTAAACAGGCTAAATTGATTTAACTAATTAAATAAAACTTAAAAAAATGGCTTGTATTGTATCCAAGCCATTTTTTATAATGCTGCCAGTACTGATATTAAAATTTAGGCTAAGCAAAAAAACGGCCTGACAAAAAACCAAACCGTTTCTTTGATAAATAATCAACCAGTGCTAGATTATTTAGCTTGATAAGCCAACTTAACACCAGCGATATAGCCATCATTGTCAGAGAATTCGCCTGCAATATGTCCAGTTGGCAAGGTTGCAGTCACATCACCAAATTTCAGATACTTACCGCCGACAGATACTGACCATTCTGGGGTAACATTGTATTTGGCACCCAAGCCCACACTGTAGTAGCCTTTGATTGGGCCCAGTGAAGTAGCTGGGTTACCTGCACCTGAGTCATAACCAACGCTACCTGATACAGCAAGCTTATCATTCAATTTTTTGCCTAAGCCAAGTTCTGCTGACCATTGGTCTTTCTCATAGCTTACAATTGGCAGTGCTACATTATTATTGACACGCTTAGATGCGTCGCCATAAGTCGGTGGACGAATTTCAAAATCAGACCAAGGCACATAGCGTACTTTTGCTGTCAATAGCGTCGTTGGATTGATACCTGTTTGGAAATCTAGGTTATACGACTCAGGCAATGACACTTTGAAATTTCTTGCTGTCACTTGATCAAGCGCAGGGAAAGATTCTGCAATGCTAGTTTCGTGCTCAATTTCAGAACGATAGGTCAATGCTGCTTTAAGTGCGATTTCAGGCTTGCTATAAGCAATACCCGCCACCCAGCCAATATCCGTATCGGTACTAATACGAGCATCATAGCCTTGTGCTGTTTGATATGCTGTACCGCGCAGATGCACTTCGCCATTTAGACGCTGAAGTGCAGGACCGCCATAAATTTGGAAATTGCGTTTTTCACCTAGCTTAACACCAACCAAACCAGTGACATTGTGGGTACGAATTTCAACATTAGTACCTTCACCTTTTTGAGCTTCTGAAGTAGCAGCAATGTTCGCAGCAGCAGCGGCTGATTGTGCAGCTAGTGAATTAGCAGCATTAAGCTTTTGATCCACAGTATCAAGCCCACCATTTACAACTTTTAGCTTTTCTTGTAACTCTCTAGCGTCACCACCTGCTGCTATCGTTGCTGCAATCCCTTGCTCAAGCTGAGTTTTGTTATTGGTTAACTCATCTTTTGTACTATTTAACTGATTAATACCTTGGCGTAGAGCAGCAGCCGTGTCACTATTATATAGAGCAGTTAAAGTCGCTGCTGCCCCTTGGCTAACAAAATTATTATCGCCATGATATTGTACCGCTGCACCAAATGGCTCATCATAAAGCACACCGACGCTAATACGATCATTAACATCTGCTTTTACACCGAAGCGGAAAAAGTCATAAGCTTCTGCACCATCGCCAACTTCTTTGCCTTTGGTGTATTCGGTCTTAGATCCTGCTGATGCAAGGCCATTATCATGACCTGCAACATCAGCATCAATATAAGTATAAACAAACTCAGCATAAGTACCGTCTTGCAAGAATGCGGTCACATCCTGACCCGAACGGTCCAAACCTGCTGCTTGTGCTGTAGTCGCTGCCAATCCTGCAACAACGGCCAAAGTTAATGATTTATAGCCAAATGATACACTCATAGTATTCTCCAAAGTTTGAGTTCCCTAAATCCACAAAACACCGCTACTTTCTTACCTAAATGTAAGCAAATGTTTTGTCTTTTGTATATTAAATCAAAATAAATCGCAACACAAGCAAAAAATACACCAAAATCATGCCAAATACTGATAAATCGCATTTTTTTTATGTATTTTTTGACTCTGATAAATGGATGGCATGATCATCAATAATGTGGCGGTCTGTCAGCCAATAGATCAAATGGCGCAACGCCTGCATCTTCTTTGCTGGTCATCTGCGCATAGATGAGCTTAAGCTGGTCTTGTAAGTCCATCAGCTGACGATCTTGGCGGGCGATGACTTCATTGAGTTTATCGCAGGTATCTTCTAGGAAGCTTAAGCGTGTTTGCAATTCGATGATGTCATCATGGCTATCATAGCCTAGCGTGGTGGTCATGGCGGACGCTCCAGTCAGAAAATTGCCAATATTGTACACAATTTTTGGCGAATTTTTGCTATTATATGCACCTTTATATGACCGATTCTTAGATCCGACTGTTTATGGCATTAATACAACTCAAAAATATCCACTTAGCCTTTGGTGTTGCACCGATTTTGGACGGGGTGAATTTTAGCCTTGAGCCCAATGAGCGTGTGTGCTTGATTGGGCGAAATGGTGAAGGCAAATCCACCCTGCTCAAGCTCATCACAGGCGATCTGCACGCTGATGACGGCGAAGTGCTGATCAAAGACGGCACTAAGATTGCCATGCTCGCCCAAGATGTGCCTGATGGTGATATGGCGGTCTTGGATGTGGTGATGAGCGGTAATCAACACATCGCCGATACGCTCAAAGCCTATCAAATCGCAAGTGACGCCTGCGGTCTGGGTGATCATAAAGCTTGTGATGAGATGAGCCATCTACAGCATACTTTAGATGTGCTACACGGTTGGGATTTTGAGCGTAAGGCTCGTGCCATCATTGATAGCATGGGATTGGATGCGACTGCCAAGCTGAGCGAGCTGTCAGGCGGTCGTAAGCGCCGAGTACTGCTCGCCCGTGCGTTGGTCACTGAGCCTGATGTGCTACTGCTTGATGAGCCGACCAACCATTTGGATATTGAGAGCATTGATTGGCTTGAGAATTTCTTATTAAATGAGCGCTTGACCGTGCTATTTATCACCCACGATCGCAAATTCGTCGATCGTCTGGCCACTCGCATCATTGAGCTTGATCGTGGTCAGCTGGGCAGCTATGATGTCAATCAAGGCGCAGGCGGCTATGCCCGCTACCAAGAGCTCAAAGAGCTTGAGCTTGCCAGTGAACAAAAAAGCTTTGCCGAATTTGACAAAAAACTCGCCCAAGAAGAAGCATGGATTCGTCAAGGCATCAAAGCACGCCGAACTCGTAACGAAGGTCGTGTGCGTGCCCTAAAAGCTCTGCGTGAAGAGCGTAAAGCCCGCCGTGATGTCGTCGGTAATGTACAAATCAGCCAAAATACCAGCGAAAAATCAGGCAAAATCATCTGCGAAGTCAATCATCTGACGCTTGAGTATGATGATAAGATTTTATTAAAAGACTTTAGTACATTACTACTGCGTGGCGATAAAGTCGGTATCATCGGCAAAAATGGCGTTGGTAAGACCACCTTAATAAAAACCATCTTAGGGTTGGATAATTCTGCCGTCAAACAAGGCTCGGTCAAGCTTGGCACGAATCTTAATATCGCCTTTTTTGACCAATTAAAAGACGACCTAGACCCCGAAAAATCAGTCGCAGACAATGTCTCTGAAGGCTCAGACCATGTCGAAGTTGGCGGTCGCAAGACGCATATTTTGGGCTATCTACAAGACTTCTTATTTAGCCCAAATCGTGCTCGCACCCCTGTCAAAGCCCTATCAGGTGGCGAAAAAGCCCGAGTACTGCTTGCCAAATTACTACTAAAACCTGCCAATGTCCTAGTGCTTGATGAGCCGACCAACGATTTGGATATGGCGACACTTGAGCTACTCGAAGAGTTTGTGGTGAATTTTGATGGTACGGTGCTACTCATCAGCCATGACCGCGCCTTTATGGACAATGTCGTCACCCAAACTTGGGTCTTTGACACCGATAAGCATGGCAATGGCGTGGTGCTTGAGTATGTCGGCGGTTATGAAGATTATTTGGTGCAACATGAACGGTTTTTGGCAGCTAATCCAAAACCTATGGCAAAACCTGCTGACAATAAAGCAGAAAAAGCAGAAGCAGACAAACCTACCCAATCTGCAACCGCTACAACAGTCGCTCAAAAAACCGAAACCAAACGCAAACTGTCTTATAAAGAACAGCGAGAGCTTGAGAGCCTACCTGATGAAATCGCCGCTTTAGAAACCGAGCAAAGTGAACTTAATGCCAAGCTAGAAGATGGCTCGTGGTTCACCACAGATTTGGCGGCAGCTACTGCAGCGAGCGAGCGACTGGGTGAGATTGATGAATTATTACTTGCCAAGCTTGAACGCTGGGATGAGCTAGAGAGTATTGCCAAATGAGCTGTGACAACCATCAATGCGGCTGCGGCGATACAAAGCCTGTTAGCACCACGCCCGCCATTACGCTGACGGATAATCATAAGCAGACGCACATCGCCGAGCCAAAGCCGTTTCAATGGGCATTTTTACACCCAAAAAACTGGGGATTTTGGCTAGCGATGGCACTGATTTTGCCACTCATCTATCTACCGCTACGGATTCAGTTTATGATTGGGCGAGCGATTGGCAAGCTTGTGTTTAAGCTTGTCAAACGACGGGTCAATGATACCCTGACCAATCTTAAGCTTGCCTTTCCTAATAAGAGTGATGACGAACGCCAAGCCATCGCCCGCCAAGTGTTTATCAATCAAGGCATTGGTATTTTTGAGAGCCTGTGTGCATGGTTTCGCCCCAATATCTTTGTGCGTAGCTTTAGCATCTCAGGACTTCAGCACCTTGTCAATGCCCAAAAAGACGGCAAGGCGGTGATTTTGCTCGGCGGTCATTATACGACGCTGGATTTGGGTGGCAGACTGTGCACGCAGTTTTTTGGTGCTGATTGTGTCTATCGCCCTCAGAATAACGCACTGCTTGAATGGTTCATTTATAACGCACGCCGTCGTATTTTTGATGAACAAATCTCAAGCCGTGATATGAAAAAACTCATCGCCCGCATCAAGGCTGGGCGTGTGATTTGGTATTCGCCCGACCAAGATTTTGGGCTAGAGCATGGCGTAATGGCGACATTTTTTGGCGTGCCTGCTGCCACCATCACCGCACAGCGTCGCCTTGCCAAGATGGGCGATAAATCCAATCCGCCTGCAGTGATGATGATGGATATGGTGCGTCAGACGCCTGATTTTATCCCATCGGGTCGTCGTCCGCATTATCATATCACCTTAAGCCCTGCGCTTGAAAATTATCCATCCGCCGATGAAGTCGCCGACGCTGAGCGTATCAACCGCTTAATCGAAGCCAATATCCAAAAAGATATCAGCCAATGGATGTGGTTTCACCGTAGGTTCAAGAACCAAGCCGATGGCACGAATTATTATCAAAAATAACTCAACTATGAAATCATCGCATCAGGAAAGCCGCTCATGAAAATTCGCACGCTTGCCAAACTGTGTGGCGTACATCGCTACAAGAGTGATACGCCAACACCTGATGAGATTTTTAATGATGCCAACAAACGCATTTTTCATCAAGATGATGCCCTATTTCAGCTGTCCAACATTTTGCATTATCATTTAAGAAATCTTGAAAATTACCAAAAATATTCAGAGCGAAAATCCAAGTACAACAGCTTTTTGCTTTATGGTCAGACCCAAAACATTGAAGGCGATTATCTGCAATTTAAGCCAGCAGTGCCTGCACCACTACGCCAGCCGCCCATCTTTTTGACTGGTACTACGGGCAGTGGCAAGACGCATATTATTAAGCAGCTCTGCACACATCTTGATTTGAATTTTGCCATTGTTGATAGCACGCATTTGGCACCCCAAAGCTATCGTGGTAGAAATATTTGTGATGTCGGCGAACAGCTGCACATTGATGCCAAAGGTGATGAGCTCAAATTGCAGTTTTCGGTGGTGTTTTTTGATGAATTTGACAAATTATTCGCCTATCGGGACTCATCTTTTTCTGAATTTCGTCGCTCTATTGCCACTGAATTATTAACCTTAGTTGAAGGCAACGCCCTGTTTCCTTGTCGCACCGAAAGCCTGTCTTTTAATTCCGAAAACGTCTTATTTATCTTGGGTGGCAGTTTTAACCTTGCCAAAGTCAAAGACGATAACAGCGGTATCGGCTTTACCACGACACCACCAACCAACGCCAAAGCCAAGCCACCAAGCACCTTGATGGAGCTGTCAAATCTAGGCTTGCCCGATGAATTGGTCGGTCGCTTGGGTAAAATCATCACCATGCAACCCCTAGACGGTGCGATGCTGAGTGATATTTTACTTAACAGTCCGACATCGCCGTTTGTACTACTCAATAACAAGTTGCGCATGGTGCAATCGATTGCGACCATCAGCCCAGACACCATCCAAGCCTTGATTGACCAAAACCAAGAAGCCATCAAGACCTTTGGCGTGCGTGGCTTATATCAAGGCTTTAATGCACTGCCTTATCTTGCCACATTACTCAATGAAGCGGTGAATAATTGTCAAGAAGAAATTGACAGTCGATTTGAATTGGGTTTAGATGAATATCAAGTCATCTATTCTGTTGATGAAGAAGATGACGAAGAAGAGGCTGAAGAATCTTTGGAAAAGCCATTTTTCAATACCTATATCAGTACACCCAATGATGACATCCCATTTTAATTATTAGCTATTATTTACAATAATCATAAAAAGAGGTCAATTATGATTCGCACATTATTAGGTGGTAAAATCCACCGCGCCACCGTCACCGAAGCCAATCTTAACTATGTCGGTAGCATCACCATTGATGTTGATTTGCTTGATGCCGCTGGTATTTTGGTGAATGAAAAAGTCGCCATCGTCAATAACAACAACGGCGAACGCTTTGAAACTTATACCATCGCAGGCGAGCGTGGCAGTGGTATCGTCTGCCTCAACGGCGCTGCCGCCCGCAAGGTGCAAGCAGGTGATATCGTCATCATCATGAACTATGTGATGATGGATGATGACAAAGCCAAACAGCACAAGCCCAATGTCGTACTGGTCGATGGCGATAACCGCATCACCGATGTGCTGCATTATGAGCCTGCCAATACGGTTTGGTAATTTGACATCAGCTTTTGGCAAACTTGGCGACAAGCTTTGCCATCGTGTCGGACTCATGCGTATTAAGCCCTGATAATCCATCAATGGCGCCCTGTCTGTTTTGGGCGTCTTTATTTTGACTGAGCTTAAAAGATGCTTGAATATCAATGACTTGCAAATCAATGCTTGATGGTTATAAGTCGGCATTACTATGTGAGTTTGTGCCTAAATGCCTTGGATAGATACCAATTCAAGCAAGCAAAAACCTAGCCACTTCTTTGACACCTGATAAATCATGGCTTTTTAGCGGTAGGCGTGCAGGGTTCATCTGCCACTTGTCATCAGCGAACACCGCCAAAATATCCAAATCCATCGCTACTTCATAATCATATTCGGCACATTTTTTGGCAGGATTGCGGCCACAATCTCGCTCGATTTGTTTAAGCTGATGTTCGATGTCTGTATATTGAATTGACTTTGTCAGTACAATATAAGCACAAGCATTGTGATAGACACGCTGACTACGCCCTGTGAAATCCTGCCCCATCACCACTTGCGATAACTGTATCTCGCCAAGCTTATTAAGCTTATGCAAAGCACAGGCAAAAGCAGTATCCGCCTGATGGTTACTGCCTAAGGCAATCACAAGACGTTCGACTTGCCCATCTGTCATACAGCTGCCCTGCGTACGATTTTGACGCCGACACTTTTGGCTGCCTTGATGGCATTGGGCTTGTGGATGGTGAGCGTGATTTGACTGCATGGATAATGGCTTAGGATATGCTCGGCAATCTTATCCGCCAAAGTCTCAAGCAGCTCCGCCTGAATCTCATGGCACAGTCGTTCGATGTCTTCGCTGACCGTTTTGTAATTAATCACATGTGCCACATCATCATCCATGATGGCACGGCTCATATCACAGACCATCTCGGCATCAAAAATCAGCTGCTGCTTAATCGCACGCTCCCACGAATACACGCCTATCAGCGTATTCACTTCAAGACCTTGGATAAAGACGATGTCACCCATAACGGTTTCCAATAATAATTTCTATTAATTAGATTTTCTTTGTAATAAATCAGCACTAAATATCGCAAGCGCCGACCAAATCAGCCCAAAGACGACGATATTTTGGATGCTAAATGGCTCTTTGTACAAAAACACCGCAAGCAAAAATACGATGCTTGGTGTCAAATATCCCATAAAGCTCAGCAAAGTAAAGCTGACCATCTTGGTGGATTTGTTGTACAACAGTAGCGGAATCAGCGTAATTGGCCCTGATAGCATAAGTAGCCAAATATCCGCCGATTGCCACAAATCAAGGCTTGAGCTTGCCACACCTGCTTGTGATAACCAAAGCAGACACAGCGGTAACAGCAACGCCGTCTCAAGAAACAAGCCATCAATGGCATCAAATGGCGTCTGCCGCTGAATGATACCATAGACACTAAAGCTCAATGCCAATAGCAAGCTCACCCACGGCAGACCACCAAGCCACACCACCTGTATGCCGACGGCGATGGTAGCAAGTAAGACAGCGATTTTTTGTAGTGGGCGCAGTTTTTCTTTTAGAAAGACTAAAGACAACGCCACACCCATCAGTGGATTGATAAAATAACCAAGACTTGCTTCAAGCACTTGGTCATGCGTCACCGCCCACACATAGGTCAGCCAGTTTGTGCCAATCAGTAGTGCTGCAATAAAGGTAATCCCAAGCCATTTGGGTTGATGGCGAATCACACCAAGCCACGCTGTGCGACGGCTAAGCGTCAGTACGACAAGCAATAGCACAAAAGTCCACACCACCCGATGTACGATGACTTCGATAGCATCATAATGGCTTAGTTCTTTGAAATATAAAGGAAAATTCCCCCATAACAAAAAAGCCACCAAAGCGGTGATGATGCCTTGGGTGGTGGTTTTGACCGTTTTGGTTGGCTGATTCACGATGGGTTTTCCTTATTAGCCTTTCAAGCTTGGCAAATGATGCGATGCTTTGAAAGGCTTTTTTGGTCAATCATCAACTAAGATGTATGAATTAAGCGATCAAATACAACTTATTTTACATCAATGCTTAGACCGACCGAATTGGCAAGTTCAGCAAAGTTTGGGAAACTGGTATTGACCGTCTCCGTGCCTTGAATGATAATCTCATCTGATGCACGAGCTGACGCCACCGCAAAGCTCATGGCGATGCGATGGTCATGATGCGACTCAATCACACCACCACCAAAGATGGCATTACGCTCGCCTGCCACGCCACGCCCTACAATGATGATGCCATCATCCAGCACAGTTGATTCTACACCCAAAGTCGCCAAGCCATCTGCCATCACTGCAATACGGTCTGACTCTTTGACTCGCAGTTCTTTTGCGCCGGTAAGCTTAGTCGTCCCAGTGGCACAGCTAGCGGCGACGAACAGCACAGGAAACTCATCAATCGCCAGTGGCACTAGATGCTCAGGGATGTCGATGCCTTTTAGGTCGGATGGCTTGACAGTGATGTCAGCGATAGGCTCGCCACCGACGATGGTTTCGTTGGTAACAGTGATGTCAGCACCCATCAATTTTAGAATATCAATCACGCCTGTACGAGTCGGATTCATGCCGACTTTTTGGATGGTCAAGCCATCACCGCCACCGATTGCACCCAGCACCATAAAAAACGCCGCACTTGAGATATCGGCAGGTACGATGATGTCTGTGGCGGTCAAGCGACCACCACCTGTCACCGTGATGACATTACCATCGGTATGTACAGGATAGCCAAAGGCGTTCAGCATTCGTTCGGTGTGGTCACGGCTGACTTCAGGCTCACGAATGGTGGTTGTGCCATTTGCCCAAAGCGACGCCAAAATCAAGCATGACTTAATCTGCGCTGACGCTACAGGCAAGGTATAATCAATAGCGGTCAATGGCTGCGAACCTGTGATAGACAGCGGCGCTGTGCCTTTTTCGCCGGTCGATTGGATGACTGCACCCATCTCACGCAGTGGCTTTGCTACACGCTCCATCGGCCGCTTAGATAGGCTGACATCACCGGTCATCACGCTATCAAATTTCTGAGCGGATAAAATCCCTGCCAATAGGCGCATACTCGTGCCTGAGTTACCCATATACAACGGCTCTTTTGGTGCTTGTAAGCCATCAATACCCACGCCATGAATGGTGACTTTATCGCCATCTCGTTCGATTTTGACACCCATATCGGCAAATGCCTGCAAAGTCGCAAGCGCATCTTCACCTTGCAAAAAGCCACTGACATGGGTCACGCCATCAGCCAACGAACCAAACATGATACTGCGATGAGAAATGGATTTATCCCCCGGTACGGTAATCGTACCTGCAATGTGGTTTTGGGGGCGGATATGATAGCTTTGGCTCATAATCGTGTCCTTGATGGCATCGGTTGTGATGATGCTATTGGGTTTGTGTGTGGATTTTTTGGCAAGCATATGCCCAAAATGACGGCGTGCATGGCGAGATGTCGCCAGCCAATCAAGTAGTTTTTGTGAATTTTGTGTTTCGATAATTTCTTTAAATTCATTCAAATGTTGTTGAAATTCATCCAAAGAGCTAAGTAGTGCTGATTTATTGGCAATAAAAATATCATGCCACATCACAGGGTGGCTAGCAGCAATGCGACTAAAGTCACGAAAGCCCCCTGCGGCATAACGGAAAATATCCAAATTATCATCATGGCTTGCCAACTGATGCGTCAGGCTAAACGCCAATAAATGCGGCAGATGACTGGTATAAGCCAAAATCTCATCATGACGCTTGGCATCCATCTCAATGACATCTGCGCCCACGCCCTGCCATAGCTGACGCAGTTTGGCAAGTTGTGCCAAATCCGTGCCATCAGTCGGACATAGGATTAATTTGTGCTGTACAAACAGCTCGCCATTTCGAGCATGAAAGCCCGAATTTTCGGCACCTGCAATCGGATGCCCACCGATAAAGCGATGATGTGTGCCAAAAATTTCATCGGCAAGTGTTGCCACGCTTTCTTTGGTGCTACCCACATCGCTGATTAGGCAGTCTTTGACAAGCTTGCCTGCATCCATCGCAGCTTTGAGCGCAGACATCACAGATGCCATCGCCTTGACAGGCACGGCAATCACCACAATATCAGCGCCCTGCACAGCCTTGATAATCTCGGTGCTACCATCAGCTATCACGCCTGCATTGATGGCGTCTTTGATGCTGACGGCATTGGTATCCATCGCCGTGATTTTGCCAACCAGTGGCGTGCTACGGCGCTGATTGGCATTATGCACCGCTTGCACCAGCGATGCACCAATCAGCCCCAAGCCAATCACGCACAGATGGGCAAATAGCGGCTTTGTCATCTCATCCATTGGTGATATTTCCCCATTCGATTGATGATAATGGTCAAACAAACATCAAGTGATTCTTTATAAAATATAAAAAAGCACCATCAATTCATACGCAGATTATAGGACGGCTTTTGGGTATGAGCCAAGCACTCGCAAATCTTTGACCAATGGGCGAATATCTTCGATGGCAGCGGCGACATTGTCATCACTGATATGACCATTCATATCAATAAAGAACACATACGCCCATTTGTTCGGACGCTCTGGGCGAGTCTCGATACTGGTCATCGATACGCCATGACGACGCAGCGGCTCAAGGATTTCAATCAATGCACCTGCCTTATCAGGACTTGACACCATAATCGATGTCTTGTCCGCACCTGATGCCGCCACGTCTTCACGACCGATGATTAAGAAACGGGTGGTATTACCTGGGTTATCTTCGATATTTTCGTGTAGCTTGTGCAGACCATATTCAGCGACTGCCACATCACCTGCGATGGCTGCTGAATGCCATTCGTTTTGGATACGGCGAGCCGCTTCGCCATTACTTGATACCGCCACACGCTCAACGCTTGGGAAATTGACATCAAGCCAATGACGGCACTGCGCCAACGCTTGTTGGTGTGCATAGATACAGCTTAGATTTTTGACTTTGGTGTGCTCGGCGACCAAAAAATTATGATGAATCGGCAGTTCAACTTCGCCGATGATTTTTAAACTTGAGCCAAGAAACGCATCTAGCGTATGATTGACCACGCCTTCTGATGAGTTCTCGACAGGCACAACACCATAAGACGCACTGCCTGATTCCACTTCGCGGAACACATCAGTGATGGTCGCTAGCGACACTGTGGTCGCCGCTTTGCCAAAGTGCTTAAGTGCTGCTGCATGAGTAAATGTCCCCACAGGCCCAAGATACGCCACCTTTTGTGGGGCTTCAAGCTCTAGGCAGACCGACATAATTTCACGGAATAGGCGAGCCATTTTTTCGCCTGACAATGGGCCTTCGTTACGAGCCATCACCGCTTTTAGCACTTGGGCTTCACGCTCTGGACGATAAAAAATCGGATGGTCTTCGTGATTTTTTTTGGCAATCGCCACTTTTTGGGCGACTTTGGCACGCTCATTGATAAGCTGTTGGATTTGTTCATCGATGCTATCAATTTGATTGCGATAGCCTTTGATTTCGTCTGTATTAATCGGCAAGGTTGGCGTTTCGCTCATTACAGCTTCCTTTTTTTAAATCAACATAAATATGCCAATGATACACGATTTTTATGTTTTGGTGTAGTGATTTTGACAAACTTTCTTTTATAATCGTTTTAGCCAATACCGCTGACACTGATTACCTAGACACAAGATTTATTCAGTCGATTTGTATCAGATTTGCCTGATGGCGATTGTCCAAATTAACATCAAAACAGTGGCGAAAATTGTCCAAATGTGCTACTTTTAACTCACCTTTTAGACCATTGAGATTTTTTATGAATAGCTTAGAACAATTATCACAGCTCACCACCATCGTCGCTGATACTGGTGATTTGTCCGCCATCGCACGCCTAAAGCCTGTCGATGCCACCACCAACCCAAGCCTAATCACCGCCGCCTTTGCCAGTGGCGAGCATGACGAATTATTAAGCCAAATCAAAGGCTTGGACACCGATACCGCCATCGATACGCTCACGGTGGCACTCGGTCATCAAATCAGTCAGCTGATTGCAGGGCGTGTCTCAACCGAAGTCGATGCACGACTATCATTTGACACCGACGCGACCATCGCCAAAGCACATGACTACATCGAACGCTATGCCAAACTTGGTGTCGATAAAGAGCGAGTACTCATCAAAATCGCATCGACTTGGCAAGGCATCAAAGCCGCCGAACAGCTTGAAAAACAAGGCATTCACTGCAATCTCACCCTGCTATTCACCGATGCTCAAGCCCGTGCGTGTGCTGATGCAGGCGTGACTTTGATTTCACCATTTGTCGGTCGTATCACCGATTGGCAAAAGGCTCACGAAAATCGCCAAAACATCGCCATCAGTGATGATATGGGTGTCAATTCGGTCAAATCGATTTATCAGTTTTATAAATCGCACGGCTATCATACCCAAGTGATGGGCGCAAGCTTTCGCAGTATTGAGCAAATCATCGCCTTGGCAGGCTGTGATTTATTGACCATCTCACCTGCCCTACTCGATGAATTGGCAAACAGTCAGCTGGCTGTACCAAGACAGCTTGTCCTAGCAGATGACATCACCGCCAAGCCGACACCGCTTAGCCAAGCCGACTTTGAAAAAGCTCAAGACGCACATCCGCTAAACAGTCTGCTTATCAAAGGCATTGATGGCTTTATCGCTGCTCGTGAAAAATTGGTCGAGCAGTTGGCGGGTTTATAAGCCAAGCCAATGATTAAAACCGTTTGTGCCAATTTAAGCCCAGACGGTTTTTTCTTGATTTGGTAAATAGTTAATGATACTATCTTAATTATTTAGCCATCATAAGGAAATCATCATGCTAAAACCTACCATCATTGCACTTGCATTATTAACCGCGACCAGTCCTGCTTTGGCAAAAGCACAAAAATTGCCGTTTGTTGGGACAAGATATTTTAATTTTGCAGGTGGCATGGGTACGGAAGAAAGCATTACCATCACCAAAAAAGGCAATGTAACCATCAAAATATATGGCAAATCAAGTACTGGTGTTCTTTATAAAGGCAAATACCAAAACCCTATCCCAATGGATGGCGGTGCTTATTACTATCAAATCAAAGGCAACCAAATCCATATGCTTGATGAAAATAAAAAGCTTGAGTACGCCTGTTATGGCTTTGGCTTAGTCAATCCTGATGGTGAAGCCTGTATCGCTCATCTAAGCAAGCCATAGTAAGAAAGTAAAAGCAAGAGAATTTTTCCCAAACCCGAAATTTTACTTGCAAAAAATCGATACATCTGTAAACTAATCATCTAATAATTTTACCCCAATATTGTGCGCCATCAGCACAATCAAGGCAACAAGGTGACTTATGAAAAAATATCAATGTATCGTCTGCGGTTGGATTTATGACGAAGAGCTAGGCTGCCCCGAAGAAGGTCTAGCGCCCGGCACTCGTTGGGAAGATATCCCTGAAGACTGGCTATGCCCAGAATGTGGCGTCGGTAAAGCCGACTTTGAAATGGTCGAAATCTAATCAAAAAATCCAATCATAGCCATGAGTAGCGAAACCCCCTTTCACACACAGCCGAGCGTCGTGCCTGAGAGCTGGCGACGATTTGGCGATATCGACTGGCATCCATCGGATTTGTCCAAGCATCTGTATCAAGCCATTATTGACATCGGTGATGGCATACGCCTGTGTGTCGAAGCGGGGGGCAATCCTGAGCATCCGCCGATGATTTTTGTGACGGGTCTTGGCTCGCAGATGTTGTTTTGGTCGGATAGTTTTCTTAAACTGTTTATCAATGCAGGCTTTTTTGTTATCCGCTTTGATAACCGTGATACGGGGCTATCTAGCAAAATTCAAATCGACGGTCTGCCACGACTTAATAAGCTAAAAATGATGCTCAAGGTGCAAGCAGGCCTATCAAACAAAGGCGAGCAAGTACCCTACACGCTCACCGACATGGCTGAAGATGTGGCACGGCTGATTAAGACCATGCATCTGTCTAAAGTCAATCTCGTCGGTGCATCGATGGGCGGTATGATTGCCCAAATCGTCGCTGCTCGCTATCCAAAATATATCAAAAATCTTACCCTGCTATTTTCTACCGCCAACCGTGCGTTTTTACGCCCGCCCAATCCCAAGCAGTTCATGACCTTTGTGCGCCGCCCCGAGAGCCATTCGGAGCGAGATATGGTACGCCATAGCGTATGGTTTATGACGGCTGTTGGCTCACCGGGACATCTGGATATCAAAGGCACTCGCGCCATCGCCGAAAAACGCTATCAGCGCAATTTTCATCCGCTTGGCGTGGCTCAGCAGCTGACTGCGATTTTGGCATCAGGCTCAATTTTGAAGTTTACCAAGCAAATCCGTGCCAACACCTTAGTCATTCATGGCGACAAGGACGGGCTCGTTGCACCAAGTCATGGTAAATTTCTTGCCAAAGTCATCCCCAATGCTCGCTTTGTGCTAGTCAGTGGCATGGGTCATGATTTGCCCGCTTATTATCATCCTTATCTTGCGACTTTGATTAGTAATCATTGCAAATCCTAAACCATTGCCCAAATATTGATTGACCCCATCTCTGCCGTCAGTCATCAGCGGATAACTGGCGTTGATTTGATGGTGTAAAATTTGTTATGATGCGAGTAGTGTTACACCTTTGATGATAATCATGACAAATATTCACATGATAATAAGGATGGATAATGAAATCAGTGATTTTTAAAGATGGCAGTCATGCCCCTGTAGGTAATATCTACTGTATCGGACGCAGTTATGCCGAGCACATCAGCGAGCTTGGCAATACACCCACCGGTGAGCCTGTGGTCTTTATGAAACCGAGCACCGCACTCACCCAAGATAACACACTGACCTTGCCAAGCTTTAGCGATGATATTCATCACGAAGTGGAGCTGGTGCTATATATCGGGCAAGATGTGGCAGATGATGCCAACATTGATTTGAGCATCGTCACAGGCTATGGCGTGGGGCTTGATTTGACCGCTCGTGATGTACAAGCCAATCTCAAGGCAAAAGGCCTGCCGTGGACACTAGCCAAAGGCTTTCGTGATGGTGCTTGGCTATCGCCTTTGACACACGGCATACCCCCTGCTGTCAGTACGCTGTTTTTGTCAGTCAATGACGAAGTGCGTCAGCATGATACCACCGATAAGATGTTGTTTGACCGCTTGTACCAGTTGCAGTATTTGCACCGTCATTTTGGTCTACGACAAGGTGATTTAATTTATACAGGCACACCAAAAGGCGTGGGCAAACTGGTATCAGGCGATGCACTCGTGGCTAAGCTTGATGATGATGCCTATGCCATTAGCATTGTCTAGGCTGTGCTGTTTCAGGCTTATAGTTGCTTAACTGGCTTTGATGGTTGGTCGCAGTCGACTTGTCGTCAAAGCCATATTTTTGGCATAGTTTAAAACACATGGCGACTTTGCCAAATCCACAACAAAAGCACATTTAATTTCGCCAAAGCCTAAAATTTTTGTTAAAATAACGCCATTGAGTTGATTTTCCCGTTTTACTTATTTTCTAAGGATTATTATGAATATTTTAGTACTGGGCACCGGTGGTCGTGAGCACGCTTTGGCATGGGCTTGTGCCAAAGATCCAAAAGTCGCCACCGTCTATGTCGCTCGTGGCAATGCAGGTACGGACATCGAAGCTAAGCTTGTCAATGTTGATCTTGATGTCGCCAATCATGCAGCGGTCATTGAGTTTTGCCAAGCCAATGACATCGCCTTTGTGGTCGTCGGCCCTGAAGCACCATTGGTTGCAGGCGTGGTCGATGATCTGCGTGCCGCAGGTATCGCCATCTGGGGCCCGACCCAGTACTGCGCACAGCTAGAAGGCTCAAAGGCATTTGCCAAAGACTTTATGCAAAAGCACGGCATCCCAACTGCCTTTTATGAAGTCTTTACCGAGATTAACCCTGCCAAAGCATTTGTGCAAAAAATTGGTGCGCCAATCGTCATCAAGGCTGACGGTCTAGCTGCTGGCAAAGGCGTCATCGTCGCCATGAGCGAGCAAGAAGCCTTTGATGCGATTGATGATATGCTTGCCGGTAATAAATTTGGCGATGCAGGCAGTCGTGTGGTGATTGAGCAGTTTTTGGCAGGCGAAGAAGCATCATTCATCTGCATGATTGATGGCGACAACATTCTGCCGATGGCGACAAGCCAAGACCACAAGCGTATCTTTGAAGGCGATACAGGCGCAAACACAGGCGGTATGGGCGCATACAGCCCCGCCCCTGTGGTGACAGATGATGTGCATAACAAGGTCATCGAGCGAGTGATTCGCCCTGTGGTCGATGCGATGAAAGCGAACGGCACGCCTTATACTGGCTTTTTGTACGCAGGTTTGATGATTGATGAGCATAACGATCCGTATGTGATCGAGTTCAACTGTCGATTTGGCGATCCTGAAACACAGCCAATCATGATGCGCCTAGAAAGCTCATTGGTCGAGCTGATTGAAGCAGGACTTAAAGGTGAATTACCTGCCACTGCCAACTGGTCAAAGCAAGTGGCGCTTGGTGTGGTTCTAGCAAGTCGCGGCTATCCAGAAACCAGCTCAAAAGGCGATGTCATCACAGGACTTGGAAATGACACCGACAGCCTAAAAGTCTTCCATGCAGGCACCAAAAAACAAGGCGATGACATCGTCACCGATGGCGGTCGTGTGCTATGTGTGACGGCACTGGCTGACACCATCAAAGATGCACAAGCCAAAGCACTACAGGCCATCGACAGTATCAGCTTTGATGGGATGCAGTATCGCCGTGATATCGGTTGGCGTGCGATTGATAAAGGGTTCTAAACCCAAGCACCAATCAAGGGATAAGGCGATTTGCTTTATCCCTTTTTTTAAACCATCTAAAAGATAGCAATCGTAGCGACATCATAGCGATACAGGCGAATTTTTGCTATAATAAGCCATCATTTTTCATTATAAAATCAAACACGAATGACCCAGCCAATCGATAAGCTAAAAACCACGCCCCTATCTCGCCGTCTGTCTATCGCCAAAACTTCGCTCAATATCGGTAAAAATTGGGCAAAATCCAGCGTCGGTAGCCTGTTTATGAGCCAAGAACAGCGAGCCAATGCCAAGCACACCCTACTCCAAGAGCAGGCGGATTATTTGGTGAGCGAGCTTGGTAAGCTCAAAGGCTCGGTGGTCAAGGTCGGGCAGATGCTAGCATTGTATGGCGAGCATTTTTTGCCACCGCAAGTGCTTGACGCCCTACACACGCTCGATGCCAGCACCACACCACTGGCTTGGCATATCATCTATGATGCGCTAAAGGGTGAACTTGGTGAGCGAGTGGCGGATTTTGAGATTGACCGTACGCCGATTGGTACAGCAAGCCTTGCCCAAGTACACAAAGCCGTGCACAAATATTCAGGCCGTGAAGTCGTGCTCAAGGTGCAATATCCGGGTGTGGCAGCATCGATTGACGCTGATTTGTCAATTTTTAAGCATTTATTAAAAATTACCAATGCTGTACCACAGACCAAAGCACTGGATGCGTGGTTTGAAGAGATTGGCGAGCTACTACATCGTGAAGTGGATTATACCCTAGAAGCCAATACTACCAAGCGATTTGCCCAGTATTTGGCTGATGATGCCCGCTATGTCGTGCCGACGATTTATGATAACTATAGCACGCCACGCTTGATTTGTATGAGCTTTGAGCATGGTGTATCGCTCAATGATAACAGCCTAAAACAGCTGCCCCAAACCCGCAAAAACGCCCTAGGTCAAGCCACCATCGAAGTAGTCATCCGTGAGCTGTTTGAGTGGGGTGAGATGCAGACTGACCCAAATTTTGGGAATTATCTAGTACGCTTTGAAGATGGCATTGATAAGCTTATCTTATTGGACTTTGGGGCGATTAAGCAGTTTGATAGTCATCTGCTTGGCATTGCTCGAGGATTAATCAGTGCAGGATTTTATCAAGACAAGTCCATGATGATGGATGCGATGACAGGTTATGACTTTTTTGATAAACTTAACGGTAAGCCAAAATCAGATATGGCGGATGTCTTTTTGATGGCGTGTGAGCCTTTTGCCAAAGCGGCGGCGCTCAATCAAGTGGCTCACGGTCAGCATCCGCATCTAGACGATGACGGACGCTATATTTGGGTTGGTAGCGACCTATACGCCCGTGTGATGCAAAAAGCCAAAGACGGGATGCAATCGCTAGAATTTAGCCTACCACCAAAAGAAATGATGTTTATCAGCCGTAAATTTATCGGTGCTTATGCGCTACTTGTGGCACTCGATGCACGGACGGATAGTGATGCGTTGGTTGGGAAGTTTATCTAAACTGCAAAATGGCTGATATCATTCAGCCATTTTTTTAGCTTTAATCCTAAGTATCAGATGGAACATTTAGATATTTTACCACACCCATCGCCGCCGCTCGCCCTGTAGCAAAACAAGCGGTCAATAAATAGCCCCCTGTTGGTGCATCCCAGTCAAGCATCTCACCACAGCAGAACATGCCTGCATGGGATGTTAATTGTAAATCATCCCCCACTGCCATACGCTTGACACCACCGCCTGTGCTGATGGCTTCATCCATCGGACGAAATCCTGTACAGCTGATGGCTAGCGATTTGATGTGCATTGCCATTTTTGATAAATCCGACCAGTCGGTTTTATGCGTACATTCTCGCAATAGTGCAATTTTAACAACATCAAGCCCGAGTTTTTTGAGCGCCGTATTGAGTGATTGTTTCTTATTTTTGGTTAAGTTTTTATAAATAAAATCAGCTGATTTATCAGGCAATAAATCCAAATATAGGGTGAAGTTTTGATGTCTATCCATCGCTTGTCGCATGGCGAAATTAAGCTTATAAATCAGTCCGCTTTCTAGTCCATAATGACTGATAATAATATCACCTTGATGTCCGTCATCATCAGCCACCCATGCACGCACACGCTTGATAGCCTCGCCATATAAAGGAGTCATAAACGCCGACCAACTGCGTAACACACCGACATTGCTAGCATACAGCGGTGTCAGCTCATCAGCACTTAGCCATCTTTGCCATGCACCATCACTACCCAGATATGCATACGAGCCACCACCACATGCTAATATCACCGCATCAAATACTTGGTCAAATCGCTCAATAATATTGCCTTTATTATCCAGCACTTCAAAGCCAAGCACACGATTATTCATCCTAACACAGCGATGGCGATAGTGAAATTTTACTTGATTATCATGCAAGCGATTTAGCCATGCGCGCACAAGCTTGGATGCCTTCATCTCAACAGGAAAAATTCGCCCTGTCGAGCCCACGTAGCTGTCGATACCAAGCGATGCCATCCATGCACGGATGTCATCAGCACCAAATGCTTGCACAAAAGGCGCAAGCCAATCAGACGGCGTATAGCGAGTGACAAACTCCGCCATCGGCTCATTGTGCGAGATGTTTAGACCTGTTTTACCCGCCATCAAAATCTTGCGTGCGGCGGTGGGTTTTTGGTCAAATACATGGACATCGACATCATAAACCGATAGCACTTCTGCCGCCATCAGCCCTGCCGCCCCTGCACCGATAATCGCCACACTTGCCTGAGTCATACCATTTCCAATAATTTAATTTTACTTATTTATCAATACGATTTATAAAGTCGCTTTATAAAGACATTGCAGGTACATCATCAAAACGAGTGCGATAGCCATCAGGCTTGGTGATGATAATCTCTTGGCACAGCTCATCTCGAGCCAGATACTTAATTTCAAAATGCGTGCGAGCCGATGACTTGGCGATGGTCTGCTTGACATAAGGTAAGCACCATACAGTATCAAGCAATTCTACCGCTTCATCGATGTATTCAGTGATGTTACTGGCTAGAGTAATCGTCGCCCCTACTTTCATCCGAGATAATAAAAACTCAAAAAACGGCATATTCAGCCATCGCTGATTTTTGTTATGCGGTTCGGGATTGGGGTACAGGATAAACACGCCATCTAGAGAATTAGGCTCAATAAAATGCACCGTAAACGCAATCGCATCAGCATGGATATTGGTAAGATTATCTAACGAATTAGCATGGCTTAATTTGTCAAATGCACTAAATTTCTCACTGGTACGCTCAACCGCAATCAATCGCTTATCAGGATTGGTAGTTGCAAATAACACAGCGTGCTTGCCCTTGCCTGCGCCAATCTCAAGATACAGCGGTCTGTCATCATGGCAGATGCTGACAGATTTTGGGGCGTGTAGAAACTTGGGGTGAAACACACGGCGAAACTGATGGCTAGGTGTGATGGTTGATGTCATGATTCTTTGTGCTAATTATGCTAAATGGATGAATAATTTGCCATTATACCACATTCACCCACACAAAAATAAATGTGGAATCTACATCAGACGGACTGATACGCCAAAGCCATCATAAAACTGTGCAGAAATTCGCATAAAGCGGTGCAATGCTTTATAATAGGCACATTTGCTACAATCATTGACACGAACGATTTTTATGACTTATCCAATCATTGCATATACCGATGGCGCCTGCAAAGGCAATGGACAAAATGCCGTATCGCCCGGTGGCTATGGCGTGCATCTACAGTATGATACAGGCGATGTACGCAATCTGTGGGGCGGTGAAGCGAACACCACCAACAACCGCATGGAGCTGATGGCGGCCATTACCGCACTACAAAGCACGCCTGCGCACTTGCCGATACAGATTTGGACGGATTCAGGCTATGTCAAAGATGGCATCACAAGCTGGATTACCGGTTGGAAAAATCGTGGCTGGAAAAAAGCCGATGGCAAACCGGTGCTCAACCTTGAGCTATGGCAACAGCTTGATACACTTAGTCAAAACCGCCAAATCGACTGGCAATGGATTAAAGGTCATGCAGGGCACGCAGGCAATGAGACGGCGGACAAGCTTGCCAATCTCGGCGTCGATGGTCAAGGGGATGAATTTATCAGCAATCCTGCTCATGGCGGTGAATCATGGGTCGTCGCTCAAGGATTGTCAAATTTTTCTCAAGCAGGTAGTGCTAGTGCCGTTCAGCCCATGTATGATTTAGCAGAACCTGTGGCAAATCATAGCACGCCACCTGTGGATTTGCCCAGTGAGCAATCACGCCCCGCGCCCAAATTAAGCGATTATAATACCGAACAAAATCCTGATTATGACGGCGATACATCTCGTGCCAATCCTAATTTTTGGGCAATTTTGCCACGCCCTGTCAATAAAGGCGTCGCCAATCGTCAGTTGATCATGGATACAGAAACCACCGGCTTTGATGACCAAAATGGCGATCGCATCGTTGAAGTCGGTATCATTGAGCTGATTGGTCGTAAATTTACCGGCAACAAACTGCACGTGTATATCAATCCTGAAAAGCAAATGGATGATGATGTTATCCGAGTTCACGGCATCAGCAATGAGTTTGTCGCTGATAAGCCAAAATTTGCTGAAGTTGCCCAAGCGGTGTACGACTTTATGGCAGGTAGCGAAGTTATCGCACACAATGCAGGCTTTGATATGCGCTTTTTGGATATGGAATTCAAAAAAGCAGGACTACCAAATTTCTTGGATGAAATTCAAGTCACTGACAGCCTTGCGATGGCACGGCAGATGTATCCTGGACAAAAAAATACCCTAGACGCGCTCGTTGCTCGTCTTGGCGTCGGTCAAAAAGACCGTACATTCCACGGGGCTTTGCTGGACTCCGAGATTCTCGCCGAAGTGTATCTGGCGATGACCGCAGGTCAGATGAGCCTTGCGATGGATGATGATGGCGGTGCTGATGCAGGCGATCAAGAATTGCATTTTCATAATTTAGCCAATCTTGCCAATCTGCTCGTCGCATCCCAAGCGGACAACGATGCCGATAGTGCATGGCGAGCAGAGGTGCTCAAATGAGCATCACCCTATGGGTCATACAAGCAGACAGCCTAGTCTGTCATGCTGATGGCACGCCCTTTGTGCTAAGCTTGGCAAATACCCCAAAATACGCCATCCATCTTGGCTATAACGAATCGCACAATGACAGCCCAAGCACCATCGCACAGCACCACGAGCACCCTGTCAGCCATGTGATTGATAGCGAGCACGCCTGTCAGCTTGGCTTGATGATGAGATTTGGCGATGGCTTTGACACCAAAGATGTCCAAAACCTAAAAGCTGTAAGCTTTCGCAATCTGCTAAACACACTCGATGGCTCAAGCCTTGATACACTAAGCCGTGCGATTATGCTTGTACAATGGCAAAATGACCATCGTTACTGCTCACGCTGTGGCACGCCGACACACGCCCATGCGCACGGCGAGCACGCCAAAGTCTGCCCCAAATGCCGTCATCACGCCTACCCCCGTGTACAGCCGTGTATCATCGTCGCCATCACTCGCCATTGCCCTGATACGCATAAGCCACAGATACTACTTGCGCTACATCATCGCCACCGCCAAAAAGGCGTCTATGGCTTGATTGCAGGCTTTGTTGAAGCAGGCGAAACGCTTGAAATGGGCGTGCACCGTGAAGTATTTGAAGAAGTTGGCATCCATATCCATGCTCCCACCTACATCAGCTCACAGCCATGGCCGTATCCGAGCAATCTGATGGCAGGTTTTATCGCTGAATATCACAGTGGCGCTATCCGTGTGCAGGCAGGTGAGATTAGTGATGCCAAGTTTTTTGATTTGGATAATTTACCACCCATCCCTGCGGTAGGTACGATTGCCCATGAGTTGATTAGCCTTGTCAAACAGCGGTATCTGCCCGTTGCCACAGATGACTAGCTTTGATAAATCTGCCATCTTGTCCAATTTACCCGTTTTGCTAATTCGCCCAACTAGCTTAGTATTAATTAATTAAATTTAAAAATCTTATGACCGATTGCACCACCCGATTAGACGACTTGCCGATTTTATTTGAGCCATTGGCATTAGCGACACTCAGTGATGATAAGCGTATCCGCATCGCACAGATTGATGCGCTACTACCCCAGACCCAGTGCGGTCTGTGCGGTCATCATGACGGCTGTCTGCCCTATGCACATGGTATCGTTATACAAGGCGAAGCGCCCAACTTATGCGTACCTGGTGGACAAGCTGTCAGTGATGGCATTGCAAGCATCCTAAATGTCGAGCCACAACCTGCCACACCAAGCAAATGGCAAATTGACCCAGTCAGCCATCGCCCAATCGAAGTGCGTGCCATCATCCGTGAAGATGACTGTATCGGCTGCACCAAGTGCATTCCCGCCTGTCCTGTCGATGCCATCATCGGCACCGCTAAGCATATGCACAGTATCATCACCGAGCTGTGTACAGGCTGTGAACTCTGCCTTGCGCCTTGCCCTGTGGACTGCATTGATTTGGTCGAACATCCACGCCATATCGACGATAACACCCGCCAAAAAGAACAAGCACATCTACGCCAGCGTTATCACAAGCATCTAAACCGTGTCGCCAAGACCATCGAAGATGGCACAAAGCCTGTCGTCAGCACCATCGAATCACAGATGGTCAATGTCATGAATACAGCACCAAGCCAAGCCATCGATGCCCAAAACGCCAAAAACACCATCGCCGCCGCCAAGCTACGCACCCAAATCAAAAAACTAGGCAAACAGCTTGCCGTGCGTGCCGATGATGAGCTACAAGCACGAGTGGATGCACTCAGCCGTGAGCTTGCCATGCTTGAATCCAATTCCCAAACTTAAGCCAAACCATCGCTTACTATGACTCAGACCACACCCAAGACACCCCAAGAACACGAACGCTTAGAGTTGATTCGCCGACTTGAAGCGCAGGATTTTATCTTTGCCCAAGACCCAAAGCTTGTCACCGACACGCTCAAAGGCGACCATCATTCTGCGTATGACAAGCTATTTATCCGTGCCGAAAAAATCGACAGCGACGGACATCTGCTTGATGTCATCACTAGCACGCATCAGATGATAGCATCATCCAAGCGATTGATTTATATCGTGTATTTTGTGCTTGGCATGGTGGGTGTTGCTGGGATTTTGGCAAGTAGTGTGGTCAATTTTTTCTATGTCTTGGTGGCGTTATTGGGCTGGCATAGCTTGTCTTTGCTGTGGTGGTTGATTGGGTTGGCTCGCCCCAAGCACTCACTGCTGACCAGCTTTTTTGATAAGCTTATCCTACAAAGTCCCATCGCATCAGGTGTGTTATCAAGCAATCACACGGCGAACAAAACCGCCCAAAAAACAGCACTTGGTGTCGTCCTTGATAACATTCGCCCTATCAAATCATGGTATCTATCCACCATCATGCATGGCGCTTGGCTATCGGGCTTGGTGGGTAGTATGGTGGGCTTATTTGGCTTATTCTTGTTTCGTCGCTATGGCTTTGGCTTTGAATCAACACTGCTCACTGATGCGCATTTTTATGAACTATTAGCTGTGATTGGCTATCTACCTGCCAAGCTTGGGCTGATTCTGCCGACAGCGAGCGATGGCACGCCGGCGCAGTTTGCTTATCTTGTACTTGCCTGCCTTGTGCTGTATGGGCTGCTACCCCGACTGATGGCGTATCTGTATTGTCGTCTCAAATCTGTCGTCAGCATCCGCACCGATACCAATCAGCCGTATTATCAAGCACTGATGGCACAGTTTAGCCAGACCATCATTGATCATGATGATTATCAAGCGCCAAATGTCACGCCAATACACCCTATCAGTGATACACCGCATGAGCGACTGATCAAAGCCACCCTTGAGCGTGCTGATACAGACCATGTGATGACATTATCCGTACTTAGTGATGCAGGCGTGGTGGATACTCGTGATGAACTGACAGCGCTGATTAATGAGTGTGATGGCCATGATGCACAGCTGTATCTAGGCATTGATACCAGTACACCGCCTGATCGGGGGATTTTGCGTAAGATTCACACCCTACAACAAATCCGCCACGGTATCATCGTTACTTGGCTTGGCAAGCCGACCCATATTGACGCTTGGCAGATTGCCATGAATGAACGGGGTATCTTGGTTGTATAAGCCAAATTATCCGATTTATTTGATATATAGCTATTGAATATATTTTAAAAGATAAAAGCCACAACACTGTGGCTTTTTTACTGCGGTTTTTTTGATTGAGCATATCTTTATAGAGCCAATCATTATTCACTGACAAAGGCAATCTTTTTTAACCCTGCTTCACCTGCCACTGCAAGCACTTGGGCAACCATATCATATTTGCCCGACTTATCAGCACGCAGATTGATTTGTGGATTGTTGCCCTGCTTGACTTCTTTGCCAAATCGACGATTGAGCTCATCAAGACTGATTGGCTCTTTGTCCCAATAGATTTGGCTATCTGCATCAATACTAATTTGTAGCACCTGTGGCGGTGCATCATTGACGCTGGCAGCAGTTTTTGGTAAATCCAGTGGCACGGTCGGATTGAGCACCGTCGCTGTCACAAGAAAAATAATCATCAGCACAAGCATGATATCAATGAGCGGAATCAGATTCATCTCATTCATGCCTTGATCGTCATGATCTCCAAGCTCGAACGCCATATCGCCCCCTTATTGTGCCGTTTTTGCCAAGATTTGATGTGCGGTATCTGTGGCGATGTGCAGGGCTTTTTTGTTGATGCGTACAGCGATATTATAAAAAATCACCGCAGGAATCGCCACCGCCAAGCCAAGACCTGTCATAATCAGCGCTTCACCCACAGGGCCTGCTACTTGTGCAAGACCTGCTTGTCCGCTTTTGCCGATACTGTGTAGCGCATGAAAAATACCCCACACTGTGCCAAATAGCCCAATAAATGGCGCAATCGATGCCGTCGTTCCAAGCACTGGCAAGCCTTTTTCGAGCTCAAAGCGAAAACGGGCAATGTGCTGAAGTAGCTTTTGTTCGGTAATCATCTTTTTTTTGTTAAAATCCAAGCCATCTACCGACACATCCGCCATCGCCGCCGATAGGCATTTGTCAATCGTGCCCGATAGACGCTTGGAATTGAGCACACGGATAATGCCCACAACCCACGATGCCACCGACAATGCCAATAGCACAAAAAACAATGCCTTGCTCACCGCATCAGTATGCGACCAATAAAATGCAAAATCCATAGTTAGTTACCTTTAATTACTTAATTTAATAGAAATTGGATAAGTTGCCGTGCCTGTTAATGTATTATTGCCTTGCTTAAATGGCTTTAATTTGGCTCGGCGAATCTCACGCATGATTTGTTTATCAAGTTCACGGTCACCTGTGGAGACACCACTGACACCTGTGATTGACCCTTTGGCATCGATGGTCAAAGTCGCCGTAACGCTGACATTGCCTTTAATTTCATCAGAATGAATGCCATTAAAGTTTGGCTTACGAATCCAGCTGGCATTGGATATCGAGCCTAGGTTTTGACCCGAAATGATTTCACCTTTTTGGTTATTGTCATCTTTACCGCCTTTTTTGCCATCATCGTTCTTTTTGTCTTTGCCATTGCCTTGATTGCCTTGACCCTGCCCCTGTTGGGCTTGGCGACGAGCTTCATCGGCTTGCTTTTTGGCAAGAGCATCTGCCTCAGCTTGACGGCGTGCCGCGGCTTCAGCTTCGGCTCGTGCTTTTTCTTGTGCTTCACGCTGTTTACGCTCACGCTCCGCTTGTTCTTTGGCGAGTTGCTCTTTTTGCGCCTGCTCTTTTGCCAAGCGTTCTCGTTCTAGTTGCTCTTGGCGAGCGATATGCTCCAATCTTTCACGCTCAAGCCGTTCTCGTTCAAGACGCTCATGTTCCAAGCGTCGCTGCTCAGCTTCAAAAGCCGCTTGCTGGGCTTGTTGGCTAGCAATATCATCCGCTGGCTTGTTATCAGATTTGGTGGATGCTGTATGTTTTGATGCGTTGGCTTGCTGTGTTTTTTTCTCTGTAACAGCTTTCTTGGTTTCTAATTCGCTCTGTTGGGTAGGTGCTGCACCCGCTGTTTGTGGTCGTGCTACCTGCTGTTGAACAGGCTGATTGACCACGACAGGTTCAGGCGACTCAAGGTTATTTAAAATGATTTTTTCGGGTTCAGGCTTTGGCTCAGGTTTGATAAATTCCACTTCTAAAGGCGGTGTGATTTTTGGCGGTGTCAAAGTCTTGATTTGCATATTTGCCACGCCAAAGCCTGCCACGCCATGCAAAGCGATAGCCACAGCGAGCGCCACACCCTTAATCTTGTTTGCAGAATCCAACACGAATGCACCCATCAGTCATACCGTTGCCCAAATTTTGGCAAGCGAATTATTGTTGTTTAAAAATACAAATAAAAACGATAACGATTATCAATTGACATATTATAAATCGTTTTGACAAAATTTCAATCACTTAATCACGTTTTTGCATAAAATTCTCATTATCATTTGAAAATTGCAGAAAGTGTAATAGTATAACAAATTTATCATGACGATTGAAGCAGCTGCCACACCCGCCTGTCAGATACAAAATATTATGCCAAATTCTAAAATATTGTCTTGACAAATAACAATCATTTGCTAAGATTTCACCGTCAAACTTATCAAAAATTTTTGGGTTTGATGTGTTTTTCATATCAATTTTTTATTGATACCATTTGCTCTTAAGGATGTTTTACAATGATGTATCCAAAATCTGCGCTTGCCTTGGCGCTTACTACCACCTTCACCCTAGCCGCCTGTTCTGGTGGCGGTTCTGTGACGGCATCACCAGAGACGCTACCTGCCAATAAAGATACGCTGGTCATCGTCAATGGTGCTGAGCCAAGCTCACTTGACCCACAAAAATCACAGGACACGAACGGCTCGGCAGTCATTCGCCAGATGTTTGAAGGCTTGGTAGTGACGGATGCTGATGGCAAAACCATCCCAGGTCTTGCCGAAAAATGGGAAACCAAAGACAATAAAGTCTGGACATTCACCCTGCGTGATGCCAAGTGGTCAAATGGCGATGCCATCACCGCACACGATGCCGCCTACGCACTGCGCCGCCTAGTCGATCCTGCAACAGGTGCATATTATGCGACTTACCTAGCTGATGCCAAAGTACTCAATGCCGATGCCGTCGCTACTGGCAAGATGCCAGTTGATCAGCTGGGCGTAAAAGCACTGGATGATAAGACCCTGCAGGTGACCTTGACAGAAGCTGTGCCATATTTCGTTGATATGCTTGCCCTGCCTGTAACCTATCCTGTGCACCAAAAAACCATCGAAACCCATGGCGATAAATGGCTAGATCCAAAAAATATCGTCGTCAGTGGTGCTTATACCATGAGCGAATGGGCGGTAGGCAGCCACATCACTGTGGTGCGTAACCCTGCTTATTATGCCAATGACAAGACCACCATCGAAAAAGCACAATTTCTACCAATCACTGGTCAAAATGGCATCAACCGCTATCTAGCCGGTGAAGTCGATATCTCAGCTGTGCCAGGTGAGCAAATCGAAAAAACCAAAAAAGAGATTCCTAACGAAATCCACACTGCGCCAAAGCTATGTACGCACTATCTAGAGCCAAATGTTGCGGTAGCGCCACTCAATGACCCACGAGTCCGTGAAGCACTATCGATGGCAATCGATCGTGATAACATCGTCACCGCACTCAAGCGTGGTGATGTGCCTGCTTATCAGCTGACCCCTATCGCCACCCAAGGTATGCTTGAAGCCGCACCTGAGTGGAAATCTCTCGATGCTGCAGCACGAAACGAAAAAGCCAAAGCACTGCTAGCAGAAGCAGGCTACACTGCCGAAAATCCACTGAAGTTTGAGTTCTTGTACTCAACGAGTGAAACCGGTAAGCTGATGTCAAACGCTGTCACCGCCATGTGGAAACAGAACCTAGGTGGCGCAGTCGATGCAGCACAAATCAACCAAGAATGGAAAACCTTCCTAGATACTAAAAACCAAGGCAAATTCACCTTGGCGCTATCAGGTTGGTGTGCAGACTATAACGAACCATCAAGCTTCCTAAACCTGCTAAAAACTGGCAATAGTAATAACACAGGCAAATACAGCAGTGCTGAATATGACGCTGTGATGGCAAACACGCTAAAAGCTGATACCACCACTGAAGCTCGTGCACAGCTGTATAAAGATGCTGAGACTTTGATCTCAAAAGACACCGCCATCATGCCACTGTTCTCAACAGTCAGCGTGCGCCTGATCAAGCCTTATGTGAACGGTTTTTCAAACAAAGATCCATTGGACGGCTACTTGATCAAAGATATTTCATTCAAGAAATGATTAAGTCGCTACATCAGTGAATAATAAAATATCGCCAGTCAGATAACTGGCGATATTTTTTTGGGTTATGATTATGATGGTGATTAATTTCGATGAAATATATCATCAATCCAATCAATCACACTGCTTATAAAGCCGCAAGCACCGCATCGCCCATCGCTGTACATGAGACCAGCTGTGTGCCACCTTCATAGATGTCCGCAGTACGCAAGCCTTGCTCTAGCACCTTGCCCACCGCATCTTCAACTTGCTTGGCTCGTGCTTCATCAGCTAGGCTATAGCGTAGTAGCATGGCAAGCGATAGGATGGTCGCTAGTGGGTTTGCCTTGTCTTGACCTGCGATATCAGGGGCAGAGCCGTGGCTTGGCTCGTATAGACCCTTGCCATTTTCATCTAGGCTTGCTGATGGTAGCATACCGATAGAGCCTGTCAGCATGGATGCTTGGTCAGATAGGATATCACCAAAGATATTGCCTGTCGCCACGACATCGAACTGCTTTGGCGCTTTGACCAGTTGCATGGCAGCGTTGTCCACATACATATGACTAAGCTCGACATCTGGATAGTCTTTACCCACTTCGGTGAAAATTTCTTTCCACAGCTCGGTCGCTTCTAGCACATTTGCCTTGTCCACGCTGCATAGTTTTTTGTTGCGTTTTTGAGCAGCTTCAAAGGCAACTTTGGCGATACGGCGGATTTCACTTTCAGAGTATTTCATGGTGTTAAAGCCTTCACGCTCACCATTTTCAAGCGTGCGGATACCGCGTGGCTCACCAAAATAAATATCGCCCGTCAGTTCTCGCACGATCAAAATATCAAGACCCGCCACCACTTCAGGCTTAAGCGTGGATGCATTGGCAAGTTCTTTATACAGAATAGCAGGACGCAAATTTGCAAACAAATTCAAATCCTTACGAATCGCCAATAGCCCACGCTCAGGACGCAACGCACGCTCAAGTGTGTCATACTGCGGCGAGCCGACCGCACCAAGTAGCACCGCATCAGCCTTACGCACGATTTCTTGGGTTTCGCTTGGATAAGGCGAGCCGTATTTGTCATAGGCAGAGCCGCCAAGCTCCGCATATTCATAACTAGCATCCAAGCCATTGGCGATTAACTTATCCAGCACTTTTACCGCTTGAGCGATAATTTCAGGCCCGATACCATCACCTTTTAAAATTGCAATGTGTTTGGTCATTGTTATTTCCTTACAAATTTATATTACTCAAAAAAATTTAACCCAGTCTTTATCACTTTTCGCATATAATGGGTGTTTTGGTTGCCCAGTTGCGTTCTTATCCAAACAGAAAACCTGTTTAATTTCTTGATATTCTTTTAAAATCTCAAGAACTTCATC
This sequence comes from uncultured Moraxella sp., assembly GCF_945873075.1. Classification (GTDB taxonomy): domain Bacteria; phylum Pseudomonadota; class Gammaproteobacteria; order Pseudomonadales; family Moraxellaceae; genus Moraxella. The sequence goes on along the minus strand of NZ_CAMCBS010000006.1, from coordinate 35,634 downwards.
ACTTCTGTTCAGATAAGCACCATCATTTCCCCAACATACGACAATAGCATCCACTTCTTCAATGCTTCTTCGTATCCAATCATCATTTAAAGCACCGATTAAATAATCTTTATCTCCAATTAGATCATTAGGATTGGTTGCTCGGTAGGCAAAAAGATTAGCCATGATTAGACCGTCATAATTTTGCATTTTTGCAAAATTAATACATCTAGTTAATGTTGGATCATCAATTTCAGAATCCGCAATAGATGGGTTTAAGGCAATAAAAAGTACAAAATTATTACCAGAACCCCATTGTCTTTTTAATTGATATCTATATTTACCGCATTCAGAAATTTCAGCAGTTTTAATCATCAATCAGCTCCAATTATGCCAAATCCTTAAACACCCACGGTCTATCCGCACGGGCTTTTTCTTCAAAGGCACGAATGCTATCGCTATCTTGTAAGGTTAAACCAATATCATCTAAACCATTTAACAAGCAATGTTTACGAAACGCATCTACTTCAAAATGATATTCTTTGCCTGATGGTGAAACAACTTTTTGGTTTTCCAAATCAACGGTTAATTGATAGCCTTCATTAACCACACATTCTTTAAATAGCTCATCAACTTCGCTTTCGGTTAAAATAACAGGTAACATACCGTTTTTAAAGCTATTATTAAAGAAAATATCGGCATAACTTGGAGCAATGATGGTACGGAATCCATATTCATTTAATGCCCAAGGTGCGTGTTCACGACTTGAACCACAACCAAAATTACTGCGAGTCAGCAAAATCGTTGCTCCTTGATAACGTGCTTGATTTAGCACAAAATCAGGATTTTTTGGACGTTTGGCAATATCTTGACCCAAATAGCCTTCATCAAGGTAGCGTAATTCATCAAATAAATTATCGCCAAAACCTGTGCGTTTAATGGATTTTAAAAACTGTTTTGGGATAATTAAATCCGTATCAACATTGGCACGGTCAAGCGGTGCAACAATGCCTGTTTCAATGGTGTATTTTTTCATCATATTTTCCTTTTAAATTTTACCAAACACAATGTTGATAGTGTTTAGTTAAATTACTATCTTTACTAATCAAAATGCTATTATCAAGCATGGCATGAGCAACAATCAAACGGTCAAAAGCATCACGAGTAAAATCACAAGTCAATGCCACATTAACAATATCCAACCATGATTTTTGGCAAACACTTAAATTAATACTCTGTTTCAATGATTTTAAAATCATATCAGGCGAATCATTAAGTCTTTTTATCTCATAAAGATATTGCAGCTCTAGCTTTACCATTGGAGATACGAATAAATAATTGTTTTTCAGCAAGTGTATCACTTTATCAGAAAACTTATCCATCTCCATCAGATAAAGCCAAATGACAGCATGAGTATCCAAATAAATATTATGTCGGGAAATCAAGATTTAACTCCTTTTCCCAACTGATGTTCACCAAATCATCAGAATTACCATTGACTGCATTTGGATGCGGTGTTAATTTGGATAAATCATTCAAAGGCTTTGATTCTTGCTTGACTGAATTCATAATTTTTTCAGCCAAAATGATTTTATCAGCCTTATCCAAATGCTCAATCATTTGATAATATTGTTCAACAACAGAAATTGGCATAGCATACTCCATGATTTTAGTAGTTACTGATTTTGCCAAATAATGCCCATTCCATTCAATTAACAAGGTTTGATTAGAATGTTCGTACATCCACAAAATGCCCTGCAATCGCTGCGGCGGCTGCCATTGCTGGACTGACTAAATGTGTACGTCCGCCATTACCTTGACGACCTTCAAAGTTGCGGTTACTGGTGCTGGCACAATGTTCGCCTGCTTGTAATTTATCGGCATTCATCGCAAGGCACATTGAGCAACCCGGTTCACGCCATTCAAAGCCTGCATCGATAAAGATTTTATCCAATCCCTCGATTTCCGCTTGTTTTTTCACTAAACCAGACCCCGGAACAACCATCGCCTGTTTAATCGTGTCTGCAACTTTACGTCCTTTTACGACTTCAGCCGCTGCACGGATATCTTCAATGCGTGAATTGGTGCAAGAACCAATAAATACTCGGTCAAGCTTGATGTCAGCGAGGGATTGTCCTGCGGTTAAGCCCATATATTGGTAAGCACGTGTCCAGTCATTTTTTTGTACATCGTCTTTTGCTTGCTCAAGAGTTGGTACATTTTGGGTAACTGGAATGACCATTTCAGGTGATGTTCCCCACGAAACTTGTGGCTCAATCTCTTCGCCCTGCATTACAATTACAGTATCAAAATGTGCATCATCATCAGAATGTAAGGTATTCCAATATGCTACCGCTTTGTCCCAATCTTCTCCTGTTGGGGCATACGGACGACCTTTAACATATTCAATGGTTTTGTCATCAACCGCAACTAAGCCGACTCTGGCTCCGCCTTCGATTGCCATATTGCAAACGGTCATACGTCCTTCAATAGACATATCACGGAACACTTGTCCGCCAAATTCGATAGCGTGTCCTGTTCCGCCTGCTGTACCAATTTTACCAATGATGGCAAGTACCACATCTTTAGGGGTAACGCCTTTGCCAAGTTTGCCGTCCACACGAACCAGCATATTTTTCATTTTCTTTTGTACAAGGCATTGTGTTGCTAAAACGTGTTCAACTTCACTGGTACCAATACCGTGTGCCAGGCAGCCAAACGCCCCATGTGTTGCAGTATGACTATCGCCACAGACAACGGTCATTCCCGGTAAGGTCAAGCCTTGCTCTGGCCCTACGACATGGACAATCCCTTGACGTACGTCATTAATGGTAAATTCGGTAATGTTGAATTTTTGGCAATTTTCGTCCAAGGTTTGCACTTGAATGCGTGAAGTTTCGTCTTTAATGCCGTTTACGCCCTCAGAACGTTCTTTAATTGATGTAGGCACGTTGTGGTCAGGGGTTGCGACATTTGCCGATAAACGCCAAGGCTTGCGACCTGCAAGCTCCAAGCCTTCAAATGCTTGTGGTGATGTTACTTCGTGTAATAATTGACGGTCAATGTAAATCAAACTTGAGCCATCATCACGTTGTTTGACCAAATGGTCGTCCCATAATTTGTCATAAAGGGTTTTGCCTGCCATTTTGTACTCCTAAATGGTTGGGTAAATTTAAAAATTATTAAACAATCTATACTAATTCGGTATAATCATTATACCATAAAACAAAAGCACTTCCCAATCGTCCGTTCAAGATGGTTTATTGTCAAGTGTTGCCTTGTTCGATTAGCTATAGTTTAATAGATATGCGTAATTATAGCAAAAATAAATCCATAATAATAATTTATATTTTTTATTAAATTATTAACTTTTTGGAATGATAAATAACCAATTCATCATTTATATCCACTATTTAAGTAATTTTATGTTACACTTATGTAATCATAAGCAACAGGGTATCTTGCCATGATTTATGCAATTTCTGCCGTTTTATTCGCCATCGTCTTTGCGATCGGCTTTATCATTATCCGCAAAAAACCATCAAGCAGCGAAAAAGCATCGGCTTGCATCAGTGCAGTTGGTTTTTTGGTGCAGATTGCAATTAACTGGCTATTTCTGGGCACTGGCATGGTGCACAATCCGCTTGCCAAATCTGTACCCGTAGAACAAACCGCCATTGCTTTTTTGGTACTATGCCTTGTTAGCATCTTTTGTTATGCTGCTTTATTGATGGTTTTTTATAAAATTCATGAATTCTATCATGAATAACTGTTGAGACTTGTCGTTATCTTCATAATTCCTATAAATTTTGATTGCAAAACTTTTTGGAATACATTAAGCTATCCATATCATTTACATCAGTAAAACAAGTGATGGCTCTATGAATACGACAAATCTTGCGACTTTTGTTGCAGTCATGCAAACAGGCAGTATCTCAGGCGCTGCCGAGAAACTGTACATCACACAGCCTGCTGTCAGCAAACGCATCAAGAATCTTGAAGATGAGTTTGGCACGGTGCTGTTTGATACCGTTGGTCGCAGCATCATCCCAACGGCAGCAGCGCATGATTTGCTACCGTTTGTGCGTCGTTGGCTCGATGATTATGAAGCGTGTAAAGCTAGCCTACAGCACGCCAAAGAAGTGGCATCAGGTCGCTTGGTTATTGGTACAAGCCATCATATTGGCTTACATCACCTTGCACCCGTGCTAAAGCGATTTATTCAGTCCTATCCTGCCGTACAGCTTGAAGTGCGTTTTGTGGATTCTGAAGAAGCGCACAAGGCAGTGCTTGAAGGCGAGATTTCCCTTGCCTTTTTGACCCTACCGCCGACTTTTGATCGCAGACTCAATTATCACACGCTATGGAGTGATCCTTTGTACTTTGTGACAGGTACGCTTAGCCCCCTTGCCCAAAAATCAAAGGTGAGCCTACTACAGCTCGCACACCACCCTGCTATCTTGCCGGCTGCTAACACCTTTACCAGTCAAATTACTTTGGCTGAATTTGCCAAACATAACCTACGCCCCTATGCGACGATGAGTACCAACCCGCTTGAGTCCATTCGTATGCTGGTCTCTGTTGGTCTGGGCTGGTCGGTACTACCCGAGACCTTGATCAATCAAGATCTCATCAAAATTGACATGGCAGAAAATATCGAGCTTCAACGTCATTTGGGTGTCGTCACCAATCCAAATCTGACTCGTTCAGCCAGTATGCAGGCACTGCTATCGATGCTCTCGATCGATGATAGAGCGCAAACAAGCTTTAACTAACTGACAAATGCCCACTCTTTTCATCTACATAAATAAAGCCAAGTAAATCAATTACTTGGCTTTATTAAATACAAAATACAGTCAATGCAAAGACATTGTAACTACATCAAAATCCCGATAACTGACGCAAAGCGGCTTTTAGCAGGGCTTGCGTGGTTGTGGTGTCATCTGACTGTGCATTTTTGATGGCGGCTTGAGCTTCTTTTTCTTTGTAGCCAAGACTTATCAATGCACTTTCGACTTCGGCAATCACCTGCATTGGATTGCTAATGGTATCCGATGACTCAAACAAACCGCCAACATCTGTTGGGGATACATCGCCAAATTCAGCCAATTTACCCTTAAGATCTAGGATAATGCGCTGTGCGGTTTTTTTGCCAATGCCCGGTACTCGTACTAAGGCAACATCATTATCCTGCTCAACAGCTCGCTTGATTTCACCTGCCGATAGCGTGGATAGCATGGCTAATGCCATTTTTGCACCGACGCCATTGATTTTGATTAGCTTGCGAAACACATCGCGGTCTTGCTTATCAATAAAGCCGAACAAGCTGTGCGCATCTTCACGCACGGATAGATGTGTAAATACGCAAACTTCTGCACCAAGCACCAGCTGACAAAATGACGGTATCGGCAACTCAATCTCATAGCCAACACCGCCACTGGTAACAATACATGCAACAGGTGCATTCAGCGACTGCACCTGTCCTTTGATTAGACCAATCATTTATTTGTAATATCCGACCATCGACTCTAGGCTGATTGGGCGAATCTTGCTGGCATTACCCGCTGCACCAAAGGCTTCATAACGAGCAACACAGATTTCTTCCATCGCTTTCATTGACGCTGCCAAATATTTGCGTGGGTCAAACTCAGCTGGATGCTCAGTCATGAACTTACGAATCGCACCGGTCGATGCTAGGCGCAAATCGGTGTCGATGTTGATTTTACGCACGCCATGCTTGATGGCATCGACAAGCTGTTCTACTGGCACGCCATAGGTCTCGCCGATATTACCGCCATTTTCGTTGATGATTTTTAGCCATTCTTGTGGCACTGAGCTTGAGCCGTGCATGACTAGATGGGTATTTGGCAGTGCTTCGTGGATTTCTTTGATGCGGTCAATCGCTAGGATATCGCCTGTCGGTGGGCGAGTGAATTTGTACGCACCATGTGATGTACCTACCGCAATGGCAAGCGCATCAACATTGGTATCAGCGACAAACTGACGAGCTTCTTCGACTGAAGTCAATAGCTGGCTGTGGTCAAGCACACCTTCAGCGCCGACGCCGTCTTCTTCGCCCGCCATACCAGTTTCTAGACTGCCTAGACAGCCGATTTCACCTTCGACTGAGACACCGCAAGCGTGTGCCATTTTGACCACTTCACGAGTCACACCAACATTGTAGTCATAATCAGCAGGGGTTTTGCCGTCTTCTTTAAGCGAGCCATCCATCATCACCGAGCTAAAGCCAAGCTGAATTGAGCGTTGACACACTGCAGGGCTTGTGCCGTGATCTTGGTGCATCACCACAGGAATGTGTGGCCACTCTTCGATCGCTGATAGAATCAGATGGCGCAAAAATGGTGCGCCTGCGTATTTGCGAGCACCTGCAGATGCCTGTACAATCACTGGCGAATCCGTCTTGTCAGCCGCCATCATAATGGCACGCATTTGCTCTAAGTTATTGACATTAAACGCAGGCAAGCCATAAGCGTGCTCACCAGCATGATCAAGTAATTGGCGTAGTGATACCAATGCCATATTCATTCTCCTAGATGCCCTGTGGGCGTGTTAATTTGAGCGTTATTATATCAAAAATTCACATCACTTGCACTTGTTTGCATCGCTTGCGTGTGCAAATTTTTGTACATTAATAATAAAAACAGCATCAACGAACATAGCTCATTGATGCTGTCAATCTCATCGAATCACAACGAGTGGTACTAATCAGTACTGCTGATCTTCAGGTGCTTTTGCTTCTGCAGTATCGGCTTGAGCTGCTGGCTGTTCCGGCTGTGCAGCTGCACCATCTGCAGCTTGAGCAGGCTCAGTTGTTGCACCTTCTTGTGCAGGGGCGACTTGTTGAGCAGCAGCTTCGGCTTCTTTGGCGACTTGCTCAGTCTGTGCCGCAGGTGCTTCTTCAGCTTTTTGCTCTTGCTTTGAGCAAGCTGCTAACACAAGTGCAGCAAGGGCTACCAATGCGATTTTTTTCATATTTAATCTCTCTTGTTGATTGCTTACCCAAATACGGGTAATCAGACCTACTTACGCCACTTAGTTTAGCCAAAGATGCTTGATTTGACAAGCACAATCAAGCAAATGCAACAAAAAGTAACAATGGCTTAAGTTAGCTACTTTATTACAAATTATTTGTTACTTTCGGCCAAAGCTGCAATCGCAGGCAAGGTCTTACCTTCAACAAACTCAAGGAATGCACCACCACCTGTTGATAGATAGCTGACATCATCTGCCACTTGATATTTGTCAATCGCCGCCAGTGTATCGCCACCACCTGCAATGCTAAAGCCTGCACTGTCTTTGACCGCCAATGACAGAATCTGAGTGCCTGTGCCAAATTTATCCACTTCAAACACACCCACAGGGCCATTCCAAAGGATGGTCGCTGCTAACTTGATGTGCTTAGCGATTTCATTGGCGCTAGCTTCTGAGATATCCAAAATCATCTCATTATCACCGATGTCATTGACTGATTTGACCACCGCATCCGCTTTGGCAAGCGAACCCAAAAAGTCTTCAAAATCGATTTGTGATTTGTCAGCCACCACCACTTCTGATGGTAGTAGAATTTGGGTCTTGGTCATGATTTCTTTAGCTGTATCAATCAAATCAGGCTCATAAAGCGATGCACCGACATTAACACCGGTTGCCGCAAGGAAGGTATTAGCAATACCACCACCGACAACGATGCTATCGCATTTATCAGCTAGGCTAAGTAGTACATCAAGCTTTGTTGAAACTTTTGAGCCGCCGACGATAGCCAATACAGGTGCAGCAGGATTATCCAGTGCACGAGATAGTGCTGATAACTCTTCGGTTAATAGATTACCTGAGCAGACTGCTTTGCCTTGAGCTGCGGCCGCACGGATTACCCCTTCGGTGGATGCTTGTGCACGATGCGCCGTACCAAAGGCATCCATCACAAATACATCGCATAAATTGGCGTATTGTTCAGACAGCTCGGCTGAATTTTTCTTTTCGCCCACATTAAAGCGAACATTCTCAAGCAATACAAGCTCGCCTGCGTTGACATCCACGCCGCCCAAATAATCCGTCTCAAAGCGTACAGGTGCATCCAGATGCTTGGCAAGATAGTCCGCCACTGGTGCTAATGAATATTTGGCTTCAGGCTCGCCTTCGGTTGGACGACCCAAATGCGACGCCACAAGCACCGCCGCCCCTTGCGCTAGTGCATCTTTGAGCGTTGGCAATGCCGCTTGCAAGCGCACATCACTGGTGATGACGCCATCTTTGATTGGCACATTGAGATCTTCACGGATTAAAACGCGTTTACCTGCTAAATCAAGCGCATTCATGGCGACGATTGACATAAGAGTATCCTTTGGTTGATTGAATAAAGGCGGCGCACAGCTTCACCACCTGCAAATTTACCAATTATAAATCAAATCCACAAAGCCTGACAAGATAGATTTATCTATAAAATGGCGTGATAAATCTAAAAAATACCTTATCACACCCAAATTCATCATTGACCACTGGCACGACGCTCAAAAAACTGCATCATCGTGCGATTTTTGCCAATGATATTCATCACTTCGCTACGCAGATGACCGACACCGTGCAAATCAGCCACACCCGATGCAAAAGCAAAGTTAATCAGCGAAAAACTATGCATCATCAAGGCGTTATACCCTTTACTCGCTCGCTCATAGTCATGCAATAGTCGTGGGTGCAGTGCCTTATTGTGATGATTGCCACGCCGTTCTAGACAGTCAATCAGCCTAATCACATCAAGCAGTCCTAAGTTTAGCCCCTGCCCTGCCAAAGGATGCACCCCATGAGCTGCATCACCGATGAGCCCAATGCGTCCTTGATGATAGCGACTCGCTACCTGAGCTGATAGCGCAAAGCTAGCAACAGACTCTACCGCCAAAATCCGCCCAAGCTCAAAGCCACTCGCCTGCTCTAATCGCAAGCGTAGTGAATCAGGTTCACGCTGATAATCCGCCAAATAATCCTGCGCCACCGCCTGTGGCAATGTCCACACCACCGACTGCCATCGCCCATCGTCATCATCATGCAAATCAGCAATCGGTAGCAGTGCTAGCGTGCCTGTCGGTAGCATGACTTGGCGTGCGGTATGCGTATGTGCTTTGTCAGTATGAATAGCACAGCAGATGGCAGTTTGATGATAATCAAGCGTCTCAATGCCAATGCCTGCCGCCTGCCGCACCATCGAGCCACGACCATCTGCACCTAGTACAAGCGATGTGCGTACGCACTGCTGTCGTCCACCATGAAGAAAACGCAATACCACCCCATCAGCCATCTCATCTACCGCCATGCCATCAGCACACAGGCGTGCATCATAGCAAATGGTCAAATGATCCGCCAAATCCTGCGCCTGACTACGACACCACAAGGCATAGTCAATGACCGATGGCTCAACCATTGAGCCAAGTTTTGCCCGACCATCACCAAAATTCAGCTCACCACGCCCATCTTTTGCCCAGACTTGCATACGGGTATAATCAGCCTGCCGCGATAGCATCTGCCAAACGCCAATCGACTCAAACAGCTCAATACTGGCAAGATTAAGCGCATACACACGAGCGTCACGATGTGCTAGGCGACGATCAAAATCCGCCTGCACTGGTGCTGACTTATGCTCAAGCAATAGCACCTTGAGCCCACGCTGTGCCAAAGCAATCGCACACGCCATCCCCACTGTGCCTGCGCCGACGATGGTCATATCATAGCTAGTTTGCAAATTCACGCGATTATCCAAATACTTTGATTGAATGATTGATAAGGCTATTGTAGCCTAAAGCCTGTTTTTTCGCCATTGATAAATTTCACCCTAACACTGCGGCATTTTAGCCATGATATTTTTATCAAATTACCACTAATTTTATGCAGATTATTTGGGACAATTTGGGACAATTCTTTTAATAACCACCGAAAATTTATCCAAATTCTGCCCAATTGTCATTGATTTCATCCCAAAATCATTTTCACAGCTTATATCACCCATCAACAAAACAAACCCCAAAAGCTACTACACTCTTGGGGTTTGTTCATGATTGTATTGCTAAATCATTGAATAGATTAGCAATATTTGATTAGCAGCGATAGTACAGATCAAACTCAAGTGGATGTACCGCTTCGTTCATCTTGTGTACTTCTTGCATTTTTAGATCGATATAAGCATCAATCATCTCTTTAGAGAACACATCGCCTTTAAGTAGGAAGGCATGGTCTTCTTTAAGAGCTTTTAGGGCAGCTTCTAGGTTTTCTGCCACAGTTGGGATCAATGCTTCTTCTTCTGGTGGCAAGTCGTATAGGTTCTTATCCGCTGCCTCACCCGGATCGACCTTATTCTCGATACCATCGATACCCGCCATCAATAGCGCTGCAAAGCATAGGTATGGGTTCGCCGCAGGATCTGGGAAGCGAGCTTCGATACGCACCGCTTTCGGGCTTGATACGTGTGGAATACGGATCGATGCTGAGCGGTTTGATGCTGAGTAAGCAAGCTTAATCGGCGCTTCAAAGTGCGGTACTAGACGCTTGTAGCTGTTCACCGTTGGGTTGGTGATAGCATTTAGGGCACGAGCGTGCTTGATGATACCGCCGATGAAGTGTAGCGCAGTGGTTGATAGACCTGCGTACTCATCACCTGAGAAAGTGTTTACGCCATCTTTTGAGATCGACATATGCACGTGCATACCTGAGCCGTTGTCACCGACGATTGGTTTTGGCATAAAGGTTGCCGTTTTGCCAAATTGGTTCGCAACATTTTGTACCACATATTTGAACTGCTGTACTTCGTCTGCTTTTTTGACCAAAGTATTGAACGATACGCCGATTTCAAGCTGGCTTGATGCGACTTCGTGGTGATGCACTTCCACACGGCCTTCGCCCATGATGTCTTCAATGCGATCACACATCACCGCACGCATATCATGGTAGTGATCCACAGGTGCAGTCACCGCATAGCCGCCTTTGACGTGTGGACGCTGACCGTTGTTGCCCCATGGGTAGTCATTATTGGTTGACCATGCAGCTGCTTCTGATTTGATGGTGCTACGAGCGCCTGATTGGTCGATGTCCCATTTGACTTCGTCAAATACAAAGAATTCAGGCTCTGGACCAAAGAATGCGGTATCGCCGATACCAGTTGATTTTAGGTAAGTTTCGGCACGACGAGCGATTGAGCGTGGGTCTTTTTCGTAGCCTTGTAGGGTAGCAGGCTCGATGACATCACAGGTAACCACCACAGTTGGCGCTTCAAAGAATGGATCAAGATAGGCAGTCTCTGGATCAGGAAGCAAGATCATGTCAGATGCTTCGATACCTTTCCAACCAGCCACTGATGAGCCGTCGAACATCTTGCCATCTTCTAGAGTGTCTTCATCCACAGTCGATGCTGGGAAAGTCAGGTGTAGCTCCTTGCCATGCGTGTCGGTAAAACGAAAATCTACCCACTTAGCACCTGATGATTCGATCAAATCAAATAGTTTATTTGACATAACTTACTCCTATTTTTAGGGACATTAGTAATCAGTCGTCAGCCAAGCAACTGCCTGTTCAGGTTGTTCAAGCTTTGCTTGCTAACTTGGTAGCTATCATACGCTAATTTTTTTGGTCGGTAAAGTATCAATTAGCATAATTTATGCTATTATCAGAAAATACGATAAATAGGCAATAACTTATAGATAATGTCATATAATTGGCAAATATTACTAAAGATTTATCATTAACTTATTGATTTTATTGTTTTTATACATTTATGTATAACAAGCCATCGCGTATTTTATTTAATATGATTAATTGATATAAATTCGTATAGTTAAATATATAAGATATTAAAATTTATACATCATAAATATTGATGAATTAAGCATAAAAAACCACCGATTTCATGGTTAATCTGCTAAAATCAACCTTGAAATCAGCGGCAATATTCATCATAAAAAATGAACAACAAATCATAATGGCCGATAAATGATTACTTGACCCAAAAATTTACAGTGGTCAATAGTCAATATCAATCCGGCAAATTCATCTGTGATGTATCAGGATTAAGCCCAAAATAAAACACCGCCGTCGCCACAAGGCTATTGACCACAATAAATGCCCAATCAAAGCCATCATGACCCAGCACAAATCGCCCAAGCAGTGCCGATACGCCAAGCATAATCACAAAGCACGCCCCCACCCATGATAAGATAATCGGATGCGTCGCAGAATCAATCACGCCTGCTTGACGCTTGGGGCGAAGTAGCTTTAGATTCACCATAAAGCCTATCACATAGACGATACTACCCATCAATAAATAACCCAAAAATCCCATATTCTCCCCCAGTGATTCGCGTATTATTTTGATTGAGTGCTGTCTTGTGATGCACTTGGTGTCGTGCTTGGTGTCGCATGGTGAAAGTCCTTAATCATATCCACACGAGTGTCATCACACAGCACTTGATAAATGGTGGCAACTTTATTAATCAACATCACCACATAAGCACTGTCAAGAAATGGATTGGTATTGGCAGCGGCGGATTGCACCTGTGCCATTGCCATCACCTTGTCTTTACGCACGATGGCATCGCCGATTAGGTCTGACTTGTTCAGATTCAGGCTGTTGCTTGCAAAATATTGCCAAGCATCATCAGTGCTTAGGCTATCAAGCATTTCGGGCTCGTCCCATGCTTGTGCCTTATCGGCATTTTCTTTCATTTGCATCGCATAGCCTGTGCCATCTTTACTGATTTTTATCAATGCAGGTGAGCCTTGCTCAATGGCATAACAGCCTTCAAAATTGGATACTGTCGCCGTATCTGCCGACTCTGTTTTGGTAGTTTCGGTGGCTTTAGTGGTGGATTCACTGCAGGCCGATAGCCCAAGTACAGATAGCGCTAATATCGACATCATGGCACGACGGATTGTGTAATTCATCATTGTGTTACTCTAAGACTTAACAAATTGATCCATTGTACTGAAAATTGGGGCATTTTACTAGCTTCGTGACGGTTGAGATTTGGTAAAACACTGGCGTATAAACAGTAATTCAAGTAAAATAAAGCATTTAGATTAACAGACATCATCACGATTCATAGGATATGGCATGCCACCAAGACAAAAGTCCAAATTAGAACGCTGGTTTTCTTTTAGCCGTCACCAACGACGCTTCGGCGCCGACATTGTCACGCAAGCGCTTGATGGTCAAGACATCGAAAGCATGAAAGCCACGCTCATCACAGGTGATGACACCATCTACACCTATGGCTCAGCAAAAGATTTGCAGACGCATATCAACGATCTACGCCAAGAATTCGTCGGTCTGCCGACACTGTGCCACTACCACGCAAGCTTGATCGTGCTGATTCGTCGTGAAATCGACACCGAAGCCAATTTTCAAAAGTTCAAAGCATTATGGCTTGCAGAAAGAGATTTTTTATTACAACATTTAAACACTCGTTGGCTAATATCAGCATGTGACACCTTCATCGATCATGATGAAGATGCTACTTTGCAAGCCATATTGATGAATGCCAACATCCTAATTAACACCATCAAACTTCAAGAAACTGAGCGACTACTCTGCCAAGCTACAGATATTGAGCATGATGATGTGCGTCAGCGCCTACAAACCGAACGAGTCGCCTTATTTGATGGCACTGCCGCCTTTGCTGTCGGTACAGATGATAGCCTGCGCAATATGCGATGGCGACTCGATAAAGTATGCGCCCATCATCCACTGGGTCAAATCGTCATCGAGATTTTTGATCGGCTACAGCTAGCTGAGCATGATACGGTATATAGTCGTTTTCGTGCACGCCATACCCGTGAACGCACTCGCTGGTGGTAATTGATGAAAACTTTATTGATTAATTTACCAAAATCAAGTGATCGACTCGCCTTTCAGCAGCGACAGTTTGCACAGCTTGGGCTAAGCTTTGATATCTTGCCTGCTGTGAGCGTCGATGATATTAGTGATGATGACTATCGCCGTCTAGCATTTGGGTGGCAGCGCCCGCTTCGTAAAGTAGAGCTTGCGTGTTTTTTGAGTCATAAGCGTGCATGGCAAACAGTGCTTGAGCATGGTGAGCCGTGTCTTATTCTGGAAGATGATGCTGTCTTGGTGCAGAATTTAGCACAGCTATTAGCCGACATTGATAAAAAAATCAGCGATGCTGACTTGATCAATCTAGAAGTGCGTAGCCGCAAAAAAATCATCGATAAAACGCCAGCATATCAGCTGATGAATGAGCAATATCAGCTATATCGATTGTATCAAGATCGCACGGGTGCAGGTGGTTATATCCTATATCCAAGTGGTGCCAAAAAATTGTTAGACCGACTAGAACGATCCGCCCCTGCCATCGCTGATGGTTTCATCTGCGCAAGCTATGAACTGAACGGCTATCAGATCGAACCTGCCGCAATGATTCAACAGGATCAAATGCACGCTTATGGGCTTGGCGATGATTTGCGCTTCGATTCCACCATTGGGCGATCTGAGCATCATGCGGTAGTGTATGATAACTTTGGTCAAAAGCTGACCTTTAAGCTGCGCCGACTATCGGCACAGCTACGCATGGGACTGCGCCATCTATCAGTCATGAGCAAGGCACAGCGAAGATATATTGAATTTGATAAAGAACGATTTAAATGAAAAAAACTGTCGTACTAGCGATATTCACCCTACAAGGCAATGGCGCAGAACGCTTTGCTTTGACGCTTGCCAAAGGCTTGATTGATGCAGGTCACGATGCGCATATCATATATTTTAAGCCAATTATCGATTTGCCAGTCCCTGATGGTGTGCAGCTGCATTATTTTGATTATCGTCGCTATCGCATTTTGCCTAAGTTTATGCGTAGTGCTGTAGCGTGCGCCGCCTTTGATCGCTTTGTCATGCGTGAAATTGGCATGCCAGATTTGGTACTATCCAATCTATATCCTGTGGATCTGATCCTGCATAAAAGCAAACTGCCAAATGTGCATCTGGTTATTCACAACACTATGAGCGAAGAATACCGCTCAGCGTCAGCTACACAGCTATCGCATCTCAAGCAGATTTATCAATCCAAACCCTGTATTGGTGTCAGCCAAGGAGTCACCAATGATTTTTTGGCACTTTTCGGCAAAGACAGCGACATCCAAACCATCTACAATCCCATCGATGCCGATGCCATCATCATAGATGCTGACGCATATCAACCACCCTATCAAGGCTACATGGTGCATGTTGGCAAATTTAAACAACAAAAACGACATGACATCTTGATTCGAGCCTATGCCAAATCCAAACGGCTCAAACCTTTGGTGCTTGTTGGTACAGGTCCACTGCTTGAACAAAATAAACAACTGGTTCATGAGCTTGGACTAGATGGGCAAGTGATTTTTGCAGGATTTCAAAAAAATCCTTATCCTTGGATAAAACACGCTGATATTATGGTTATCGCTTCTGACTTTGAAGGTTTTTCAATTGCCATCCTTGAGTCGATTGTGCTGGATACGCCAGTGATTAGCACCGATTGTCCATCAGGCCCTGCTGAGATTCTGCCAAGTCAAAACCTTGTGCCTGTTCAAGACATAGAATCACTCGCCCAAAAAATGGATGAAGCCTGCCAAGCACCGATGCAATTTCAAAGCTCGCCAAAAATCTGGTTCAACCTACCAGCAACTGTACAAAAATATCTAAATTTAATTTCATCTTAATATCAAGTAATCATTGGAAGTACGAAACATGACCACTGTTAATTCAGCAGCTAAAACCATTATCTTGGTCGCCCCACAGGATATGGGGATTAGTGACTTGATTGCCAAAAATCTCTCTCACTGTGGCTTTACCGTGATCAAATATGAACGCCCTGCGTTTCAGTACAAAAATTTTTTTGAAAGAATGGTTAATTTTTTTCGCAAATTAATTTTTAGGGATTTTAGCTATAAGGCGAAAAATCAAGATCGAGAAGGTAAAGCCATGCTTTTGGATTTCTTGCATCAACATAAACAAATTGATTATATGCTAACCATTCGACCCGATATGTTTTCGGACGAATTTTTAAGCTTTTTGCAAGAAATTTCTAACAAAAAAATTGGCTACCAATGGGATGGATTGGATCGATTCCCAGATGTATTCTCAAAAATACATTTTTTTGACAATTTTTTTGTTTTTGATCCAGCTGATATTCAAAAATACCATCAATACGATTTGCAGCTGATCACAAATTTTTACTTTGATTATACCCAAAAAAATCAAAAAACATCTCAAGACGAAAATAAGCCACCAAAAGCTTATTTTGTTGGATCTCATTTAGATCAGCGAACGCCCACTTTGCTAAAAATGCTTAACTGCCTACATCAATCAGACATAGAACCCATGTTTTTGATTGCTGGCATAAGCGGTCAGCAACATAAGCAAAGTGAATACAAGCCTTATTCGGTAACTTTTTTGGATAAAAACATCTCATTTGAAGAGAATTTGGCAAATGTCGAATCTGCAGATATTGTTGTAGATATCTTAAATGATGTGCATGGCGGCTTGTCTTTTCGAGCGTTTGAAGCGTTATATTACGCCAAAAAACTCATCACGAACAATGCCAATATCGCACAGTATGATTTTTATGATGATCACAATATCTTGATATGGACCGATCACATCACCCCCGAAGAAATACAGAGTTTTCTCAAAAAACCTTATCGATCGCCAAATCAAGAGATTATTTATAAGTATTCTTTTACCAACTGGATACATTATATGCTCGGTATTCATCCGTTTATCGCACTGGATAACTGCTTACGACAAACCACAACCACACACACCAAACAATAAGAGCGACCATGATCAGCAAACTCACCTTTGGGCTATTTAGCCAAGAAGACACCAAAAGCTTTATGCGTCTGATGACTTATGTCAAGCCGTATAAATTTCGCATCATCGCCGCATTGCTTGCGATCGTCGGTGTGGCATTTACCGAAAGCTATTTAGCAGCATTTATCGCACCACTTGTCAATCAAGGCTTTGCCATTCCTGATGGTACTGCGCCAATTCAGGATGGCGATGGACTAATCGCCAGCTTCAAGCATCTCAAAGACAGCTTTATGTATGCGATTTGGGGGACAGAAAATAAGGTTTGGATTGTTCCTATCTTTTTTATGGCTTTGGTGATTTTTCGTGGCATTTGTCGCTTTATCAGCCAGTATTTGATGACTTGGGTAGCGGTCGTCGCCATCAGCCATCTGCGCCGTGATATGTTTGATAAGATGCTTACCTTGCCATCGAGTTATTTTCAAGACACGCCATCTGGACAAGTATTGATGAATATCGTACAAATGGCCGAAAGCTCAATCAATAACGCCAGCAATGTCTTTATTGTGCTGACTCGTGATACACTGATCGTCATCGGCTTGGTATGCGTGCTGTTTTATCTCAACTGGCAACTAGCACTTACCATTATGGTCATGTTTCCGATTTTATCAGCACTAACCCGATATTATCGCAATCGACTCAAGAATATCATTAACGGTGCTCAGCTATCCATCGGTACGCTGAATAGCACTGTCAATGAAGTACATCAAGGTCATCGAGTGGTGAAATTATTTGGCGGTCAATCCCAAGCTGCCAAGCGCTTTGGCGATGTTAATAACACGATCGTCCGTCTTGGTAAAAAAATCATGCAGGCCACCGCTGCTCGCTCACCCATCAGTGAAGCGATCGGATCGACTGCGCTCGCTGTGGTGATTTTTATTGCTCTGTGGCAAAGCCAAAATGGCGTCACAACCATCGGTGAGTTTATGGCATTCATTGTAGCGATGATGCAGATGTTTGGCCCGATCAAAAACCTTGCCAACATCACCATTCCCATGCAGACGATGTTTTTGGCAGCAGATTCCGTATGTCAATTTCTCGATACCGAACCTGAAGTCGATCAAGGCAAAATTGAGCTTAATAATGTTGCTGGCAACTTGCAATTTTGCAACATTGATGTACAATATAATAACGAAAGTCGTAAAGCACTTAATAATTTTTGCCTAACCATTAATGCCGGTGAGAAAGTTGCTTTTGTGGGTCGCTCTGGCTCTGGCAAGACGACAGCGGTCAATCTATTACCCCGCTTTGTAACACCAACTGCAGGATGCATTACGCTTGATGGTATAGATATTAATGAGCTTCGCCTAGTTAATCTGCGTGCACAGTTCTCACTGGTGTCTCAAGATGTGTTTTTGTTTGACGATACTTTGTTTGAAAATGTGCGCTACTCACGCCCTGATGCGACAGAAAGTGATGTAATGGCAGCACTAGAAGCGGCGAATTTGTCCGACTTGGTCAATAAACACCCATTAGGGCTGCACCAACCAATCGGTGCTAATGGCGGTCAGCTATCTGGCGGTCAGCGTCAGCGTGTATCGATCGCTCGTGCCATCCTAAAAGATGCGCCAATCCTACTGCTTGATGAAGCGACAAGCGCACTTGATAATGAGTCAGAGCGCCTTGTACAGCAAGCACTTGAACGCTTGATGCATGGTCGCACGAGTATCATTGTCGCTCATCGTCTGACCACTATCGAACAGGCTGATCGCATTGTCGTCATGGACGAAGGTAAGATTATTGAAGAGGGCAGTCATCAAGAATTGATGGCTCAAAATGGGTATTATGCTAAGTTAAGAAGTTTAACAAAAGCCAACTAACCATCTAAATAACATAATTTGATACACTTAACATTTTCAAATAAGGACTCTTATGACCATATCCAACGCTCATTTTGATGCAAATCAAATGCTTTTAGCGGTTCGTACAGATTATGAAAAAAATAGAATGGCAACAAATAAAAACTATGTTGACTTGATGTTAAATCAACTTCAAGATTTTGATATTATTTCTTTTGATGTATTTGATACCGTTGTGACTCGATTGGTTGAATGCCCTATTGATGTTTTTGCTTTTATTGAGGCAAAGCTAGTATCACAAGGATATATTCTTGCAAGAGGCTTTGCAAAAAATCGCCTGCTTGCAGAACAGCAAGCTAGAAATACGGCCTTCAACAAAAATAGAGCTGAAGAAATTACTATTGACGAAATTTATAATGCGTTAGTTGCTCAATTTGGTTATACACAAGATTTTGCAAATGCTGCAAAATCTTGTGAAGTGAGCTCTGAGATTGACCTTTGTGTCGCCATTTCCGATCACTCCGAATTAATCTCTCAGCTAAAAAAGCTAGGCAAAACCATCATCTTTGTCTCTGACATGTATCTTCATCCACAAGACATTGAAATGATTCTAAAAACTAATGGGTTTGATAATTACGACTATTTATTCGTTTCTTCATTTTTTGGCAAAACCAAACATAGTGGCAAAATCTGGACCGAAGTAAAAAATGTCGTTGGAAATGAAAAAAAATCTTTCATTTTGGAGACAATATCCATGCGGATGTTATAACACCAAACAAATATGGCATTCAAACAAAACACTACGATAGATTCCTAAACGAACGCCGAGTGGGTGCGGAATTAAATCCTAACTTATTACCATTTTCTTTTCTTAGTCAAGCTACTAAGCTTCGAAAAAGTTTGGATTCTTGTACCAAAAAATATATGTGGTCTTCCTTGGGCACATCTTTAGGATCAATAATTTTATACAGTTTTACAAATTGGCTAGCAGAGCAAATTAAAACTCAGAAAATTGACCATGTATTTTTCTGCGCAAGAGATGCTCAGGCAATCCATAAAGCTTGGCAACTTCAAGATTTTGATAATAAAATCGGCTGTACATCGAGCTATCTATATGTCTCAAGACGAGTTTTAAGATACTCTTTATGCTATACAGAAATTGTTAAAGATCGATGCCTATCTGATGCATCGCTAAACTTTATTATCAATGAATCTTGTGAACCAGAGGATAGCTACGCTCAAATTTTTGAGCCATTCAATATTTCTCAAACAAGAATTTATCAAGATGGATTCAAAACTATTTTTGGCAATCTAAACTCAAAAATTGACTGGTCTAGGATAGATGAGGTTAAGGGCTATATTCAAGAATTTTTACTTGATGATTTACTACCTGTTTTTAAGCAAGTGTTTGAAAACACAACTAATTACTATCATCAAGAAGGACTAATGAGTGATAATAACAAGATTGCTGTAGTTGACTTAGGTTGGAATGGTACTATTCAAATGTCTATTGCCAGCTTACGCAGTTACTTTGGCGTTGACTCAAAAGTATATGGCTATTATTATGGTTTATTTCGTCAAAATACCACAGGTAGGCTATATAAAAATGGGCCAATGACTGCCGCTTTTTGGAATAAATTTCTCAGACAGGATGAAACAACTACACTGATGAACTCAATCAATCTGCTGGAAAATTTTCATTCAGCCGATCATCAAACAACAGTTGATTTTTATTTATCCAATACGGACGGATGTTACTATCCGACCCTAAAGGAAGATAAGGGATATGCATACATCAACTCATTTAATGAGACTTTTAAGTTATTTCAAGACTATGCCTTGCAAGCAATATCTGAATGGGTAACAACTGGAAGTTATATGGGTATTCTAGCTACTGATATTAGCATTGCTAGTGCAAATGCTGCCATGGCTCAGGTTTTTTGCTCTCCAAATAAACATGAAATAGAAACATTAGGCGCAATAGAACATAGCATGCTACACAATCATGATGAGTTTCATCGGATTATTCCTAACAATCTGCCAAAAACACAAGAGCAAGTTTCTGTTTTGCTTCACAGAGGAGGTTGGCCTGCGGGTGTGATGACCCATTGGATTAATCTTGGTATAAAAGAAAAAAATCCTACAGCATACCAAATCGCTCGCCAACACTTTGATTACTATCCAGAATTAATCAAAAGTAAATTTTGAGAAGGACTAATGACGGTGCTTAATAATCAATTATACCCTATTATCAATGAGCTACAAGACAATCATCAAATAAAAGCCGATGGTTCAGTCGCTATTATCATGCGCACCAAAAATCGTGCTATCTTATTAGCAAGAGCAATTAATAGCGTCTTGGAGCAGAGCTACCAAAATTGGCATTTGTATATAGTCAATGATGGTGGTGATCCAAAAGATGTTGAAGATTTAGTGGATGTTTATTCACATAATCTGCAGCAAAGAATTACCATAATCCACAACCCAACTTCATTAGGCATGGAAGCGGCATCAAACTGCGCCTTTCAAATTGCGCATGAAGAATTTTTAGTTGTGCATGACGATGATGATTCATGGCATCCGGAATTCTTACAAGAAACTGTGCAATTCTTACAGCTAGATAAGTCAGCCGTTGCTGTCATATGCAATTGTCAAGTTGTTCATGAAGAGATCAATAATGATACTGTTAAAGAACTTGCTATATTTGATTGGGGTTACTGGAAAGAATTTGTTGATATCAACACCTTAATTAAAGGCAATATTGCGCCGCCAATCTGCCTACTCATCAGAATGAGAGCTGCAAAACTTATTGGTGGTTTTAATGAAAATCTACCCGTATTGGGAGATTGGGACTATAACTTGAGACTGTTTAGACTTGGCGAAATCAAGACCTTAAATAAAAAATTAGCCTACTATCATCACCGTCCAAATGCAAACGGTACTTACGGTAACCCTGTCATTGCTGGGGTGGACAAGCACCTAAAATATCAAACAGAATATTGTAACGCCATGGTTCGCCAAGCTCTTTTGGATAATCAAGCAAATTTTGGACTTTTACACATATTACTTCAAGATGCTGAAAAAACCAAAAATGAGTTAATTTGGCATATTCACAATACAACCTCTCGAAATCAAAGGGATGATGAGATGTATGAGATGGTTTACTATTTTTACAAAAAAGTAAATCCTATAAGCAAGTTTTTTAGAAAAATCAAAGAAAAAATTCGGGCAACTAGAAAAAAATTTTTAAAGTCTAGAGCTTTTGCTCATTGGGTTAGGGACTCTATTCGGAAATTAAGGAATGGACATTCTCAAAATCTGCTCAACCCTCCCAAATCTTGACTATGTATGATATGTATAATGTTACCAATAATTTAATTGGTAACATTATTCTTTAACCAAGACAACTTACATACTTAAGAATTAATATTGATTTATGATTTTTTTGGAATTTACGCAATGAACATCCTAATCACAGGCGGTGCAGGATTTATCGGTTCAGCTGTTGTTCGCCATATTTTGCAAACGACCGAGCATCATGTGTTAAATGTGGACAAATTGACTTATGCAGGCAATTTAGAATCCTTATTATCTGTGTCTGACAATCCACGCTATCAATTTAGCCAAACAGATATTTGTAATCGTACGGAAATTGAGCGATTGTTTAATGAATTTGCTCCAGATATCATTATGCACTTGGCGGCAGAAAGTCATGTGGACCGTTCGATTACCGGTTCAAGCGAATTTATTCAAACCAATATTATCGGTACTTATACGCTGTTAGAAGTCGCTCGCCATTATTATCATGGGTTAAGTGAGGATAAAAAGGCAACATTCCGTTTCCATCATATTTCAACCGATGAAGTGTATGGCGATTTGGAAGGCACAGACGATTTATTTACTGAAACCACACCTTATGCTCCAAGTTCACCGTATTCCGCCAGTAAAGCCAGTTCTGACCATTTAGTGCGTGCATGGCACCGTACTTATGGCTTGCCTGTGGTAATTACGAATTGCTCAAATAATTACGGGCCTTATCATTTCCCTGAAAAATTAATTCCATTAACTATTTTAAATGCGTTAAATGGCAAGCCTTTACCTGTATATGGCAATGGCTTACAAATCCGTGATTGGCTCTATGTAGAAGACCATGCTCGTGCCTTATTTTTAGTGGCAACAACCGCAAAAGTGGGCGAAACTTACAACATTGGCGGACACAATGAGCAGAAAAATATTGATGTGGTCAAAGCCATTTGTGAATTATTAGAAGAGCTTGCACCAAATAAACCAAAAGGCGTTGTGCATTTTAGAGATTTAATCACTTATGTGAAAGACCGCCCAGGGCATGACTTACGCTATGCCATTGATGCAAGCAAAATTGGGGCGGATTTAGGTTGGACACCACAAGAAACCTTTGCCACAGGCTTGCGTAAAACGGTGCAATGGTATTTGGATAATCAAGAGTGGGTTGAGCACGTTCAAAGCGGTGAATACCAAAACTGGATAAATAAGCAATATCAGGATTAAAACCATGATAGATATTCTCACAAAAAATATAAAATTCTTTGCGGTAAAAGGTGTGGGACAGATTCAATTGGATTTAATCTCACCCCAAAGAGTTTATACTTTTATTGGTGAAAATGGCATAGGTAAAACCAAACTGTTAGAAAGTTTGTTTGCAGTATTGTTACTTGCCAGCGAACATTGGCAACGCCAAAATAATCTATATTTAGACTACCATGGGCTACCTTTTCGTCATCTTGTAATTGATGGTCAAGAATTTTTAAATAACCATCAAGAAGATTATATTCACATTTCCAACAACCCTTTTGTTCAAATAAAACACCATTTACCAGTAGTTTATATTGCTGCTCAACAACGAAGTACGATACAACGCCTGAATCATTATGATAGCATTGCTAGCTTGGGCGATAAACAGCAACGACTACAAAACTATTTGGAGCAGATTAAACAAGCATTTAAAAATGATTCAGATAAGCTAAAAAACTTAAATATGACGAGCAATATTGAGTCATGGTTAATTCAACGAGCTCAATCGTCTAATCGTTTCCAAGCGGATGCAGATAATCGTGAAATTGAAATTATCACTTTATTACGCTTATTGCATGAAATTGATTCACGCATTGATGCTGAGTTTTTGGAAATATCGGGTAATCATCGAGTATTTATTAAGGTTGCCAATCAAAAAACAGAATTATCCGAGTTATCCAGTGGATTTACTTCTATTCTAAAAATTCTACAAGCGATTATTTCAGGCTATAGTTATTATACCAATGAGCAAAATATCGCTCATGTTCGTGGTGTGGTTATCATTGATGAAATAGAAAGTCATTTGCACAATCAATGGCAGGTTAAAATCATTCCACTATTAAAACGGTTATTTGTCAATACAACTTTTATCGTATCAACGCATTCATCATTGGTGATTAGCCAGTTACAACAAGGCGAAGCTTATCGCTTAGAACGCAATATAGAAGATGGTGTCGTATATAGTCGTCCTATTGAATCACCAAATAAAGCCTCTTTTATTGATGTATTAAAAGATGCCTTTGATGTTGATTTAAATAAAATGAAACTTCAAGCCGTACAAGCCGATGAACAACTTATTGCAAAACAAGCTTTATTGGCTCTTGTACAAGCAGAACTGGCAAATATGGAGAAATAATGATGACGACTTATTTGCTAGATACCAATTATTTAATATATTTACTAGATGAAAATGCTGATAAAGAAAAGCGTAAAGCGGTTTTACAAGAGTTTGCAAATTTACTTTCATCAACAGAAAGCAAATTTGTACTTACGCCCTTAATTCGTTATGAAGTATTGCGTGGCATTACATTTGAAGAAAACGAGAAATTTCATCGCTTAATGCAAGCCTTGGCAGAATTTCAAACACTTGATATTACAAATAATGTGTCTGATTTAGCAATTGAACTCTATCGTTTTGATGAATATTCTGCTCGACAAGCTGGACAACATAAAAATTTAGATAAGCGTAAATTTGATATGTTTCATTATGCTACTGCAAAAGTTAATCAATTACCTATTTTGTCCAAAGATGGTGATATTACTCAAATTGATACTTTATATGAGCGGTTACAGGAACAAAAAACATCATGAAAATTTTACTTTTAGGTAAAAACGGTCAAGTCGGTTGGGAACTAGACAGAAGTTTACAACCCTTAGGACAGGTTTATGCCCTAGACCGTCATAGCAATGCTGATGGTTTATGTGGTGATGTGGCGAATTTTGATGCAATAACACACGCATTTCAGCAAATTTGCCCTGATATTGTGGTTAATGGGGCCGCTTATACTGCGGTTGATAAAGCCGAAAGCGATGCTGTGCAAGCAGAGTTAATTAACCATTTGGCTGTAAAACATTTGGCAGAGTTAGCAAAACAACATCAAGCCCTATTGATACATTATTCAACCGATTATGTGTTTGATGGTACAGGCGAAACTGCTTGGACAGAAGAAGATAATACCAACCCTATCAATGTGTATGGGCAAACCAAGCGTCAAGGCGAACTTGCACTTGAACAAAGCGGAGCAAACTTTATCAACCTTCGCACCAGTTGGGTCTATGGCACACATGGCAATAATTTTATCAAAACCATGTTAAAACTGGGAGCAAGCCGTGAAACGCTTGGAATTATTGCCGACCAAATTGGTAGTCCAACAGGGGCAAGTTTGATTGCAGACATTACCGCCCAAATCATTCGTCAATATCAGCTGAACTCTACAAGTATTGAGATGGGGCATTACCATCTTGCACCACAAGGCGAATGTTCATGGTATGACTATGCTAAGTTTATTTTTGATGTGGCTCAAGAAATGGGGGCAGACTTGATGGTGAAACAAATCAATGCCATTGGCACAGCAGATTACCCAACGCCTGCGAAGCGTCCACATAATTCACGACTTAATACCAGCAAATTACAACGCAATTTTTTATTACATTTACCACATTGGCAACAAGGCGTTCGCCAAGTGCTTGGAGAACTGATTCATGATAACTAAAAACCGTAAAGGCATTATCTTGGCAGGCGGGTCAGGCACTCGCCTATACCCAATCACCATGGGAACATCAAAACAATTATTGCCAATTTATGATAAACCGATGATTTATTATCCATTATCGGTGCTGATGTTGGCAGGTATTCAAGAAATTTTGATTATTTCAACGCCTGAAGATTTACCAAATTTTGAAAAACTACTGGGAACAGGTGAAGAGATTGGCTTAAAATTATCCTACAAAGTCCAACCAAGTCCAGATGGCTTAGCAGAGGCCTTTATTTTAGGTGAAGAATTTATTGGCGATGATAATGTTTGCTTAATTTTGGGTGATAATATCTTCTACGGTCAGCATTTTAGCGAACAATTACGCCGTGCATCAGCACAGACAACAGGAGCGACCGTATTTGGCTATTATGTGAATGACCCAGAGCGTTTTGGTGTGGTAGAATTTGATAAAAATGGCAAAGCCTTAAGCATTGAAGAAAAACCTGCCGAGCCAAAATCACATTATGCCGTAACTGGACTTTATTTTTATGACAATGATGTGGTAGAAATCGCCAAAAATATCAAACCTTCGCATCGCGGTGAATTAGAAATCACTGATGTTAATAATGTGTATTTACAAAAAGATACATTAAATGTTGAATTGCTTGGGCGTGGTTTTGCTTGGCTCGATACAGGAACACACGATTCATTACTTGATGCAAGCCGATTTGTACAAACCATTGAACATCGACAGGGCTTAAAAGTAGCATGTTTAGAAGAAATTGCCTATGCGAATGGCTGGATAAATGATGAACAATTATTAGCACGAGCAGAGTTTTTTAAGAAAACAGGCTACGGACAATATTTATTAAAATTGCATAAAGAACACAATGGTTAAGGTGCAAACATGAACGTCATAGAAACCAAAATCCCTGAACTATTGATTTTTGAACCACGTATTTTTGCTGATGAGCGTGGTTGGTTTATGGAAAGTTTTAACCAAAATGTATTTGAAAAAGCACTCAAAGAACGTGGTTTTGATGTACCAACCTTTGTACAAGATAACCATTCTATGTCAGCAAAGGGTGTGTTGCGTGGATTGCATTATCAAATTGCACCTTATGCCCAAGGCAAATTGGTGCGTGTGGTGCAAGGTCGTGCCTTTGATGTCGCAGTAGATATTCGTAAAAACTCGCCAACCTTTGGACAATGGGTCGGTGTGGAATTAAATACCGAAACACATCGCCAATTTTGGATACCAGCAGGCTTTGCTCATGGCTTTGTTGCGTTAGAAGATAATACCCAATTTTTATACAAAACCACAAACTTTTATCATAAAGATAGTGAGCGAAGTATCGTGTGGAATGATGAAACCATTGGCATTGATTGGCAAACGGAAGGTTTGGAGCTGTTGATTAATGAAAAAGACGCAACCGCCCTATCCTTTAATGAAGCCATCAAAGAACTTGGCTAATCTTAATAATCCATAGCCAATGCCTTTAGTCAAAATAAACAAAGCCCTGCGTAGTAATATGCAGGGCTTTGGTAGTATTTAAGGTAGTAGAAAGTTGATTATCAATCTAAAAAAAATGATTATAATCAACAACTTAAGCCTTATACTGACATCTTCCAATCAAATGGCATCTCATGATGACCACGCAGTGCCATCATCAGCGTCTGCTGCATATGGCTTAGCACTTCGGCGGTGTATGGGATGGCAGGACGCCCCCACACAGGATTTGGCCAAGCGACATCATTTTGGTAACGCACGATATGATGAAAATGCAGCTGTGGCACTTGATTGCCTAGGGCGGCGACATTCATCTTGTCAGCACCAAAAATCTTCGCCATCTGGCTAGATACCCAACTTGACTCACGCAAAAACTGCACTTGGTCAGCTTGGCTTAGCTCATAAATCTCTTTGATACCCGATACTCGTGGCACCAAAATCAGCCACGGAAACTGGCAATCATTCATCAGTCGTACCGTCGATAACGGAAAATCACCCACCAAAAAAGTATCCTTGGCAAGAGTCGGATGTAGTTGAAACATAGTTATTCTCAAATTATTATCAAAATCTTGGCAATACGCCCAAAAAACACTGCTATTGTAGCATAAAATTTCATAACTTTGTTATGCATACGCTTGAAATTTTGGCAAATTAGCCCGCTTCGTGCGTGTTTAATTGCCCTTCAAAATACAGTAGCAACTCGCCAAGCTTATCAATACGCATCTGCGTATCCATCGCCGCTTTGGCAGTATAGCGAATCGCCGTCGCCCCTTGCATCCGATAGCCATCACCCGACTGAATCAGCTTGATAATCGCTAATCCATCAACAGGCGTATCAGGACGAAACTCAATGGTGATATGGCGTTCGGTGGCATCCATCTTGGTAATGCCAAGTGCTTTGGCACGGATACGACAGCGATGCACGGCAAATAGATTCTGCGTCGGCACAGGCAATGCCCCAAAGCGGTCAATCATCTCGGTACGAATCTCAATCAGCTCATCCACCGTCTCAAGGCTACTGATACGCTTATAAAATAGCAGTCGCTCATGCACATCACCCAGATAGTCATCAGGAATCAGCGCCGATGCATGAATGTCAATTTCGCTAATCAAATCAAGCGGTGTCGCAAGGCTTGGCGTCTTGCCCTGTTTGATGGCACGGGTCGCACGCTCAAGCATATCCATATACAACCCAAAGCCAATGGTCTGCATATTACCCGATTGCTCCTTGCCCAAAATCTCGCCTGCGCCACGAATCTCAAGGTCTTCGGACGCCAGCATAAAGCCTGCGCCCAGTGTATTGGCTCGAGTGATGGCGTTTAGGCGTTTTTTAGCGTCGCTACTAAGCCCCTTGAGCGATGGCACAAGCAGATAGCAATACGCCTGATGGTGACTACGCCCCACTCGCCCACGCAGCTGGTGCAGCTGTGCGATGCCAAATTTATCAGCACGGTTGATGATGATGGTGTTGGCATTCGGCACATCGATACCGGTTTCGATGATGGTACTCGCCACTAGGATATTGAATTTTTTGTGATAAAAATCACTCATCACCGCCGCCAGCTCTCGCTCATGCATCTGTCCATGTGCCACCGCTACACGAGCTTCGCCGACAAGATTTCTTAGGCTCTCCGCCGCTGCTTCGATACTTGCCACATCATTATGCAGATAATACACCTGCCCACCACGCAAAATCTCACGCAAGATTGCATCGACAATCACTTCATCTGACTTGGGCATCAAAAAAGTCTTAATCGCTAGGCGTCTGGCGGGCGGTGTGGCAATAATGGAAATATCCTGCATCCCTGACAATGCCATATTTAGCGTGCGGGGAATCGGCGTGGCGGTCATCGACAGACTGTCAATCTCGCTTTGCATCGCTTTGATACGCTCTTTGTGACGGACACCAAAGCGGTGCTCTTCATCAATAATCATCAGTCCAAGCTTGGCAAATGTCACATCGTCTTGGAGCATCTTGTGTGTGCCGATGACGATATCAACTTTGCCCGCTGCCAAATCAGTAAGCACTTGTTCATGGTGTTTTTTGTTACCAAAACGAGATAGGCTCTCGATACGGATTGGCCAATCGGCAAAGCGGTTCAAAAAACTGTCTTCATGCTGGCCTGCCAACAGTGTCGTCGGCACGAGCACCGCCACTTGATAGCCTGCTTGCACAGCGATGAATGCCGCACGCATTGCCACTTCGGTCTTGCCAAAGCCTACATCACCACAAATCAAGCGGTCCATCGGCTTGGACTGTTTCATATCATGGATAATGGCGTTGATGGCGGCAGCTTGGTCAATGGTCTCTTCAAAGGCGAACTGACTGGCGAACAGCTCATACTGCGCCATATCCACCTCAAAGCTGATGCCTGCTTTGGCGTTACGCCGTGCTTGTACATTGAGCAATTCGGCGGCGACATCGTGGATTTGCTCAAGTGCCTTAAGCTTGGCTTTTTCCCACTTACCCGAGCCAATCTTGGATAATGCCACTGCTTCAGAGTCCGTACCGCTATAGCGACCGATCAAAGCAAGATTGGTAATCGGTACATAGATACTGGCATCATCGGCGTATTTTAGGTGAATAAACTCTTGCTCGCCTTCACCCACATCAAGTACAATCAGCCCATGATAACGCCCAATCCCATGCTCAAGATGCACGACAAGCGCCCCTTCGGTCAGCTCAGTCACCGACTTGATCAAAAACGCCTGCGACACGCTCGACTGCCGACGACGGCGAGTCTGCAATACCTGCCGCCCAAAAATCTGCGTCTCGCTGATGACACAAAAACCGCCTTCGCCATCCACCCACAGCCAACGCTCAATCGGCGCAACGCTAATGGCAATACTATCTGTGACAAAGTTTGCTTGATTGCTCAAAAATTCATCAAAATCAGCAACGACTTTGGTGGCGATTTTCCCTTTTAATAGCTCAAGGATAATCTCACGGCGACCTGCACTCTCAGCCAGTAGGAGCATCGGCTGCGGTGTCTGCTCGATAAACTCAAGCAGTGCCGACAATGGCTCAGCCGACTGATGATTAATCGGTAGCACAGGCGGCGTGCGTACACTGACGCCATCCATCTGCACTGCACCATCTTGGGTATCAATGATGACTCTAGGGTAGGCTTTGAGCGATTGATGAAATTCATTATTTGGTAAAAATAAATAATCAGGTGGCAAAATTGGCAAATCTTTATCATGCGCTCGTGACTGATAGCGGGTTTGGATTTGTTGCCAATACTGCTCATGGTGCGTACTGATGTCATGATGGCTGACAAGCAGTGCATCGCTTGGCAAGTAGCTAAACAGCGTCCCTGTCGTCATCCATGATTCAATCTCAAAAAACAGCGGCGCATAATACTCAATGCCCGATGGTGCAATGCCTGCCATGACATCAGTGTGTAGGTCAAGCTTGCGTGCACTGGCATTGGGGAATAGGCTAGCGAAGTTTTGGCGAAATTGCTCTCGCCCTTCTTCTAGGGGGAATTCTCGTGCGGGCAATAGGCTAAATTGGCTGACTTTGGCGGTCGATGGTAGCTTGTGAAATACTAAATTATTCAGCCCTGCTTGTGCATCTTTACGCAATTTCTCTAAAGAATCATCGCTTAATGTCCGCTGTGATTCTGGATCAAAAAACCGAATGCTTTCGATTTCATCATCAAATAAATCCAAGCGAAACGGCAACGCCTGCCCCACCGCAAAAATATCGACGATACTACCGCGCACCGCATATTCCCCCGGCTCAAAGACATTGTCGGTGGCGATGTAGCCTGCGGTTGCTAGACGCTGTCTTTGCTCGTCAATATCAAATCGATCACCGACTTGCAGGTCAAAATGTCGCCCAATCAACCAGCTTGGCGGTGCAATGCGCTGCATCAAGGTCTGCGCCGATACCAGTAGCACCCCTGATTTTGGCATATGCGTGAGTAGTGCAATCCGCTCTGACGTGATGTCTTGGTGCACCGAGAGCTGATCGTATGCCAAGATTTCCCAATCGGCGAACACCTGCGCATCCACCCCAAAAAACGCAAGTTCAGTTTCTAACTGATTGAGTTCATTTTGATTAATGGTAATCATCACAATCAGCCGATCTTGGTTTTTGGCGGTCATCGCAAGCCAATACGCCAAATCCGCACCACCCAGCGATGGCAGGGTATGTTTGAAATTGGGCTTGGTTGGGAGTGTTGATTGGCTAAAATTATTTGAAATTGTCATGTAAATTATATAAAAATTCAAAAAAAAACTATCGCTATTTTAGCATAAAATAAACCCAGTCATGGCATTTTGACCCAAATTATCACCAATCCCAAAATCTATCTCAAATGTAGCTCATACAGCACTGAGAATTTTTTTAATAATCAGTCAATGATGATTGTAAACAGTCACCTATCGGCGTCTTGACAAACCACCCTGCCCGCTTCATCTCACCTGCGATGGCAAATAGGGTCTTTTCATCGTTGAGCCGAGCGATGAGCTGCATCCCAATCGGCAAGCCACCACGGCTCATGCCCGCAGGCGCGCTCATCGCAGGCATGCCGGTGATGTTGGCAAGCATGGTAAACGCCATCTTGGACTGGACAGGATGGCTAAGTTTTTCTACGACGCCTGATTTGAGTAGCCATTTACCAAATTTAAAAGGATTGGTTAGACCCATCATAAATTCATCCATCAGCTTTGGCGGTAGCTGCTCATGCGGTACGGCAGGCGTAGGCACGGTCGGGCATAGAATGACATCGTAGTCTTGCAGCAGTTTATCCACTTGATAACGCACGCTGTGCCATCCTTGTTTGGCAGTTAATAAATCCAGCGCCGTCATAGATCTGCCAAACATGGCGAGGTTTAGAGTTTGTGGTTCAAGACCTGCAATCATCGCTTTGCCATGTGTGCGTGCAATCTCATCCACCAAATGCGCCGTATGACAGCCGACCACCACTAAAAAATCCTGCCACAACCTTTCTATATCCACATCAAGCTCAGCTTCTTCGATGATATGCCCCATATCGGCGAGTCGCTTGACGGTCGTATGAAGGCAGTCCATGACATCGTCATCAATCGGTGTATTGGCGACCAAAGGACGCTTGTGCAGTGTGATTTTTGGGCGTTTTGGCGGTGTTTGGCTCGCCTGATAAAAGCTGTCAGACGGCAGAACAAAAGGCGCACCGATTTCTGCACCGCTTAGCACATCGAGCATCATGGCACTGTCACGCACGGTGCGTATGATGGCATGATTTGCCACAGCACCAAGCCAATCTTCGCCCAATAGTGATGAAATGGGATTTCTGCCTCGCGTGGGCTTTAGCCCAAAGACACCGCACCACGCCGCGGGAAAGCGGATAGAGCCGCCGCCATCACCGCTGACTGCCATCGGTACAATGCCACTGGCGACAGCAGCGGCACTACCGCCAGATGAGCCGCCTGTGCTGTAGCCATGCTTAAAGGGATTGTGCGTTGCCCCAAAAGCTTTGGGTTCGGTGGTGATGATTAGGCCAAATTCTGGGGTATTGGTTTTGCCAAAGCAGTTAAGCCCTGCTTGCTTGATGCGTTTGACGATTGTGTTGTCGTGCTTAGGGATCACACACACTGCGACTGCCCATGGATAAAGGCTCGCCTGCATATTCGTACAATAAATCCTTTAACAAAAATGGCACGCCAAAAAACGCTCCTTTGGGCAATGTATCGCACGCCGCCAGTGCCTTCTCATCAAAGCGGTGAAGATGGCATTTGGGGAGGGATTTAAGCGATCAGCATGCTCTATCGCTGCCAATAAGACTTCTTTTGGGCTGATTTGCCCATCATTGATCGGCTTAGCAAGTTCCATGGCGTCGTATTGGCTGTATTCTTTGAACATAAACACTCCTTGTTGGTCGCACCATTATGCTTATCTTAGATGAGTTGTAATGTAAGCGCAACCCCTAACGCATGGATGACACACAAATCGGCACATATTACATAAAGATCAATCCAGTAGTGCTTACATAAAATAAATTTCAAAAAAAACGCTTGACCGCTCAAAATTTTCCTGTATAATACGCACACATAGCCAGTTAGGCTAACCATACATGCCAGTGTGGTGAAATTGGTAGACACGACGGATTCAAAATCCGTTGCCCTTAAAAGCGTGTCGGTTCGAGTCCGACCACTGGTACCATTCAAGAGTCCGAAAGGATTCGAAAATACACGAAAACTCTTGAAGTATATAGCTTTAAGGGTTTTTTGTTGTCCGGTGGATGCCTATACCACCTTGAAATCTGGTATTGATAACAGTATAAATAACAGTACAGCTTATTTTTACACTCTTTTAGATGGCATCTGTACTGTTATGGCTCGCACAACTAAACCTTTAACTGTCACTGAAATCAATAACGCCAGACCTAAATAGAAGTTATATCGGCTTTATGATAAGAATGCACCGCATAGTTTAAGCCAAACCACACTTTTAGCTTGGGCGGCTTATCATCTCAAATGGTGCCGTATTATACATTACAGAACTTAACTATCATAATAATAGCTTAAAATGGTAAAAGTCACCACTTTCTTTATACTTATACACATCATAATAAAAGACTTTTGCCATTTTATGTAAACTTAATTTCAGTACTATCAGCCTGCATTAGACGAAAAAGACCCTAAGAGATTGATTTGTCAAACTTGTTAAACTCATAGATGTATAAAAATACTATTGCAACTTTTTGCATAATAAACTCCAACCTTGATACTCATGTAGTATAACAAAAAAGGCAGCCGAAGCCACCTTTTTGTCGTCTTGACACGATATATCTTACATCAAGATACGGCGTGGATCTGCCAATAGCTTGGCGATATAGCGTGTAAATACTGCCGCATCAGCGCCATTGATGGCGCGATGGTCATAAGACAATGACAGCGGTAGCATTAGGCGTGGCTCAAACTCTTTGCCATTCCAGCGTGGTTGGAAGGTTGATTCTGAGATACCCAAAATTGCCACTTGTGGGAAATTGACCAGTGGCGTGAAGTAAGTACCGCCCATATTGCCTTGACTTGAGATGGTGAAGCTTGCGCCTTGCAGTTCTTTGGCAGACAGCTTCTTATCACGAGCTTTTTTGGCAAGTTCACCAATTTCCACAGCCAGCTGACGGATGCCCTTAGCTTGTGCATCTTTGATGACAGGGACAATCAGACCATCATCCGTTGCGACAGCGATACCCATATTGACCGACTTACGGATAATCATTTGGGTGTTGTCATCAGAGACATGGCTGTTGAATTTTGGATGCTGAGTCAGCGCATATGCCACTGCCTTAACGATAAATGCCAAGATGGTTAGGCTTACGCCCTGCGCTTTAAATTCGCCCTTAAGCTCATTGCGCAAGTTCTCGGTGTCGGTGATGTCCGCTAGGTCAAACTGGGTGACTTGCGGAATCAGCGTGTTCAAGTTCAACTGTGGGATAGAGACTTTTTGTAGTCGAGATAGCTCAACAGTCTCAATCTCACCCCAGATTTCTTTGTTTGACATATCTGGTAGTGGTGGCAAGCCAACTCGTGCCGCAGGAGCTTGTGCACTTGCTGCAGCTGCAGGCTTGGTAGCGCCGCTCATCACGCTCTTGACATAGCCGAATAGGTCTTCTTTTAGGATACGACCATGTGCTGCTGTACCTGTCACAAGGCTAATATCCACACCCATCTCACGAGCCAGCTTACGCACCGCAGGGCCTGCATGAGCATTGCGTGCTTTTTCGTTCACGACAGCTTCAGGCAATTTTTGACTTGGTGCTGCGCTTGCTTGTGGTGCAGCTGCTTTTGGCGCACTGGCTTGTGGCGCTTGTGCAGGTGCGGCAGGTGTAGCAGTCGCCACAGGCGCAGAAGCCTGTGCACCACCTTTGATGGTGATGAACGCTTGACCGTTTGATACGGCATCGCCTTGCTTAACAAGGATAGCTTCTACAACACCATCAACCGGTGCAGGCACTTCCACAGATGCCTTGTCTGATTCCACCAAAATTAATGGTTGATCTTTGGTGACGGTATCGCCAACCTTGACCATCACATCAGCAACTTCAGCACTGTCCACGCCCAGATCGGGCAGGTTGTGCGTTTGGCTTGATGCTGGTGCTGATGCAACTGGTGCAGCTGCTTGTGCAGGCTGTTCAGCTGTTGCTAGTACAGGTGCTTGTGCAGACTGTTCTGCTTGTGCAGGGGCAGCCGGTGCAGTGTCAACAGATGCACCACCTTTGATGGTGATGAATGCTTGACCGTTTGATACGGCATCGCCTTGTTTGACAAGGATAGCTTCTACAACACCATCAACCGGTGCAGGTACTTCCACAGATGCTTTGTCTGATTCAACTAGAATCAACGGCTGATCTTTGGTCACAGTATCACCAACTTTCACCATTACATCAGCGACTTCAGCACTGTCCACACCTAGATCAGGCAGGTTGTGCGTTTGGCTTGATGCTGGTGCTGATGCAACTGGTGCAGCTGCTT